>JAGDMF010000025.1 GCA_017860455.1 Bacteroidota bacterium
ACAGATTGGATAATCCATTCTCTTTAACATCAAACATTTTATTTAAACAATCACCGAAAACCGTTCCCATCTGATGGTTTAAAATACTCTTTTTTACTGTCCAGTTTTCATTACTCTCTATTGTTAACGGTTGATCTATTATGGAAAGACCTCCCTGACCAATACAACTGGCTATCCTTTCAGAACCGGCATAGTAATGTTTGGTGTATCCCTGATGATTGGCTACCAAATAAGGACTGGAATAAAGTGTTTCTTCATTGAGCCTTGCTATATTAAACCAGTTTCCGTTGATGTTCATCAGTGTATTTAACATGTTATTTTATTGGTGACAAATATACAACTTTTTATAATCAATTAGTTTTTTCTAAATTATTTTTATCACAAAGGTCACCAAGAAATTTTATCACAGAGATCTCGGTGGAAAACACTTAGTGGTCTCTGCGTGAAAATTAATGAAAAATGAAGGATGAATAACTGCAAAAGTAAAACAACCTTTGTCAATGTTCATTTTTAGCTTGGCAATTATCAAATAGGTGATGGCAAATATAAATTAAAGGATGGCAATTATCAAATAGGGAATGGCAATTATAGAATAAAGGTTGGCAGTTATCAAATAAGTGATGGCATTTATCAAATAGTGAATGGCTATTATAGAATAAAGGTTGGCAGTTATCAAATAAGTGATGGCAGTTTTCAAATAAACGTTGGCATTTATCAAATAGGCTATGGCAGGATTATTCAATCTGATATTTGCTAAATACCAATATAACGCTCCTCTGAAGCGGGATCGTTTGGTCCGTATTCATTTATAGTTTGGTATTTATCAATAGGTGATGGCATCGGCGCTTCGATACGAAACCTTAGTTATCCCTAATTTGTTCTTTTAGTCTGTATTTTCGGTTTCACTCAGCGACCTTAACTTTGAGCAACATACGCACTACTCTAAGGTCGTTGAGTAGAAGCGCCCTCCCGATACATTTTGGAATCGAAGAAATAAATAGCTTCATATCGAAACGCCGACGCCATGAAAAAGACCGCATTAGGTCGAAGGCCAGATACCCCGCAAGTTGAGCTGCTTAGGGGATGACGGATCGGGCAGAGCGACCTTGGGAGCTCCTGCCCGGCCGATCAGACCCTTGCAGCGAAACGAGGAGTATGGGCCGGAGACCGACGGCGAGCTTGCGAGCCGGAATGCCCAAATAAAAAGACAGCAGACGGCGGACAGCAGACAGCAGACAGCAGACGGCAGACGAATAAAAAATGAAAAATAAAAATTGAGTACAGAGGATTTCGTCGAACGTTTAACGTCGAACTTCTCCCTTCTCCTGTCCCCCGTCACCAGTCCATAATATTTAGACTGTCATCCCACCATCCACGCTCAAAGTAGCACCGTTGATGTATGCGGCTTCGTCGGAGGCTAAGAATGCGTAAGCATTGGCGATCTCTACAGGCTCCCCTAAACGAGCTACCGGAACTTTGGCTTTCATGGCTTCTATGACGTTTTCAGGCATGGCGGATACCATTTCAGTGGCTATAAATCCGGGAGCTACACAGTTTACGGTGATCCCTTTTCTGCCTAACTCACGTGCTAAGGTTTTGGTCATCCCAATTAAACCGGCTTTGGTGGCTACATAGTTGGTTTGCCCGAAATTTCCATATAAACCTACCACTGAGGATGCATTGAGGATTCTTCCCCATCCATTCATTAACATGTATTCACTTACGATTTTAACACAATAGAATACACCGGTTAGGTTTACATCAATCACTTGTTGCCATAATTCGGGAGTCATCTTTTTCAAAGTGCTGTCACGGGTGATCCCGGCATTGTTAACCAATACGTCAATGCGACCATATTTGTCATACACTTTCTTGGCAGCAGCCTCAATTTCAGCATAGTTGGAGGTGTTCACCTTGTCAAAATCGGCTCCTAACTCAGCAGCTAATACTTTCCCTTTTTCTTCGTTTAGATCCCAGATGATCACTTGGGCACCCTCTTGTTTGAATTTAACGGCTGTTGCTGCACCAATACCGGCAGAACCTCCTGTAATAATGGAAACTTTATTTTGTAATCTCATAATAATGGAATATTAAATGTTTATAATTAAAATTTTGTTTGATGTAATAATTTTGCAGTTCCAATAATGGCAGGTTTCCCTTCACCATCTTCTAAAGTGCATTGAATAGTGGCTCTATGTTTCTCCTCTACATGTTCAATCACTTCAAATTTTGCGGTATAATCTTGTTCCACAAATACCGGTGCCCGGAATGACATCTCCTGATACAAATAGATGGTTCCTTCTCCCGGCCAGGTGGTTCCAAACACTTTTGAAAAAACGGATCCGGCAAAAAATCCATGCACAATCGGTTTTCCAAAAGGGGTTTTGGCAGCATACTCTTCATTGACGTGGATCGGATTGTTGTCTCCGGTCACATCAGCAAAAATATTGACTCTCTCTTGAGTAAAGCGAACTTTCTCCTGATAAGTATCGCCCATTTTTAGTTTTTCCATACTTGATATTTTGTAATTTATGATAATATTGCATTTTGGTTGTGCACATTGAGGATATTTTTCCCTTCAGAAGTGTACATAAACTCAATTCTGTTCTTGTAGCGCTCTTCCACTTTCCCTCTGATCACTTTCATGGTGCTGTTCACCAATCCGTTTTGTTCACTGAAAGGTTCCGCAATTAACGAAAATGTGGAGGGCAACCATCTTTCAGGAAACTCACCGGCAAAATCCCCTTTTCCTTTGAATTTATTGATCTCCTCTTCCACCAGTTTGATCCCTTCGTTCGCAAATTCCACTGATTTTTCATCCAAGTGTTTATGTTGGTGTCTGACAGCACGTTTGATTGCTTCTTTGTTGATCACCAAAAGGGCGGTAGTGTAAGGATTTTGATTATTATACAGCACGACCTGATCAATATACGGAGATTTCTCAACCAATCCCTCTTCAAACCCTTCCGGACTATATTTTTCACCATCACTGGAGATCAGCAAACTTTTAAAACGACCTAACACATAGAGAAATCCCTCTTTGGTCATATACCCTAAATCGCCCGTGTAAAGCCAGCCATCCACAACCGTTTCTGCGGTTGATTTTGGGTTTTTCCAATATCCTGCCATCACATTTTCCCCTTTGATCACCATCTCCCCTTTTTGTCCGAGTGGTAATTCATTTCTATTTTCATCCACAATTTTCATTTCCATAGGAGCTACCAAAATACCGGATGATCCCATTTTGTGTTTTCTGTGGCAATTCGTGGAGATAATCGGTGTCGCTTCTGATAAGCCATACCCTTGATACATCGGAATTCCGATCGCATAAAAGAATTTTTGTAACTCAATATCCAGCAAAGCACCGCCTCCGATGAAAAATTCCAGATTGCCACCAAACGCTTCTCTCACTTTTTTGAATAAAATGGTGTCAAACAAGTTAAGGAACGGTTTTAGGAGGATTGACAATCCACTCCCTTTCGTATAACCATCTTTGTTATAAGCATAAGCAATGCTCATCGCCAACTTAAATAATCCGTTGGTAACGGCACCCTTTGCTTTGATGGAACTCTCAATATTTTTTCTGAAATTCTTTGCCAATGCGGGAACAGATAATAAAAAGTGAGGTTTTACTTCTTTTATATTGATGGGAATATTTTTTAATGTTTCTGCACCGGTTTTACCCACCTGAACCGTTGCGAGTGATGCGCCACAGGCAATAATGCTGTAAAAACCGGCAACATGAGCAAAGCAATGGTCTAAAGGTAATATAATCAACGTTTTCCAATGAGGAGGAATGGTCATAGTAGTCAAAGCCTGCTCCACATTGGCGGTATAATTTCTATGAGTTAACACGACCCCTTTGGGATCAGCTGTAGTTCCGGAAGTATAAGTGATCGTAGCGTAATCGTCATTTTGAATCTGTTCACCGATCGTTAAAAAGGTCTCTTTTTGAGTTTCGAGATGTTGTTTCCCGGTTTCCATCAGATCTGCAAGCCACATCTCCTTTGGTTCTAATGGAAATGGGTCGTTATTACCGTTAACAGGTTCAAAAACGATCACTTTTTGAACATGAGGAAGCTCATTGATGATTTTTCTAATTTTAGGAAGTTGATTCATGGAGATCATGATAATAGATACTTCTGCATGGATCAATCTGAATATTAAGTCATTACTCTCTTCTAATTTAATGGAGAGAGGAACACTGATTGCTCCGGCGTACAAAACGCCCAATTCTGAGAGGATCCAGGCATTTCTCCCTTCAGATAAAATAGCAATTCTATCTTTTGGTTTTACGCCTAATTGACACAATCCGGCTCCAATCTGAAGCGCCAATTCTTTGGATTCATAATAAGTGGTTGAAGTCCATTCAGTACCCCGTTTTTCCAGCAAAAGATCATTTTTCCCGTATTTCTCAACAGCATCATTAAAAAAATCGATTATAGTTCTTCTCATATTACAAAATTTAAGGTGCAAAGTTAATCAAATATTTTAGTATTTTTGCACATTCAACTAAAAAGAATGAAACTTTTTCTCAGACTTATCCGATATATTTTTCCATTTAAGAAAAATATTTTTCTCATCCTCTTATTCAACCTTTTATATTCCATTTTCTCCATTTTTTCTCTTACTTTAGTGGCCCCTTTTTTATCGGTACTATTTGGACAAGTTGAAAAAGTGGTGAACAAACCTGAATTTTCCTTTTCCGTTTCCACCATAATCGATACATTTTATTATTATATGGGACAGATTATTGATCAAAGCGGAACCACTGCTGCTTTGATCTATATTGCGATCACCATGATTGTGCTCTCCTTTTTCAGCAATCTATTCAGATACTTAGGCCAATTTTTCTTAGCACCGATTAGAGCGGGCGTTTTGAACAGCATCAGAAAAGATATTTTTCATCAGTTGATCAACTTGCCGTTATCATTTTATTCAGGACACAAAAAAGGGGATATCATGAACAGAATTGGCCCCGATGTGCAGGAAGTGGAATGGTCCATCATCTCATCAACTCAAACCTTCTGTAGAGATCCTTTTTTGATTATTGCTTATGTGGTAGCTCTTTTCAAGGTGAGTTACTCCTTAACTTTGATCTCGTTGGTACTGCTTCCCATTTCAGGTTATTTGATCACCCTTATTGGAAAAAGTATACAGAGAAATTCAACAAAAGCTCAAATTATTCTGGGAAAACTGAGTGCCTTGTTTGATGAAACGATCGGTGGATTGCGGATCATCAAAGGGTATAATGCTATTGATCATGCGTATATGAAATTTCAACAGGAAACAGAAAAGCATTATAAGATTAATAAAAAAATATTTAGAGTCAACGAATTGGGAGGCCCGATGATTGAAACTTTAAGCATCATCACCATGATGATTGTTTTGATGATTGGTGGGTCATTATTATTTGGGAAAGAGGGTTTTAACGGCACTCTTTTTGTGATGTTTGTGCTGGTATTTGCCAGGATTATCCCACCGGCCAAGCAAATCGTAACGGTTTTCTATACCATCCGCAAGGGACTTCCTTCCGCTAAAAGAATCTATGAAATTATAGATGCAGACGAAGTGATTGTGGAAGATCCAAATCCACTGCCAATAAATGCTTTGCAACAAACGATTGAGTTTAAAAATGTGTTTTTTGATTACTGTAAAACGGAAAATGCAACCCAGTGTAATGTATTGCGTGGCATCAATCTCATTTTACAGAAAGGGGAAAGAATCGCATTAGTGGGCGCATCCGGTTCCGGAAAATCAACCATGGTGGATCTATTGCCCCGCTTTTATGATATTGAATTCGGTGAGATTCTGATTGATGGTATTCCCATAAAAAAATACAATATTGATCAGTTAAGATCATTGTTTGGTATTGTAAATCAGGATGTAACCCTATTTCATGATACCGTTTTTAACAATATCGCATTTGGCAAAACAAACGTAACAAGGGAACAGGTTATGGAAGCAGCCCGTATTGCCAATGCACACGATTTTATTATGGAGATGGAGCATCAATACGATACGATTATAGGAGATCGGGGTTTGAAACTTTCGGGTGGACAAAGACAACGTTTGAGTATTGCCCGTGCGATTTTAGCCAATCCGGAAGTATTGATTTTAGATGAAGCTACTTCAGCATTAGATAATGAATCAGAAAAAATTGTTCAACAAGCAATCAATACCCTCTTGAAAGGGAGAACGGCGATCATTGTAGCCCATAGATTGAGTACCATCAAGAATGTGGACAGAATCTTGTTTTTAGATGGTGGGAAAATCACAGAATCAGGCAATCAAGAACAATTGATGCAATTAAAAGGGGGTTATTTTAGTTATTATTGTCGTCAGGAATTAGAAAAATAGATTTACATGAAAAAAAGATTTAAGAGAGAACTCATTTATGGGATTGTTTTTACATTATTATTATTAGGATTGTTCCTGATTTTAAGAGTTCAGATTCCGGCTGTCCAAAAGCGGATTTTTGTATTTGCAATTTGGTTTTTTGCAGAGATCTATTTATGGTTTACGATTGTCCGGGCTTTTCAATTGTTTAAGAATTATAAAGAAAAGAGAAAAATTAGAATTATCGGAGAGTGTTTACTTACAGCATTTTACTGGCTACCGGCTCTTATGGTAGGTTTAGCAGCATTATCTTTAGCAAAAAATTCGGTACATGGGATCAATACCACCCTTTACTTAACCATCATGGGAAGTAGTGTGATTCAATACCTCATCAAATTTGTCCTTTTTTGTCTCATTATTCCATTTGATCTCATCAGTTGGATCATCAAAAAACTCAAAAAAGAGAAGGTTAAATTTTATGCAAAAGTAAGAAAGTGGAGAGCCATCATGTTGAAATCGGCCTTCTATTTATACCTTATCGGTTTTATTTTGATGGGTTATGGGATGATTTTTGTGGCAGAGGAGTTTGTCACCAGAGAGATCAAACTGGAAACGAACAATCCTATTTTCAAAGAGAACCCAACCAAAATTGTACTGATTTCAGATATTCATTTAGCCACCTGGCGATCAGAAAAACCGGTAAAAGAGATTATTTCCAAAGTAAATCAATTGGATCCGGACTACATCTTTTTTGGCGGGGATTTAGTACAATTTACCTCCAAAGAGATGGATCCCTACCTATCACTTTTAAAAACTCTCAAAGCAAAAAAAGGGATCTATTCGGTTTTAGGAAACCATGATTATGCCACTTATGCTCATTTTGACAATGAAAATGATCAAAATAACGATGTTTTAAGATTGGTTAATCTACAGGAGCAAATGGGCTGGCATGTTCTCAGAAATGAAAGTGAAAGAATTGTTGTTGATTCTTTGGGACGATCATTTGTAATTGCTGGAATTGAGTTTTATTCTCCCACTAAAATGTTCATCAATAAAGGGAATATTGAGCAAACCTACCAAAACATCAAAAAAGAGGATTTTGTGTTACTTTTGAGTCACTCTCCTGAAATCTGGGACTCTTTAAAAGTGAAAAACTTACCAGCATTTTTAACGGTCAGTGGTCACACCCACGGGATGCAGATTGGCTATTACGGAACCAAGCACAAATGGTCACCGGGAAGTTTGCTTTACAAATACTGGGGTGGTTTATACCAGGATGCAAGAGCATCTGCTAAAAATATTTATGTCAACGTTGGATTAGCCTCCATTGGTTTCCCCTCCCGCATCGGCATGCACCCGGAAATCACCATTATCCATTTGCAATAATCCAAAAAAAATGGCTCTGCGCTAAAGCACAGAGCCATTGATATATCTTGAAAAATAATTGTTAAAAAATTGGTTCTGCGCTAAAGCACAGAGCCATTGATATATCTTGAAAAATGTTTGTTAAAAAATTGGCTCTGCGCTAAAGCACAGAGCCATTGATATATCTTGAAAAATTACCTATAACTTGTTACCTGTTACCTATAACTTGTTACCTGTTACACTATTCCATCGGTTCTATAGAGTCCATTTCTCTTGGTTTATCACGGCGCTCTTTGTAGTTGTTGAACTTATAGGTCAGTGTTAGGTTGGCCTGAAACTGACTTCTCCAGCGGGTTGAAACAGCATTGTATCCGCTTGTTGGATAGTATGCATATGTTTCAATGATGTTGCTTGGGTTGTAAATAAGGTCTCTGATATTTAAACTAACAGTGAAGTTATTTTTAAAGAACCCTTTTTTCACGCCTAAGTTGAGAGAATAGGTTGCATTTCTTCGACCTTGCCCTATGCCACCGCCTCCCATGAAACCGCCCATACTTCCAGTGGTAAGGGAACGGGAACGGAATCTGAAATTCAACTGAATATCCCAGTTTGCAGGAAGATTAAAAGTTTGGTTAAAACGGATTCCATAAGCCCAGTCTTTCGATAAATTAGGATCTATCAGACTATCACTATTGATGATCACTCTATAAAAATCACCCGATAGATTGAATCTCCAGAAAGCAAATAACTTTTGGGAATACACCATCTCCAAACCAAAATTTTGACTACTATTAATATTTTGACTAGAAGTTAGCGTATAAGGGAAAGAGGATAAAGTATCGTATCCGGAAACTACAGGAGTAGAGAAGATCTGGCCATCCATCAATTCATAAAAGATGTATCCATTATCCACATTAGCCTGCATCATGGTGGTATACTTGGTAATTAAATTGGATCTAATTCTATAAAATGCAGTAACATTCAATGAAGCTGTTTTAAAAATTTTAGTATAACCCAATTCAATATTATCTGCAAACTCAGGGGTCAGATTTGGATTTCCTAATCTAATATTTTGTTTATCAGACACATCTACGAATGGATTCAAATCCCAGAAACTAGGTCGAGTAACCCTTCTGGAATAGCTCAACTGGAATTGGTTTTTTTCGTTGATTTCGTATTTAATGTGCACTGTTGGAAAAAGATTATAATACGATTTTTTGTAGGTTGTGTCAGCTGATTTCAAATCAGAAAAAGTGTTGGCAGCTTCCCCTCTCAAACCTAATTGTACTTTCCATTTTTTAAAGAAAGTGTTAGAATAGATAAAATAGGCTGCGTTTATATATTCTCTAAATTCAAAATTATTACTTTGAGTATAATCTTCTGTTACGTGATCTTCCGCATCTCCATAAAAGAGGGCATAATCTTGTCCGATAGTTCTGAATGAAAATTTATACCCGGTTTCAATTCTTCCCCCGTTTCCGGCTGGAGTTACATAATCTAACTGAGCAGTGGTCGTTCTGTTCAAGGTCGTGGTTTTTGCCAATTGAAAATAGTTAGGCATTGAATCCGGGTATCCAAAAACCTGAAGGTATTGGGAATCATTATACCCATCCATTTGTGTAAAAAACAAATCAGATGTTAACTCTCTTCCTTTTTTCTTAGAAGATGTATATTTATAGCTAATATTAGCATCTATATTGTTAGCTCCTCTCCCATTTTTTCCACTCTGGATATAATTATTGATTGGAGATTGAATACCTTCAAAAATGGAATAGTTTTCATATAAAACACCATTGGTATCATTAGAACCATAATTACTATAGCCAAATCCAAATGAAAGGAGATTGTTGTCATTAATAGAATATTCTAATGTTGTTTTTACATTATGTCTATTGGAGAGAGATGTACTTATCTCATCTTTAAATAAATAGGAAGTATCTGTTCCAAACCAGGAATCTCTTTCCATCATTCCGGCGCTGTGGTGTCCGTATCTTCCGTAGCTATAGTTTACAAATAAATTTACTTTTCCAACGTGATAATTGAGGTTTGTGTTAAAATTATAATTTTCAAAATAGGCTTTATTTTGGAAAACATTCAAAGCATTTCCGACACTAACTAGTCCATTAAATCCACTTTCTCTGTTCTTTTTTAAAACAACATTAATAATACCGCTCATTCCATCAGGTTCAAATCGTGCAGATGGATTGGTAATCACTTCAATACTTTGAATTTGAGAAGCGGGGATCTGTTCTAACGTTAAGTTCGTTGGCCTTCCATCTATTAATATTCTAACATTAGTGCTTCCTCTTAAGCTTACAGCTCCTTCCAAATCCACATCAACAGAAGGGATATTAGTAAGCACTTCAACAGCAGTTGCACCATCGGCAGTAACATTATTTTCAACATTATAAACTTTTTTATCCAGATTTTGTTCCAGCATCTCCTTTTTGGCAGTCACTTCTACATCCCCTAAACGAGTGGCTTTTTTTGTCAATGTAAATTGTTTCAACATAAATCTTTTATTGGAAGCAGAAAGTGTAAAAATAGAAGAGTAATGTTTTTGGTAGCCTAAAGCAGATATTTCAAGAAAATAGGTTCCCCATGGGATATCTTTAACTAAAATAAATCCTTTTTCATCTGTCAATCCACCGGTAATAACAGCGGAATCTTTCGCATTCATCACATAAACAGTAGCATATTGCATGGGTTCTTTTTCAGGAGAAACAATGGTACCAATAACGACTCCTAAATTTCCCAAATCGGGTATTTGTCCACCATATCCTCCTCCCCCACCTTGTCTGGGTTCGGAATTAGTCTGAGCAGATCCTACTGGAATTAAAATTACTGAAATGAGTAAGAATACAATGAATTGAATTTTTCTTGACATAGTGATATAGTATATGATATATTATAAAAAGAACATCAGCATAGACCATCTTTTTTATAAAAAGTTTAATCTATGCTGATGATTTATGGGTACAAATCTGTTACTTTTTACTATTTTGCGTAAAACAAATAACGTTGATCTAAAATATCGTATTTATCTTTAATATTGGAAGTTATTAATTCAAGTGATCTATTTCTATCTCTTTCATTAAATAGGATACTGGTAGCTACCATTTTTTCAATCATGAAGTTAGCTGATGCTGCTACAGGTGGATAAGTTTGATAAATTTGAACAGCATAAATAAACTGAGTTCCTGTAACTACATCTGCTTTTCCTGGTGTTAAGTTGAAAATTTTACCAATAGCACTATTCTCAATTTGTCTGTTTGAATACGTATCAGCAGTGAATGCTAATCTGGCACTGTCAGTAACTGTAATTTGATAATTTTGAGCTAATTGTTCTATGGTAATCCCTTTTGCCAATTGATCTTTAACAGACTGAGCAATCATGGCTAATCTTTTTTCTTGAAGAACTTGAGCTTCAACTACATCTTTTACATCTTCAAAATCAGGAGTTCCTTTTTCTTTAATATTTCTAACAGCAACTACATAAAACATTTTACTTTCAAAGTTGAACACATCAGACACATTATCTTTTTCAGTTTTTGGCATAAATGCCCAACTAATACCTTCTCTAATGTTATTCACATTGTTGATAGAAGCCATCATACTGGTAATATCTTTACCCTGAATCATTTGAATACCTCTTTTATTAGCTTCCTGAACCAATTGATCTGCGGTTGTACAAGTTGCTCTTAGATCATTAGCCTGATTTTTGAAAGTTTTGATAGTAGCTTCAGAAGGTTTGATCTCTTTTGAATACAACACAAACTGACGTTTTTCGATAGGTGCTGTTTTTGAGATCACCTGGAATACAACATAAGCATTAGGGGCATCCTGAATGTAATATCCACCAATGTTGGTTGACATAAAAGAATCGTACAATGATTTTTGAACACTTCTTTCACTGATCCAGATTAAAGAATCTTGTGCTTGTCTTCCACCTAAATAAGATTTAGTAAGTGTGAAAACATTTGCATTTCCGGATTTCATTGTTTTTTCAAGACTGTCTGCAATTGTTTTTGCTTGTTCTTTTGTTCTGTTACTATTTTGGTTTTCTGTAGTTTTATAATCAACAACTAAGAATGCCACCTGAACTGAGTCAGGAGCCACTTTGGAACCATAAGTTTTACCAAACAACCAAAAAGCACCTTGATAATTATAAGGTTCAATATAAGTTCCAACAGGTCTGTTAAAAACCATTTTGGTTAAAGTATCAATTTTATAATATTCATTAATTTCTGCTTTTGATAAATAAACACTGTCAATAACACCTTCCATCTCAACAACATTAAAGTCAACCAATGAAGTAGCAACAGTTAATCTGTTAAATTTAGATCTTACAGAATCTTCAATAGTTTTTAAATCGTTAGGAGAAGGAATAACATTAAATACAGCTACATCAAGATCTCTGGCATCTTTTTTAACAGTATAACGTTTGATATTGTTTTTAAAATACTCTTTTAATTCTTTTTCAGTAGCGGCTGCTTTGATATTATTGAAAACAGGAGCACTTGGATTGATGGTAATAAATTTAGTTAAAGCAGTATTGTTAACAGCTGCTATTTGTTTTAACATATTATTTGAAAAATGTTGACTGTGATAAGCCAATAACAAGTAAGCAATTCTCATTTTTTGTGTAACAACTTCATTTTGAACTGCTTTATATGCATTGTAGATCTCTCTGGCATCTTCTCTATCTTTAAACTCTTCAATATTGGTGATGATTGAGATCGCTTGTTCCATTCCACCATTTTGAGCAAGATATTGAACCAAAGACATCAACTCTCTACTTGGATTTTGCGTTTTAAGACTGGCTATCATTTCAGCAGTGATCTCATCAATGATCTCAGTTGTAAATACGATTCCCATTTTTTCAAGTTGAATCTCTAATGTTTTCCTATCCAACATTTTAGTATAAGTTTCTTCATGAACTTGATAGTTCTCAGCTTCTTCCAATGTTGTTTTTTGGTTTCTAATTTTCCACAATGATAAATTTTGTTCTAACTGAACTCTATATTCCTGATCCATTTTCTTCCCGTCAACCTTTAACATAGTGTTTTTGTCAGAAAACATTGTTTGTAATTTGTTAAAGTCTCCCACTAGAAAAGATAATAATGCAATTCCTATAATGATCATTAATAGAACTCCATGTTTGCGTATTGCGCCAATTGCTGCCATATTGAATATTTTTTAAGTTTCAAATTTTTGAGGGCGCAAAAATAATGATTTTTTTTGGATGAATAACTCTTTTAAACTCTGTTTTTTTCAAAAAGTTTTATATTATGTATTATTTATTAATATGTTTTTCTGATTTATCTTACAAATAATTCATTTATAATTATTTATAAAAATATTTGTAAAGTTTCTTTTTTTGAATTATTATCTTAGGTTTCTCCTATTTTGGGCTTATTGAATTCCTAAATTTGAAATAATTTAGAATATCGGAAACTGGTATGTTTTTTTTTAGTAATTTTGCGGGCTTTTTTAAGCGATAGTATAAACATTAAAAATTAAAAAAATGAAATCAGTATCTATGAGCGGTTCTCTTAGAGGGAACGTAGGGAAAAAAGATGCGAAAGCACAAAGATCTCAAGGTTTAGTTCCATGCGTTATGTATGGTGGAGAAAAACAATTTACTTTTGTTGTTGATGAAAAACAATTTAAAGATATTATTTACACCCCTGAAGTAAAATATGCAGAATTAGAAATTGAAGGTCAAAAATACAATGCAATTATTCAGGATTCACAATATCATCCTATTACAGATGCTTTAATGCATGTTGACTTTTTAGAAGTTTTACCAGGTAAACAAGTAGTAATTGGTATTCCTGTTACTATCGTTGGAACATCTCCTGGAGTTCTTCGTGGGGGTAAATTAGTGAAAAAAGTGAGAAAATTAAGAGTAAAAGGTGAATTATCTCAAATTCCTGAAAAAATTGAAGTGGACATCACTAATCTTGATATCGAAGATTCTTTCAAAGTAAATGATATCAAAATCGATAACTTAACAATCATGGAAAACAAAGCGCAAATCATCGTTATGGTAGCATCAACCCGTAACGTAACTGCTGATGCTCCAGGAAAATAATTGACTCTGTTCAAAACTTTATAAATTTTAAAAAAAGGACTTTTTTAGTCCTTTTTTTAAAATAAAACAATTACTCAAATACAACTAACTATCTCATTAATATGGTTTTAATAGAAAATATAGAGAGGTTAAAAGAGGTTTTATTCCGTGTTAAAAGCAATGGGAAATCGATAAGTTTAGTCCCAACAATGGGAGCATTACATCAAGGTCATCTTTCCCTTATAGAAAAAGCCAGACATGAATCCCAGGTTGTTGTGGTTACCATTTTTGTAAATCCTACCCAGTTTAATAATTCTGAAGATTTAGCAAAATATCCCAGAACTTTGGAACAAGATCTCGAATTAATCAGCGAATATACTGATATCGTTTTTGCCCCATCTGTAGAAGAGATGTTTCCCACACCACCGGCTGAAAAATACAATTTTGGATCCCTTGAAAAAGTGATGGAGGGTGCTTCAAGACCAGGACATTTTAATGGTGTTGGCATTATTGTAAAAAGATTTTTCGATCTGATCAAACCGGATAAAGCGTATTTTGGAGAGAAAGATTTTCAACAGTTGGCTATCATTAAAGATCTGGTAAAACAAAACAATATTGAAATTACTATTGTTCCATGTCCTACCGTTAGAGAAGAAAATGGCTTAGCCATGAGCTCCAGAAATCAACGATTGACAAAGGAACAAAGAGACATTGCCTCACAGGTTTATCAAATTTTATTGCAATCTCAAAAAATGAATACGGAAAGTATTCAAGAAATTTGTACTTTTGTGAAGTCAGAAATTGCGAAAATGGAAGATATTCAATTGGATTATTTTCAAATAGTTGACGATACCACTTTAGAAGAAGTGGAAAATTTTGATAACCATCCGGGTGTTGTTGGATGTGTCGCATTTTTTATTGGAAACGTTAGGCTTATAGATAATATTCGATACCATTAATACAAAATACAATGATAATTGAAATTCTAAAATCAAAAATCCATCAGGTTACAGTCACTCAAGCTGACTTATACTATGTTGGAAGCATCACCATAGATGAAGATCTGTTAGATGCTGCAAATATGATCGAAAATGAAAAAGTTCAAGTTGTTAACATCAATAATGGGGAACGATTTGAAACGTATATCATCAAAGGGGAAAGAGGATCAGGAGTTGTTTGTTTGAACGGTGCCTGCGCCAGATTAGCCGTAGTTGGAGATACTGTTTTGGTGATCTCCTATTGTTCTATGGAAATGGAAGAGGCTAAAAAATACAAACCTATTATCGTATTTCCAGATAAAAATAATAAATTATAATTCTTAATATTCATCTCAATAATTGAAAAATATGTATAAACTTGTTTTAATTCGCCATGGACAAAGCACCTGGAATCTGGAAAATCTATTTACCGGCTGGACCGATGTAGATCTTTCTGAACGTGGTGTAAAAGAGGGTAAAGAAGCCGGCAAAAATCTGAAAGAAGCGGGCTTTAATTTTAAATTTGCCTACACTTCTTATTTGAAAAGAGCAATCAAAACACTCAATTATGTATTGGAAGAGATGGATTTAATGTGGATCCCTGTAGAAAAAACATGGCGTTTAAATGAAAAACATTATGGTACACTTCAAGGGTTGAATAAAGTGGAGATGGTGGAAAAATATGGATCGGAACAAGTGCTTCAATGGCGCCGTAGTTACGATGTTAGACCACCTGCGATTCCTGAAGAGGATCCTCGTCATCCAAAAAACGATCAAAGATATGCCCATCTTACTGAAGCCGGCTCTCAGCCCGGGACAGAAGCCTTGATTGATACTGTTGACAGAATTGTTCCTTATTGGGAAAGTGACATCAAACCTACTCTTATCAAATACAAAGAGATTGTGGTGGCTGCTCACGGAAATAGTTTAAGAGGGATCATCAAACATTTAAAAAATATCTCTGATACAGATATCGTTAGTTTGAACCTTCCTACAGGAATCCCTTATGTTTTTGAATTTGACGATCAAATGAACCTTGTAAAGGATTATTTCTTAGCCGATGAAGAAACACTACGCCAGTTAATGGAAGAAGTTGCCAATCAAACCAAAAAATAATCGTTGTAGTGACTATTCGGTTTTCTAACCATAATGATATTCCCCAAATACGAAACCTCATGAAGATCGTATTTGGGGATTCTGATTTGTATCTGGATCTCTTTTTTAAATATAAATACAACAATAATGCGCTTGTTCTAGAATACAAGGAGGAGATTGTTAGTGCCGCTTTTCTTTTACCTGCTCAATATGATGGAAAAACCATTTTATACATTTATGGTTGTGCTACGCTACCTCAATATAGAGGAATCGGTTTTATGAAAGAGATTCTGGATTTGGCTTATCAATATGCTATTCAGCAACAATATCTGGGTTTGTGTTTAGTTCCGGCTACAGAACAGCTATTTCATTACTATGAAAAACTGGGATTTGAAAACCATTTTTACCATCAAAAACATATTTTCAAATGGTCTGAATTTAATTGTACTAAAGATTCTAATTTGTTAGTAGAAACGATTAACTATGAACACTATTTTGAAATAAGAAATTCTTTTTTGAAATCAAAAAATGGAATACTATGGGATATTAATCATTTGAAATTAGTTGAAAAAGAGTATGTTCAACAAAAAGGTGGTTTTTTTACCATTCAAAAGGGTGCTGAAATTACCGGTTTTGGGTTCTTTTATACCTCCAATTTTAAAACTTTTATTCCTGAACTGTGTAGTTCTCAGAAAAAGGAAGTGATTGCTGAAACTTTTTTTAATTATTTAGAAACCAACTATATAGAAATATCTACTCCTGAAAATGAGCTATGTAATGGTATGATAAAATGGAATCCTGCATTCGAACAAAAACCAAAATCAGGATATCTCGCTTTTTCATTAGAATAATTGAAAAAACAGGTCAAAATCTGCAAAATTATTTATATATTAGCCCCCTTAAAAAAATGGATATAAAATTAATTGTAAAACGTTATAAGATACTGCTGAACAATGAATTATAAAAACAACACAATCAAATGGAGTGGAATATTTTTCCTCTTTTTTTTGATTTTCTCCTCCTTAAACACGAATGCTAGTGGGTCAGAAACGCATGAATCCAAAAAATTTGAACCCGGTAAATTTATTATTGATCACGTTATAGATAGTTATGGTTGGCATATAACCACTTTTAAGGGTCATTCCATCTCTATTCCATTACCTGTAATTTTATGGGATAACGGAAAACTGGTAACTTTCTCCTCATCCAAATTTCACCATGGGAATAGTGCCTATAAAGGGTACGCTTTAGGTTTTACAAAAGAAACAAATGGGAATATCGTCAAATTGAAAGAAAATGTAACAGGTCATTTTGAAAAAGATCCTGAAATGATAGCTGAATCTTCATTTTATGATATTTCGATAACCAAAAATGTTTGTTCTCTTTTTATTTCCATTTCATTGTTATTGGGAATTTTCTTTTCGATAGCTAAAAGTTACAAAAAAAGACCTATCAGTGCACCAAAAGGGTTGCAAACATTAATGGAAATTGTGATTGTTTTTATTCGTGATGAAGTGGTGATTCCCTCCATAGGAACAGCAAAATATGCCAAATATTTACCTTACATTTTAACCTTGTTCTTTTTTATTTTAATAAACAACCTCATGGGGTTAATTCCAATTTTCCCGGGTGGGGCTAATGTGACAGGGAATATTGCTGTAACCGGAATTTTAGCATTAATTACTTTGTTAATCACCTCATTTTCCGGATCTAAGAGTTACTGGAAACACATTTTTAACACACCTGGTGTTCCCTGGTGGTTAAAATTACCTATTCCAATTATGCCTATTGTTGAGGCAATGGGAATTTTTACAAAACCATTTGTATTAATGGTTCGTCTTTTTGCGAATATTACAGCAGGACACATTATTGTGATTGGCTTTATCAGTTTGATATTTATTTTTGGAGAAATGAGTATGGGAGTTGGATACGCTCTTTCACCATTATCTTTAATATTCTATTTGTTTATGGGATTGTTAGAATTGATTGTAGCATTCATTCAAGCTTATCTTTTCACACTTCTCTCTTCACTTTATATAGGTATGGCTGTAGAAGATCATGAAGCACATGAAGGACATGCAACCCACGAATCAGATGATACACATCCGGTTTTAGAACCCTCTGTTAAAAATAATTAATAAAAAAATAAACTTTATATTCACTTTTAAAAAACACTATTATGACAGGAATGACATTATTACAAGCAGCAGCAGATTCCGGTTTAGGTATTGCTAAATTGGGAGCAGCATTAGGTGCAGGTATTGCAGCAATGGCAGCAGCTTTCGGTATTGGTAATATCGGAAAAAGTGCCAATGAATCAGTAGCACGCCAACCTGAAGCATCTTCAGACATTAGACTTAACATGATTCTAACAGCTGGGTTCATCGAGGGTGTTGCTCTTTTTGCTATTGTTGTATGTTTGTTAATTGCAATTGCATAACAAACAAAAAATGAAGAGGTTCCATACGGTGGGTATGAACCTCTTTTTCTTAGAAACTTTAAAATGATCAAAATAATATGGAACTGATTACTCCCGATTTTGGGTTGATTTTTTGGATGCTGATTGGATTCGGAATCCTTTTCTTCCTCTTAGCTAAGTTTGCATGGCCTATTATCACTAAGGCTATCGCTGAACGTGAAAATTATATTCAGGAACAATTAGACGCTGCAGCTAAAGTGAAAGATGAAATGAAAAATTTACAATCTGAACACCAGCTATTACTTGCTGTAGCTAAAGAAGAAAGAGATAAAATTTTAGCAGACGCTAGAAAAATTGTTGAAAAAATGAACGAAGATGCTAAAGCTCTTCGTGATAAAGAGCATGAAGCCAGAATGGCTGAAACTAAAGTGATTATTCATAATGAAAAAATGAAAGCGATCACCGATATTAAAAATGAAATAGCCCAACTGTCTATTGATATTGCTGAAAAAATACTTCGTGACGAACTGACTTCCAAAGAAAGACAAGAACAAATTGTTCATAAATGGGTAGATGAACTTAATTTGAACTAACTAAAACGCAATAATTTTATTTATCTTTGCGTTTTTACTTTTCATGAAGCAAATTATACTGATCTTATTAACGATATTTTCCTCTCTGACGGTGTTTTCACAATCAGAAGAGGATTTTCGTTTTTGGGAAGATTCCCTTAATAATCTCAGAATTGAAATCATGAAAACCCCATCTGAAGAGATGCGATTATCTATGAATGAGGACTTTATGAACCTATTAGAGTCCGTTTTAATGGATGAAAATTCATTTCAACACCAATGGGATTCCACTAAAAGTTTTTCAGTGGTAACTTCTCCTGATAACACCTTTAAAATATTCACCTGGTTTATCATCAAAGACGACTATAGTTACGAAAATTTTGGATTTATACATGTTTACAATCCAAACAGACAAAAATATATCATCTACGCCTTGTATGATCGAAAAAACACATTATCCTATCCTGAATACGATATCGCAGATATCAATCAGTGGTACGGGGCCGTTTACTATAAAATTATTCCGTTAACCGATAAAAAAACAACTTATTACACTTTATTAGGATGGAATGGTAACGATCTGTTTAATAATGAAAAAGTGATCGATGTTTTACAATTTGATTTAAACTCAACCTCACCCATCATTTTTGGGGCTAAAATTTTTAAAGGATATACTGCTAAAGTGGCACGCGTTATTTTAAAATACTCCAAAGATGCTTCCCTTTCTCTTCGATATGACAATATGAAATATATGATCAATAGTGGTAAAAAAGATCCAAAAACTAAAAAATGGATTTATGAAACCAGAACCGGAAACCTCATCATTTTTGATGATCTGGTAACTACTGATAATTTAGTTCCGGCGATTCCTGCATTTATGGTTCCTGAATCCAGTGTTAATATGGCTTTCATTCCTGAAGATGGAAAATGGCGGTTTGTTCCCAATCTGATTGGACTAAACCATGAAATGGAGATCAAAGAGAGGACCATTCAGCCCAGACAATATTACACCAAAGATACAACAGCAATTTCACCAGAATAAACTTAAAAATGAATACAACATCATTATATCCACTCAAATTTAAACCAATAGTTAAAGAAAAAATCTGGGGCGGAAACCGGTTTCTGACCCTTTTCAAAAAACCACTTGCTCCCAATATCAAATATGGAGAAAGCTGGGAGATCTCAGACCTTGAAGGGGATCTTTCTATTGTTGAAAATGGATTTTTATCGGACAATGAAATCACTGAATTGGTTGAACTCTACATGGGGGAACTGGTTGGTGATAAAATCTACAATATTTACGGGTTAGGATTTCCTTTACTCTTTAAATTTATCGATGCTTCGGATGATCTATCTGTTCAAGTACATCCGAATGATGAGTTGGCTTTTGAAAGATATGGGCAACAAGGGAAAACAGAAATTTGGTATGTGATTGATGCAGAACCGGGTGCAGGTCTTTACATAGGATTCAAAAACAAAATTGATCCGGAAACTTTCCTGAAAGCAGTTAAAAATGGCACGGTTGATCAGTTGTTACAGTTCTATCCGGTACAAAAAGGGGAATTTTACTTTATCCCTGCCGGAACGGTGCATGCGATCGGAAAAGGGGTTTTGTTAGCTGAAATTCAACAAGCATCAGACATCACCTATAGAATATTTGACTGGAACAGAGTGGACGAACAAGGGGAACCACGGGAACTTCATATTGAAGAATCACTCGAAGCTATCGATTTTTCAAACGATGAGGAATATAAAGTAGAATATGATTTGGTGCAAAACACCACTACTCCGGTATTCAGATCAGATTTTTTCAATATTAATCTTTTATCGTTTGAGCAGCCGATTGAAAAATCGTATGTCAACATTGATTCATTTATCGTGTACATGTGTATCGAAGGGGAAGTTCATTTCTTCACAGAAGAGCATCACGAAAGAATCTTTGCCGGAGAATCCATAATGATCCCTGCTTCATTAGCACAAGTGGATATCGTTCCGAATGGGAACAGTAAAGTGCTGGAGATTTATATGTGAAAAGAGACTGGGGACTGGAGACTGGGGACTGGAGACTGGGGACTGGAGACTGGATTCAGTGAATAGTGAATAGTTCAAAAAGATTATATTTTTGTAAAAAAAAGATGAAAAGAATTCACCTGGTATTTATTCTCATAATAATGAGCCAATTCGTTTATTCACAGGCATATACTTTAAAAGGCTTAAAAGTAAACGGGAAAGTAAAGAAAATAACTCATTCAGTATATGGGTCAAATGTAGCTTCTGATCATCTGGATTCATTATATTTGTACAATCAAAACTTTCAGTTTTTTAATGAAATGGGTTTTTTAACTATTGACTCATTTGTAGCTTATCCAGATAAATATTGTAAAAAGGAGATTTATTTATATGACTCTTTAAATCAATTAATTGAAATCGTTACTTATGATAAAGGGGTTAAAGATAAAAAATTTCGGAAATCTGAAGTTAAAGAATATAAATATGATCAAAATGGAAATGTAATATATGAAAGTCATAGTTCAGATTATGGGGGAACCAGTATTTTCAAGTCATTTTATAATCAGGAAAATAAGATAACCCTTTGGCAAAGTTATTATATTTCTAATGAAACTAAAAGAAAAAATGTAAAACCAAAATATACTATAATTGAATATGAGCCAAAGAAAATCTTAAACAAATTCTATTTTTCTGATTCAACACTTAATTCAATGTGGATTTATGAATATGAAAATGAAAAAAAATCTAAAAATTATCATTATTTTAAAAGTAAAGATTCTTTGGAATTAATCGAAAAAACTGAATTTTATTACGAAGATTCTACTAAAATAAAAATTACTACTTGGAGAAAAATGAATGAAGATTTTTCTCTGAAAGAAGAATATATTAAATATTTTGATACTAACCAAAGATTAATTAAGGAAGAACATTACGTAAATGGGGAGATTGCAACCTTAGATGAATATTTCTATGATGAATTAGGTAATTGTATAAAACAAGCAACACACTATATCTTTTCTGAACCTGATCATCCAGAGTTTATGTATAATATATACAAATATGAATTTTATTAGACAAGTTGGCTGAAGTAACCCGTTAACACATAGATTCCTTTTAAAAGTGCCGGTTTCATTTTGTTATAGGTTTATGCAAAAACACGATTTATAAATGATTTTTAATAGCGATTGATATTCAATTCTGTGTTTTTAATCGTCAATTTTCACTCTTTCTGTTAATAAAAAGTGATTGTAATCACTAAATCTTATAAGAAATTGTGAATAGAATCACTTTTTTTATTATTTTTGCACTTTAAAAAATTAGGAATTATGATTAATCGAGAAATTAGTAATCAGATAATGAACGACTTCAATAAGGGGAAAGTGATTGTTATTCTAGGCGCTCGGCAAGTAGGGAAAACAACTTTATTAAATAATCTTGTAAAAGATCAGGATCATCTATTGATGTTAAATTGTGATAATTACGATGATCGAGTAGATTTAGAGAATAAAACTTCTACTGAACTAAAAAATTTGATAGGGAACAATAAAATTGTGATTATCGATGAAGCTCAGCGTGTGAAAAATATTGGTTTAACTATAAAAATAATAGCTGACTTGAAATTACCCATTCAAGTTTTAGTTACAGGTTCTTCTTCACTCGAAATCGCATCAGAAATATATGAAACAGCAACAGGCAGATTATATGAGTATCATCTTTTCCCATTATCAATAAAAGAACTTTCAGAATTCCATACGCTACGGGAAGAAAAAAGGATGTTGGAGAGTCGTATGGTTTATGGATTGTACCCCGAAATTGTAAATAATTATTCTGATGCAAAACGATTGTTGACAAATCTTGCAAATAACTATCTATATAAAGATCTTTTTGAATTCAAAGGAATAAAAAAACCAGAAATACTTCACAAATTGATCCGTGCATTGGCACTTCAATTAGGAAATGAAGTTTCCTATAATGAATTGGCACAAACTTTAGGAATTGACAAAATAACAGTAGAAAATTATATCAATTTGTTAGAAAAATGTTTTGTAATTTTTAGACTATCCTCTTACAGTCGTAATCTTAGAAATGAAATAAGAAAAGGAAAAAAAATATATTTTTACGATAATGGAATTAGAAATGCATTAATTTCAAATTTCGCACCTTTAGAATTGCGTAATGATACTGGTGCCTTATGGGAAAATTTGATGATTAGTGAGAGAGTAAAACATAATGCCTATAATCGCAACTATGCTCAATTGTTTTTTTGGAGAACACAACAACAACAAGAGATTGATCTTATTGAAGAACAAGATGGAATCATTACTGCGTATGAATTCAAATGGAATGAACGAAAAAGAGCTGCTTTACCTCCCTTTTTTCAAAAAAACTACCCCAATACAGAATTTAAAATTATAAATAGAGATAACTACATGGAGTTTTTGTGAGTTTATTTTTTTAACTTTGTACTATTTCCTGATCCTCTGATAAAATGTATTCTCCCTGACTATCTTTCTTGATGTTTTTTGGTTTGTAGAAAGGAGCCATTTTTTTGTCCATAAAAAACGAAAGTCCTGCAACTGCTAATGAAAAAATTAGATTGATAATGAAGTCAGTTAAATTATTAAAATTACTAATGGACATGAAGATCCCTGCCAATGTTAAGCCACCGCAAAAACGATAAATAGTTACGAAATACTTTGCAATTCCATACATAATGTAAATGGTTAACAGGGGAACCATTAACAAAAAAGTAAGCATCATAAGTTTTAATGAACCATTGGTTAGCATAAAAATAGTGAGAAATCGGACCAAGATAGAAGCTCCTAAAAGTGCAAGTAAAAGGTTATTGTAAATTTTATACTTTTCTTTTAACTCTTTTGTAAGTGTCCCTTTAATCAGATATGCTACACCTTTTTTATCAAAATATTGTTGTGTTAATTCATTGTATATCTCTTGGTCTGAAATATGGTTCTCTCTTCTTTCAAAAATGATTTTTTTTGCTATTTTATAATCTATTGATTTTTTAGACATTGTTGTTTTTTTTTAAATGCATTTACAAATATAGCTAAAAGTTTTGAAAGGACCTTAAAAAAATTAGCAAATTAGCAAATTTGTGAATTAGCAAATGAATTTTTATAATTCAATTTTTAATTATGTTTATTTACTATTCATTATTCATTATTCATTATTCATTAATATGGGCATTCCCCCTCGCTTCGCTCGGGGTCGGTCTACGCCTCCAAGTACGCAGGAGTCAGCGACGTGTGACTGCATGGTCGTAAAAGGAGCTCACAAGCTCGCTCTTTTACTCCCTGCATCACATCGGCTTCCTCCTTTGCGCGCTTTCCGGCTGCGCCCTAATGCCGCAATGGTAACAGACTCTGCTCATCGGCACAAATTCCCCTGACTTTGTAGTTCCGAGAAAATGTGGAAACAGTCGGATTAAAAATTGAATTTTTTCAAAGATGCTTATTTTGATTTCTTTCCGAATTTAATTTTCCACACCTTCCCGGAACTGTTGATTTGTTGATAATTTCCCCCAATTTTCTTTAATCTAATAAACTCATCTAATATACTTTTCACTATATTTGCTGCATTCTTTTGAATACTAAACTAACTCATAAAACTATGGCAAACACTTATTCTCAGGTATTATTGCAAATTGTATTTGCAGTTAAAGGGCGTCAAAATTTAATTTTTGAAACAAATCGACAAAGAATAGAAAAATATATTTGTGGCATAATTGAACATAATAATTGCAAACCTTTAGCTATTTATTGTAATCCAGATCATTGTCATATTCTGATTGGGTTTTCTCTTACGACATCAATTTCAGATTTAGTAAGAGACATTAAATCAAATTCTTCAAGATTTATCAATCAAAACAGATTAATTATGGGAAAATTCGAATGGCAAGAAGGATATGGAGTATTTTCATATAGTAAATCACAGTTAAATTCAGTAACAAAATACATTTTAAATCAACAAAATCATCATCAAAGAAAATCATTCAACGAAGAATATATTGAATTTTTAGATCGTTTTGAGATTGCATTTGATTCAAAATACATTTTTGAATTTTATGATTAGATGTTTTTTATTCTAGCCCCATTTATTAACAAAGGTGGCGCTCCTACGGAGCTGGAAAATGAAAAATCGTTCCCATCATTCTACAAAGGTGACGCTCCTTCGGAGCTGGAAAATTGAAAAATCGTTCCCATATTATCCATTATTGAATCCCGTAGGGATGACACAATGATGTCCCGCGTTAGGGCTGAGGCCAAATACCCAAATAAAGTAACAAGTAACAGGTAATAGGTAACATTTAACATTTAACAAGTTTCTTTACCTTTATAAATTAGACTTTTGAACACATGAGCACATTGAGCATAACGAGCACATGAGTCCAGACCGGAGATCGACGGCGAGCCTGCGAGCCGGAACGCCATGATTAAAAAGCTAATATGCTAATGTGCTAATTATTAATAAATAATAAGAAATGACAAATTTGTTAATTGTTACCTGTTACTTGTTACCTGTTACTTGTAAATTGTTACTTGTTAATTGTTACCTGTTACTTGTTACCTGTTACTTGTTACCTTATTTTGTGATATATATCACATTTCGTTATAAGATAATACACACTGATTTGGTCTGAATCGTGTTGAAATTGTTTCATATTTGCATTGTTAAAAATGCATGATCAAAACCTTTAAATTATAATCGTATGGAAAACAATTCCGAAATTACAATCCAAACCCTTCAAAGCCAAATCGAAAAGTTGGAAAAGAAGGTGACAAAGTTAGAAAAAAACAGAAAAGATCAACTATCCATGGCTATCGTGTCTGGTGATATGGATAAAATTCTGGCAGCGATGATCATCTCTTTGGCTGCTGCTGCTATGGATACAAAAGTGAAACTATTCTTCTCTTTCTGGGCACTGTCTGCGTTGCGTGATCCTAAAAAACATCCAAAAGGGAAAGACTTCATTTCCAAAATGTTTGGCATGATGCTTCCTTCCGGAAAGGATAAATTGAAACTATCCAATATGAACATGGCCGGAATGGGACCGATGATGATCAAGATATTGATGAAGAAGAAAAATGTTCTTTCTCTAGGAGAAATGTTCGAACAAGCGGGTCAATTGGGTATCGAAATCACCATTTGTGAAATGTCTATGGACCTTATGGGATTCAAAAAAGAGGAATTTATCGATTATCCTCATCTTCGTTACGCCGGTGCTGCTACATTCGTGGCTGATGCAGGCGAAAGCGCATTCCAGTTATTTATTTAGTATTTATTATTCATCATTAAAAATATATCGTTATGACAACCGAAGAATTAAAAAATGTAAAATCCAATTTAGTCGTTGATGCTCGTGGAACCGCTTGTCCAGGACCACTTTTGGCTGCTAAAAAAGCGATCGCTGATATAGAATCAGGCGAAATTATGGAGATCCTTTCTGCTGACGAAGGTACCAAAAATGATATTCCACGCTGGTGCGAAAAAGTGGGGCACGAATATTTAGGATGCTTCGATGAAGATAGTTTCAGCCGTCTTTTCTTAGTAAAAGAGTAAGCATGATCAAATCGGGATTCAGATCTTTTCATGATCTGAATCCTATTTTATTAAAAATTGATAAATCATGGAACAAAATAAAAAATCACCTAAAATTCTGGTTTTTTCAACGGATAAGATTTCAGATCCGGGGATCGATCAGGCAGGATTGAGAAAGATTCATTACAATCCATCTGTTTATGTGATCAGTTTGCCCTGTTCATCAGGAATTAAACCCAAATGGATCTTGCACGCTTTAGAAAACGGTTTTGATGGCGTTTTCATAGCGGCTGATGGTCATGAATGTTCCTTCAGTTCGAGATGTGCAGATCACACTAATACAATTGTGGAGACTTCTCAGGTCCTTATGAAAGAGCGGAATATCAATCCGAAAAGGATCAGAATGGCTGCATTGTGTTCTGTTTGCGCTGAACCTTTTGCCAATCACATGGAAAACTTTTCCAAAATTCTAATGGGTCTGGAAGAAATACCAGCCTAAACAATATTTAAAGATCTATTGTCGATTTTACAAAATCAAAGATATGACAGAAAACAAAATTCAAACGGAATCCACTTCAGAAAATAACAAAACTTATGATAGTTTGGTTATTGGGGGTGGTATTGCCGGACAAGAAGCTGCTTTAAGCCTTGCAGATATGGGCTATCAGGTTCTTCTAGTGGATAAAGCATTATCTATTGGAGGAAAAATGATCCAGTTGAGCAAGGTGTTCCCCACTTTAGACTGTGCTGCATGTATCACGACTCCCAAAATGTCGGAAACTGCACGTCATCCGAACATCACTTTGATGTTAAACAGTGACATTGAAGCGGTTCAGAAAAATGGGGACCAATTTTCAGTTGAAATCAACAAGAAAGCACGATATGTGATCGCAGAAGATTGCACAGGGTGTGCTCATTGTGAAGCGGTTTGTCCGGAAATCAGAAAAGACGAATATAACGCGAATTTAGCAGGACGGAAAGTGGCCTATATCCCTTTCAATCTTGCAAATCCAAGGATTGCCAATATTGACAGACAGTGTCATTCGGCACCTTGTATCAATGAATGTCCAGGGGGAGTCAAACCATATGGATATATCACATTAGTACGAAACGGACAGTATGAAGAAGCCATGAAACTTCATCTTGAAGATATTCCGTTTCCCGGTAGTTTGGGAAGAGCATGTTATGCACCTTGTCAAAATGCCTGCACACGTTCCAGTGTGGATGCTTCTGTAGATATCAGGAAAACAAAACGTTACTTTGCAGATTGGTATTACGAAAAATATCCGGAACCACCAGCTGTAGAAATTAAAAACAAAACCGGAAAGAGGATAGCCGTTATCGGCTCAGGACCTGCAGGAATCACTGCTGCGTACCACCTCGCACTTAAAGGTCATACTGTGAAGATCTTTGAAGCTGCACCGGGTGCCGGCGGGATGCTTCGTTTAGCCCTTCCGGAATATCGCGCCCCTAAAGATGTGGTGGATCGCGATTTAAAAAATATAACCGTTCTTGGTGTTGAGATCGAAGTGAACCGGAAAATCACCGATTTGCAACAGCTCAAAAACGATAACTTCGACGCCATTTTCATCTCTGTGGGTACTCACGATGCAGTGAAATCAAACACCCAAGGGTCAGATTTGAAAGGGATCGTTGATTGTTTACATTTCCTTCGGGAAGCAAATATCGGAGTTAAAGAGAACCTCATTGGAAAAAAAGTGATGGTGATTGGCGGGGGAAACACTGCCATTGATGCAGCACGCACCTCTCTAAGATTAGGTGCAGAAAAAGTGACTGTAGTCTATAGAAGAAGTCGGGAAGAGATGCCCTGCTTTGCTCCTGAAATCCATGAAGCAGAAGAGGAAGGCGTTGAAATCTCTATCCTTAGAAATCCTGTTGAATATCTAGGAGAAAATGGGGTGATCACTCATGTAAAACTGGTCAAAATGGAATTGGGAGCACCTGATGCAAGTGGCAGACGTGCCCCTCAACCTGTTAAAGGATCAGAATATATCGAATCTGTTGATTATGTAATAGAAGCGATCGGTTTAAAACCATCCACCTCCCCTTTCAAAGATCAGGTGGAATTAAACAAAAACGGAACCATCAAGGTGGATCAAAAAACATTGCAAACCTCTGTTTCCTACATTTTTGCAGGTGGAGACTCTGTAACAGGTGCCACAACACTCATCGAAGCTGCCGGTCAGGGTAAAAAAGCAGCTTTTTACATGGATAAGTTCTTGAGAGATTTGAACATGTACGATTTTGAAGATGGCGACAAACTTCCTGCTGTAGACAAAGAACCGATCATCAACAGACGACACATGCTTCTTCCTCAGGTTGAACCCAACATGAAACCACTGGCAGAAAGAGCCAGATCATGGGGAGAAGTGGAACAAACCTATACCGAAGAACAAGTAAAAGAGGCCACTGCGAGATGCTTAGATTGCAGTAATTGCCGCGAATGTCACCAATGTGTATCCGCTTGTCCTTCTAATGCGATTGATTTTACTCAAAAAGATGAAAATATAAAAACGGTAGCTAAATCGGTTGTGATAACGACTGGCTATAAGCTATTTCCACCATCCGGAAAGCCCAACTATGGATATAATCAATTTCCGAATGTGATCGATTCCATGCAAATGGATCGTTTGATTGCTCCTACCAGACCTTATAACAACATTTTACGTCCCGGAGATGGCAAGGTTCCCGATAATATTGCCTACATTTTGTGTACCGGATCCCGTGATTCTGCGATTGAAAACAGCGGTTGCGGCTCCGATTGTGAAAACAACCCGATCTGTTCTCAAATTTGCTGTATGTATTCCGTAAAACAAGCTCAATTGTTAATGGGAGCATTACCTTTAGCTGATATCACAATTTATTACATGGATATCAGAGCGTTCGGCAAAGGGTATGAAGAGTTCTTTATGCAATCCAAAGCGATGGGCGTCAACTTTGTAAAAGGTAAAGTAGCCAAAATCAGGGAAAATGAAAACGGTTCCGGCGATCTTATTTTACGATATGAAGATACACTTAAAGGGATTGTCAAAGAAGCCAAACACGATTTAGTGGTTTTGTCTACCGGTGTGATTCCAAACAAAGAGGTTCCTCAGATGTTCAAAGGATCGGTATTGGAATTGGATCAATTCAACTTTGTAAAACAGGTTGATGAGCTGATCTGCCCATCTAAAACATCCATTGAGGGTGTATTTGTAGCCGGAGCAGCTTCCGGACCAAAAGATATTCCGGACTCTATACTTTCAGCCGGCAGTGCAGCTGCTGAAGTGGCCGGTTATTTGAATAAGTTTCAAGAAATAAATACAACTTTATAAAACTCCTGGTTATGAAAGAAAAAATAGGTGTATATATTTGCCATTGCGGCGGTAATATTTCCGATTACGTAAAGGTGGAAGAGTTGAGCAAAATGTTTCATGAAGAGGATAACGTCGTGGTTTCCAAAGATGTTATGTTCGCATGTGCCGACTCTAACCAAAAAGAGATGATTCAGGATATTCAGGAGTTTGGATTGGATTCTATTGTGGTTTGTTCCTGTTCTCCGAAATTACATTTGCACACTTTCAAAAATGTAGCTGAAAGAGCCGGATTAAACCCTTCCAACTACGTTCAGGTGAATATCAGAGAGCAATGCTCCTGGGCACATAGTGATCAACCTCATGAAGCCACTGTAAAAGCAGCAGGATTGATCCGTGCAGGTATCAACAGGGTTTCATACTCTGAATCCTTGGAACCCATCGATATTTCAGTAAAAAACACTGCATTGGTTTTGGGTGCCGGTGTTGCCGGAATGAAAGCTGCTATTGACTTGGCACGTTCCGGAACTGAAGTGTTTATCATCGAAAAAGATTATTTTGTTGGTGGCAGAGTGGCTCAAAAAGAGACCCTTTTCCCTACAGAAACGAATGCAAAACAATTGGTTACTTCTCTCTATCAGGAGATGAAAAAATACAATAACATTTCCCTTTTTGCAGGTGCCTCTATAGAAAAAGTTTCCGGAAGTTTAGGAAATTTCAACATTGATGTAAAAGTGAAACCTCGTTATCTAAGCCCAAATGCCAATCCACAAATGGTAAAACAAGCGATGGATGAATGTACTGTGACTTCTGCAGATCCTTTTAATTTTGGATTCAAATCCAGAAAAGCTATTTATAAAAATTATCCTGATGCATGGCCTGATGTGCCGGTTGTTATTCCGGAATTACTTGAAAATGAGATCGATTATAAAGAGAAATTCAAAACCATTTTTAATTTCAACGAACCGGAACAAATCCTTTCATTGGTAGCAGGTTCGGTATTGGTTACTACAGGTTTCAATCACTACGAACCCAAAGAGGGGGAATATGGGTATAAAACAATCGATAATGTGATCACGCTTCCTGAACTGAACACTTTGATGGAACTCAATCCTAAACAATTGGTTTACAACAACAAACAAGTAAAAAGTGTTGCATTTATCTATTGTGTAGGAAGTCGTCAGACGAAAGGGGATAATAAATATTGTTCTAGACAATGTTGTACTTCTACAATACATACTTCTTTACAACTTAAAGAAAAATATAAAGATATTCAAACCTATCATTTATATCGGGATATCAGAACCTACGGAAAACAGGAATTGATGTATGAAGCTTCCTCCAAACAAGGGGATCTTTACTTCAAATATGAAGAGAAAGAGATGCCTGTAGTTGAAAAAGTGGACAATAGTACAATTGTGAAAGTTAAAGATTATCTGACTGCAAAAATGCCTTTGGAAATTGAAGCTGATCTTGTTGTTTTGGTTACCGGTATGGTTCCCCGTGAAGATTCCGCTCAGATTTCAGAATTCTTGAAAATACCAATGGGTAGTGACCGCTTTTTCAATGAGATTCACCCCAAATTAAAACCGGTAGAAACCGTTATTAAAGGTGTTTATATTGGAGGAGCTTGTCAGGGACCGAAAAATATCAGTGAATCGGTTCAGTCCTCTATGTCGGGAGCCTCTAAGATTGTAGCGCTTTTAAAACGGGGAACGGTTTCTGTGGATCCGATCATTGCAAGAGTGGATTCGGATATTTGCACATGGTGTGGAAAATGTGCCGAAGTATGCGATTATACAGCTATCCGCGAGATTGAAGTGGACGATAAAAGGGTTGCCGGCGTAAACAAGGCGGTTTGTACCGGTTGCGGTATCTGTGCGCCTGTTTGTCCTGTTAATGCGATCGAAATTGCACAATATACCGACCATGAAATTGAATCTATGATTGATGGATTTCTTTTCGAAGTTGATATCAAAGAGGGTGAAGTTATTCAAAATGATCAACATGAGGAGGATGAATCAACCGGAATGAAAGAGTATCCACAAATCTGGAAAGAGATACTTGCGGGTATTCAAGAACGGAACACCATCCCTGAAATTATCCAAAATACCGGTATCAACGGAGATTTGGTTACCTATCATCTGATGACCATGAACAAGTATGGAATCGTATCACCCGATGGAATGGATGCGAAAGAGGAGTATTACTATTATAAAGTTAAAAACTAAAAAACCGGAAAAATGGCTAAAGTAAATCCAAAATTTGCGGAAGAACTAAAAAAATATGGTTCGTACGATTTTTATGCATGTTTCAACTGCGGAAATTGTACGGCTACCTGCTCCTTGTCAACTCAAGAGAGCTCATTTCCTAGAGAAATGATTAGATACACCACCTTAGGTCTGGAAGATGAAATTAAAGCATCTCTAAAACCATGGGAGTGTTATTATTGCGGTCAATGTAGTACAGAGTGCCCCAGAAATGCAAGTCCGGGCGAACTGATGATGTCTCTAAGGAGATATCTGACTGCAGCTTATGACTGGACTGGTCTTTCAGGTATTCTTTATAAATCACTACCCATAACCATTATTGCATTTGTATTGATTTTCCTAGGGGTAATCGCTTTTGCTTTCTCCGTTCAATTTGATTTGGAACGGATGTTACATGTGGGACACTTATTTGAAGCGATTGCCATAGGAACGATCGGTGTGGTGATTTTGTTACCCAACGTTGCCAGAATGTGGTACTTTACGATTCTGAAACCCAAAGCCAAAGTGCCATTTTTGAAGTATGTCAAGTCATTGGGGGAACTTTTTATTCACATGTTTACTCAAAAGAGAGCCTTAGGGTGTGATGACAATCAACTTCGATGGTTCGAGCACTTCATCCTTGTAATAGGGTATCTCTCTTTGCTATTCACGACCGTTGTACTTAACTGGTTTGGAACAGATTCGCTATTTATAATCATTTTAGGATATGTGATGAGTGCCATTGTTTTTGTAGTCACAATAGACTTCATTCGTCGCAGAAGAGCGAAAAAAGAGGAGATGACGAAACATTCCCAACCATCAGATATTCTATTTGTTGCCTGGTTATTCTGGATGGGATTCAGTGCCTTTTTAGTTCGTCTTTTTATAGATTTAGATATTTTGGACACCAATAAATGGCTTTACATTTTTCACCTCACAGTGCTTGCTCAGTGGGCATTAGTGATTGTTCCATTCGGAAAATGGAGTCACTTTTTGTACCGTTCGTTTGCGATGTACTTTGCAAGGCTAAAGGCGAAGGGCTAAAGGCTAATAAGCTAATGAGCTAATAAGCTAATATGCTAATGAGCTAATAAGCTAATGGATTTAAATGAATTTAAATAAATAATTGTATTTTACAATTAATTGCCCTGTACTTTAGTGCAGGGCAATTGGTATAAAATGAATTAAACACAGAGTTTCACAGAGTTTTAAAATGAGTTTCACAGAGTTAATGTGTACTATTTTTTACATTTCACAACACTGTGGAACATCGTTTTACACTGTGGTACACTGTGATCATTTCTAAAAAAAATGTAAATGATTAAAATATGATTTGAACCCTATTCGCACATTCGCGGCTAAATAAATTATTTGTAAATTTGCATTATTGAAATCAATAATATCATAAATTTATGAAAAGAATAGTTGTACTTATATTTTTTACTTTAATCTTATTTTCCAATCTCTTATTGAAGGCACAGGAAAGAGAGCATCCATTCTTTATTGGGATTAATCCTTCTATTACTGTAGAGCCCTACTATCTTAAAAATGAGATGGATATCAATATTTTTCCTATCGTTTTTCAACAAAAGATTTGTACAAGAGTGGATTACAGAATCACAACAATATTAAATCTTGGGTTACGTCAGGCAAAAAATGAGATCAGTCATATCGGCGTTCAGGGTTCTTTTCCTATATATATTTTCAAACAAAAAATTTCCAATACGCCATCAAAAGGATTATATATTGCGCCTGGTGTAGGTTTTACTCGTAATTTAATTGAAAAACACACCAATTTTGGGCTTTGGGCTGAACCGGGATACAGTTTTGTATTTGAGGATCTTTTTGCAATAACCATTGGCGTTCAATTCGGAGCCACCCATTTCAGATATGATACCGGAGTAAAAAAATGGGGTTCCCATTTCGGAATAAAAATCATTATCGGGCAATGGTTTTCGTAAATCGGATCCGATTAAATCCGCTTTCTATATAATACGAAAGTATTTATTGTCTAATTTTTCTCTCATTTATGAATTAAACAGGAACACAGTGTTTCACAGTGTTATAAGGTGTATCACAGTGTTGTATTTAGCAATTTTTCATTTGCTAATTTGCTAATTTACTAATTTACTAATTTGCTAATTTGCTAATTTATATTATCTTTGCCCTCGTTAATAAAATACTCACACCATGAATTATTCAACGTTTTTAAGAGAGGTAACGACACAATTACTGGTAAAAGATCATTTAGAGATTATTGAATCCCATTTTTCTATTGATTATTTGGCTCATTCTAATGGGAAAACGTATAAAGGACACGATTTTGTCAAACAGTTCACCAAATCATTACGCAAATCGATCTCCGAATTAAAGCTATTATCTACTGAGATGATCCACGAAAGTGAAGGATATGTAACATGGCAGCGAACATTTACGGGGATTCATCAGGCTTCCATGAAAGGGATTCCTCCCTCTTTGAAAAAAGTAAAATGGAGTGAAATGGTGGTTTCCAGAATCGAAAATGAAAAAATGATCGAAGAGTGGGTTCAATCAGATTTACCTTTTCAGTTAATGATAAAGAATATGTAAAATCTGCGTCATCGGCGTTCTATAAAAGACTAATGACAAATGACGAAAGTTATTATTGTTTGATTTTTCGCTCTTTTAGTGAATCAAACAGGAACACAGAGTTTCGCAGTGTTAGAATGTGTTTCACAGTGTAAATGTATCCAAAAATAAATCAATTATCACTGTGTTCCATTGAGCATCCACTGAGTTCCACTGTGATCATTTCTAAGAAAAATTTTTTTAATTTGCTCATTTACAATTTTTTAATTTAATTTTCTTCTATTGAAAATAGTGTTAATTGCCCTTTTTCTCTATTGACAAAAGTGTTATTTGTCATTTATCTCTATTTGCAAAAGTGTTAATTGGCTTTTATCTCTATTTGGAATAGAGATAATGTAAGTTTGAAATATATTATAACATCTGAATTTAATCTTAATAACTAAAAAATGGAACACTGATTAATCGGATGCTTTGCAACACAGATTAAAACAGATCCGTTTAAATCCGCGATTGAAAATCCGTGTTATCGGCGTTCTATAAAAGACTAATTATGATGGAAATAGGCCTTCTAATACTTCATTTCAATTTCTAATTGTTTGCCACTCTCTTTTGCTTTTTTATCCAATCCATGACCTAAAGCTATACCAATTGCCATTCCGATGGGTAAACCTATTCCAAACATACCCATATTATCTAAAACAGTCCCCATTGATATTCCTATAGGTACTCCAAAAACGGTCATTCCGATAGCTAACCATAAGTTCATATAGTAATTTTTAGGAACCATCTTTAATTCTTGTTCCAATCTCTTTAAAATGAGGGTCTGTTTTTGTCTAACTAATTTATAAAAATCAACATTTCCACAAGGAAACTCGTTTAATTCCTCTATCTGATTATTAATAAAAGTGATGATCTCATCAGAAAGATTTTTACTTTTAAGGATCTCGATCAACGCCAAAAACTGATTCCAAAGTTTATTTTTAACTTCTTTACCTGTTACATTTTCTTTTGTTACTAAAGGGATAATTTCCATTGATGATTTTTTGATTATGAATCTACAAATATAAGAAATATTTCAATATTTAATTTATTTTTATGCTCTTATAACTTTTTGATATCATTTGTGTCACTAAAAAATGGAACGGTAGAGTAGAGTGAGGAGCAGCAACAAGGCTACTCCCACCCCCTCGTCAAACCGTACGTGCAGTTTTCCCGCATACGGCTTTCCTATAAACTTCGTC
>JAGDMF010000026.1 GCA_017860455.1 Bacteroidota bacterium
ACACATATTTCCAAAGAGAGATATGATCGAAATGAAATGGATAATACCCGCAATTCCAATAGTAACGAATAGTGCCATTAGCTTCTCTTTGAGTGGATCTTTGAAGTCAAAAGTTCCGATAAGAGTTGAAAGTATCGCAACCGGAACCGCATAATACTGAAAATGGAGGTATTGTGATTTGATCTCTTCAGAAATAAATTCCCAGTGTAAAACCCACCGGATTACCGGAAAAAGGATCCAGAATCCTACGTATACAATGGCTATCCAGAAAATCACTTTCTTAATGGTGTTCATCTTTCTCGTTTGAAATGGGTTCACAAAGATAAACAAATTTGTGAATTATGAGTTATGAATTATGAATAGCCCTGTACTTTAGTGCAGGGCTATTTTTCTATGAAAGGAGCACAGTGTTCCACAGGGTTAGAAGGTGTTTCACAGTGTTTTTAAAGCCGGCGGTCGGCAGTCAGCAGACAGCGGTTCTTAATTGAATAGTTTATAAATTATTCGTTTTTTATTCGCACATTCGTGGCATTATATCTGTGTAAATCTGTTACATCTGTGTCATCTGTGTGCTATAAGGCGAAGGGCGAAGGGCGAAGGGCTTTAAGCCATCAGTTTCGTATTGTACTTAAATCCAACAAATTCACATGTCTGCAGACTGCAGTCCGCTGGCTGCAGACTATCGACCATCGACTTTCCCAGCAAACGGAACCTTTAAGGTTAAAGCAAAGTTTCTGCCCGGATTGAACAGATTCACCTCCTTTAACGTGGAAAGATGATCTATGTATTTGGTGTCTAAAATATTATTAATGCTAAACACCACTGTGATGCGCTGATTCCGGGCTTTGAACTGTCCTCCAAAACTGAAATCGATTAAGGAGTACCCTTTTGTGGCGTCCTCTTCAGGGGCTGGTCTGTTTTGTGCCAAAACCGTCTGGTTGTTGATCGCTGCAAAAACATCATGGAATCTCCATAATTGCTCATTCTCAAATCTGACTTCTATCTTGATTTTGTGCGCCGGAATGAAGGGCAGATAATCCCCATTGACTTGCTTTCCAATCACCATGGCATACGTTCCTTCTAAGCATAACCATTTGTAATGCCTGGGATGAAAATGGAATCCGGTTTCCCCGCCATACAGATAGGAGTCGTTTTGAAAATACCTGTATATTCCAATCCCATCTGCTGTAGTAGTTCCGGTTGGTGCAATATAGATAAAATCGTTGATTTGATTGTAAAAAGCAGCTACATCAATGGAAAGGTTGTCAATATGATAGTGCATGCTAATATCCCCTTCCAAAGATTGCTCAGGCTCTAAATAGGCATTCCCAATTTCAAAGCGGAGTTCATGCTGCCCTCTGGAGGTTAACTCTGCCAAATTGGGAGTTCTGTAGGCAGATGCTACATTAGAACGAATCAATAATCTGTTGTTGAGATGATACGTTGCGCCAAAAGAACCGCTGAAACTGCTGAAATATTTGTTCAAAGAGGGTCGGTACGAATTGGTATCTGATGGGATTCCCACACTTTGGATCACCATCCTTCTCCAGTCGTATCGGATTCCCGCTTGTAACGAGAGCTTTTTAAAGAAAGTTCGCTGAAACAACCCAAAAACAGAATAGTTGCTGGTTGTTGCATTCGGTAAGAGTTGCACTTCCCTATCGTTAATATTCAGATTTCTTTGATTAAAACCTTGAAATCCTAAAATATAATCCGATTTTTGAGAAGAGGGTAATTTCAATTTGATTTCATAAGTGATGGTTCTGAGTTGCATTTCGATCTCCACTTCTTCCGCTTCTTCTGCATGCATCAACTCCGTTTGTTGTAAGGCTGCATTTACATCAAGGATCGATTTGCCTAAGAAAAGCTTATTCTGAGAAGAGAGCAGGTGGGTATTGAATTTTTGATACCAGATTTGTGGAATCCACCCTCTTTCAGTGATCGATTCTACCGCTTCATCTTCAGCAAGTCCCAAATTTTCCTGAATATAATCGTAATACAACTTAAAAACGCCCATTTTGCCTGTGAATCCAATATTTGATTTCAATGAGTACTCATTAAAACGGGTATTGGGAACAAAAGCACCTCCCCCTTGCAGGTAATCGGCGTGGTTTTTATGCCCGAATCGGACTCCGCCGAAAATGTGTTTTCCGGCACCTTTGATTCCTAAGCTTTGATTGATCCCTAAAGAGTTGGAAAACAACTGAACATTGTAATCCCCCAAAATAGCACCAACTGGTGCGGGTTTCTCTTTGATAAAATTCACAACACCCCCAATCGCATCTGATCCATAGATCAAAGAGGCGGGACCCTTGATCACTTCCACATCTTCAATACCAAACTCGTCTAATCCGAGTGGGTGGTGACTGGAGTACTGGTAGTTTTCATTGCGAACACCATTGTTGAGAATCAGGATATCGTTCATGGATAGTCCCCGGATGACAGGTTTAGCGACACCGTTTCCTTTCGAGATCATGTCCACTCCGGGAATTGAGGTTAATAATTCTGATACATTTGGAGTAGCCAGTTGAGTAAGCGGATCCATTTTAAGGAGTTCAATTTTCACAGCATTGTCATGTTGTGTTTTAAGGTATCCGCCCGAAACCACAATCTCTTCAACGGCAATGGCAGTTTGAGAAAGGGTAATATTGTGTTTAATAGGGGTTCCTTCTGAAATCAGGGTTTCAATATAGGTAGCAAATCCCAGAAAGGAAACCTGAATTTTTAATGATCCATTGGGAATATTATTGATTTCGTAGTACCCTTTTGAATCGGAGATGGTTGATTTGTTAAGTTCCGGAATGGAGATCAAGGCACCAAAAAGGGGCGTTTGATCTTGTGTCGTCACAAAACCGGAGATTTTATTTTGCGCAATCGTATGTCCAATCAAACATACAAGAGCGAATATGAAAGATATTTGTTTCATTTCACTTCGTTTTAAGTAAAAAATAATGGATTTATTTATAGTTTAATTAAATGAAGTTCGCAGGTGGAGCGCGAAGTAAAAAAGTGTAAATAGGGTTTTGGAAGTCAATCCGTTGTTGTAGTTCAAATGTTTTTACAACATAAATAGGTTGAGCATCGAAACTAATAATGGGATCTTGTGTAGCGAAAAAAGAGAATTCGAAATCACAAACTTCACATTTGGGATGCAAAGAATGAATATGTTTCTCTTGTTTAGCAAGGCAAACAAAATGGTCATGGTGGTGTTCCAGCTTGAGTAATGAAGGTGATAATAAGCAAAATACCAAATAGATAGAAAAACTTTTGAGCAGTATTTTCTTCAGGATTGGCACTTTCAAACTTTTTTTTAATCGTTTCACTTTACATTTCAAACTTGAAACTAATGGAATACAAAAGTAATAAAAATAGTGAAAGACGAAAGACAATATTCAATAATTTAGGGAATAAATTAAATAGTTTTATTAAATTTTCATTATAAATTTGTTAAAGTAATAACCACAGAGTTATATAGAGTTAAAAAAGAGTTTCTCAGAGTTTTTTAAAAAATCTGACTAATAAAAACTCATATAAACTCCGTAGTACACTGTGAAACTCTGTGGTTTGTAAAGTCGGCAGACTGCTGTCAGCCTTCTGCTGTCTTTATTTGTATTGTTTATGAATTATTCGTTTATAATTCGTGAATTCATGGCAAAAAGGTCGAAAGTCGAAAGTCAAAAGTTATACATTTAAAATTCTATGCGTTTAATTTTGTATTTTAAAACTGATAACTAAAACCCAATACCCAAAACCTAAAACCCAAACAAAACCGAAGGTTTTTCGCGTTAGGGATTGTAAGGGCGCGAAGCGGTACGAGCTGGAACGAGCGCCGCGATGATTGATCCGATTCGGGATGAACCATCTTAAGCGACGTGCAGCGAAGTACGGGAGCGAAGCGGACCCCTGGAAAGCCCGACCCCGAGTGAAGCGAGGGGGAACGCCCAAAATAATGAAAAATGAAAAATGAAAAATGAAAAATGAAAAATGAAAAATGAAAAATGAAAAATGAATAATGAAAAATTCTAAAACTGATAGCTGAAAGCTGAATAATTGTTACCTGCTACCTATTACCTATTATTTCTTCCCTGCTACCTGTTCCCTGCTACCTGTTCCCTGCTACCTATTACCTATTATTTCTTCCCTGCTACCTGTTCCCTGTTCCCTGCTACCTGTTCCCTGCTACCTGTTCCCAGCTACCTGTTCCCAGCTACCTGTTCCCTGTTCCCTGTTCCCTGCTACCTGTTCCCTGTTCCCTGTTCCCTGTTACCTGCTACCTGTTACCTATTACCTATTATTTGTTCCCTGCTACCTGTTACTTGTTACTTTATTTCGTATTTTTGCCAGTTAATATAATTTATAATCGGAAAACCTTAAAAAATAGTTTTAAAGATGTTAAGAACAAATACTTGTGGAGAACTAAACTTAGATCATGTTGGTCAAACTGTGACCCTTTGCGGATGGATTCAAAAAATTAGAAAATTAGGCGGGATGACCTTTATCGATTTGAGAGATCGGTATGGAATCACTCAGCTGGCTATTAATAGTGAAACCCATGAAGAGTTTGCCAAAAAAGTGGAAAAAATGGGGAGAGAGTGGGTGATTAAAGTGACCGGAACCGTTACCGAAAGATATAGCAAAAATAAAAATATCCCCACAGGAGATATCGAAATTATAGTGGATGCCATCGATGTACTGAATGAATCTGCCATACCTCCATTTACCATAGAAGATGAATCGGATGGCGGTGAGGAACTCCGTTTGAAATACAGATATCTTGATTTGAGAAGAAATCCGGTGAAAAACAACCTCATCTTCCGTCATAAAATGGGTATTGAGATTCGTAACTATTTGAATAACATTGGGTTTTTAGATATCGAAACGCCATTTTTGATCCGTTCCACTCCGGAAGGTGCCCGCGATTTTATTGTTCCTTCCCGTGTGAGTCCCGGTGAATTTTATGCCCTTCCCCAATCTCCCCAAACCTTCAAACAACTTCTGATGGTGTCCGGCTATGATCGCTATTTCCAGATCGTTCGCTGCTTCAGAGATGAGGATTTACGTGCCGACCGCCAGCCTGAGTTTACCCAGATCGACTGTGAGATGTCTTTCATTGAACAAGAGGATATTCTGAACACCTTCGAAGGGTTAATGCAACATGTTTTCAAAAAAGTAAAAAATATCGATATCGATCCGATCCAAAGAATTACGTATGCTGATGCCATGCGCCTTTATGGTTCCGATAAACCCGATTTACGTTTCGGTATGGAGTTTGTTGAGTTGAACGATGTGATGCAACATAAAGATTTTAAGATCTTTAACGAAGCAGAACTGGTAGTGGGTGTAATGGCTAAAGGGTGTGCACATTATACCAGAAAACAATTGGATGCGTTAACCGACTTCGTTCGTCGTCCCCAAATTGGAGCTGCCGGTCTGGTGTATGTATTGTGTCAGCCAGATGGCACTTTTAAATCCTCCGTAGATAAGTTTTATGATCAGGAAGATTTGAAAAAAGTAGCCCAAAAAGCGGGTGCTGAAGCGGGAGATCTTATTTTAATTTTAAGTGGCAAAACTGAGAAAACACAAAAACAACTATGTGAACTTCGTTTAGAGATGGGAAAACAGTTGGGCTTACGCCAGGCAGGTGTTTACAAACTGTTATGGGTAGTTGACTTTCCTCTGTTGGAGTGGGATGATGAAACCAACAGATTCTATGCAAAGCACCACATGTTTACCGCTCCAAAACCGGAACATGAAGCGCTTTTAGATACCAACCCAATCGCAGTGAATGCCAATGCTTATGATTTGGTAATCAATGGTACCGAAGTGGGTGGTGGATCTATCAGAATTCACAACAGAAACCTACAAAATAAGATGTTCCAGATTTTAGGATTCAGTCAGGAACAAGCTGATTATCAATTTGGTTTCATGCTCAGCGCATTCCAATACGGTTGTCCTCCTCATGGTGGCATCGCTTTTGGATTTGACCGTTTATGTTCTGTTTTGTCTGATACCGATTCTATCCGTGACTTCATTGCATTTCCTAAAAACAACTCTGCAAGAGACACCATGGTGAACGCTCCTGCAGCGGTTGAAAATTCGCAATTGGATGAATTATCGATTCAGATTAAAAAATGATACTAAATTGATAGAAAATACGTTGTAAAGATTTTAATATTAACACATTTTTATATGCAAGAAAAGAGTAACGAATTTAATTCTTTTGGGTTGATCCGGTTTATCTGGAAATGGCGCAAATTGTTGATCATTGTGAGTTTCGCTGCTGCAGTTTTATCGTTTGGAGCTTCGTTGTTGATTAAACCACAATTCAAGTCAACCTCCATCATTTACGCTCCCCGCACCAATTCTGTTTCCAAGATTCTGGTGAATGAGCAAAACTACAATGAACGACTTGATATCAAGGCTTATGCTGTGGAAGAGGAAACGGAACACATGATCCAGATCTTAAATTCTCGTGAAATCAAAGATATTCTGATTGAAAAATACAATCTGATTTCCCATTATGGATTGAATAAAAACATGAAATACTGGCAAACCCGTTTGTACAAAGCGATGGAAAACATGATCACCATCAAGAGAACTCAATTTGGAGCGATCTCCATCACCGTTTCTGATTGGAATAGTGAATTGGCTTCTTCAATGGCTAATGAGATTGTAAATCAATTAGATACCTTTAAAAACAGAGTGGAACAGGAGAGAGCGGCTGCTGCCTACAAACTTTTAGAGACTCAACTTCAAGAGATCAATAAAGAGATGAAAAGAATTGATGATTCTTTAACTGTCTTAGCTGAAAAAGGGGTGTTGATATTAGACCGTCAAGCAGAAAGAATCACGCAACAATACGCCATTGCTGTAGCACAAGGGAACACCGGAGCTCAACAAAGACTCTCCGTAGAGTTGGAAAAATTAGCCAAATGGGGACCTACTGTTCAGACATTACAAAACGAACAACTCAAATTTGCAGAGTATCAGGTGTTGTGTAAATCGAGAATGATGGATGCCAAAATGGATATGGAGAGTACCATGCCTGTTAAATTTGTGATCGAAAAAGCGATTCCTGCTGACAAGAAATTTTACCCTAAAAAATTGATAATTATGGTTTTATCGACTGTTTCTATCTTTATAGTGACGCTATTTACCTTAATTATTGTTGAAAATATTCAAACCGATCCCGAAAGGAAACGTAAGATTAAAGAATTGATAATGACCGAATGAAACTAAAGAAGTGGATCGTTCCCATCATCAGTGGTGCATATATTTTGCTCAACTGTTATGCATTGTCGAGAGAGTTCATCTATCTCCCATTGTTTAGCGGTGCATTGGTCCTGCTATATCTGCTTTTTTTTAAAGTGGATATTCTGATCTATTTAATGGCATTATCTACTCCATTCTCCTACATCTTCGAAGATACCAAAATTGATATCGGGGTCTCTGTTCCCAGTGAGATTATCATGATTTCACTCACTTTTTTGTTTTTCATGAGGGTTTTGTATGATTTAAAAATTGACAAAAACATCCTCAGACATCCCATTACACTAGCAATTATTGGTTATCTGATCTGGATCTTTATCACTTCTATTACCAGTGAGATCCCGATCGTTTCGTTCAAGTTTTTAGCCTCCAAAATCTGGTTTATTGTTTCCTGCTTCTTCATGGTGATTGAATTGATTAAAAAAGACACTAAAAGAGCACTTTACTACATGAATGCCTATATGCTTTCATTAGCTGTTGTAGTGATTATTGTTACTTTTAAATCAGCAGAACTGGGCTTTTCGGAACATGGAATGCACTGGATTCAAAAACCTTTTTATAACGACCACACTGCTTATGGCGCTGCCGTAGCATTTTTCCTTCCTTTTACTGTTTCCTTTTTCTTTCTACCCACCAACACCAAATGGCAAAGGATTTACTACTTTCTCATTTTTCTGATATTGATGGTTGGTCTCTATTTCTCCTTTTGTCGTGCTGCATGGCTCAGTATCGTTGCCGCTTTAGGTGTTTATCTGTTGATCCGCTGGAGAATAAAATTTTCATGGTTTGTTCTGGGATTAGCTCTGTTTTCCGGATTCTTTTACTTCTTTGCCAACGATATTTTATATCAATTGGGGAAAAACAAACAAGACTCCTCCGCAACCTTTACGGAACATCTTCAATCGATGGGAAATATCAAAACAGATGCTTCGAATGTAGAGCGTCTTAACCGCTGGGTTTCAGCCATGGGAATGATTGAAGAGCGCCCCATTGTGGGTTGGGGACCGGGAACCTACCAGTTTGTGTATGCTCCTTTTCAAAAAAACAAATACAAAACCATCATAACCACCAACTACGGAACCGGAGGAAATTGCCATAGTGAATATATCGGACCGTTTGCCGAGATGGGCGCATTGGGTTTCATTTCTGTATTTACACTGCTGATCATCATCCTTTACACCGGAATCAAAACCTATCTGCGGTCGGTTGATCCATACCATAAATTGCTCACTTTAGGAGCCACGCTGGCACTAATCACCTACTATCTGCATGGTGTGATGAACAACTTCTTAGATACCGATAAACTCTCCCTTCCATTCTGGGGAGCTTTTGCCATCATATTGGTTGTGAATCTGATAGACATTAAAAAAGTTAACTTTTCAGGACAAAAAATAACTCAAACAGAACAACATAATCTTAAAAACTAACCGTAATGAGTACCATTAAATATTCCGATATCATTGCAGCTCAGCAGTCGATGAAAGATATCATCAAAGAGACCTCTCTCATCCATTCCAAAACATTTTCCAAAATGGCGGGTGCTGAAATCTACATGAAACTGGAAAACCTTCAGACCACAGGATCTTTCAAAGTGAGAGGTGCCTTCAATAAAATTCTTCATTTAACAAAAGAGGAAAAAAAACACCCTATTGTTGCTGCTTCTGCAGGTAATCATGCTCAGGGAGTTGCCTTTTCCGCTTCCCAGTTAGGATTGAAAAGTACTATTTTTATGCCCTCTTTTGCGCCACCTTCTAAGGTAAATGCGACAAAAGGATATGGTGCTGAAGTGATTTTAGCCGGAGACACTTTTGATGATGCTTTTGCTGCATCTCAAGAGTTTTGTAAAGCTCAGAACGGTACCTATATTCACCCTTTTAACGATGAAAAAATCATTGCAGGTCAGGGTGTTGTAGGGTTAGAGATATTCAAACAACTACCGGAAGTGGATACCGTGATTGTTCCTATTGGAGGTGGTGGATTGATCAGCGGCATCGCGATCGCCTTGAAAGAGATCAACCCCAACATCAGAATTATCGGCGTTGAAGCGGAAGGTGCAGCTTCTATGCTCGCTTCCAAAAATAGTGATCAGGTGCTCACTTTACCCCATTGCCACACTATTGCTGATGGTATTGCAGTTAAAAGACCTGGTGATCTCACCTTCCAGATCGTTAAAGAATATGTAGATGATCTTATCACTGTGTCCGATAATGAGTTGGCACACTCCACCTATCTGTTGCTCCAAAGAGGAAAATTGCTGGCAGAACCATCCGGAACCGCTGCCATTGCGGCTGCGATATTTAAAAAATCATCCATAATGGGCAAAGTGGTGGTTCCTGTAGTGAGTGGAGGCAATGTTAATATGTCCCTTTTCCAACAAATTATTGATCAGGGGATGATTCAGGAAGGGTTAAGAACCCACATTCAATTCACTGTTCCGGATCAGGCCGGGGAACTTAAAAAAGTGTTATCCGTGCTGGAACAACAAAAAGTGAATATCCAGGATATCATTCATGAAAGATCTATAACCTCTGTTCCTGTAGGAAAAGTATTAATAAGTGTTACTGTTAATTTACAAAACAAAGAACAACTGGAGATTATTAAAAAAGAGGTTTTAAGTAAAGGGATCACCTGTAGTTCAAGTTTTTAAACATGATAAAAAAGAATCTGATATTATCCATTTTATTGCTGCTTGTAATGAGTTTACAGGCTCAGTTTTACAATGGTTCCCAGCTCACTTTTGGGAAAAATCGGGTTCAATACCAAAATTTTAACTGGCAGTTGTATCGCTCAAATCTGTATGATGTGTATTACTATCCTACCTCCAAGCCTTTAGCCGAATACACTTACGGAAAAGCAGCAGGGATGATCAGTGATATAGAACGGATTCTGAACTATTCCCTCTATAAAAAGATCCATTTTATTGTTTATAACACACAAGCTGACTTTAGAGAATCCAACTTTGGATACGATAACGAAGATTTCTATAATCAGGGAGGAGTGACCAACATTTACGGCAATAAAGTGTATCTCTATTTTGACGGAGATCATAACCGGTTCGATAAGATGATCAAAAGTGGAATCACCACCATTTTTGCCCGGAATATTGTGGAGGGTGAAAGTGTGATGGCAAACATCACTTCTGAACACTTATCCTCACTGCCCAATTGGTTTTACAGTGGCCTCGCTTCCTATATTGCCGAAAACTGGAGTCCGGATATTGATGTGTATATCAAAAACGGCATTTTATCTAAGAGATATGAACTGCTGGAAGATTTGAATCCTGTTGAGGCTACTTATGCCGGACACTCTTTCTGGAAGTTTATCGTAGATCGCTACGGCGAAGCGACCATTTCTAACATTTTATACTCTGTAAGATCCACCAGAAATGTGGAAAAAAGTCTCTATTATGTTACCGGAGTTCCTTACAAAGAGCTCACACAGGATTGGTTCAGATATTACTATGTGCTGTACAAAAAAGAGATCAAAAGAGGGGAACCGGAAACAGCAGGTTTATTGAAAAAACCAAATGTAAACCGTGAGTATTCTCAAATCACATTATCTCCTGATGGAGAAAGTTTTGCTTACGTAACCAATGAAGCCGGACAAATTAAAGTTTGGGTTCAAACGGCTCTCGATAAAAAACCAAAAGTAATTTTCAAAAAACTAAAAAGAACGGAAGATAACCCCGATCTCTCTTTCCCATTGGTTGCCTGGCACCCTTCCGGTGATCTGATCGGATTTACCATTGAGGATAAAGGGCGCTGTTATTACTACCCGTACATTGTTTCCGAGAAAAAACTGGAGAAACGATTCCTGGTTGATGTGGAAAAAATTACCGACTGGAGTTTCTCAGACGACGGCAAATTTATGTTGTTTTCAGGGTTCAGAAATGGTCAGTCCGACCTGTTCCTCTATAGTTTTCAATCCCGCTCCTACCAAAACCTAACCAACGATTTTTATGACGATTATGGTCCCCGGTTTATGAATAATCAAAAGGATATCATATTCTCCTCCAATCGTCCTGTGGATTCTTTAGATAGTGACAATAAATTTTTCAACCTCCAGAATCAGCCCAACTATGATCTTTTTGTATTCCATTATGCTGCTAAGGAAAAACAATTGTTGCAGGTCACTTACACCCCGTTTGCAAATGAAAAAGAGGTCAGAATAAGCGGAAAAAATCAGATCATTTACCTCAGTGATGATAATGGGATTTATAACAGATACGTAGCAAAGTTTGATTCCACCATTACCAAAATTGACACAATCATTCATTACGCTTATTTTGCCAAAACTTCACCTCTAACAGATATGGGGTATTCCATCATTGAGCAGGATTATATTCCCGGGAAAAACAGTTTAGGGGAGCTGATCATGAATAACAAAGTAAAACGATTATATAAAGGGATTCCTAACTTACAAAAGACGATCTCTAAACTGATCAAAACAGACCAACAACTTTATACAGAGAAAAACAGTGCCCGGATCGATTCGATGAAAATGAATATCCTCGTACCCGAAAAACCCAAAGTTAGAAAGGGGTTTCAGCAAGTGCGCATGAGTGATTTTAATAAAAAAGCAAATACTAGTCAGGACAGTACCTTGACCGCAGATTCAACTGGACGGGCAACCGATGTTAGACCGGTAAGTTTCCCGTTTGAAGTTCAGGTTCCGAGAAGTTATACCGTACAATTCAATATCAATAAGCTGATTACGCAAGCCGATTTTAGCTTTTTAAACACTTCCTATCAGCAATTTACAGGAGATGCCACCCCTATCTATCTCAATTCCGGGATGAACTCATTATTTATGGTTGGAATCACCGATCTTTTTGAGAATTACAGAATAACTGCCGGTTTCAGATTACCTTTATTCTATGCCGGATCTGAAATCATGTTAAGTTATGAAGATTTGTCCAAACGATTAGATCAGCAATTTGTCATTTACCGACAATCGATTGAGCAATCGATCGGCTACAGATACATCAAACAGATCTCTAACAGTGTCTTTTACAACTTCAAATTTCCTTTTGATAAATTTAATAGTGTTCGGGTATCCTTAAAAGGGCGACAAGAGCGGTTTATTGAGAGTGCGTTGAGTGATGAAACCTTAAAAAAACCGTCGGAAGTCACCTACTGGACAGGAGCTAAAATTGAGTATGTTTTTGATTCCTCTAAGGAATTATACACCAATTTATGGAAAGGTACAAAGTGTAAGTTATTTGTAGAATTTGACTATCAGGTCGCCGATTCCTCCAAAAATTTACTGGTTGCCGGATTTGATCTTAGAAAATCGGTAAAACTATACCGCAATATAACCTGGGCAACCCGCTTTGCAGGAAGCACCAATTTTGGATCTGCACGCTTAGTTTACTATATGGGCGGTGTTGACAATTGGATCACCCCATCATTCAACAGTGACATTTATGTAGATAAATCTAAGAATTATCACTACCAAACATTAGCCACCAGCATGAGAGGGTTTCAACAAAACACCAGAAACGGAACCTCATTTGTTCTGTTAAGCAGTGAATTGAGAATTCCATTTGTTCAGTTACTCGCCAAACGCAATTTAACCAGCACTTTTTTCAACTCTATGCAATTGATCCCATTTGTGGATATTGGAACAGCCTGGACCGGTTTAACCCCTTATTCTGAAGATAATGGCCTTTATATTCGATATATCACCTCCGGAAACATCACTGCTATTGTAAAAAGGCAGGTGGACCCTTGGGTTGCAGGTTTCGGATTAGGATTAAGAGCCATTTTATTCAGCTATTTTATCCGGTTTGACTACGCCTGGGGTTTGGAAGATTTCAGAATTGTGGACAAGAATGGAGTATATATGCTTTCTATTGGTACTGATTTTTAATGTATTATGAAAATTATTCAAGGAGTTCTCGTTTCTGAGGACATTATAGAATCCAGATTTTGCTGTGATTTAACACAATGTGAAGGGATGTGCTGCATCGAGGGAGATGTTGGTGCCCCATTAGATCCGATGGAGATTTCTGATCTGGAAGATTGTTATCCTATTTTTAAAAAATATATGATTCCTGAAGGGATTGACAAAGTGGAAGAATCGGGCACTTTTGATTACGATATGGAAGGAGCATTTGTAACGCCGCTGCTCACTAACGAAGCGTGTGCTTTTGTTTACTATGAGGAGGGGATTGCCAAATGTGCCATCGAAAAAGCGTATTTAAACGGAGAGATTGAGTTCCAGAAACCGATCTCATGCCATCTTTATCCGATCCGGATTGTACAATTACCCGATTACGAAGCGTTGAATTACCATCGCTGGGGTGTATGTGATGCCGCCTGTCACAAAGGGAAGCAGATCAACCTTCCCCTTTACCGTTTCCTCAAAGAACCCCTCATCCGGAAATACGGAGAATCGTGGTATAGTGAGCTACTAAAAGAGGCCGATCAAGGAAAATAGGCGAAAGGCGAAGGGCGAAAGGCGAAAGGCAAATTGGGACTGAATTCGGAGATGGATTGGTCCCCATTTTTTTTTGGAGTATAAAGTCGCTAAAAGTTATTAAAAGATATTTCCAAATTATATAGGGAACACAGAGTTACACCATGTTAAACGATATATCACAGTGTTGTTTTAGTCAGAATTTTTTAATTGAAAACACTGTGAAACACATTCTAACACTGTGGTACACTGTGTTATTTTATATGCCACTACGACTAAGTTAACTACTAAAAAGCGGTAAGAGGTAACCGATAAACTCCCGAAAATTCCTTTTCATCAAATTTAATAGGTGTTTTTTATCCTTTTTTTAGTATTTTTTGATCCTCTTCGATAAAATGATCAAATTGATATACTGATAGATACAAATTTATCTTTTTTTCTTTTTTAAAGAAAATATTCCATTTTACTCCCTTTATTTGCATTTTTTTGTCTGAATGTAGCATTTTATGGAGAATTCTCTTTTTTGATAACTTATTTATAATCATCGATTTTGTATATTTTTGAATCAAATTTTCGATGATGAAAACTCATGTACTCCTTTTGCTCCTGATTCTGAATACCCTGTTCGTTAATGCCCAATCGGACTCCTCCTCTTTTGCGATCGCATTTTACAATACGGAAAATTTCTTTGATCCGGCCAATGATTCACTTACGAATGATGATGCCTACACACTCGAGGGCTCCAATCGGTGGAGTTACAAAAAAATGTATCATAAAAGAGATCAGTTGGTTAAAGTTTTTCTTTCTATGAACGAATGGAATCCTCCGGATCTGATAGGGTTAGCTGAAATCGAGAATACCGTAGTGCTAAAAGCTCTGATCTTACATCCCGGAATGAAAAAATATGGCTATCATTTCATTCATTTTGAATCTCCCGACACCAGAGGAATTGATGTCGCGGTTTTATATCGTTCTACTAAAGTAACCATTTTAGAGACTTATCCTATTTCGATCCAGTTTCCATTTGATCCCCATTCCAATAACAGATCCATTTTATATGTGAAAGCGCTCACTTTATCTTCAGATACCATCCATTTTTTGGTGAACCACTGGACGTCCCGGTTTGGTGGTGCCGGTGCTACGATTTTGAAAAGAAACTACTACGCGCAAGTACTTCGGGAAAAGGTGGATTCCCTTAAAAGTCAAAATCGCAATGCTTTGATCTGCATAGTGGGCGATTTTAATGATTATCCGACCGATTTTAGTCTGTACCACATACTTAAAGCCAGTGAAATCAATAAAAATGGGGCTGATTTGGTTAATTTAATGTTAAAATATAGCTCTTTTCAAAATGTGGGAACACATAAAAATGAAGTTTTTTGGGGATGTTTGGACCAGATTATACTTTCTGCTCCATTTTTAGATTCCGTTTCCCATTTTCAAATACAGAATAAGGAGTTTATTTATAGTCCCGATTTTCTATTGATGCCGGATGAAAAATATGGTGGATTTAAACCCTTCAGAACTTATACCGGACTCAAACATACGGGAGGATTTTCTGATCATCTTCCTGTTATTGTGGTATTTACGATTAAAAAAGGGGGAATTGACAGTAGTTAAAAGAAAAAAGCACCTGATTACTCAGATGCTTTTTGCTCCCCCTCTAGGACTTGAACCTAGGACCCTCTGATTAACAGTCAGATGCTCTGACCAACTGAGCTAAGGAGGATTGTTGATTGAGGGTGCAAAAATACAAAAAAAATCAATATCTGCACTGCTTTTTTAAAAATTTTTCATTTTTTAATTTTATTATCTTTGCATAATCACTATTACAAATTGTAAATGATTAATTTTCAAGAAAAAACCATATAAAGAGAACACGATATGTTAACATTACGTAACAAAACTTTGATTCTTGAGATTCGAAACTATCTCATGATTTGTGTAGGTTTAGCCATTTTTGCAGTGGGTTGGACCGCTTTTTTGATTCCGGAAAAGATAACAGGAGGTGGCGTAAGTGGTATAGCTGCCATTCTCTATTTTGCCACCGGAACGATTCCTGTTGGAGTCACAACATTAGTGATCAACTGTATCTTACTTGCGATAGCCTGGAAGATATTGGGTACCCGCTTTTGTATCAACACGCTATTTTGCACTATTGTATTATCCACCTTTTTCGGGTTAGGACAATCCTACTTTATCAAACCGATTATTGATGATCCTTTTATGGCTGCGATTATTGGGGGTGCTTTATCTGCATTTGGAGTGGGTATCGCCATTAACTATGGGGGAAACACCGGCGGAACCGATATTGTTGCGATGATGATTGGCAAATACAGAAACATTTCTTACGGAAAAGTAACCCTTTACACCAATCTGGTGATCATCGGCTCCTCCTATTTAGCAGTGGGTTCGATTCAAAAACTGGTGTATAGTATGGTGGTTATGTTTGTTTACATCTATGTTTCTGACATTGTCATCGAAGGGTACAAACAAACCTTTCAGTTTATGGTCTTTTCCAAAAAAAATCAGGATATTGCAGATAAAATCAACTCTGAACTCAACCGGGGAGCCACTTTTTTAAAAGGTTACGGTTCCTATACCAAAACAGATTCTGATGTCCTTTTAATCATGGCCCACCGCAATGATAAGGCACAAATCATGAAACTCATTAAATTTATTGATCCAACCGCCTTTGTTTCCATTTCTAAAACCAGCAGTGTTTTTGGTAAAAATTTTGATAACATTAAAGTGTAATGAGTGCTTTTAAAATTTTCTTACTTTTGCAGTTCATTATTGATGAAATCAAAAAATGAACGATAAATTTGAACATATTAGACCCTATTCAGATACAGAAGCTATAAAGGCTATTCATGATCTATTTGATAATCAAGTTTTTATCAAATCACTTTCGTTTTTGAAAGATCTTTACAATGTTCAGGAATTAGTCAAAACAGCCAAAGAATCTAAAACCATTCTGGACTTTCAAATGGGCTTTTCGAGTAAAGTTTATTCCTATTTTATTCAAAAATCGTCCACCGGCATCCATTATAGTGGTATTGAAAACATTGATCCAAGCAAAGCGTATCTTTACATTGCCAATCATCGGGATATTATTTTAGACTCTTCATCGCTTCAAAACTATATGTTTGAGAATAAGATGGCAGGAGCACGTTCCGCCATTGGAGATAATCTGGTTACTAGTCCCATTTTTGTCGAATTAGCCAGAATAAACAATATGATGCTGGTACTTCGCTCCTCTACCATTCATGAAAAGATTGCCAACCTGCATCTCCTATCTGAATATATTCATCACTCTATTTTTGAGGAGAATCAATCGGTCTGGATTGCGCAAAGAAGTGGCAGAACTAAAGATGGTTGCGATTTAACCCAACAAGGGTTGATTAAAATGTTTGCCATGGCCCAAAAAGAGGATTCTTTGGAAACATTAAAATCATTAAATATCACGCCTGTTACAATCTCTTATGAGTATGAATCTTGTGATCAACTCAAAGCCAGAGAGTTAGCCCTTTCTGAAAATGGCGAGTATGTGAAAAAACCGGGAGAAGATTTTAAGAGTATCGTTCAGGGTGTATTGGGCTACAAAGGGGAGATTCGCCTGCATATTGGAAACCCGATTAATGAAAAACTTAACACTATAGACAGATCTCTCAATAACAACGATCAGCTTTATGCAGTTTGTAAGCTGGTAGATCAACAGATTTACCAGGATTATCACTTGTTCAAAAACAACTATATCGCCTTCGATTTTCAGGAAAACAGCAAGGAATTTGAACATCTCTATACTAAAAAAGAGAAAACTGATTTTCTCAGTTATCTAGCTAAACAAGCTAAAGTTGAAGATGTTTCCGAAGAAAAAATGATGCATTATTTGCTTCTGATATATTCTAATCCTGTGAGAACCAAATTTGGTAAACCTATCACAGAAAATTTTAATATTGAATAACATGGACGACCACCCCCCCTCCGAGAAACAAAAAATTTTAATTATTAGATTCAGCTCTATCGGTGACATTGTATTGACAACGCCGATTGTGAGAGCCCTTCGTAACAAATTTCCTTATGCTGAAATCGATTTTCTGGTAAAAAAAGAGTATAAAATTGTGATCGAAAGCAATCCCTACATCGATCAAATTCATACGTATCAGAAAAAAGATCCAACGATCATTACCACTTTGAAAGATCAAAAATATGATTATGTTATTGATTTACAAAAAAATAAAAAATCAAAACAGATCATTTCCTCATTAGGAGTTCCATTTTTAACTTTTCATAAACAAAATTTCAGAAAGTGGTTTTGGGTTTATTTTAAAATCAATATGTTGCCGATCGAACATATTGTAGATCGTTATTTTGAAGGGATTAAGTCACTTCAGATTGAAAATGACCAGTTAGGACTCGATTTTTTCATACCTGAGCACAATCGTTTTGATATTGACGATTTCCCGGCCGTTTTTGAAGATGGTTTTGTGGCTGTTACTTTAGGAAGTATGCACAATACCAAAAGGATTCCGGGAGATAAAATTATTGAAATCAGCAAAATCATTCATAAACCGATGATTCTACTAGGTGGTAAAGATGTTGTCAAAGATGGAGAAGCGATTGCCTCGCAGATGAGTGAACGCATTTTCAATTTTTGTGGTAAACTGGATCTGTATCAATCCGCTTCTGTTATGCAGATGAGCTCCTGTGTTTTGGCATGTGATACCGGCTTGATGCACATTGGAGCAGCATTACAGGTTCCTATGGCAGTTTTATGGGGAAATACGGCTCCTGAGTTTGGGATGTACCCATATATGCCTCAAAACAAAGCCCTCTATCGTAACTTTGAAATTACAACATTATCGTGCAGACCTTGTTCCAAATTAGGGTATAAAAAATGCCCCAGAGGACATTTTAAATGTATGTTAAGTTTAGACAATCAAGATATTGCAGATTTTATCAATCAATTTTAAAATGAAAAAAAGGGTTCTTCTTTTTCTTTTATTTGGTTTTATAGCAACTCCATTATTTTCTCAAAGTGTAGGATTTACCGATTCATCTGGTGTATTTCAGTGGCAATACCATAGATCTGTATTTAAAAACAGTGAAGATACCACATCTGCTATTGTTGTATTTGTATTTATCAACGGAGCAAACACAACTGCTCTTTCTTACCGACAAGAAGCACAAAACAGCACACTTAATTGGTTGGATCAGGAAAAAGGGATCTATGGAGAAGAGGGATATGTTCAGTTTTTAACGACCAAGTTAGCCCCTAATGAAGCCATTTTATGGCGTATTCAGTTAAAAAACAATACGTTAAACAAAGATAAATCGATAGACCTCGAAAATGGGGCTGTTCTCATCATGGATAAAACTTTTACCGTACGAAAAGATCAGTTTCCGGCACAAAATCTGAAGTAATATTGGATTAAACTGTTAATTTAAGCAAAATGAGCATTAAAATTTATGAATCAAATTTCATATTAAAATGATGTTTTAGGTATTCAATTTTGAACATTTGAACATAAAACAGAAATTGTGTTTGGTGAATTTCGCCTATTGGTTTCTCTAATGCCCAAACTTCAAGGGCTTGCAATACATTAAATGATTTTGGGGTACATTCAACGGACATTTTAAGTGTTAAATATTGAAACATTTCGGATGTTGTAACTGATTCTTGTCCATTAAAAATGATTTGGGGTAAAATATCTTTTGCCGTAATTTTTTCACCTTCCATCTTTCTATTTTTTAAATTTTCCATTTTAAACATGGGGTAATTTGGAAATAAAGATGTAAAGGTGCTCAGTTTTTGTTTGTATTCTGTTTTATTTTCCTCATTTTCAACCAATCGTAAATATATGAAACACAAATAAGGGTTATCAAAATATTCTTGAAGTTCCTTCTTTAACTTTACATTTGCTTTTTGGGATCCTGAAGCGATCTGTTTTGAAAGTTTGGGTATCAATTTAATCAACTTCTTATCTAATGGAGAGTGATTACCCACTAATTCTAATATATTTTCCTCTTCTATAGGCAAATTAAACTCTTTATCCCATTTATAAAGAAAACTATCTATCACTTTTTCGTCACATAAATCAAGATATAAAATTGTATTTGCCAATTTTATCAAATCAATTAAAGATTCATCACTTGGATTTAACTCCTCTTGACTAGCCATTGTTTTAAATAATTCTGATCTCTCGTTGGGTTTTAATGACTTAAAAAAGGAGTATCTTTTGTCTTCTTCCAAATCATCAACTTCTGCATCATCAATATCATCAAATTCTTCTATATCGTCATTTAAATCTTTTAAATCAATATCACCAAAAACATAATCCGCATTTCCTTTTCCCAACACTTTCTCGAGCTTTTGAATAATAATATTAGCCTGAGCTTTTGTATAAAAATCGTTAGCAACAAAAAAGGGGATCTGTTTTCTCCCAAAATCAACATCGATTAATTCAATATCATCAGTATCCTCTTCTAAAAAATATTGGGTTGTTTTTATAAAATCTTTATGGGGTAAAATTTCAAACATCCCAGCAAAACAGGCAGCCCCATAAATGATATTATGAGCTAGAAGATAGTCAATGGATTCGCATTCCAAATCACTTTTCAATTGATTTATCATCTCATTATACTCATCCATTTCAACATTAAATCCAAAATAAGTAGTTTTAACCCCAACACATAATAAGTCAATTAAATAAACACAATAGGTAACATTGCCATTGGTGTGTTTTCTAGAAATAACAATATTGGCCATTTTTCTTTCATTCCAATCAGTATTAATAATACATTCATGAAGTGGAAGAGTGCGTCCTTTCGTTTTAATGTAATTTTCGGGACTTAAATATTGCTGAGCGGGGTTTGATTTTTTACTTTTTGCCATAATTGAAAAATGTTTATGGTTATTTTTTATTCAATTCTGCCGGATCCATTTGTTCTATTACAATCGTTTTACCTAAAGGATTTCCAATCTCCTGATTGTTTCCTACCACAGCATTTTTACAACCAATCAGTTTTACCCCAAATTGATTGGGATGAAACGGTTCAAACTCATTCGCTTTATACAAAAGATTGTTTACAAATTTAATATTTTTGACCGATTTGGCATATAAAATGGGATAATCAAATAGAAAGAAACTATTATTTTCGATACGGATATTAGAATGATACGGAAATTCGGGATCTAATTCCGGTACCTGAGGATAAATGGAGATCACCGCTTCACAAAACTGGTAAATGGTTGTCATACAAGAGTATCTGAAAATATTATCTCTGATTAGCAAATTAGTCACAGGACCAGATTCGAACCAATAATTGGCATCACCGGCAACTAAAATGGCGCAACCACTGGTTTCAAAAATATTATCTTCTATCAACACTTTTCCCTGAGTACTGATGAGTAAACCTCTTGCCCTTCCGCTTCTAAATCTTGAGTTCTTGATCAACAGATCAGGGTAACACGTGAGATTTTCGAGCACCATCCCTTTTTGTAAGGTTTGTGGAACCTCATTTTCAAATGTGATCTCAAACTGATTCTGATCTATTTTTCTGAATTTTTTTATTACACCTATAGAAAGTGTAACCATTGATTTATTATCCACAAAAGCAACCGTTTCTCCTACTCTTCCCCATTCCAGACCGGTACTTTGATGGTGCATAAACCTAGCTTTCACTTTATTCTTGCTGATTTTCGTGATCTGCGTATAGGTTCCATGCACATTTAACGCATCATCCATAAGTCCAAATGTTTCACAGTTATCCAATTGAATCAAACCGGAACAACCACTAAAGTGAAAACCATCATCATGACTGCTTAAAAACTTTCTGTTTCCTGCACGGTTTGGCACCACACTGCAGGAGAAAAAATTTAGATTTTTACTAAATTGACCTAAAATTCCCAATCCATCCGTTTGATAAAGGTTCACATTTTGAAATGTAATATCTGAACTATTCAAAATAAAAAAACCGGCATGAGTTCTTTCCCCATAACGAATAACAATAAAATTGCCTTTTTTAGGAAATTGTTTAGGATCCGTATAAAATACTTTCAAATAACCTGCAGAATCCTCTTCAACCGAACTATTTCCCCAATTTCTGTCTCCGGTATTGGGCTCCACAATCATATGTTTCGTATTAAATTCAATAAAAGCAAAAGGAACACTTTCATGTTTTCCTGTAGAAAATGTAATCTTCCTGTTTTTAATAGAATACTGATACTGTTTTGGATCTATTTTGAGAAGAAAATAGGACTGTGTAACCTCAATTACTTCAGCTTCAGCAGAGGTGGGCGTTGCAAAATCAAAGAAAAGATTCCTTATTTTAATATTTTGGCAATTTTCTAAAGTTATGGGTTGTACCTTTCCATGGTACATAAAAGTAGCAAAATTTCCTTCGATGGAGATATTTTTGAGATTTTCCATTAAAATGGAAATATTTTTAGGTTTACCATTCGTTGTATTGGATTCAAAATAGGTTTTTTGGATCGCTCCACTTTCATAAAAATGGTAGGTACCGGCACTGATAATCAGCTCCACTTTGGGTTCATCTTTAATATCTTCAAAAAGCTTGATAAAAAATGGTGTTGCATCTTGTTCATTATCCGGAATAAGGCCATAAGAGGAAGCATACACTTTTTTTTGTGCAAAAATGGAACCGGACAGTAGTATTAAAGTGGCTAGTAAGAGAATTTTTTTCATGGTTTATTTTTTAAAAACATTTCCAAAAGTGTCAATATGAAAACCATCCTGAAGATTAAAAGCATCATACAATAACTTGCTGGAGAACAACTCCTTAGTCGCACCATAATAGACTAAAGTTCCTTTATCCATCAATAAAGTGATCGGCACATACTGCATAGTAAAAGAAAAATCGTGTAAAATAATGATAATAGTCGTATTTTGAGTTTGATTGATATCTTTGAGAATCTCCATAATTTCGAATTTATGGGCAATATCTAGATTAGAGAGAGGTTCATCCAATAACATGATGGGAGCTTGCTGTGCAATCGCTCTGGCAATTAATGTTCTTTGAAACTCACCCCCACTTAAATGATTGGTTAGCCGATTCTTAAGATGAGTAAGTTTTGTTTTTTCAAGTGCCTCCATTACAATACGGTGATCATTTTCATTTTCAAATTCCCATCTGTTTTGATGGGGATTTCTACCCATCATAACGGTATCAAAAACAGAAAAATCATAAACAAAATCTTGTCTTTGGGGCACCACAGAAATTTTTCTCGCCAGTTCTATAGTAGAATAGTTTTTCAATTCCTTTTGATCAATTTGGATGGAGCCTTCAGCCCCTTTTATCAATCCGGTCAAAAGATTCAGAAGAGTTGTTTTTCCTGAGCCATTAGGGCCTAAAAGGGCGCAGAAATCACCTTTTTGAATGGAAAATGAGAAATCACGAATGGCAAAATCGGTGTCATACTGAAAATTTAAATGAGAGGTTTGGAGAATCATACATTATATCGATTAAAACAGGGTTGGATCCCAGATGAGTGTTCCTTTTTTCTTTTTTTGAGCACATTCCATATTCAGGAGTTGCACTTTTTTATCAATTCCATAATAAAAACCACCCATTTTTCCACTGGCAGCAATCACTCGATGACATGGGATCAGGTAAAGGATTGGATTTTTACCGATAGCAGTACCTACGGCTCTTTGTGCTTTAGGTTTGCCCACTTTTTCGGCTATGACACTATAAGTGGTCAAAGTGCCGTAAGGGATCTCTAAAAGGGCATTCCAAACATTGATTTGAAATGGAGTACCTTTTAAATGAAGTGGAATTTTAGAATTGTTTGTCCAATCTTTCTTAAAAACCTCTTTAATGAGGAGATGCATTTTATTTTTCCGATTTTTAATTTTTGAAAAGGGAAATCTCATTTGGAGTTGTTCCACATAAGTAAGTCCTTTTTCGTGATACCCAACAAAGCAAATTCCCTTAGAAGTAGAAGCCACAATCAGCTTTCCTATTTTAGTGGAAATAACGCTAAAAGAGATACTTGGGGGATTTTTTTTAGAATAAAAATCAGAGCGATCTGACAGTTTTAAAGACACAATCGAACCATTTATTTTTTCAATGGTTTGTTTATCCTGTAAGTGACCTTGAGCATCCATAATTATAGAATTGAATCTACAAATATACAAGAAGTTTTTCAAATAGCATCCTTATAAAAAACACAAGAGCCGGTGCATGGGGATGCTCCGACTCTCAACCACAATTAACCATTAACCAAATAGTTATTATTTTTGAGCGTTTTTAGACGCTAGTTTTTTCAACACTTCTTCCTGAGTTGCGGCAGGTAGAGGTTGGTAGTTATAAAATTCCATAGAGAAGTTTGCTCTACCGCTGGAGATATTTCTTAAAGCAGTAGCATAACCAAACATTTCCATTAGAGGAACAAATCCATTTAATTTTTGAGAACCTTTTCTATGTCTTCTCATACTTTCGATACGACCACGTCTTTTGTTAAAGTCGCCGGTCACATTACCGATATAATCATCAGGCGTATTCACTTCAATTTTCATGATAGGTTCCAAAAGGATTGGTTTACCTTTCATAAAAGCTTCTTTAAAGCTCATTCCGGCGCATAACTGGAATGCCATATCAGAAGAATCCACAGCATGAGAGCTCCCATCTAAAAGGACAGCTTTAACATCCACAACAGGGAATCCAGCCAAAGGACCTTTCTCCATTGCTTTTTTCACCCCTTTATCTACAGAACCCACATATTCACCGGGAACATTTCCACCTTTCACTTTATCTACAAACTCGTATCCTTTACCTTCATTAGGTTCGAAGCGCATAATAGTATGAGCATAATGACCTTTACCACCTGATTGTTTAACAAATTTATAGTTATTTTCGATCTCTTTTGTAAGTGTTTCTCTGAAAGAAACAGCAGGTTCACCCACTTCCACTTCCACTTTAAACTCCTCTTTCAAACGATCCATGATGATTTCGAGGTGAAGTTCACCCATACCGGAAACAATGGTTTCCTGAGTTTCTTCATCATATCTGGCTCTAAATGAAGGATCTTCATTAATAAGTTTAGATAATGCTTCGCCTAGTTTTTCAGATTCTTTACGAGCTTTAGGCGTAATTTTAAGTTCAATTACAGCTGGTGGAACATGAATATTTTCCAATAGAAGGGGATGGTCAGAAGCACAAAGAGTATCACCGGTTCTGGAAGCTTTCATGCCCACAAGAGCAACGATTTCACCTGGACCCGCTTCTTTAATCTCTTCTCTATCTTTAGCTCTGATTCTAAAAATTCTTCCAGCACGTTCATATTTACCTTTAGTAGAATTAAAGAATTGTGTTCCGGAGCTAATAGTGCCGGAAAATATTCTAATAAAAGTTTGTTGACCCACATAAGGATCATTAATCAATTTAAAAGCTAAAGCAGCAAAAGGTTCTTTAGAGGAAGGGTGACGGGAGATTGTTTTTTCAGGTTCATCTACATCATTACCAATAACAGCACCAACATCAATAGGAGAAGGAAGAAAATCGATAACGGCATCTAAAAGGAGTTGAATTCCTTTATTTTTGTATGCAGCACCGCAGAAAACGGGAGTAATTAACAGTTTAAGGGTAGCTTCTCTGGCAGCTTTCATAAAAAGATCATAAGGGATCTCTTTTTCTTCGAGGAAAAGATCAGCCAATTCATCATTAAAATCGGCAAGAGTACTGATTAAAGAGTTTCTTGCTTCAGTAGCTCTCTCTAAATACTCAGCGGGAATCTCTTTTTCGAAGCTTTTTTGATCGTCAAAGTAGAAAGCTTTAAATTTAAGAAGGTCAATCATACCTTCAAATGTATCTTCAGCACCGATAGGAATTTGGAAAGGGATTGCGTTTGCATCAAGATTTGAGTTTAATTGGCTCACCACTTCAGCAAAATCTGCACCGGTACGATCCATTTTATTAACAAAAGCAATGCGAGGCACTCTATATCTATCTGCTTGATTCCAAACGGTTTCACTTTGAGGTTCCACACCACCTACGGCGCAGAAAACAGCGATCATACCATCAATAACTCTAAGGGAACGTTCCACTTCTATAGTAAAGTCAACGTGGCCCGGAGTGTCGATCAAGTTAATCTGGTGATTATTCCAATGGGCAGTAATGGCAGCGGAAGCGATGGTGATTCCTCTTTCTTGTTCTTGCTTCATGAAGTCCATGGTAGCCTGACCATCGTGAGATTCGCCGATTTTGCGATTCACGCCGGTAAAGAAGAGGATTCTTTCAGAAACGGTGGTTTTCCCTGCATCAATATGAGCAGCTATACCTATATTTCTGAGTTTTGATATAGAATTTGTCATAAAATTCCGTTTTTATTGTATATGGTAAAAATATTATAATCTTTATTTTCAACAAATTAACTAAATTAAGTACAGTTATTTTGAGGGGTGCAAATATACAATTTTTTTTGAAATAAAACATTTTTGCAAAATTTTCTGAATTTAAATTTTAGAATGTAAAATTTCGGGAATAACTTTCCTACGAAGCACTCCATATATATTCCAAAAAAATACGGTTAAAAAACTCCTGAAAAGTACTGTTTTAATGAACTTTTGTAATGATCTGTTTTTTTACATCTCAACAGCAACCCTCATATATTAGAATATACACTAACTTTACTAATCCATCCCTAAAACTATTTACTAATCATTATTATCTTTTACTTCTTATCTTTTATTTTTTAACTGTTATCTCTTTCACTTTTCATTAGTCTGCAGTTCGCCGTCCGTTGTCTGTAGTCTTTTTTCAGGGCATTCCCCTTTGGCTTCACTCAACCCAATCCCAAGCAAATCGAACATGAACCCCGTCACTTGCCAAAGGGTCGGTCTCCGGCCTGTACTCATGTGCTCGTGATGCTTAATATGCTCATGTGCTCAAAAATCTAAATTATAATATATTAGAAAACAATATCTTTTACTTGAAAACTGTTAAATGTTACTTGTTACCTGTTAAATGTTACTTTATTTGGGTACTTGGCCTTCGCCATAATGCGGGGTTCTTTTCCCGACGGAGCACTCATTCTATATTCTTATAAATAACGGGTAAAATTATTTGTAAGTACTAAATATTGAAGTAAATACAATATCTCTCGATTGTACTTCAATGCCTAACCCTACTTTTGTAAGAATATATTTTTTTGTTCGATTTTTTCATTTTTTTTGTTCAATCGTTCTTTTTTTTGTTTATATTTGTCACAGTACTTTTTA
>JAGDMF010000004.1 GCA_017860455.1 Bacteroidota bacterium
GAGGTTTCGTTGGTTTGCTTAGAGGATTGGGGTAGTTCATTCATAGTATTTTGAGTTTAGTGAGTAACTGATAACGAGGCAAATATAATAAAAAAAATAGTCCAAAATATGAAAATCTAAAAAAATATTTTCTATTCTGTTAAAAGATTGGTACTATTTTGATGCAAAATCGCCAAAATATTTAATGTGCTAAAAATGAAAAAAATAACGCAAATCTCACCAATCATTTAACAGAATACCCAATTAAGAGCTCCGCCGGAAAATAATACATCAATTCAATAAAAAAATAAAAAAGTGATAAAAAATGACTGCGTCATCCTTTATCACCTTTTATGTTGTTGAAAAAATCTTACTAACTGAACTAATTTTTACATTACATTCAATTTCTTCATGATACCGGACTTAAGATTAGCCGCTTTGTTCTTATGTATAATCCCTTTTTTTGCCAATTTGTCAATTAAAGAGGTTACTTTTGGAAGCTTGCCTACTGCAGTCTCTTTATCAGAAGTTAATCTAATGTCTTTTAAAGCATTACGCATAGTCTTTGCATAATATCTGTTTGCTAATCTCTTACGATCGTTTGCTCTGATTCTTTTCTTGGATGACTTGTGATTTGCCATTATAGTTTGTATTTTTTTCTAAAAATTTATTTTTTCATTTAGGGCTGCAAAATTACAAAAAAAATCAATTCAAAAATCAGATTTGTTCTTTTTTTGCAAAAAAATCTAATTTCTTCATCGCTGGAAAATGTAACTGTATGAAATCCAATAACTCCGACTCACTCATTCCGAAATTTGATATTGCCGTTACTGCACACTTTTTGAACATTTCTGTGTTCCCTAATTGATAGTAACAATTCAATTTTTCGCACCAAATATCCCAAAATAGTGGCAATCCTGTTTCTAAATTTTCAAAACAAATAATCGCATTCTTGTAATCTTCTTCCACTGATAACGCCTTCCCAAATAAAAATAAATATATGGGATCATCTCCGGTTAATGGTATCATCGCTTCAATAATCTCTTGCGATGCTTTACTGTTCCCATTGTTTGAATAAAATAACAATTTGTTTAATAATATACATCTGTGGTCAATCCCCTCTTCTTTTAGTTTTTCTAAATTAGTAATGTAATTTTTTACGTCATTTTCATATAAAGCAGGAATATAAATTTGCCAAAATTGAGGATATTGCTTTAAAAATGGTTTGTTTTTTTCTAATATCTTTAACGCTTCCTTTTCTTTACCACTTGCAAGTAATCCGTTCGCTTTTGCTAACTTTGGGGTGGCTCCATCAGGATTGGTTATCTCCATCACATTGTAGTGTAAATAGTATATCAAATCGTTGGATAAAGTGGATGAATTATTGTATAAAAATCCATCCTGAATTTTTATCTGATTGTCAACCAACCCTACAATCCAGTCGTTTATGACAATGGAATAGTCCCTGTAAGTGCGCATTACAATGTGATGTTCTCCATCTTTGATATAGTATTTTATAAAATGAAAATCACCACTATTGTCAATAGCTGTAGTCGCAGCAGTTGCAATTCTTATAAAATAATTTTCAAAATAAAATTTACCAACTGGTGCATCCAAACTGCTAAATGCGATAGAATTGTCCTGAAGTTTCTTTTTAAGATACTCTTTATCAAATGCATTAATATAAGTGGCTGTGTCTCCGTTTAAAATAGATTGTTCTATTTGTAAAGCAAAATCAATGATATGCAAAGAATCTAAAGTGATTTTATCACTATTTTGCTGATTTGTTTTTTTACATGATGTGACCGCAAGAATTATAAATCCTAAAATTATAAATGCGTTTATGATATGATGTTTCATTACTCAATTTTTTTGCAAAGATAATAGTTATTTATGAAATAGTAACGTTGTAAAAAGGTCTGGAACCAATATTTCATTGGCAACTTCCAACAAAGTTTGAGATGTAATGCTTTCAAAACTATGAATCGCTTCCTCTAATGTTTCAATCTCATCAAAAAAGAGCGCACTTCTTCCAATGGCTAACATTTCATTGAGTTTACTCTCATTCGAAATGGCTAATTGACCTAAAAATTGCTTTTTGGCATAATGGAGTTGAAGAGTGCCCAATTTTTGATCTCTTAGCTTTTTAAGTTCTTTATGTATGATTTGAGTGCATTTTTCAACCAGATTATTGTCACATCCTACATAAATGGTAAATAGCCCACTGTCAGAAAAAGGATTATAATTAGCTTCAACACTGTATGCTAACCCTTTTTTTTCACGAACAGCTAAATTTAATCTGGTGTTTAATCCTTGCCCTCCCAATAAATTGGATAATAACATCAGGGGATAACGATTCTCGTGAAATAAAGGATAAGCAATGTTCCCCATTACAAGATGTGCCTGTGCAGTTTTCTTTTTTTTGAAAACGGTTTTTGGGGTGTATTGCTCAAATTTGCCACGAATTCTCTCACTTTTATTCATGGGTTGTTGCCCAAAATATTTGGTACACAAGTGTATCATTTTTAATTCCGAAAATTGTCCAACATAAGAGAGTACCACATTTTGTGCTGTGTAATTTTGAGCAATAAATTCAACTATTGCCTGTCTTGATATTTTTTGAAGACTTTTTTTAGTTCCCAGAATGTTATTTCCTAAAGGATGAGTGTCGTAAATTAAAGTTTCAAAATCATCAAATATCAATTCTGAAGGGGTGTCATTATAGTAGTTGATCTCTTCTAATATGACATCTTTCTCTTTGATGAGCTCTTTTTCGGGAAATGTGGCATGAAAAAAAATATCTGAAAGGAGTTCTATCGCTCTTTCTGAATCAGAGGATAGAAATGAAGCATGAAAATAAGTTTCCTCTTTAGATGTGCTTGCATTGATTTCACCACCTACATTCTCCATATACCGAATAACCTGTCCACTATTCCTCTTTTGAGTTCCTTTAAAGATGGTATGTTCAACAAAGTGGGCTAGTCCGCTATATTCAGGTTTCTCATCTCTGGTTCCGGCATTTAGGAGGACTCCAAAGTGAGAAATGGGTGCGTCTATATATTTGTGAACCAGCTTGATTCCGTTAGGAAGTATGTGTATTGGATGCATCGTTATGCTAAGTTTTGTTCTGTTAAAGTGACCTCAATGATTTGATTTATGAGCTCTTTTTGGTTGTTGATTTGGACTTTTATATAGTTGTCGGTGAACCCGTACAGATAGTTTTGATGAACTCCTTCTTCAACCAATACAGCTCTTTTAGTATTAATGAATTGATTATAAAAGGTTTCTTTTTTCATATCAGATAAAGCAAGTAAACGATTTGTTCTTGATCTTTTAATACTCTCTTGAATCTGTTCTTTTGATTCGGATGCAGGTGTTCCGGGTCTTTTAGAATAGGTGAACACGTGCAAATATGAAATTGGAAGATGTTCGATGAATGTATAGGTGTCTTCAAAATCTATATCCGATTCACCTGGGAATCCTGTAATTACATCAACGGCAATGCATGCATCAGGTAATATTTGTTTGATATGTTGAACTTTGGATGCGAAAAATTCCCTGTTGTATCTTCGCTTCATTCCTTGTAACACTTTATTAGATCCTGATTGTAAAGGAATGTGAAAATGGGGCATTATCGTTTTTGATTGAGAAACTAATTGAATAATCTCGTCTGTTAATAAATTGGGCTCAATGGAGGAAATCCTTACTCGTTCAATCAAATTGGATTGCTCAATAACGGATAAAAGTTCAAATAGCGTTTCTCCTGTCTGATGACCAAAGTCTCCAACATTCACTCCGGTTAAATTTACCTCTTTAATCCCCATCTCATGGATCTCTTTGATGTTAGCCATCACGTTTTCAATAGTATCACTTCTGCTGTTTCCTCGGGCTTTTGCAACAGTACAGTATGTGCAATGATAATCACATCCATCCTGTATTTTTAAGAAAGAACGTGTTCTGCTTAAAGATGAAAATGCTGAAAAAAACTCAGGAACTTCAGGTTCTGATTCACCTAATAAATGGTTCACTAAATGGATCTTGTTTTCTGTTCCATAAGTTCTATATACACCTTCCCATTCAGATACTTTTTGAGCATCCAACTCCGAATAACAACCAATCACAATCACTTTAGCCGCGGGGTGTTCGCGATGTAATTTGGAAACTAAATTTCTCCCTTTTTTTTCCGCTGCTCCGGTAACTGCACAACTGTTTACAATGATATAGGACGGATCATAAGATATTGAAAATCCGTTTTCTAGAAGCTTTCTGGAAATATGAGATGACTCACTGTAATTTAGCTTACAACCTAATGTATGTATCGAAAATGTTCGTTCTGTTTTCATACTGCAAAAATACGAAATAAAGTAACAGGTAGAAGGTAGCAGGTAACATTTAATAGATAACATTTAACAGGTGACAGGGAACAGGTAGCAGGTAGCAGTTAACCATTATTCAGCTATCAGTTATCAGTTTTAGAATTTTTCATTTTTCATTTTTCATTTTTCATTTTTCATTATTCATTTTTCACTATTCATTTTTCATTTTTCATTTTTCATTTATTGTCTGCCGTCTGCCGTCCGCCGTCTTTTCACTCCTGATTATTCAACTGTAAATTAGCCGGAATATTTAAAAAAAACAAAAAGAAAATAAGATGGAATGTTAAAAAAAACGAAATGTAAGTGAGTCGGATCATGCATAAATATAAAAAGAAATGAACTAGAAGTGATTGAAAATATATTTTATAGTAACTTTTTCTGTATTTTTGCGTTTCTAATAATGATAATTAAATAGGTATTATGAGAACTAAGTATATTGATCTGATTTCGCAAACTTATGAGTTTCCACAAGAGGAGTTCAAAGTAGAAGATAATGAATTGTATTACAATGATATCCCACTTATGGATATCATCAAACAGTATGGAACTCCTTTAAAAATTACTTACTTACCAAGAATATCCCAAAATATTCAGAAAGCAAGAAGATGGTTCAATGTCGCAATCGCTCGCGCAGATTACCAGGGTGATTACCATTATTGCTATTGTACAAAGAGTTCCCACTTTGAATTTGTTTTAACCGAAGTACTTAAAAATGGAGTTCATATAGAAACCTCCTCTGCATTTGATATCAACCTGATTGAAGTTTTAAATGAAAATGGTCAATTTAATAAAGATAATTACATCATTTGCAATGGATATAAAAAACAACAATACATCGATAATATTGCTCAGTTAATCGCTGATGGTTATACGAACGTGATCCCTATCATCGATAATTTAGCTGAATTTGATCAACTCGATAAAGCGGTTCAGGGAAAATGTCAGATTGGAATCAGAATTGCAGCTGAAGAGGAACCAAGATTTGAATTCTATACTTCCCGTCTGGGAATCAGATATAACGAGATTTTACCGTTCTACGAAAATAAAATCAAAAAAAATAAAAAGTTTAAGCTGAAAATGCTCCACTTTTTTATCAATACAGGGATTAATGACACCGCTTATTATTGGAATGAGTTGAGCAAGTGCGTTAGCATCTATTGTGATTTGAAGAAAATTTGTCCAGACCTCGATTCCCTTAATATTGGAGGTGGATTCCCAATCAAAAATAAATTATCTTTTGTTTACGATTATGAATATATGGCAGAGGAGATTGTCTCTCAAATTAAACAAATTTGTGAAAGGGAAGGCGTAAAAGAACCCAATATTTTTACTGAATTTGGATCCTATACCGTTGGTGAAGCAAGTGCTGTGCTATACTCCATTCTTCAACAGAAAAGACAAAATGATCGCGAGCTGTGGAATATGATCGATAGTTCCTTTATGACAACTTTACCCGATTCCTGGGCCATAAATCAACAATTTATTATCTTAGCAGTTAATAACTGGGATAAGGAGTATGAACGGGTTTTTTTAGGTGGACTCACTTGTGATAGTCACGATTATTACAATTCTGAAGCGAATCTAAACGCAGTTTTTTTACCCAAAATTGCTGATAATTACATCAGTAAGGATCAGGATGAAGACGTTAAAGAACAAGATGTTCAGTATATCGGTCTGTTTAATACCGGTGCCTATCAGGAATCTGTTGGAGGATATGGTGGGATCCAACACTGTTTAACACCGGCACCTAAACATATCATCATTACAAAAGATGAAGATGGAGAGATTGTGACAAAACTGTTCGCAAAAGAACAAAGTTATAAATCAATGCTCAAAATTTTGGGTTATTAGTAGTTTTTTCTGACAATTTGACATAAAAGCGATTTGGCACAGTTTGTGTATCATATCTACGTTGAAATTAAAAAAACGTGATATATATGCAAACAGGAAAAATTAATGTACAAACGGAAAACATTTTCCCAATTATCAAAAAATTTTTGTATTCAGATCATGACATTTTCCTTAGGGAATTGGTCTCTAATGCAGTGGATGCTACTCAAAAATTAAAAACCTTAACTACCTATGGTAATCTGCCAATCGAATTGGGTGATTTAACAATTCAGGTTCAGGTAAATAAAGAGGACAAAACATTGAGAGTGATCGATAGAGGAATCGGTATGACTGAAGATGAAGTGGTTAAGTACATCACTCAAATTGCATTCTCAAGTGCTGAAGAGTTTTTAGATAAATATAAAGGAACAGATTCTGCTAATATCATTGGTCATTTTGGTTTAGGTTTCTATTCCTCTTTTATGGTCGCTAAAGAGGTTGAAATCATTACTAAATCACATATTGAAGGCGCACAGGCAGTGAGATGGGTTTGTGATGGCTCTCCGGAATATACCATAGACCCTTGTGAAAAAGAGGATAGAGGTACTGAAATCATTCTTCATATTGCCGAAGAGGAGGAGTCCTTCCTGGATGAATTTAAAATTATTGAACTTTTAAATAAATATTGTAGATTTTTACCTATCCCTATCCAGTGTGGTATGGAAAAAGATTATTCTAATCAAGAAGGAGAAGAAGATTCTAAAGAGATTGAAAAACCAAGAATTATCAATAATACCAACCCAATCTGGAAACAAGCTCCTGTGAATTTAACTCAGGAGAACTATACTCAGTTTTATAGAGAGTTGTACCCCATGACTTTTGAAGAACCATTGTTCCAAATTCATTTGAATGTGGATTATCCATTTAATCTGACCGGTGTTTTATATTTTCCAAAAGTTAAAAATCAGTTTGAAATTCAAAAAAACAAAGTTCAACTATATTGTAATCAGGTTTTTATAACTGATCAACTGGAAGGTGTTATACCTGAATTTATGATGCTTTTACACGGTGTTATTGACTCTCCCGATATTCCATTAAATGTATCCCGTTCCTATTTGCAATCTGATGCTCAGGTTAAAAAAATCTCTTCCCATATCACTAAAAAAGTGGCTGATAAATTAGAGGAGATGTTTAAAAATGACCGTGAAGATTTTGAAAAAAAATGGGACGATATCAAAATTTTTATTCAATATGGATCTATTTCCGATGAAAAATTTTATGATAAAGCCAAAAATTTCTTTTTGTTCAAAAATATTGATGGAAAATATTTCACTATAGATGAATATAAAACACATATTGAAACTTTACAAAAAGATAAAAATGAACAATTGATCTATCTTTATACATCTGATGTTGAAACACAACATGTTTACATCAATAGTGCTAAAGAAAGAGGTTATGATATCTTGTTAATGGACGGATTTTTAGATACCCATTTTATTAATTTATTGGAACAAAAATTGGAAAAATCAAGATTTACCAGAGTGGATGCTGATGTGATTGATAAATTGATCCAAAAAGAGGAAACATTAGTATCCAAATTGTCTGAAACAGAAACAACTAAGTTGAAAGAAGCGTATGATCAAATGGTTGAAAAAGAAAAATTTAGTGTTGTTATTGAAAGTTTGAGTGATACTGATTTGCCTGTTTTAATCACCAGAAATGAGTTTATGAGACGCTATATGGATATGGAACGTATTTCAGGTCAAAAAGGGATTTACGGTCAGTTTGAACACTATAATTTGGTCGTAAATGGGAACCATGAGATTTCACAAAGAATCATTAATGAAGAAAATGAAGAAAAACAAAAACAATTAATACAACAAATGATAGATTTAGCGTTATTATCTCAAAATATGCTTACCGGTGAAAAATTAAGTCAATTTGTAACCAGAAGTATTCAAATGATAAATTAACGCGAATGACGAAACCTATAGTTTTAGAAATTTGTGCTCCATCATTGCATTCTGCTATCAATGCAGATCTTGCAGGAGCCGATAGAATTGAGTTGTGCCAAAATCTAAATGAGGGGGGCACAACTCCTTCATTTGGTAATATTAAGTATTGTGTAGATCATTTAAAATTAAAAACCAATGTCCTGATTCGCCCAAGATCAGGCGATTTTTGTTATAGTGATGAAGAGTTTCATACTATACAACATGATGTTGAGTTGTGTAAGGTCTTAGGAGTTCATGGAGTTGTTGTTGGTTTTCTAAATGAAGATTTAACCATTGATATTGAAAAAACCCGCAAAATTGTTGAAATTGCTACTCCTATGAGTGTTACCTTTCATAGAGCTTTTGATATTTGTAAAGATTGGAATACCGCTTTGGAACAGATCATTTCCTGTGGCTGTAATACCATATTGACTTCCGGAACAAGAAAAACTGCCTACGAAGGGATCCAAATTTTAAAAGAGATCGTTCAAAAAGCACAAAATAGAATTACAATATTAGCAGGTAGTGGAATTAATCCTTCAAATGCCTCTGAGATTATTGAAAAGACTGGTGTGCAAGAAATTCATTCCTCTTGTACACGCTCTATTTCTAATTCAAATGGATCTCCAGAAGTTGAAAAACTTTTAGATGAATCCAATATTTATCACAAAGAGAGCGATATAGATCTAATCAAAAAAATATTATCTTTGCAAATTATAAATAAATCAAAAAAATAATCATTATGATACAAAGAATTCAAACCGTTTATCTATTTAGTGCTGCAATTGTTGCTTTTATATTACTTTTTATCTCTATCGGAACTTTACAAGGTGAAGCTGGCTTTTATACCTATACTCCTTTTACTGTAAAAGTGATCCATACAGATATGAAGATAGCCAGTACCGTTTTTAATGGACTGTTATTGATTGGTTCTTCTCTTTTATCATTGATTACTATTTTGTTTTTTAAAAAAAGAAAACTTCAAGTCAGATTGATCAATGTGAATATGATTGTTATTTTAGCTGCATTATTCTGTATGTTAATCGTTTATCCAAAATGGATTTTCCCATACAATGAGGACTTAAAAGGTACTATTTTAAATTTTAATTTTGTTATTTTAATTAGTTTGTTTGTCGCTCTTGGTTTGTATTTAGCAAAAAAAGCGATTTTAAAAGATGAAGCTTTAGTTCGAAGTACTGAAAGATTACGTTAAAAAATAGTATTATGATTTTAACAGTTCCACAAATTCGTGAATCAGAGGATTTTACTATGCAAATCGAACCCATTTTATCTATCGATTTAATGGAACGTGCCGGCGCTAATTTAACAGAACAACTTTTGAAAGATTTTAATATTTTTTCTTTCAGTGAAGTGATCGTGTTTTGTGGCCCCGGAAATAATGGGGGAGATGGATTAGTTATTGCCCGCTATTTATCTGAAATAACTAAAGTTAAAGTGGTCTTAACTAATTTTGGACATATAACTCATTCCGAAGTAAACATCAATTTAGATAGAATCAAAGAAAATCCGAACATAGAAATCATAAGTGGAGTTCAGTTTATACAAAATATTGAAGATAATGAATTTCCATTTTCACCTCTCATTATTGATGCTATTTTTGGAATTGGACTTACTCAATCCTTAAAAGGAGATTATGTTAAAGTTGTAAATTGGATCAATTCCTTAAACGCCTTTGTTGTTTCAGTTGATATCCCTAGTGGTTTATTTAGTGACAAGCATACCCCAGATGATGCAGTTGTTATTTTATCACATCGGGTTTACTCTTTTCAATCACCAAAATTAGCATTTTTATTTCCTGAAAATCAGGAAAGAGTTGTTTCTTTTAGAATTATTGATATTGGCATGTTGATTCCTGGTACAATCCATTCTACAATGAAATGCATCAATCATGAAATGTGTTCCTTGTTATTAAGTACACCGAAAAAATTTGCGCATAAGGGAACGAAAGGAAATGCCTTGCTTATTTCAGGTTGTTCAACAATGCCGGGAGCTACCATTTTGGCATCCAATGCAGCCATGAGAGGAGGTCTGGGTAAACTGACCGTCCATGCACCTCAATCTGTATTGAAAAGTATTGCAGTTACTGTTCCGGAAGTGGTTCATTCACAAGATGCAGATAATGATTACTTTAGTGAGATTAAAACCGATTTGAATTTTTTTGATGCAATTGCCATTGGATCTGGGTTGGGTAGAAATGAGAAAACGACTAAGGCAGTGAAACATTTTTTAGATAAAATGGAATCAGATCAATATAAATCACCCCTTATTATTGATGCGGATGCGTTGAATATTATTAGTGAACACCCCGAATGGTATTCATTAATTCCTAAAGAATCGATTATTACTCCTCATTTAAAAGAATTTGAAAGAATTGCAGGTAGAAGTAGTAACGATTTTGAAAGAATGCATAAAGTACAAGAACTTTCTAAAAAATATCAGATCATTGTCATTTTAAAAGGTGCTCATACTATGGTCGCTTTACCAACTGGTGAACTGTTTTTTAATATGTCAGGTAATCCCGGAATGGCTACAGCCGGTTCCGGTGATCTTTTAACAGGTTTGTTGTTATCTCTTTTATCACAAAATTACCCTCCACATATAGCTTCATTATTGGCTGTTTATATTCACGGGCTCGCAGCTGATATCGCTATTGAAAATGATCAATCCATCGAGAGTTTGATCGCTTCTGATATTCCTCATTATTTTGGACAAGCATTTAACAGATTAAAATAGATGAAAAAAAATTTCTTACTTATCATTTTAGTTTTTTTACTAACCTACTCTTATTCACAAGGATTTAAACTAAAAATTGTATCTGACTTTCAGGCAGATTCTTTGATTTTAAAATCTTTCAATCAAAAAGATCATAAATATGATCCTTTTTTGCAATATCAATACCAGAAAGAGGTTGTTTTTAAAACAATAAAACCCTTAGAACCGGGTATCTATCTCTTGTTGAGAGATACAACCATTATTGTTGAATTTTTTATATCAAACGAAAAAAATCAAGATTATACCATTGAAATTAAAGGGGGAGCCCCAACCTTTAAAGGATCTCCTGAAAATGAAGCAAACCTGAAGTATATCAATAAAATGCAAGAATTTGATGCAAAAATTCAACAGCTGGATAATGAATTTCAGGAATTGAAAAAAAGAGGGATGCCTCAATATATGCTTCAACCTTTTATTGATTCTATAGCTTTGAAAGCGGATTTGATACTTAAAGAGAAAAAAGAGTACCAATATAAAATGATTAATGAACAAAAAGGAACACTTTTAGGATCACTAATCGAATCAACAATGGAGATGACTTCTCCCCCAAAGGATTATTATAACAATAGACAAAAGTATTTTACCTATTTATTGGAACACACTTTTGATCATTATAAATGGGAAGATGATAGATTGTTAAATACTTCTTTACCTAGTAATAAATTTAAATTTTATTCTCAGCTTATCTTAGAATTAGATCCTGCAGTGTCTACTCCAATTGTAATTGCAGCTTTAGAAAATAGCAAAAAGTCTGAAAAACAGTACTATAACTTCTTTGATTATCTGGAAATTTTCTTTGGATCATTAACATCACCCTATAGAGATGAGATGTTGTATATTGCCATGCTTAAAAATGGTTTGACTTACCCTAATCTATCTCCTGAAAGAAAAGCACGATATGAAAGTGAATTGAGAATCATTGATAAAAATCAACCGGGTTCCCAAATTCCTGATTTTTCAATCATCATGTCGAACGGTGATACTACATCCATTTATAAAATTGAAGCCGAGTATTTATTATTGTATTTCCAAAATCCTGATTGCCCTTCCTGTATAGAATTAAGACAGAAAATGGAATCAATGGATCAATTAAAAAGCGCAATAGCCAACAAAAAATTAAAAGTGATCACTGTCTTTTTTGAATCCAATCCATTGATCTGGAATAATTATCTTAAGAAAGGGGCCAACCCCAATTATTTACATGCCTGGAACTATGACCAGCAAATAGAACTCAAAAATCTGTTCGATACCCGAACTATTCCTATGTTGATTTTATTAGATAAGGATAAAAAAGTGATTAAGAAAGATTTAATGAGTAATGAAATAGAACTTTATATGAAAATGATAAATCCATAGTTCAAAAATGTAACATTTTCATTAAATTCGATACTAATAGTTCAAATTTGACAAAATATTCAAAAAATTATACAAAATGAAAAAAATCTTATTATTCTTGGTTGTCACCTTAGTTACTCTAGGTACAACATTGATGGGACAGCAAGCTGATCCCATTAAAAACGATCCCAATGTAAGAATTGGAAAGTTATCCAATGGGATGACCTATTACATTCGTGCTAACAAAAAACCTGAAAAACGTGTTGAATTCAGATTAGCTGTAAATGCAGGCTCAATGCAAGAAACAGATGCACAAGTTGGCTTAGCCCATTTTGTTGAACACATGGCTTTTAATGGAATTGAAGGATATCCCGGAAATACCATGATTAGCGAATTACAAAAATTGGGTGTTTCTTTTGGTGGTGGAATCAATGCGTATACTTCATTTGACGAAACTGTTTATGAAATAACCATGCCAACCGATGATCCCAAAAATATTGAATTTGGCTTAAATATCGTTAAAGGTTGGGCTAACGGACTAATTTTAGATGATAAAGAGATTGATAAAGAAAGAGGCATTATCATTGAAGAGTATAGAAATGGTTTAGGCGCTCAAGATAGAATGAGAAAAAAATGGTTCCCTGTAGCTTTCAATGGATCTCGCTATGCTGATCGTTTACCAATTGGTACTTTGGAAAATCTTCAAACATTCAAATATCAAACGATTAAAGATTTTTATAAAGAATGGTATCGTCCAGATTTACAAGCAATTATTGTTGTTGGTGATATTAATGTAGATCAAATAGAGGCAATGATTAAGGAAAAATTTAGTTCAATTCCTGCCAGAACAAACCCACAACCTAAAATTATGTACCCAATACCAGGAAATAAACAACCTATGGCTGTTGTTTGTACTGATCCTGAAGCAGGTGGCTCTCAAGTGATGGTTTTTAATAAACATGACTATTTCTTAGTGAAAAATGTTGGAGATTTTAAAAAACGTATGACTCATCAATTGTATAACATGATGTTAGAGTCTCGTTTATCTGAATTACAACAAGATCCAAAAGTTCCTTTTATCGGTGCATCTTCCGGTTATGAAAATTTTATTGGACAATGTGATGCTTATTCAAGTTCTGTAACTGCTAAAGAGGGTCAAATTGAAAATTCTTTAATGGCTATTTTAAAAGAAAATTATAGAGTACTTCAATTTGGATTCTTGGAAACAGAATTAAAAAGAGCGAAAGAAGAATTGTTAAACAATTATGAAGTGGCAGCTAATGAAACGGATAAAACCGAATCTTATACATTTGCTTCTGAATATGTAGATCATTTCTTACGCTCAAATCCAATTCCAGGAGCAAAAAGAGAATTTACATTCGCTAAAAAATACTTACAAGAGATCACATTGGATGAGATCAATGCTTTAGCTAAAGAATGGATCAATAAAGAAAATATGGTTGCTGTTGTATTAGCTCCTGAAAAAGCAGGCTTAGTAATTCCAACAGAAAATAAAATTCTAGAGATTATCAATGACCCAACATTACAAAATGTTACTGCTTACGTGGATACCTATAAAGAACAAGAAGTTATTGATGTTACCAAATTAGTTCCCGGTAAAGTAACAAGTGTTGTTGAACTTAAAGAAGTTGAAGCAAAAGAATATACCCTTTCTAATGGAATCAAGGTTATTTTGAAAAAAACAAACTTTAAAAATGATGAGATTTTATTTACTGCAAAAAGTAAAGGTGGGATGAGTTTATATAACGAAGCTGATCTACCTTCTATATTCTTTGCATCTCAATTTGTTGATAGAGCTGGTATCGGTGAATTAAACTACACTTCTTTGGAAAAGAAAATGAAAGGTAAAAAAGTGGGTGTTACACCTTCTATTGATTTCGATAATGAAAGTTTAGATGGATCATCTACACCTAAAGATTTGGAATTCTTTTTCCAATATTTGAATGCATTCTTTACCAACCCAAGATATGATGCCACTGTTCGTGAGTTAGTTCTTAATGAAACTTTAGAACAAATGAAAAGCATCAAAGCGATGCCGATGTACAGATTCTTTGGTGAAATGATTAGTGCCATGAATCAAAACGATCCATATCAAGCAAGTGTACTTAATATGACTGAAGATTTTGTTCAAAAAGCAAATTATGAAAGAGCATTTCAGATTTACAAAGAAAGATTCGCAAATCCAGCTGATTTCACCTTCTGTTTTGTGGGTAATTTTGATGAAGCAACCATGATTAAATATTTAGAAACTTATTTAGGTTCTTTAAAAACAACAACTGTGAAAGAAAACTTCAGAACAGGTGTTGAAAAAGGATTCCCTAAAAAAGCAGTTAGAAAAAATGTTTATGTAGGTACTGAACAACAAAGTTTTGTAGGTATTGCATTATCAAAACCAATTCCATATTCTCCAAAAAATACCATGATTGTAAATCAAATCTCAGAAGCTCTTCAAATTGAATTGATTGAGGTGATTCGTGAACAAATGAGTGGCGTTTATTCTCCAATGCTTCAAATGCAAGCTACAAAATATCCAAATTCAGAATATATGACTTTCATTATGTTTGGATGTAGCCCAACAAATACGGATACTTTAGCTAATGCTGTTATGGATATTTTGAAAAATTTCCAAAAAAATGGTCCTAAAAAAGAAACATTAGAAAAAGTAAAACAACAAATGATTAAAGATCGTCAAACTAACTTAGAAAAAAATAATTTCTGGTTAAGTTATATCTCAGGTAGAATTTATATGGGAGAACCTTTGAATACAATTGCTACTTATGAACAATCTGTTAATGAAATCACTAATGATGATATTGTTAAATTTATGAAAAAATTTGTTGACTTAAAACAAGTTTTAAGAATTGACATGTATCCTGAATCCATGCAAAAATAGTGTTTGGAATTCCAAAATAATACAACTAAAAAAGAGCAGAAATTTCTGCTCTTTTTTTTATCATAAAATTAAAAATTATTGTTTCGGAAAATAAAGTTTGAAAGTACTTCCTTTATTGATTTCACTTTCAACTTCAATTTTTCCATTGTTTAATTTTAAAAAATCTTTAACCATATATAATCCTAACCCGGTTCCCTTTTCATTATTGGTTCCCTTTGTTGTATAATGTTCATCGAGTTTAAATATTTTCTCAATCACTTCCTGAGACATTCCAACACCTGTATCACTAATTTCAATGACTACCTGATCATCTCTCTCCTGAGCCTTGATGATCACTTTCCCGGTTATGTGACTGAATTTCACCGCATTGGAGAGGATATTTCTGAAAATATTACTGCAAGTCATATCATCTCCCCAAAAAGTTAACAGTGGATCTATGTCTATAATAATTTGAATCTGTTTTTCATTCAAATTCAAATTTAAAATACTCATACATTCTTCAATATGTTCCTTAATATTGATTTCTGTCGGTTGAAGTTCGATGGTACTACCTTGTACTTTAGTCCAGTCTAAAATATTGTGAATCAATGCTAAAGTGTGTTTGGTGTTGTGGCTAATTTCACTGATTAGTTGATTGAAATGGGGACTTGACGAGTCAATATATTTTCCTTGAATTCCATCTAACAATAAAGCCATTGAGGCTAATGGTGCACGAATATCATGGGCTAAAACAGAGTATAAACGATCCCTGGTTTTTTGAAATTTAACAATCGTTTTTTTAGCATCTGCCAAATCAATGTGGGTTTTTACTCTTATGGATAATTCCTCTCCGTTAAAAGGTTTTGTAATATAATCTACACCTCCGGTATTAAACCCTTGAACAATATCTTTAGTTTGACTCTTAGCTGTGACAAAAATGATGGGAACTTCCTTATTTTTTAAATTATCATGAATCAATTTTGTTGTTTCAAAACCATCTAATCCTGGCATCATAATATCCATCAAGACCAAATCAATATCATTGGTTTCCGCAATTTGAAGCGCACTTCGCCCGTTTAAGGCAAAAAATAGCTGGTAATCATTTTCATTTAGATAGTTGGAAATAACTTCCAGATTAATTTGATTATCATCAACAATAAGGATGTTTTTTTTAGTTTTCATTTAGATTACTATTAAATTCAGGATTTATAGCTTTTAAAATCGATGGAAATTTTAAGAATAACTTTTTTAAGTCTTCCATTATAAAATCGTTAATTAGAGAGATCAGAGAATCAGCATATTCAATCAATTCATCATACTTCATATTGAGTCCAATCATCTTTATTTTTTCAGCAAAGTTTTCCACTTGAAACAGAACAAAATTATGTTGTAGTTGATCCCATTCTTTCCACAGTTGTTGGAAAAGGTAGTTTGTTGATCTTGTTTCGGTTATTCGTTCTTTACTTTTTAATTCAACCGTTGGAGTTGCTTTCGTTGTTGATAAATAGGGAGATTGGATACTCTTATTAGCCATTTTTTCAATGGTGTGAATAAGATCATCCCGTTTAACAGGTTTAAAAAGAAATCCTGCAAAATTACCTGTTTCCATTATTTTTTCACTATGAAAAATGGAAGCTGTAAAGGCAATGAGTGGGATATGTTTTAATGAATCATCACGTTTAATTTTTTCTGCAACTTCAAAACCGGATAATCCCGGCATTCTCATATCCAAGAGAATAATATTGGGCTTATAAGTTTCTAATAAATGGAGCGCTTTTTCTCCACTGTTGGCTGTTGTTACTAGATATCCTAATGGTGATAATAGCTTACTGATCAGTTCAGTATTCAAAAATACATCATCAACAACCAAAACTGACAGAGGTGAAACAGATGGTCCACGATCTTCTACAATAGCTGATTTTACAGTTGAAGAAATGGACACCTCGGGTTCAAGTTGCACATTTGGTATTGTTATGGTAAAGGTTGATCCAACTCCTAACATACTTTCAACAGAAATAGATCCTTTCATTTTTTCAACCAATCTTTTTGAAATGGACAGACCTAGCCCAACCCCTGAATTAAGTCGGGTATTTATACTACTATGTTGCTTAAATGCTTCAAAAATGGAGTCCAGATTCTCTTTGGCAATTCCTATACCTGAATCAATAAACTCCATTTTTAAGATCCCTGAATTGCTGAAATATTGATGATAACTGGCTCTGATTTTTATTTCACCGGATTCAGTAAATTTTACAGCATTACCTATTAAATTAAATATAATTTGTTTGATTCGAATCTCGTCTAAAACTAATTGAGTAGGAAATGGTTGATCTAACTCAATTGAAAATTGTAAATTTTTATCCCTAGAGATCTCACTAAACATAAAAATGGTTTCTTTTAATAACGTTTCAAGATGAACCGGGTTGGTCACTATTTCAAACATACCGGATTCAATTTTAGATAAATTCAATATATCATTCAATAAACCTAATAAAAGTGTTCCACTATTTAGAATGTGATTGACCATTTTTTTGTCTTCTTCATTTTGGAGACTATATTGAAGTGCTTCACTAAACCCTAAAATAGCATTGATGGGAGTCCTGATTTCATGGCTTATATTTGCTAAAAAATCCGATTTTGCATTGTTGGCATTTTCTGCATTTTGCTTTTCTAAAATCAATTTATGCTCTAAGGATGCCCGAAGTTTAATATTAACCAGGATTTGTGAGAAAAGTGTTAATAATACCTCTTCTCTATGGTTGAAAATATATTCATTTTTAACAAAATCAAATCCAATAAAACCAATACATTTTTTATTATCCATCATAGGAATGGTGATTAAACTTTTCACCTCCTGGGGCTCTAAAATTTGTCTGATGGGATCACTTACCGGAAGTGCAAAAACATCCTGAAGATAAACATAAATTCCTTTTTTGTGTTGTTCTACCCAAGGTTTTATTAAGTGAAGGGGAACCTTCTGCAGACTCTTTATTTGAGGATGTATATTAGGAGCCACCCATTCATAAGTGTTTCTGCAATATTTTTCTTCCCATTCATAATCAAATATATAGCACCTATCTGCTTTTACATAAGCGCCTAATTCAGCAAGTGATTTATTTATGGTCTGGTCAATATCTGATAATGGAATATTGATATATTGTGTAGCAATTTTCATTAATATGGATTGCAGTTCACTTTGTGTCATCAACTCTTTTTGAGCTAAATCCCAGGATGTTATATCTCTACCAATTGCAATTAATCCGATAATATTTCCTTCTTCATCAAAAAATGGTGTTTTTTTAGTATCAATTAATGCTCTCCTACCATCTGAATAGGTGATCCAATCAATATATTGTACACTTTTCTTAGACAATAAAACATCATTATCTTTGGATGAGTAAAAAGTCGCTTCAGTGTGTCCAATTAAATCAAAATCTGTCTTACCTATGATTTCCTCTTTTGAATACCCCATCAATTCAGCAAAAAGGTGATTACATCCTAAATAAACACCATGATTATCCTTAATCAGTACTATGTCTGAAATAGAATCAATTAATGAACTTAAAATGGCGATATTTTTACCGTTAAAATCTTTCATTTTTATAATGTTTTATTTTGTTCAATCCATTGTTGGATGATAATCCATTCTTTGTTTAAGTCTTCAAATATTGACCTACAGTTTTGTTTGTCATTAGATTGATTCTCAATATTTTGTGCTAATTTTCCTAAAATCGTAAATTCAATATTATAGGCACTTCCTTTAATAGCATGCGCTGCTCTGGTGATGTTTTGAACATCGTTTTCAAGAATAGCATTCTTTAACTCTTTGATATATTTAGGAAATTCCTGAAGTGCTGTTTCTAATATACTGTAATAAAAGTCACCATTTGTCCCCAATTTTTCAATAAATTTTTCTTTGTTAAAGTGTTCCGTTTCTGCTATCGGTACTTCTTCTGAGTTTTTAGATTGCAGAAGAGGTAAGATTCCGAGTAAAACCTTATTTAAATGAGCCCTTTCGATAGGTTTTGGTATAAACTCACACATTCCGGCTTTAAAACAATCCTCTTTCTCCTGGTTGGAAACACCAGCTGTTAATGCAATGACTGGAATATTTTCAAATTTTCCATTCTCCATTGATTTAATCTCTTTTGTAGCTGTAATTCCATCCATTATGGGCATTTGAACATCCATCAAGATTAAATCTGGAGTTCTCGCCTTAACCAAATCAATTGCTTCTCTTCCATTATTGGCTTCTTTGAAATGAGCTTTAGGAAAAATGTTTTTGAGAAGATTTTTAATCAAAATCAAATTCATTTTTATATCTTCAACTATAAGAATGGAAAGTTCAACATCTTGTGGTATTATTTGATAAGTCGATTCTATCTCATCATGATGATAGTTTTGATCCAGAATCTTTTTCGTGTTAATATTGGTCAAATAGTAGTATAACTCGTTAGGTTTTACTGGTTTGGTTATGGAAAATCTGATATTCAAATTTTTCACCCCTTCCTGAATAATCTGATCTTCAGAAGAACTGTGCAATAAAATGATGGACTGTTGATCCGATTTGAATTTTGGACTTTTCTGTATCAGTTTAATGGTGTCAATCCCATTAATGTATGGCATGTGAAAATCAACAATATAAATATCAAAAGGAGGTTCAGTTTCTATGATTTTCAAAGCCTCAATTCCCGTTTCAGCCTCTATTGAATCGATACCCCAATGATTAAAAGTGTGCTTCAATATCATTCGGTTATTTCTGTTATCATCCACAATGAGAATCCTATTGATGTGTTCAATTTTTTTATTTTCAATATGTTGCCCGTATTCATATTGGGTTTCAATCGCAAATTCAAAAATACTTCCTTTGTTTTCCTCACTTTGATACTGAATAAAACTACCCATTTGTCGCGCTAATGAGTTGGAAATAACTAATCCTAAACCTGTACCACCATATCTGCGCGTTGTCGATGAATCTGCCTGAGAAAATGCTTTAAACAATTTTTTTCTTTCATTTTCAGTGATTCCAATACCTGTATCTCTTATCGAAAAAACAAATCTTCCGGTAGTTTCATCCATTTTTTGAAATGATATTCCAAATTCAACTTCACCTGATGGCGTAAATTTTACTGCATTCGTTAACAAATTTACTAAGATCTGTTTTAGTCTGACAGGATCAATAACCGCAAATCTTGGAGTATCGGGTTGTATATTTAATAGTAGTTCTAACCTTTTCTTAGCAGCTTGTACTTTGATAATATCTGATGTGTTTTCAATCAGGTGAATTAAATCAGTTTTGATTAATTCAAGGTCTAATTTTCCGGCTTCAATTTTGGAGAAATCAAGAATATCACTAATGATTCCTAGTAATGTGTTGGCAGAAGTTATAGCATTTGTCAAATACTCTTGTTGTATTGCATTGAGTGAGGTGCTTTTTAATAACTCTGTAAATCCAATCACCCCATTTAAAGGAGTCCTGATCTCATGGCTCATATTGGATAAAAATTCAGTCTTGGCTTTATTGGCTGCTTCAGCAAGATCTTTGGCATCAATCAGTTCCTTTTCAATTTGAACTTTTGAATAGGACTCAGCGTAAATGTTAGCTAAAACTTTTAAAACTTTGATCTCTTTTTCAGCCCATTGTTTAGTAAATTTGTTGGCTTCAAAACCAATACATCCCATAATGTTGTTTTTGTCAAATATGGGGATAATGATAAATGATTGAATATTATTTTTTAAACAATATTGTTTGTCAATCACTGCATCTTTAGGTAACTCCTTTGTATTTGGAATATGTATGATGAGGTTCTTTTGAAGTTCATCAATAATCCTCGGAATATCAATGGCTTGAACTTTTTGATTTTTCCGAACTCTATTGGCTTGAATATTAGAATTCCATTCGCTTTTATAGATTCCCTCTTTTTGATTTTCTTTAAAATGGATAATATAGGATCGATCAGCATCGAAAAATTGGGCCGTTTGTTTAAGTAAAAGCTTCACTTTTTCATCAATATTATAGCAATTGGCACCTACAAAATCAGAGGAAATCGTTGTCAATAACTTTTGAATCTCAAATTGTCTATTGATAACACGAACTGATTTTACTCTATTTCTCATGTTTACTAGCATTTCCGAAAATACTTTAAGTAATGCTTCCTCTTTTTCTGTATAATTCTGAAAATTATTTTTTGTATCAAACTCCACAAACCCAATACATTCGTTTTCATCCATCATCGGAATCGCAATCAAACTTTTAATGTTGCGGTTGGCTAGATTTTGTTTTAATTCAATTGAATCTGATAGGGCATTTACATTGGAAATGGATATTGTTTCCCCAATTGTGTGAGAGGAGATCCAACTTTCATATAATTCCATTTTGTTACTGGTAGGTGCATTTTTTTCATCATTATTCTGAAGTAAGGACCATTGATAACTCTTCCAGACTGTTTTTAAATCCCACAAATATTCATATACATAAGCATTTTCGGCATTCACAAAATTGGCAATTTCAGAAAGGGAATTCTGAATAATTTCATCAATCTGATCAATGTTGATATTGATATAATTAGATGAAATTTTTATTAACAATTCTTGCATTTTGGAAAAATGGGCAATCTCATCTTCGGTTTGTTTTCGGGTGGTAATATCCCGTGCAGATGCTAAAAAGTTTTCCCCTGTCTTATTGATACGCCATTCTAAGATTCTATAACTTCCATTATTATGACGACATCTGTTTACAATATGGGTGATTTTTTTGTTACCCCCCAATTTTACCAGAGAATATAAAGTAGAATCATAATCCTCAGGATGTATTAAGTTCCTTAAATTTAAAAATTTTAAATCGCTTTTTGAATACCCTAAAAGATTATACCACTCTTCACTTACTTTCGTAAAATTTCCTTTTTTGTCAAATGTACATAAAATATCTAGGTTTACATAAAAAAGATCAGTAATTTCCTGCTCCAATTCTCTGCTTTCTGTAATATTTCTTTCAACAACGATGATTTTATCACCAGCTAAAGAAACGGAACTTTGACAATTGATCCACTTCCCAAATCTGTTTTTTAATTTATATTCAATACTCTCAGAAATAGTTGATGCTTGTGAAACTTCTATAAACTGATCTTTTTTTGAATAGTATTGAGCTAAAATGTTTTGAATTTTAATTTTATCCTCCGGATAAATGATGTCTAAATCCCAAAGATGTTTTCCGACCAAATAGTCCTGAGTATATCCCAGATTTCTAAATACGGAAGGACTTACATATTCATAAATGGGATTCAGTGAAAATGAAAGTACAATAATAGTATCAGTAGTATTGGTAACAATAAGTTCACTTAAAGTTTTATAATTTTGAAACTCCTGATGCACTATTGTGGTTTTTTGTTCGGAATTAACCCGATTGATTAAAAGACCAACCATATCAGAATAGGTTTCCATTAATTCAATATTCCTTATTGATTCATTTTTATCAAATATTAAAATGATATCCCCTAATTTAATTTGATCAACTGTGCTTCTAAAAAGATAACAATGACTCAGTCCTAATATTTTTGCAGCATTGTTAATAATTTTAGGGGCAATAATTTCTCCTGAAAGATCAGAAAATTTTTCAAATTTCGTCCATTTTTTGTGAGCAATTTTACTTTCCATGATGGGATCACTATCCCAGTTTTTATTTCTAAAATCAAAACCCAACACAGTGATCATTTTTTCAATTGAATTATTAAGGTCAGAAAAGCCGATCGTTTTATAAGTATTATTATTCTCTGAATATTTATTAAAAATCACATATTTTGCTCCTGAAATCTCTTTGGCTTTTTGAGCAATAAAATCATAATCAACACTTTGGTAATTAAATGAAGTGAATACTTTTAATATTTCAGGTAGAATTTTTCTTTCTGATATATCCTGAAACAAAAAAGTGATGTAACCCCCTTGATTAGAAAAAGCATTGATGCTGATCCATTTTTTTAAACGGTCATCAAATTTTTCAATATATTTGGTGTTAAATTCAGAAGAAAGCTGTTCAAAAGTACTGATCCACTCTTGATTTTCCTGAAAAAATTGGGGCTCAATAGTCGAAAATGATGAACCTGTAATCGCTTTAGCATCTAACTGAAACTCATTTTCTAAAGCACTGTTAACCTCAATAATCTCTAAATCAATCGGTTTTTGTTCACTATTTTTTAAAATCTTACAATAAACATATCCTATTGATGATGTTTTAATGATGGATTCATAATGTTTTTCAAAAGTCATACAATCAAATATTGGGATTAAGTTTCAAATTTCATTTGGGTTGATCAAAAACCTCTAATTGGGTTAAATTTGCCCCATTAATAGTAAATCTTAAAAAAGTGATATGATTATGAATACCATACTTTCCGGCAGCACCGGGATTGATAAACAGAAATCCATGATCTGTATCGTTTTTTACTTGTAAAATGTGGGAATGACCGGCTACTACGATGGTCGGTTTTTCTTTTCTGATTAGATCAATGACGGAAGAATCGTATTTACCGGGTCTTCCAATGATATGTTTTAAAAAAACTTTGTGTTTTTCTATTTCAAATATTTCAATTTCCTTACATTGAGATCTTACATCCCAGCCATCACAATTGCCGTAAACAGCTCTAACCTGTGTGATCGCTTCTAAATCTGTCAATATATCGGGATTCATCATATCTCCTGCATGCCAGATTTCATCACACTCTTTGAAAAATTCAAAAAGAGAAGGGTGGGTAAACCCGTGAGTATCTGATAAAATACCAATTTTTTTCATCTAAGGTTCAATCGTAATTCTTTGTTTTACAACTTCAAATAATACGATTCCTGTTGCAACAGAAACATTTAAAGAATCAATAGTCCCAACCATAGGAATTCTTACAGAATCATTGCACTCTCTTAAATAATCCCAGGCAATTCCTTCATATTCGTTGCCTAAAATGAAAGCAACAGGATCTTTATATGTTTTTTCAAAATGGTACCTTTTTGCTTTCTCAGTTACTCCAATCACTTCAATACCTGAATCTTTTAAATAACGAATCACTTCAATCAAATTGGAGTGTCGACAAATAGGTACTTTAAATAGTGCTCCACACGAACTTTTTACTGCATCTTCATTCAATTGAGCTCCCCCCTTTAAGGGTAAAATAATAGCATCTACTCCGGCACATTCCGCTGAACGTGATATCGCTCCAATATTTCTAACATCTGTAATTTTGTCTAAAATCAGGATAAATGGAGGTTTCCCTTTTTCAAAAATGCCCGGCAAAACATCAAAAATACTTTGATATTCAATCGATGAAATAAATCCAATAACACCCTGATGATTTCCCCTCACTAACCGATTCAATTTTTCAATTGGTACATATTGAAATGGAATTTTATTTTCTCTGATTTTTATAAAAAAATCTTTAAATAAATCTCCTCTTAATCCTTTTTGAATTAATACTTTATCAATTGTTTTTTGACTCTCTATCGCCTCAATGATGGGGCGAAACCCATAAATAATATTGTCCTCCATTTTTATTATTTGATTTACTTGCAAATGTACAATTTTTTTGTGAAATTGGCTACATAACCAAAAAAGTTACTTATATTTGCCAACTGTTTTTAAATAGAACCAATTATAGAAAATTTTAAGATAGATTTAATAAAAAAGAGATGAAAAAAAGTATCCCGTTTCCAATCAAATGTAGCTTTAAAAAAGTACTAACCCTCCTTTTTTTAGTTTGTATTGTATGTATTAGTTCCACTCTTTTTGCTCAAAAACAATGGACGCTGGATGCATGTATTGACTATGCTCAACAGAACAGCTTTTCTGTGAAACAAAAAATGATCGAATTAAATAATAAACAGATCCAATACAAATCTACAAAAATGAGTATTGCCCCCTCTGTTTCTGCTTCTGTGGGACAAAATATTGACTTCGGTCGATCTCAGGTTGCTTCCTCTTTGATTATTAGCGGAAACCAAGCTTCTACCTCTTTTGGTATAGGAATGAATATGGATCTTTTTCAAGGATTAAGAACGTATAATCAATTAAAAGCCAATCAAATAGATATTCAAACAACCCGTTACGAACTGGAGCAGGTAAGAGAAAATGTGGAAATGACCGTGATGGCATATTATCTTCAGGTTCTTTTAAATCGTGAAATATTGGCAGTTGCCAAAGTTCAGGAACAGATTTCGCTCGATATGGTTACTAAAGTAGAATTGCTTGTACAAAACGGAAAGAGTTCAGATGCTGAATTATTCGTTGCTAAATCAACACTGGCTAACGACAGGTATAGTGTTGTGGAAGCTGAAAATAGTCTGAATTTATCTAAACTCGACTTAGCTCAATTAATCAATTATCCTAATGTTAACGATTTTGATATTGTTCCCATGGATCAGGAGTATTTAATTGATGAACTGTTGAATCGTTCTATTGATGTGAATGCGCTTATTAATAATGCATTACTAAATAGACCAACAATCAAGGCTGCTTTAAATAAAATTGAAAAAGCCAAAAGAGATATTCAAATTGCTCAATCTTCCTGGTATCCATCCCTTAGTTTTTTCGCCAATTACGGAACCGGATATAACTATATGTTCACCCCATCACCTCAATATCCAAATACATCTTTTAATAAACAATTCAATAACAACTCCAGACAAGTGATTGGTCTTTCGCTCAATATCCCGATTTTTGATAAATTAAACACCCATTATAACGTCAAATTGGCTAAATTAGCAGTTCAATCTCAGGAGTTTCAAATGGAGGAGGGAAAATTAACCCTCATTAAAGAGATTCAGCAAGCCCATGCCAATGCGATAGCAGCGAAAGAACGCTACAATTCAGCATTAGAAGCATATCAGGCAGCTAAAATTTCGTTTGAATATGAAAAGATCCGTTATGAAGAAGGTGCATCAACCAACTATGAGTTTAATGATGCCAAAAATAAATATCTCAAATCGGAATCACAACTTATCCAATCCAAATTTGATTACATTTTCCGAATCAAAATACTCGAATTTTACGGGAAAAATTAAAAAGTCAGACGGCAGATAACAGACTACAGATAACGGACTAATATTTTTAATAAACATATTTATTATCGAGCAATCGAGCAATCGAGCATTCGAGCAATCGAGCAATCGACTATCGACCATCGACCATCGACTCTTTTATTTTACATCAGTAAAAGTGTACACCAGCCCAATCCCTACAATCTCTTTGAATTGAACCCGCCGTATCCGGGTACGGGGTTGATTGATCCCATTTTCATATTCGTCAAACTTTACCTTTTCATTGTATCGTAATGATGTAGTGATCCGAAAATTTAACATTTTTAAGAATTGATAGGAAAGCGATAAATCCCAATCCACTTTGAAATTCCCGAACTTTTGATCAGGATCACTATAAGGTGTGTAAAGCTCTAAAACAGTAGCAATTTTTATTCCTTTGTAAGTGGTGTTAACCGTTGTTTTCATCTTTGGTCCAACAGTCGTTATACTTCTTTTATCTACAGGTACACCATAATCGGCCCTTAACATAGAGTCAGGACAACTGGTTACCAATCCTGCAGCAGGGGAGAGGTAAATCGAAAAATGTTCATTGTATTTCCAGTCAATACCCAACGAAATATCGGTGTAAGCCGGCGACAAAAAACTGGTCAATTTCTTCGGTTCATTCAAATTGGGAAATTGTTGCGGATATCGGTAACTGTCGGTGTGTTGTGATTTGAAAGTAATCAATCCTGTTATGAAAAACTTATTGGCTACTTCGTACCCAAACTTAGAGGAGAAATTGATTTTATCTGCGGATTTTCTCCAGGTAGGCAATAATTCGGATGAATAGAGAATTCCTAACTCATTGTCTATCATTGACTCCCAGGCTAACTTGTTTTTATTGTATATAAGCTTGGATTTGAGATTAAATATAGCATTAAAATGTTTATACCCACCCTCAGCCCAATTCCATTGATCCGTTTGAGCTAAATTTAAACCCGCTTCCCCTGAAAAATGCCAGTAATCTAACCACAAATTATTCATGAAAGTATCTGTAATCCCTTCTGTTTTGATGGTCTCAATTCTGTTGTAACGACTAATAGTTGGATGAGTTTGAGAAAAAGAAAAATGAATGAAACTCCCCAATAAAAATAGGATCAACAAAAACTTTTTCATGGTTATCAGTCGTACAATTATCTGTTTAATTTATGAAAAGCTTTCCACCATCTTTCAGAAATAACATCAGCACATGCTAGTTCATAATCTTTAACGGAACATGGAAGATAATATTTTTGAACTATTTCTGTTTTTTTATTAGTAATGGGGACAACCATCCACCATCTTCCAGATTTTTTACTACAATAAAAAACCAAATCTTCAATATGATTAGATACAGCAACAGAATGTTTGATATATAGACTTTTATCTTTAAAAGTAGTATCTCCGATTCTATTGTTAAACCCTTCAATAAAGTACCAGATAATGTGGGCAATCAATTGTGATGTTTGATTATTGTAGTCTAGGGTTGGATTGTATTCATAAATTCCGAATGAGGACAATTTATCGCTTACCCCTGCAAACATCGCTACACGACAAATCTCTTCTCCATAAAAGCCGTTTGAAGATGCATTTGGATTACCGGGAGCATCACCACGACGAACAGATGACAAATCAATAGCACAGATTTCAGCATTTCTAACAATTGGTTCCACTTCCTCCATATCTTTCCGAATAGATCCAACACGATATGTTTCAAAAAACAATTGTTCCATGAGATCAATGGAGTCAGGACTGTTCATATAGGATTGATATCCAATATTAGCATAATTGAGTAAATAGTTGGGTTGTTTAAGAATGATTTTATTTAAAAAAGCATTCGAGTTGATAGGGATATTCTCATTTCCTAAATCGAAACAAGCATCAACGGACACGATATTGACAACATGTTCTAAACGCGCATAAGCCATATAGTTGGAAAACAATAAGTCGTTGCTTCCACCCAGAATAATAGGGATAATTTTATTTTCAATCAAAAAAGAGAGCACTTCCGCTAGTATTTCATAAGTGTCGCCAACCGTTTTTCCAACTTTTAGATTTCCTAAATCAATGATATTAACCGGTTTATTCCAGCAAAATAATTTATAAAACTCTCTTCTGATTTCATCAGGAGCATAAGCAGCACCTTCATTTTGGGCACTATTTCTCGATTCAGGAACACCAATCAATGCCAATTGCATATTTTCAAAAGAGATCACTTCCCCTTTTCTAGTGAACCAAATTTGATTGAGGATTTTTTGAGGATGTTCATTATTCCCAAAAAAATCAAGAGATTCAATCTCAATCGGGTCGAAATAGATGCTTAAATCCATATTAATTATTTTTTACGGGGAAACCTTTTTTTTGCAGTGGGAGTCGTATTTTTGATAATCTCTAAACATTCTGCAAAAGTAAGATTTTCAGCAGTTGTTCCTTTGGGTATTTTGAAATTATCAGTTCCGTTAGTAATGTATGCACCATATCTGCCGTTGACTACTTTGATGTTGTCATTTTCAGGAAATGAAGCGATCACATTTTTGGTTTTCATGTTATCGATGAGGTTTATAGCATTCTCTAAAGTAAGTGCTGCTGGAACCATCCCTTTTTCCAATGTGATGTTTTGATCGTTGTATTTTACATAAGGACCAAATTTGCCAATGGCAACAAACACTTCATGACCATTATGTTCCCCTAACAATCTGGGAGCGCGATCTTTATCCTGTTGGATTTTATCCTTGATCAATTCAACAGCACGATCTAATTCGATTTCAGTAGGTTCTTCATCTTTTGGAAAAGAAACATACGATTTCCCGAATTTGATATAAGGCCCAAATTTACCCATTCCGATTGACACTTCATCTTCTCCGAATTTACCTAAGGTTCTGGGTAATTTAAAGAGATCCAATGCTTCTTCTAAAGTGATGGTTTCAATAAACTGAGATGCTTTCATACGAGCATAACGAGGTTTTTTATCTTCATAATTCTCTCCAATTTGAACCATTGGACCATATTTCCCCAATTTGGCATATACATTAGCCATCGATTTAGGATCCTGTCCTAATAGTCTTTCTCCGCTAGCTTTAGAAGAGTGGGAGATTGCTTCTTCAATCGAATGGTGAAAATTGTTATAAAAATTATCGATCATATTTTGCCAGATCTTCTTTCCTTCTGCAATTTCATCAAACTCTTTTTCAACATCAGCAGTAAAGCCATAATCCATGATCACTTCGAAATTATTTTGAAGATATTCATTCACTACAATGCCGATATCTGTAGGAAATAGTTTATCTTTTTCACTACCATATTTTTCCATTTTAGCATGATCAGTAATTTCCCCCTTTTTAAGAATCAACTGTGTAAATTCACGTTCAAAACCAGTACGGTTGTTTTTTACCACATATTCTCTTTTTTGAATAGTCGTAATGGTTGGTGCATAAGTGGATGGTCTTCCGATTCCAAGTTCTTCCAACTTTTTTACTAAACTGGCTTCTGTATATCGTGCAGGTGGTTGAGTATATCTTTGAGTTGCTTTAATTTCGCGGGCACTCAATGGATCTCCGGTAGAAACAGGTGGTAACCATCCTTTTATATCTTCATCTTCTTCATCTTTTGATTCAATATACACTTTTAAAAACCCTTGAAATAATACCACTTCACCCGATGCAACGAATTTTTCAGTACGATTTGAGATAGGTATGGAGATCACTGTTTTTTCGATTTCAGCATCACTCATTTGGGAAGCTATTGTTCTTTTCCAGATCAATTCGTACAATCTTTTGGCAAAAGTATCTCCCGGAATAGTCTGATTTGCCATAATGGTAGGACGAATCGCTTCATGCGCCTCTTGTGCCCCTTTTGTTTTAGAAACAAATTTTCTGGTTTTGGAATACTCCTTACCAAAACTTTTCTCAATCTCTTCTTTTGCTGAATGTAGGGCATAATCCGAAAGTACAACAGAATCGGTTCTCATATAAGTGATATAACCTGCTTCATATAACTGTTGAGCAATAACCATTGTTTTACTTACAGAATAGCCTAACTTACGAGCAGCTTCCTGTTGAAGTGTGGATGTAGTAAATGGAGGAGCAGGTGATTTTTTAGCCGGATTTTTCTCAATAGCGGATATATAAAAACTTGCTTCTTTGCAATCATTTAAGAATTTAAGAGCATCCTCCTTAGACTCAAATCGATGATTTAAATCCGCATCAAATTCCATCTTTTTATTGCCTTCAGGATAAAAGTTACCAACCACCTTGTAGGAAGAGGTTGTTTTAAACTTTGTGATCTCTCTTTCTCTTTCCACAATTAATTTAACCGCAACAGACTGAACACGACCTGCTGAAAGTTGAGGTTTCACTTTTCTCCATAATACCGGAGATAATTCAAAACCTACTAATCGATCTAATATTCTGCGGGCTTGTTGAGCATTCACTAAGTCAATATCTAATGTTCTGGGGTTTTGAATCGCTTTTTCAATCGCATTTTTGGTGATTTCATGAAAAACAATCCGTTTTACCTTATTCGCTGGAATTTGAGCTGCTTCCATCAAGTGCCATGAAATAGCCTCACCCTCGCGGTCATCATCGGTTGCCAGTAGGACGTAATCAACTTCCTGTGCCATCTTTTTAATATCGGTAATCAGCTTTTTCTTGTCAGGCATAATTTCATAGTTAGGTAAAAACCCCTTAGTGATATCAATTCCAATCTCTTTTTGTGGTAAATCTCTAACATGACCTTTACTGGAGATCACTTCGTAATCTTTATCAATAAATTTTTGAATAGTTTTAGCCTTGGCAGGTGACTCAACGATGATTAGTTGTTTGCTCATTTTATATTATTTTGTGGTTTAATTAATCTTTTTTATAAATAGATGATGCCCTAAAAGTTCTTCAGCTTCTTCAAATCTTTTTTCTGCAATCATTTTTCTTATTTGTGTGGATCTTACTGCTATATCATGAAGTAAAAATTCATCAATTTTAATCACTTCTATTCCGTTATTTTCACACAATTCATGAGTGCTGGAATAATCCCCCTCCCGGTTTCTTCCAAATCTGTGATTAGGACCCATAACGATTGCTTTAGCCCCTATTTTGCTAATCAAAACATCTTTAATAAATTCTTCGGAAGTTATAGCTGCAAATTCTACAGAAAATGGAATAACTAACAAATAATCAATATTTTCGGAACATAACAATGTCTTCTTTTGTTCAAAAGTGGAAATGAGAAAAAAATCGGAATGGTTGTATAAAACTTCACGTGGATGAGGATTAAAGGTAATGACAACACTTATTAGTCCCTTATCTTTTGCAGTTTGAGTAAGTTGTTGTAAAACTCTGCGGTGCCCCTGATGTACGCCATCAAAGGAACCAATAGTTACAACAGCATCTTTGTTTTTTGGAAAATTATCAATAGAATCTATAATGATCATGCAGTTATCGTAGTTTTGCTCCACACTCACGATCAAATGCGGAGATCAGTTTGTTCATAATTTTATTAATCTCTTCTTCAGTAAACGTTTTTTCCTGATGCTGTAAAACGAAATTTAATGCATAAGATTTTTTATTACTGTCAATTTTATCTCCTTCATAGACATCAAACAGAGATACTTTTTTTAATTTAGAACCACCTGCTTTGTAAGCAATTTGTTCTAAAATATCGTAAGTGATGTTTTTATCCAACACTAATGCTAAATCTCTCTTAACGGTTGGATAAGAAGGTATATTTTTGTATTGAACAATTTGGTTAGTCGCTATGTTTTGAAATAATTTGAAATGAAACTCAGCATAAAAAACCGGTTTTTTAATATCAAATGGTTTCAAAACCTTTGGATGTATCTGCCCGAATTGAACCAAAACCTGATTCTCATATTTGTAAATCAGATGTTCTAAGAAATAAGGATGTTCGATAGTCTCTAAAGTTATTTCAGAAGAAGGGAAATTTACTTTTGCAAAAATATTATGAATTATATTTTTCAAGTAAAAGAAATCTACATCAACACTTTTTTGGTACCATGAGCTTTCCAGTCTTTCTCCGGTAAGCCAAATTGCAAACTCATCCTTTTCAACATATCGTTGCGTTACATCATCCCCTTTTTGAGTTTCCGGATTAAAATGATAGGTTTTCCCAAATTCAAAAAGCTGTAAATTTATATTACGGGTATTCGTGTTTCTAATGATTGTTTCAAGTCCTGAAAACAACATCGTTTGTCTCATCGCATTCAAATCGCTACTTAATGGATTCACTAAGTCAATGCGCTCTTTTTCATTGATGAAATCGAACATTTCAGCATAACGACCGGAAGTAATTGAATTATTCATCACTTCATAAAATCCATTACCCACCAAATACTGAGAAATCAATAATTGCATTTGAGACAATGATGATTCCGCTTTTTTGTTAGGGGTATAATATAGTTTTTCCGGGATCTCCACATTATTATACCCATAAACTCTGAGAATATCTTCGATTAAGTCAACAGGTCTGGTGATATCCGATTTATTCAAAGGAACAGTGACCAATAGGTGTTCTCCATCAACATGTGAAATTTCAAAACCTAATGATACTAAGATATTAGAGATTGTATTCAAATCAATATATTTTCCAATCAACTTTTCAACTTCAGAAACAGAAAGAGTAATAGTTGGTCTTTCAATCTCTGTAGGGTAAATATCAATAATTTCTGATACTAAACTACCTCCGGCAATATCCTGAATTAAATTGGCCGCTCTTTTAATGGCATAAACCGTAATTTCAGGGTCACAACCTCTTTCAAAGCGGAAAGAAGCATCTGTTTTAAGATTATGTCTTTTGGATGTTTTTCTGACGGAAACAGGATTAAAATAGGCACTTTCAATAAAAATGTTTTTTGTTTTTGAAGTAACCCCGGAATGTAACCCGCCGTAAACACCGGCTATACACATTCCCTCTTTTTGATTGCAAATCATCAAATCCTCTTCGTGCAATTTAACCTCATTCCCATCTAATGTGATGAATGGAGTTCCATTTGGGAGATTTTTAACTACTATTTTGTTTCCTATAATAAAATCACTGTCAAAAGCATGAAGTGGTTGACCAATTTCAAACATCACATATTGCGTAATATCCACTATGTTATTGACAGGTCTAATTCCTATTGATTTGAGTCTGTTTTGGAGCCATTCAGGGGAATCGGTTACATTAACATTTTCAAAACAAAGTCCGGTATATCGGGGACAAGCAGCATGATTTTCAATATCAATACTAACTTTGTGGTTTTTTGAAGTGGGAATAATATCTGTTGTACTGGGTAAAAGTAATTGAGAACAGGAAATATTGTTTTGTTTGAGTACCGCAAAAAGATCTCTGGCAACCCCAAAATGGGAAGTGGCATCACTTCTGTTTGGGGTAATTCCAATTTCAAAAATATAATCGTTCTCAATTTTGAAATAATCAGATGCTAAAGTTCCCACAACAACATTTTCCGGAAGAACCATAATACCATCGTGTGAATGTCCAACTCCCATTTCATCTTCAGCACAAATCATCCCTTCAGAAGCACAACCTCTAATTTTTGATTTTTTAATCACAAATGAGGAATCTTCTGAATATATTGTTGTTCCAATGGTTGCTACCACTACTTTCTGACCCGCTTTCACATTTGCAGCGCCACAAACAATATTTAATGGAGTATTTTCTCCAATATTCACTGTAGTGACATGTAAATGGTCAGAATCCGGATGATCTTCACATGTTAATACTTCACCGATCACAAAACCTTTTAATCCACCTTTTATGGTTTCAAATAGTTCAATCGATTCCACTTCTAAACCACAACTGGTAAGCATTTTTCCTGTTTCTTCAGGATCTAAATGAAAAGAGATGTACTGTTTGAGCCAATTGAATGAAATCTTCATATATCTTTTGTTTAGTTTTTTTATCTTTGTTTTAGACGAGATTAAAATCGAACCGCAAAAATACAATATTATTATATTTTTAATATTACATTTTTTACTTTTTTTATAAAAAAATTGTTTAAGGATTGTAATTATATCTTATCTATCAATAAATCAAATAAATAACGTTACTAAAATAAAATAAATCACACTTCCATTCACCTATCACCTGTCCCCTGTTACCTGTCACCTGTCACCTGTCACCTATCACCTATCACCTATCACCTGTCACCTGTCACTTATTACCTGTTACCTATCACCTGTCACCTGTTACCTGTCACCTGTCACCTTATCCTTCGCCTTTAGCCTTTCCAAAATCTGAACTACACTTTTTTCAATCTCAAAATAGGGCAGGATCTCTTTAGATATAAAAACAAGAATAATCTGTATTTTTTTATTTTGATTAAAATGAGTGTCACAATAAACCGATTTATTGTGTAATCTGTAAGCTTCTTTGGTTCTTCGTTTAATGAGATTTCTGAAAACAGCCTTTTTAAATAGTCGTTTGGAAACACTTACGGTCATTTGATTCCAATCGACTTCAGATTTTTTATCACTAATAAAATAGTAACATTTAAATGGGTAAACAAAAATGGTTTGGTTTTGGTCAATAATTGACTGTATCTCCTTTTTTGAACAAAGTCTTTCGGCTTTTACAAATGTTTTTGGGGAGCATTTCAAATTATCGTCTTCTTGTTGCATGTTCTTTCAAGAAGTGATCAAGCGCAACATTTATAGAGGGTGCTTCCTTTGTAGGAGCTTCAACATGTAAAGTCCATCCTTCATTTTTTACCGCTTCACAAGCGGCAATTCCTAATGCTCCAAATGCTTTTTCTCCTTGAACAAAATCGGGAAAATTGGTTTTTAACGAATGGATACCGGAAGGACTAAAAAATACAATCAAATCATATTTATCTAAATCAACATCAGTTTTTAAATCTGCCGGAATTGTATTAAAAACGACTGCTTGATTGTATTCTATGGCGTGTTTTTGAAAAAAATCAGTAAAGTGAGTTCCCATTCCATCTGCACCACAAGGTATTAAAAATTGTAAATCTTTGTTTTTTAACAATAGATCAAAAATACCGGAAGGATTATTGTTTTTGGCAAAGAAAATTTTTCTTTTGCGATAAGGAATATATTTTTGAAGATAATGAGCAATCTGATCGGTAATACAGAAATATTTCATGGATTCAGGAATCTCAATCCTTAAATCTTTAACCAAATTGAAAAAATGATCAATCGTGGTTGTGCTTGCAAAAACAATAGCAGAATGACTTAAAATATTAATTTTTGATTTTCTGAAGTCAATTGCTTGCACACTCTCGATTTTAAAAAATTTGTAAAAATCAATATTGATGCTATATTTTTTCTTCAACTCAGCATAAGGAGATTTTTCAAAATCAACCGGTGCAATTTGTGAAATTAAGATGTTTTTAATTTTCATTTTTTAGCACATTTAAATCATTCATTTTCAATTATTTATTTAATTGTATCATCAGTTTAATGATTATTAAATAAGGTAGAATTTCAAGAGTGCAAAAATATATAAAAAATTGAAACAAATGAATCCTTTTTGGATTAATAGTAAAAATATTAAAGTAAGTAATTGAAAATGTGATTGATATAAACGGAATAGATAATAACATCAATTTCCAATATCCGGAATATAACGATAATGGAATTAAAATCATAAATCCAATGGCATTCGTAAATTGAAGAAGTAATTTATACAAAACGTATTGTGAAAATTCCTCTTTATAATCAAACATCTGAAAATATAGATATGAAAATAGTTTTTTTATTAAAAAGTCAATGATAACTAAAAATAAAATTACTCCAATAAGAAGGTATGGATCTAAGAAATTAAAAAGTTTTGGGAAATAATACTGAACAATGAGGTATAAAAATAGGGTTTCAACTATAAAAATGATCAAGTGAACCCAAATAAATAGGTTTTTATTGGCTAATTTACCCTCTCTTAAAAGTTGAGAAAGATGTCTTTTTGAGAATAAAGAGGTTAAAAGTAATGTAAACCGTTGTTTGTATGTGGCATATAAAATAGTGATCCCAACAAGAGCAATTAAAAGTATAGATGTGGTTATAGTATGGTTTTCACTAATGTAAACAAGAGAGTTCCCGGAAAGTTGTTCACGGGAACTCTCAAATACGTTCCACTGGTTTATGGCTAAAAGATTCAAAATAAAATATTTATTTTACAATCAATTTCTTAGTTACTATTGCTTTACCTTCATTTTCGATAGAGTAAAAATAGATGCCGGGATTATAATTTTCTAAAGATATGGACAATTTATTATTGTTACCAATTAATTCTTTTGTGATAACAGAACCGGTAATACTTCTTATAACCAATAAAGCTTCAGGACTTAAATTGGCAATATTGTGTTCAAAAGTAACTTTTGTTGTAGCAGGATTTGGAAAAGCATTCAAATTTCCTAAAGTTGCATTTTCTGAAACAGCAACATCTCTACTATCTAAATGAATATAGAAATTGGTTTCAATTGTTGGGGTTGTTTGATCAAACAATTTAAATTTTAAAAGAGAAATATCTCTACCTCCATTTGGATTGTAATATAAATGAAAAGCCTGATCTCCGAAAGCAGCATGAGAGAAATTTTCTCCGGCATTAATCATTTGAGGAAATGTACTAACATTACCCTCTAAACAAGACTCTCCAAAACAAAACTGAGTTGTGGCACCCGATAATAATAATATTGGATCTCTTACAACCATGATTCCTAATTGTTGACTTGTTGTGTTTTCAATATCAATATAATAGGTGTCGTTGCTATTTAAAAACCGTGGTTTTACAAATATGGTGTCATTATTGTCATAAATTGCTCCGTTATATCTGATTACCAGATCTTGAGAAAAACCGGTCATGATGACAAATAGGAATAAAATGGATAATATTTTTTTCATAATAGATTATTTTTTTTAAGTTTAATATATAGACTGCAAAATTACTAAAAAATTAAATGGAATTTAAAGATTGTACCATATTTTTTTAAAATGATCTCCCAGTGGTTCTGCAATAATTTCTATAGGAACCTGAGTTATGGGGTGTTCAAATGCGATTCTTCTAGCATGTAAGCATATTGAAGCATCAGGATTGGGTCGTTTGGCTCCATATTTTAGATCACCCTTAATAATGCAACCAATAGTAGATAATTGTACTCTGATTTGATGATGTCTTCCTGTAAACAATTCCACTTCTAGCATGGTGTATTTTTGACTATGACCAATCACAGTATAATGTAATTCAGCTCTTAAATAACCCTCTTCCGGTTGATCTTTTGCAAAACTTCTGTTTAATTTTTCATTTTTTTTCAAATAATGAACGAGCTTTTGAGATTCTTTTTGTGGGGGTTGCTCCACAATAGCCCAGTAAATTTTTGAGATTTTTCTATCTTTGATCAACTTACCCATTCGGGACAATCCTTTGGATGTTTTAGTAAAAATGATTGCCCCGCTTACTGGTCTGTCTAATCTGTGAATAGAACCACAAAAAACATTCCCCGGTTTATTATATTTTACCTTTAAATATTCCCTCACTTTTTCAACTAAGGGTGTATCTCCCGTTTTATCTTCTTGTACTACCTCCCCGACAATTTTATTGATGATAATCAAATGGTTATCTTCATACAAAACCCGGGGACCAATCTCTTCTAAAATCGAATTCATTTTCTAATATTGCTCTTTTTCGTTAGGGAATTCACATGTTTTGACATCATTAATGTAATTGGATACCGAATCAATGATCTCCTTGCTTAAATTATGATATCTTCTTAAAAAACGGGGTGAGAACTGTAAACTATAACCCATCATGTCGTGGAAAACCAATACCTGACCACTGGTATGAGGACCGGCTCCAATCCCAATCGTTGGGATGCTGATCGTGTCAGTTACTTTTTTTGCTAAATCAGCAGGAATTTTTTCCAGTACAATCGCAAAACACCCATGTTGTTCTAGTATCTGAGCATCATTTAATATTTTTTCAGATTCTTTTTCGGTAGTGCCTCTGACGGTATAGGTTCCATATTGATTGATAGACTGAGGCATCAATCCTAAGTGTCCCATTACAGGAATACCCGCAGATAAAATCCGGTCAATGCTTTCTGAAATTTCAACTCCACCTTCCATTTTAACTGCGTCGGCTCCTGATTCCTTCATTATTCTGATAGCAGATGCTAATGCTTCTTTAGAATTACCCTGATAGGTTCCGAAAGGCATATCTACAACAACAAGGGCTCTTTCAACAGCTCTGACAACAGATGAAGCATGATATATCATCTCATTCAATGTAATAGGTAAGGTAGTTTTATATCCTGCCATCACATTGGCCGCAGAATCACCAACTAATATTACGTCAATTTTTGCCTGATCTAATAATCTTGCATTGGAATAATCATAAGCTGTCAACATGGCAATTTTTTCACCTTCGTTACGCATCTTTCTAAGAAGATTTGTAGTAACTTTTGATACATTTGTTGATAAATATTGTGTCATTTTTTAAATATTTAATGAATAAATATGTTCTTTTTAAATCTTTTTTTCCATACCCAGAAAAGTATGGTGATGGAGTTGGTGATTCCAAATCCTAAACTATATGATAAAACAGGATTTAATCCAAATCCCTGATTTTGAACAATAAAAATAAATGTTGATGTGACCATGGTCATAAAAATGGCCGGAATGAAAGTGATCCAGTAAAACTTATTTTCTAAAACCAAATAAACACTTGAAGCCCAAAGTGTTACCATTGCTAAAAATTGATTTCCCCATGCAAAATAGCGCCAGATAATGTCAAAACCTTGTTTGTCTGTGATACTCCATACTAAAATTACGATAGAAACTAAAAAAATCGGAATCGAAATGATAAGTCTGTTTTTCATCGATTTTTGTTCAAAATGAAAAAGTTCTGCAATCATGATCCTTCCCATCCGAAAGGCAGTATCTCCAGTTGTTATAGGAGCAAAAATGACACCTAAAACAGCGAGAACTGCTCCAATTCTCCCCATCCAGGTTTGAGTTATTAATTGAACTACTAAAGTTGGATTACCATCCACGAATAACGCTTTCCCTGCCTCATTGTGATGGAAAAAATAAGTGGCAGCAGCTGCCCATATCAAAGCAACGATCCCTTCGGTAATCATAGCCCCAAAAAAAACAGGATGCCCTTGCTTTTCATTAGTCATACACCTCGACATTAAAGTGGATTGTGTTGAATGAAAGCCACTTATTGCGCCACAGGCAATAGTGATAAACATAATAGGGAAAATGGGATTTCCGGTTTTTTGAGGATGCTGGTTTCCTAATCCATCCCAAAATTCAGGAAGTTCAGGTTGAAAATAGAAAATACTGAATAGTATTCCTAACGCCATAATCAATAAAAAAACGCCAAAAATAGGATATATTTTGCCAATGATTTTATCGATTGGAAGTAATGTAGCTAATAAATAATAAATAAAAATGACAATTATCCAGAAGGTTAAATTGAAAAAATCTGGAGTAATAGTTGTTAATAGCTGCGCTGGTCCGGATACAAAAACAACACCAACCAAAATAGTGAGAACAATCATAAATATTCTCATAAATTCCCGTACAAATTTCCCAAGATACAATCCATGAATTTCAGGAAGTGTTTCCCCATTTTTACGCAGTGAAATCATCCCGGGAATGTAATCATGAACAGCCCCGATGAAAACAGACCCCAATGTGATCCATAAAAATGAAGCAGTTCCATACTTGGCACCCATAATCGCTCCAAAAATGGGTCCTAATCCTGCAATATTCAAAAACTGAATAATGAAAATCTTATACCCTTTCATGGGGATAAAATCAACCCCATCTTTTAATCTAAAAGCCGGAGTTACATTTGTTTTTTCGATTTTAAATATCTTTTCAACAACTTTTCCGTATACAAAATAGCCAACAATCAAGAAAACTAAACATCCAATAAATGAGATCATAAATTACTTCTTTTTTAGACCCGCAAAGATATAGCTTTTTGTTGTATTCATTAATATAGTTATACTTAAAAATTCAGTATATTTTCAGTATATTTGCAGTTCTGAAAATCAGATCATAATACTACTCGGTGATCGGGTGTTTTTTGTTTTTAAATAATTGTAAATTAATATTATATGAGTTTAGAAGAGAAAATTAATGAGGATATCAAAAAAGCAATGTTAGCTAAAGAAAAAGAAAAATTAAATGCTTTAAGAGCCATTAAAGCAGCCATTCTTTTATTGAAAACTTCAGGTGAAAATGTTGTAATTACTGAAGAAATGGAGTTCAAAACACTTCAAAAGTTAGCGAAACAAAGAAGAGACTCTGCCGAATTGTATCTGGCTCAAAACCGCGAAGATCTTTATACAGAAGAGATCACTCAACTCACTTTTATTAATGAATATTTGCCAAAATTACTCTCAGCAGAAGAAATTCTACAACAAGTTACAGTTATAGCTGAACAGAATTCGATTACTGATGTTAAGGAAATGGGTAAATTAATGGGTTTATGCTCCAAATCAATGGCCGGAAAAGCTGATAATAAAGTGATTTCTGAAGTTGTGAAATCCTTTTTATCCAAATAAAGTATCTCATGAAAAAAATCTTTCTATACTTACTTTTTTCAATAGTTTTGAGTTGTTTGACTTTTGCTCAAACAACATATACTCCTCAGCAAAACATGAAATATCTGACTTCTTCACCTTTGCAAGGAAGAAATGCCGGAACAAAAGGGGATTCTTTAGCCCAGATTTATATTGTTGAAAACTTAAAAAGTTTAAATATTAAACCTTTTTATACCGATTATCTGCAGCCATTTACATCAAAAATGGAAACCATGAGAGGAGGTGATCTCATCTCTAGTAAAAACGTAATTGGTTGGATTGAAGGTACCGATTCAGTTTTGAAAAAAGAGTTTATCATCATATGTGCTCACTTTGATCATGTTGGCTTAGAAAAAGGAAGAATCCATCCAGGAGCGAATGATAATGCATCCGGCGTGATTACCATTCTCAATATTGCCAAAATGATTCAACAAAATCCATTGAAAAGATCTGTTCTGGTTATATTTTTTGGTGCTGAAGAGAAAGGATTGCTCGGATCCTATTATTTTGTAAAAAAAGCAAAATTTCCATTAAAAACAATTGATGCCGTTTTTAATTTTGATATGGTCGGAAAACTAAAACAAGAAGGAACACTATACTCAAAAGGGGAACAAACTGCTAAAATTTTTTCTGAATTATTGGAAAAATACGCTGCAAAATATAACGTAAAATATGAAGTTTCCCCATTTAATTACATGAATGGATCTGACCATTACCCGTTTTATAGAAAAAGAATTCCTGTCCTTTTCTTTAACACCGGATTAGATTGGGATAATTATCATCAACCTTCCGATTTACCTGAAAAAATTGATTATGAAGGGATTGAATTGATCTCTAAAATAGGATTTGATCTGATAACCGAAGTGGGTAATAAAACTGAAAAATTAAAATTTAACAAAAAATAAGCGCATGAACGAAAAAATTATCATTCTGGATTTTGGCTCTCAATATACCCAATTGATTGCCAGACGTATCAGAGAGTTGAACACTTATTGTGAAATTTTACCCTATAACAAATTTCCTGATTCCCTAGAAGGGATTAAAGGGGTTGTTTTATCAGGTAGTCCATTCTCCGTGAATCAGGAAGAGGCTTTTAAACCCAATCTGGATCCATTTAAAGGGAAAATTCCAACTTTGGGGATCTGTTACGGAGCACAACTCATGGCTTTATATGCAGGAGGAAAAGTGGAACAGGCCGGGACAAGAGAATATGGTAGAGCTCATCTTTCTTTTATCGATTCAAATGATATTTTATTGCAAGGTGTAAGATCCGGTTCCCAGGTGTGGATGTCGCATGGAGATACCATTACTGTAATTCCTGATCATTTTAATGTTATTGCAAGTACCAATGAAGTAAAAGTGGGTGCATACAAAATCGAAGGGGAACCTACATGGGCCGTGCAATTTCACCCGGAAGTGTATCATAGTGAAGATGGAACCATTATCTTAAATAATTTTGTTCAACATATTTGTAAATGTAAACAAGATTGGACTCCTGCTTCATTCATCGAAACAACTGTTTCTGAATTGAAAAATCAAATTGGTGATGACCGCGTTGTTTTAGGACTATCTGGAGGTGTTGACTCTACAGTAGCTGCCGTTCTTTTGAATAAAGCGATTGGTGAAAATCTGTTTTGTATATTCGTTGATAACGGATTATTAAGAAAAAACGAATTTGAAACCGTTCTTGAAAACTATAAAACTTTAGGTCTTAATGTTAAAGGTGTTAATGCCTCTCAACGTTTTTATAATGATTTGAAAGGGGTTACAGATCCTGAAACCAAAAGAAAAATTATTGGAAAAGGATTCATTGATGTATTTGATGTTGAAGCACATCAGCTGGAAAATATCAAATGGTTGGCTCAGGGAACCATATATCCCGATCGGATTGAATCCCTCTCTATTACCGGAATGGTGATCAAATCACATCATAATGTGGGTGGATTACCTGAAAAAATGAATTTAAAAGTGGTGGAACCGCTCCATTTATTATTCAAAGACGAAGTGAGAAGAGTCGGAAAAGCCTTAGGTATTCCTGAGTCATTGATTCAACGTCATCCATTTCCAGGTCCAGGCCTTGGTGTTAGAATTTTAGGAGATATTACACCTGAAAAAGTGCGGATTTTACAGGAAGCAGATGCTATTTTTATTGATGGATTAAAAGAGCATGGCTTATACCAACAGGTTTGGCAAGCCGGAACTATCTTACTCCCTATTCAATCTGTAGGGGTAATGGGAGATGAAAGAACGTATGAAAATGCTGTTGCTCTAAGAGCTGTGCTATCAACTGATGGGATGACTGCTGACTGGGCTAAACTTCCTTATGAGTTTTTAGCAAAAATATCCAATGAAATAATCAATAAAGTAAAAGGGATCAATAGAGTCGTTTACGATATCAGTTCTAAACCACCTGCAACAATAGAATGGGAATAATAAAAAAGCCGGTTATGAAAACCGGCTTTTTTTTATTTTGAAATTTCCTGATACACACGACCAGCAATATCAAAGGTTTCCATCGGTGTTCCTAAAATTGGAATCTCCTCATCTTTAGCTTGTTCCAACATATCAGGATCAGGTTGAAACCCTTTTACTAATATCACACAGGCCAACTCTTTTAAGGATGCAATCGCAATCACATTTTTATGTGTTTGTAAAGTCATCCATACATGTCCTTCCTGTGCAAACCCCATCACATCACTCAAAAGATCTGAAACATATCCACCTTTAATTTCTCTATCCAGATGTTCCTCCCCACAAAAGAGTTTTAAATCCAATTTATCAACTAATTCTCTAACTTTCATTGTATTCTATAATTTTTTTAATATTAATTTCAAAACACAAAAATACTAAAAATAATTAGCAAATTAGCAAATTAGCAAATTAGCAAATTAATAATGAAAAATGAAAAATGAAAAATGAAAAATGAAAAATCGAGCAATCGAGCAATCGAGCATTCTGAGCAATCGAGCAATCGAGCATTCTGAGCAAATGAGCATCACGATCAATCGAGCATTCCGAGCATTCGAGCAACATCCTCTTCTTCCAGCAAATGGTGAAGGGGCAGGCAAATAATATTTTGGGCAACTTTTTCAGCTACGGGTAATGGGAATCTTTTGAAATGTTTAAAAATGGGTACATCTGAAACTAATGGATCAAAATATTTTTTACAATGAATATTTTCGGTTTTTAATTTTTCAAATAGCTGATCTCTGGTGAAACCATATAAAGTTGGATTGATCATGATAGGAAAATAACCATAATTGTAATTAACACCGGGTTTCTCATTCATCATTGTGATTCCTTGTATCGATTGTAGTTTTTTTTGATATAGTTTAAATATTTCTTTTCTTTTTTGAATCGACTGATCCACATACTGAAGCTGCAAAAGACCAAATGCAGCCTGAAATTCATTCATTTTCCCGTTTAATCCCGATGTGACAGGATTTTGAGTAGTGTCTATCCCATTGTTTTTCAGCTTTTCAATCTCAGTATGAAGTGCAGGATCTTTACAAATAATGGCTCCCCCTTCAATGGTATTAAAAGTTTTAGTAGCATGAAAACTGATAGTGGAACAATCGCCTGCCTGGAGAACAGAGTGATCGTTAATCTCAACACCAAAACAATGTGCCGCATCAAAAATTAACTTGATACAATGTTTTTTTGCCATTTTTTCTAATGCTTCAATATTACAGGGTTGTCCAAAAAGATGAACCGCTAAGATTGCTGAAGTTTGAGGGGTTATGGCTTGTTCAATTTTTTCAGGATCAATATTATACGTATCATCATCGATATCAACAAATACCGGTGTAAGACCATTCCACAATATCGCCTGAGCTGTTGAAATATGCGTAAATGGGGTTGTGATCACTTCACCAGTCACTTTTAGGGCTTTTAAAGCCAGAATTAAAGCAGTTGTCCCATTGTTGACCACACTCAAATGCTCCAACCCAAGCTTTTTTTTCAATTCCATTTCGAATTGCAGTTCCATATTTCCCCGATTGGTGATAATACCCGATTCCCATATTTTTTCCAAATAGAGAACATATTCATCCAAAGGAGGCAATAGGGGATAGGTGGTTCTAATTGGTTTATTTTTCATGAAATTTAAAAAAGGATTGAGTTGTGTATGCTATTTTTTGACAAATAATATCTAATAAGGCAATGATGTATAAAATGTTGATACACAATAAACTTTGATATTTTGAATGAAGTTTAAAAATTGATAATACGATAGATGTTACTCCTAATAAATTGATGAAAATAAATAAAACTAAAAAAGAAAAATCATGTAATGCCAACACGCCCAATGAAACATTGACAATAAAAAGTGATATCGGAATCAATAATTTAAAATATTTATGCCAAAGTAACATCCATTTTTCTTTTAAAGGTAATTTGCTGATTAAGTTTTGCTGAGTTATGATTTGAAATAAACCTGTTAAATATCTTTTAATTCTTTGATAATTATATAGTTGGTTGCAATTTTCATCGACAATGATCGCTTCCTGTTGGAGTATAATCTTTTTGGTTTTCAATATTTGTAATGATACATAAAGGTCATCTAAAATAATATCTTCAGGAATGGTATGATAACAATCTTTTTTAATGGCATATAGAGGACCATAAACCCCAATCAATTTTCCCAATCGACTCTCTTTACTTTTAATAAAATTCTCAATTATTCGGATAATGGAATATTTCCCTTTTTTATCTTGAGCAGAAAGTATGGATGAAACTGCACCAATCTCTTGATTGTTTAAGGGAGTAACAATTTTTTTGATGGCACCGGTTGAGATGGTTTGCCTTTGATCACAAAAGACAATGTAGGGAAATTGAGCCATCTTCACTGCTTCATTCATGGAATTGGGAATCCCTTTTTGAATCTCTTTGAGAATTATTTTCACTTTAGGATGATGAAAATTCTTTAAAAAATTGGGGGTTTCATCACAACTTCCATCATCAATTATGATAATTTCACTTTGATTAAATTCCTGAATTTCAAACAGTAATTGCGTTAATTTTTGATTCAAGTATTGAAATCCATTGTATGACAAATAGATAATAGTGATTCCATCTTTTATTTCATTTTCAAAATAGGGAATCTCTTCGTTTCTCCCTTTGTAATTGATCCAAATAGGATACAAAAGACTAAAAATAATCAACAATAAACAAACAAAAAGTAGAATATAGATTACCATTACCGGTTGTTTTTTTTAACAATTTTTAAACGATATATTGACTTTAATACCAAATAAATTTTTTCTCCCACACTTTTAGGAAGAATACGTTGAATCCACTCTGAAATATTTTTAGCGATATCAAAGAGAATGTTTTTTTTATCCTGATTGCTGTAAAAACCCTCTTTTTTAACCAGACGAATCGCATCCACTCTATCTTTGTACGGAAATTCAGGAGTTTCAAAAACAATTCTGGGCTCAATAGAATGGTAATTATGAATCAAAGGAACTAACAAAGTGCCATGTTTTTGAACATAATCCCACTGTGGGGTTCCTTTAAACGGTAAAACAGTGTAAAAATTGGTGTAATCACAACCCGAATTTTTGGCATAAGCAATCGATTCCTTTACATGTTCTAAAGTTTCAAAAGGACTCCCAATTACAAATTGTGACATAATTTCGATTCCTGCATCTTTTAAAATCCGAATCCCTTCCGAAACCTTTTCGATGGTTGTCCCTTTCCCAATTTTTTCTAATATTTCATTGTTTGCCGATTCTATTCCAATAGATACATTATAACAACCTGCTTTTTTTAATTTTTGAGCGATCTCTTTTGTGATAAAATCAGCCCGATAAGAAACGGCCCATAAAATATCTAACTTTTTCTCAATCAATAAATCACAAAATTGATCAATCCTGTTTAAAGGGATATTAAAACTATTATCTCCAAAAATAAATAGTTTTTTTCCATAATGTTGAATAAGATATTCAATTTCGGTTACCATCTTTTCCGGACTCATGTATCTGGTTCCCTTTTTCCATAATGAACTGGAATTACACCAGGCACAACTATAGGGACAACCTCTGCTGGTTACCATTCTGTGCAACGGATAACGGTTCATCGGAAAGAGATCATAAGCCGGAATCGGTAAACTATCAATATCTTTCATCTGTTCCCGTTCCGGATTGATGATTAATTCACCCTCTTTTGTTTTATACATTAATCCATTAATAGAATCAATAGATTTTAATCCTTTAATTGATGATATCAATTCAGAAAATGTGATTTCACCCTCTCCATAAACCGCAAAATCTGCAGGGGTTTCATTAAATATTTCCTCTCTAATAGTTGTAACATACGGTCCACCTAAACAAATGAGTGTTTTAGGGTGATTTTTTCCAATGGTGTTAAATATTTTTTTTACTTCGAAATAAACAGGAGAATAAACAGTGATTCCAATAAGAGCAAACGAAGTGTTAAAAAAACGGTTTGTCTCTTTTCGGGTTGCTACTCTGGTATCTAAAACCTGAAATTCCAGATCATCATGATGTAAACGTGCATAAGCTGCAATTAATCCAAGTCCCAGATGAACCGTTTTATATCTCCGATCCTGATTCGGAAAGATGAGTCCTATTTTCATTTTATTACCAGTTTATGGGATTTCTATCCTTGAAAAACAATCCTGTGGGAATATTCGGCTCCGTTGCCAGCCATATCGCAGTGTCAGCACCTTGTTGGACCGTTCTTGGTGCATTTGGTCCTCCCATATCTGTTTTTACCCATCCCGGACACATCGCATTTACTTTGATCCCATATTGTTCTAACTCTTTGGAAAACATAATGGTAAGTGCATTTAATGATGCTTTTGACAAACTATAAGATGGATAATAACCACTCAGGTTTGTTAATTGTCCCATTCCACTTGAAATATTGATAATTCTGGGATCATCACTCTTTTTTAGTAATGGAATCATCCATTGTGTGACACGCCATACACCAAATAAATTTGTCTCCAGAACACTTTTGACATCTTCCATTGAAACATTGGAAGCGTTGTGTTTAGTTCTTTCAATCTTACTTTCCATAATTTTTTCGGTCCATTGTTTAGCCTTAGTTAAAAGGGTAGGAGTGTATTCAGCGGCCAGTTTTTTAATTGATGTAATAATACCATTCTCCTGCGGATATTCACTGATCCCTGCATTATTAATTATGATATCCAAATGGTCAAATTCTTGAGCAATTTGTGTATAAGCTTGTTCAATGGTTTCAATAAGAGTAACATCAAGATATAGAACTTTTACATTTGAAGACCATCCCTTGATCGCCTTTGCTCCAACTTCAATATCTCTGCAACCTAAAATGACACGAAATCCTTTCTGATCCAGCTGTCGCCCAATCTCGTGTCCGATTCCCCGGTTTCCTCCCGTTATGAGTACTGTTTTCATCATAATGATCTATTTAAAAAATGGTTGTATTCTCTATTGATTAATAAACTAGCTGTTTTTAATAATGCTTTTCTGTTTCGAATTGGATATTTCATCATGGAAGCCAGCATGTTTCTTCCAAATTTATGACAACAACCCGAACATTCTTTAGGATAAGCATCTCTTTTTAACTCTTCTTGCAAAGAAGAAGTGGCTATTTCCCATAAAGTCAATAAATTAGCGGATCCAAAAGGATCAATTCTAATATCACCTTTAATCAATCCACAGGGCTGAATATTGCCATGATAGTCAATATCAATAACTTCTAATGACTCTCTGCAGTAAAATTTGGGTAAAACAGTCTTATAAAAAGGAATTGTAGTATTATTGTCAAATTGTTTTATATAATTAGCAATCCAGGGAATGATTCTGTATAAGTTGGTTTTAATCTCATTTTTAGTCTCGAAATAAAACATGGTTTGGAGATCCTCCATCAGGGCATTTAAAGATTCAATGGGAACATTCAAATTCTGCTTATGGTCAATCGTGTCCAATTCAGGAAAGTTGGAAAATGAAATGACCGGTTGATACAATATTTGTTTAATTCCTAACTCATTTGCCCTGTGCAAAGAGAGAATCAAATCTTTGTAGTTAACAACAGAAATGACCGTCAAAATTATAAATGGAATCTCATGAAACTTACATGTTTCAATCGCACTTATTGCATCGGTATATGCTTTATCATTACCTCTGGTCTTATTTTGAATCGGTTCATGAAAAGAATCAACTGAAATATTTACGGCAGTATTGCATTTTTTTAAAATTGATAAAGACTTTTCAGATAAATGAGATATGATCATTCCATTCGTTGTAATATTGCAAATAATTTGATTTTTAAAAGCATATTCAACAACCTCGAAAAGATCGGTAAATAAAAATGGTTCACCACCACACAATGAGAGACGTCTGATTCCTAACTGAACCATCTGATCAATGATCCAGAAAAGATCAGTTTTATTCAATAAATCTGAAGAATGATCTGATGAGTGGTTCTGCCCAATTTCACAATAGATGCACTGTTGATTGCACCGATTTGTCAAGTTTACAGATACCATAGAGGGAACTGCTCTTCCAATGAAAAGTTTCTTGATTTCCGGTAAATAATTGACTTTAAGTTTTTTATTTTCCATGCTAATTCTTAGTTAGAACCATTCAGCCCCACTTTCAACATTAGCAAAAATAAGAAAACTTTTTGAATTATTTTTTTAATTTTTTTCTAAAGAACGTGCATTCCTATTTACTTTGAAAAGCACCGGTTGGACAATAATGTAAACAATTGCCACAATCTATACAAAGTTCATGATCAATAACAGGATAACCTTCACTGTTTTGGGATACTGCATTTACGGGACAAACTCTAACAATTGGACAAAAATGGTTGTGAGGACATCTGCTTTTGTTTACTTCAATATTCATAATGTTGTTTTTTAGAAATTTCTGGCAAAATTAAAGCGAATAAATCTATTTATCAAACAGATTTTATCTATCTTTGCATCGGTTTTATCAATATTAAATTATGACAATTCAACAATTGGAATATATTATTGCTGTAAGCAAATACAAGCATTTTGTTAAAGCAGCAGAAGTTTGTGGAATTACACAATCTACATTGAGTTCTATGATTATGAAATTAGAGCAAGAGTTAGATGTTACTATTTTTAATAGAAATACGCATCCTGTCGAATTAACCCCAATGGGAGAAAAGGTTATTCAACAGGCTAAAGTGATTTTATATAACACAGCTCAATTGAAAGAGATGGTGATGTCAGAAAAAGAAACCAAAGTGGGAAATATTCAATTAGGGATAATTCCAACAGTTGCTCCCTATCTGTTACCCAAACTTTTTAAAAAAATTATGGAGTCAGATTCAGGAATTCAATTGCAGGTTTCTGAATTAAGCACGGCATTGATACTGGATAAACTGCTTAAAGCAGAGTTAGATATGGCCATTATTACGTCCCCTTCTCAAAATGATCAATTGCTGGAGATTCCTCTCTATTATGAGCGTTTTGTAGCCTATATCTCCCCATTAGATCCTCTCTTTCAGGAACAAGAGATTGTATCATCCAAAATGCCAACCAAACACATGTGGGTATTGAAAGAGGGGCATTGTTTAAGAAATCAAATTCTCCATTTTTGCAAAATTAAATCTCACTTTTCGCCCATTTATGAAGCCGGGAATATTGATAACTTAATAAGGGTTGTAGATGAAAATTACGGATATACAATCATCCCGGAACTTCATATTGATTTGTTATCAGAGCATCAAAAAAATAATTTGAGACCATTAAATTCACCTCAAATTGTAAGAGAGATTGCTCTGGTTTTTAGGAAAGATTATGTTAAGGAGGGACTTATCAACGGGTTGGTCACCCTGATTAAACAGATCATTCCCGAAAAAATGGTGGATGAACGATTAAAGAAATTTGCCATAAAATTATAGTAAAAAGATCTACTTACCAATACAGAAAGAACCAAAAATGGTATTCAATACTTCATTGGTTGTAATCTCTCCAGTCACCATACCCAAATCATGCAATATCTGATTGATGTCTATAGCAATGATATCTGTAGGAAGTTTTTGAGCAAATCCATCTTCAATTTTGGTGATATTTTCCTGAATTTTTAAGAAAATTTCATAATGTCTTATATTGGTTAACAAAGTTCCTTCAGAGATATTGTTTTCAGCAATATGAGAACTCAACATCTCTTTTAAAGTTTCAATATTAACATCTTTTCGGGCTGAAATATAAACCACTTCATAATCGTTCCATTGTGAAAAATGGGAGGGAAGATCTTCCAGTTTATCAATTTTGTTGGCTACAATTATAAACTTTTTGTGAATAAAATCCACTTCATTTTCCAAAAACAGAAGTTCCTGTTCAATATCTTCAATGGTTGTATCGGTTATATCCACCATATACAGGATAATTTCCGCTTTATCAATCGCTTTAAAAGTGCGCTCAATTCCGATGGTTTCAATCTCATCTTTAGTAATTCTGATTCCAGCGGTATCGATCAATCTAAAGTTTACGCCGTTAATTGTAAAATTATCCTCTATTGTATCTCGGGTAGTACCCGGAATATGCGATACAATGGCACGATCATCATCCAGTAACGCGTTTAATAAAGTTGATTTTCCAACATTAGGTTTTCCAATGATTGCTACAGGAATACCATTTTTGATCACATTTCCCAATTTGAAAGATTCCGTTAGTCGGGTAACTTCAAATTTAAGTTCAGACAAAATGTGTAATATTTTGGAACGATCTGCAAACTCCACATCCTCTTCACTAAAATCGAGTTCTAATTCTAATAATGCGGCCAATTCTACAAACTGAGTTCGTAAAGTTTTAATTTTTCTGGAAAAATTGCCTTTCAGTTGATTGATGGCCAGTTTATGAGAACTTTCTGTTTGGGAGTCAATCAAATCAACTACAGCTTCCGCTTGGGTTAAATCCATCTTTCCATTTAAGAAAGCACGCATGGAAAACTCTCCGGGTTCAGCCATTCGGGCTCCATTTTTAAAGAGTAATTCCAGAATTCTTTGTTGAATATATTTGGATCCATGACACGTGATCTCCACCATATCTTCCCCCGTATAACTATGAGGTGCACCATATTTGATCACTACAATCTGGTCAATCAGTTGATTATCATCATAAACCTCGGCCCATTTGGCATAATTGGCCTGTTGTTCAAAAAACACGGTTTGGTTTTTAAATAGGTTTGCTGCAACGGGGAATGCATTTTGCCCGGACAACCTAATCATTGCTATTGCTCCGATCCCCTGAGGGGTAGCCAAAGAACAAATGGTTTCAGATATATTCATAGTGCCATTTTTTTTGCAAAAGTAATACGATTTTTAATGAATTCAGTTCTAATATGAAAGATTATTTTAAATTGAAATCGTTTAACAACAAAAATGAAGAGTAATATAGATTGTATAACTAATGTATCTATTTATCAATTAGCTTATTAGCACATTCTCTAATTAGCTCATTATTTAGTATTTTTGCAAAAAATAAATCGTATGAAAAAATTTGCACTCTCCTGTATCGCAATATGCTTATTGTTAACCGGTTGTAAGTATGATGAAGGTCCATTTATCAGTTTAAGAGAAGCTGAAACCCGTTTGGTTGGGGTTTGGGAACTGATTAATGTTTACAAAAACGGGGAAATACCCGAAACAGTTCCTTACGCTGCTTATAAACCCGGAACCTATTATACTTTTTATTTTGACTATTTAATGTCCGTTACTGCCATAGTAAACAATAATGTGAGAGAGTCAACCCAAGGTTTCTGGAGGTTTTTAGATAACGAAAAAAACCTCGAAGTTCAATTCCAACTTCCGGGAGAATCCTATTTTTACGAAGCTCAAATCAAGAGACTTACCATGTCTGAACTCCGTTATGAGTTTACTGACGATGAAGGTAATGTTTGGCGCTTTGAAATGTTTTCCAGATCACATTACTAATCTCCAAAAGAGATCCCGATTTTTTTAGCGGTATTCACCAGGGAACTGGTTTCCGGATCAACATTGTTTGGTCTTTTAACAGCTTCATCTAAAGAAACATACGTAATTTCCGGATGGCGGTAAGATACCATTGTTCTGTATTTTTGATCTTTAACCAATTCAAATGCCTTAACTCCAAATGCAGTCGCCAGAATCCGATCGTAGGCAACAGGAGTACCTCCACGTTGTAAATGGCCTAATACCATCACCCGAATATCGTGTTTAACCCCTAATTGTTCCAATTCCAATTTCAATTTATCTCCAACTCCTCCTAATTTGATGTTAGGATCTCCTAAAGCTGTTGGTTTGACACCTGTAATCTTTCCGTCCAACCCTTTTGCACCTTCTGCAATCACAATATTACAAAAACCACGTCCGGATTTATAACGGGACTCGATTTTTTCAACAATTTTTTTAGGATCATATTCTATTTCAGGGATGATACAAACTTCTGCACCACCAGCTATGGCTGAATGTAAAGCGATCCATCCGGCATCACGCCCCATCACTTCCAAAATAAATACACGACTATGACTGGAAGCTGTGGTCACGAGTTTATCCACTGCCTCGGTTGCAATCTGAACAGCAGTTTGAAAGCCAAATGTGAAATCAGTGGATGATAAATCGTTATCGATTGTTTTTGGTACTCCAACGATATTGATTCCCATATCTGCCAATTGAATAGAGATTCTTTGAGAACCATCGCCGCCAATACTGATAATCACATCAATTCCTAAATTGTCGATTCTTTTTTTAAACAATTCGGAACGATCCTCCTCTTTCCAACTCCCATCCGGTTGTTGAACCGGAAAGTGAAAAGGGCCCCCTTTATTGGTCGTTTTGATGATGGTGCCTCCATTGACATGAATTCCGGCCACATCTTTGTCTTTTAAATCCACAATTTCCACATCATCTTTCAAAAGTCCGTTATACGATTCGATACATCCAATCACTTCCCAATCTCCTTCATATTCAGCGCTTTTAACGATTCCTCTAATCACTGCATTCAATCCGGGACAATCACCGCCACCCGTTACAACCAATACTTTTTTTGCCATACTGTTTTTTTTTGCAAAAGTAACATAAAATTGCTCTATCAGGCAACTTTTTATATATTTTTGCATCTAAGAAAAAAAGTTTTAAAACGTATGAATAAAAAGTTTTTATTTTCACTCTTTCTCTTTGTAGGAATCTCATTTATGGGAAATACTCTAAAGGCTGAAATTATCAATATGTATCACGGCACTCAAACAACAGATGAGGGTAAGTTTTATGATGAAGGAGGTTCTTTGAATAATTATCCGGCAACCAATTTAGGAACGATGACACTTACTTTAGAGTCCTCAACCTATTATAATTTCGGTTCCGGTTTTGTTCCCAGCTTGCTCCAGTTCAATTTTACTATGTTTGCCATTGGTTTCGGAGATACCCTTTTTATTTATGATGGGCAGGATCAGAACGCGCCTTTAATTGGTGCTTATAGTGGGGTGAATAGTCCCGGTTTGGTCACATCATCGACCAAATTTATCACTTTTGTATTTTACTCTGACGGCATTGCTGATTTGAACGGATTAAATACCGGATGGAATGCTGACTTTGATTATTATTTCAATACTCCTAAAGTTTTTAATCTATCACCTGCATTGGTTTTTACTGAAAACGAAACCTGTAATGCGATTCTTTACGATTCAGGTGGTCCAACCAACAATTTTACTTCTGGCGAGGATAAAACTATTGTTTTTACATCACAGTTAGGAACTTATATTAAAGCAAAAAAAATTACATTTGATGTAGGTACCAACATCTTAGAAATTTGGGACGGAAACCTTTCCTCTGACCCTACCAATGCTCGTAGAATAGGCTATTTCAAAAATGGATTTTTACCTCCCGATTCTTTGATTTCCAGTGGGCCAAGTATGTCTTTTAGATTTGTAACCACATCCACCGGACCAGGTTTTAGATTTGATATTTCTTGTGTTCAGGAAATATTCCTACAAGGACAAAATGAATCAGCTTGCCCGAAAATTGAATTAGGACCTTATGTTGTTAATGGCACATTTATTCCACAAGATACAATAGTTTTTGATTGTAGTAATCCAATGATACTCCTATATGCAAATATTAAAGCACCTGGATTACCAACAGCAGACTACACCCTTCAAAGTATTCCTTATAACCCGCCATTTCCATGGTATGGGAATGGGTTGTCACCAGCAGTTATGACTGACGATGTTTGGTTTGGTAATGTAAATTTACCCAATAGTCCACTTTTCAGTTTTTCTTTTTATGGACAAAGTTATTCATCTCTTAGTCCAGGTGCAAATGGAGCTGTTTCTTTTAATCCTCATAGTGGACCATCGGGTTATGTGTTTGATGTCAATATACCCAATATTACAAGCCCAACTTATGCATTTAATGTTTCTGGTTCTTATGATCATAAAAATTCAATTTTTGGGATTTTACAAGATACTGACCCTTTTTATGTAACGACATCAGGTAATGATATTGGTGGAATCTGGTATGGTTTTCAAGGAGAATTTCCTTGTCGTGCGTTTGTAATGTCCTTTAATAGACTTCCGTTATATGGAAATCATGCTTATCCTCCTTCATTTCAAAATGACACTACAGCATCATATCAAATTGTAATATATGAAGGTTCAAATATTATAGAAGTTCATGTTAAACAAAGAATTGGTTATTCATCTACAAATGGAGGTAGAAGTTTGCTAGGTCTTCTTAATGCAGGTGGTAATCAAGCAGTTGTACCTCCTGGGAGGAATACTGGAAACTGGGATGCAATTCAAGAAGCGTGGCGTTTTATTCCTATTTCTCCTATTGATAACATAGAAGCTGTTTGGTATAAAAATTCAGTTACCCCTGAAAATTTAATAACAAACAACAATCTTGATGAAAAAGTGTTAGCTGTTTCTCCTGAAGAAACAACAAGATATATTGGTAAATTAGAGTTTCCTACACCTATTGGAACATCCTATATCCTTTATGACACAATAGTTGTTGTTGTTAATAGACCTGCCATTAATGCCACATCTTCTGTACCTTCAGTGTGTCCTGGTGAACCAGTTGAACTTACAATCAATACTGTTAATCCCGATGAAGCAGATCAGTTAGCATCATTTCAATGGTATGATGGATCAATATTAGTTGGAACGAACCAAACTATTGAAGTTTCACCTATGGTTTCTACAGATTATCATGTTATTATAACATATACGAATAACTGTGAAAAGAATGATACAGTATCAATTATAGTTCCAGAACTTGATAAACCTGTCATTGTTGGAGATACTGTTTTATGCTCCGGTGAAAGATCTGTTCTTACTGTTACCAATGCTGTTGGGGACTATTCCTGGAGTACAGGTGCCAATATTCAGGCCATTACCGTGTCTCCATCAACAACTACCGAATTTACAGTTGATGTTACGACTGATATTGGTTGCATTACAAGAGATACTATTTTAGTATATGTGAATCCATCTCCAGTAGCAGGTTTCTCACCAAATCCTCCTCATGTTTATGTTGAAAATGGGGAAGGTCCGGTTAGTTTTGTGAACTTATCTCAAATGGCATTTAATTATTTATGGAACTTTGGAGATCAGTACAGTATCGAGTCTGACAATACTTCTGACCTGGAATCACCAACTCATATTTATACCAGAGCCGGAAAATATAAAGTTTCCCTTACTGTAGAAACTGAAGAGGGTTGTACCGATTCAACCAGCAATTTTGTGATAGTTGAAGTACCTTACTTCTTTTATGCGCCCAATGCATTTACCCCTAATAATGATGGAATCAATGACCTTTTCTATGTAAGTGGCGAAGGAATCGATCCTGATCAATTTGAAATGCTGATTTTTAATCGTTTTGGAAACTTAATCTTCAGATCGACCACTCCATTCGATTATTGGGATGGTAGAACATCCGACGGATCTTTATCTCCTGCAGGTGCTTATGTTTATTTAATTTCAACTTTAGATATGGATGGTAATCCGAAAAGATATGATGGGACAGTTAACCTGATCAGATAAAATGAATGAAAAGATAGTTAAATTTAAAATATATTTTCAATCTTCCAAACTAATCATCGCTGCATTCGTGGCGATGATTTCGTTATTTGGATGTAAAAGCACCCAAATGGTTACTGAAAATAAAATTCCTCAAAGTTCACCAATCGTTCCCGATACTTCAATAGCTCAGTTTCCTTCTATTGATACGATTCTTCCCTTACAATATTCTGATATTAAAACCATTAATCAATATGATTATGAATGGATCTCTTACCGAGCTAAAACGAATTATACCATCAATGAAAATAATGGGGAGTGTAATCTCTATTTTGTAAATCGGATTGACAGCATTATCTACCTCAATATCAATCTTGCCGGAATAGAAGTGATTAGAATGGTTCTGACACCGGATGAGGTGATCTATGTCAATAAACTAAACAAAACATTTTATAAGGGTGAATTTTTGTTATTTCAAAAAATTGCCGGAGTTCCCGTTACTTTTGATATGATTCAGGCGATTTTGAATGGTAAAGATTTTCAAAATTTTGATTCTATATTTACTATTTCTGAAGAACCGGATCAAGTAATACTTCAAACCAATACCAGAAAAGAAAAAAACAAAGATCTTTATATCATTCAAAAAATGATATTAAATAAAGAGCTTTTGATGATTCAAAATCTGATCACTGTAAAATCTAACCTTCGTAAATTAAATATGGAGTATCTCAATTACCAACCGGTTGAACCTCATTTTTGTTTTCAGGAAATGAGATTGGAAACGGCAAATATTAAAATGAATTTAATCTTAAAAAATATCAAATACAACACACCTGGTCCGACCTACATTACTATTCCTGAAAGTTTTACTCCTGTTGATTTAAAATAATATGATCTCTTTAACAAACCAATCAATTAAAAAAGAAGCTCAGAATTGTGACTTTTCATTTTGTGGTATTGCAAAACTGGAAACTTTTACTCAGGAGAAAATCCGGTTTGAAAATGCGATTAAAAATGGATATCATGCCAATATGGGCTATTTGGAAAGAGATATTGATGCCCGTTTTAATCCGAATCATCTCTTGTCTGATTGTCAATCTGTTGTAGTTTTGTTATTCAATTATTATACAGGAAAATCATTGAACTCTTCTTACAGAATATCAAAATATGCATTTGTTCAGGATTATCACCACCTGGTAACCCAACAAATTGAAAAGCTGGTGGAGATTATGAAATCTGATGGAACGCAGTTTAATTATAAAATTTCAGTAGATTCAGGAAAAATTTCAGAGAAAAATTGGGCCATTAAGGCTGGTTTGGGAAATTTTGGAAAAAATGGCCTCCTGATCACACCTAAAGGATCTTACTTTTTTATTGGTTTGCTTCTTTTAGATCAAAAAATGGACTTATATGATCAAAATGAACCCAATTCACTACCATCATGTGGGAATTGTACTCTTTGCATCGATAATTGTCCTACCCAGGCGATTGTAAAACCTTATGTGATTGATGCAAAAAGATGTTTGTCCTATCAAACATTATCTAATAAAACACCTGATTATGATTTAGTTAAGGAACATTCCTGGATCTATGGTTGTGATGTTTGTCAGGAGGTGTGTCCCAAAAATAAAAAATCTGAAATAAATGATTTTGCGGTAACCAATTCTTCCCTATTTTTGCACTTTGAAGATTCCGACTTTGAAAATTTGTCAAAAGAGGAGTTTGATCACTATTTTTCTAACACATCAATAGGATCAAAAGGGTTCGAAAAATTGATTCAATTTATAAAAAATAAACAAAAATGAGTGATATGATCGAAAGGGCAAAACAGGTTCTCCAAGAGGAAGCTGATGCCATAATTCGTATGAAAGAACTTATAAATGAGGATTTTGTAAAAAGTTTAGACCTTATATTAAATGCCAAAGGACGAATTATAGTTACAGGAATTGGAAAAAGTGCGATCATTGGACAAAAAATTGTGGCAACTTTTAATTCAACCGGAACTCCTGCGATTTTTATGCATGCTGCAGAAGCGATTCATGGTGATTTAGGAATCATTCAACCGGATGATGTTGTTTTGTGTCTTTCTAAAAGTGGAAATACTCCTGAAATATCGGTGTTGATGCCCTATTTTAAATTAAGTGGAAATAAAATTATCGCTATTGTAGGTGATGCCAATTCATTTTTAGCTCAGGAAGCTGATTTTGTTTTAGATTGCTCTATCGAGAAAGAAGCTTGTCCCAATAATCTGGCACCAACCTGTAGTTCAACTGCTCAACTGGTGTTAGGCGATGCCCTTGCCAGTTGCTTGATTGAATTGCGCGGCTTTACATCACAGGATTTCGCTAAATACCACCCAGGTGGAATGTTAGGAAAAAGATTATATACAAAAGTAAAAGATTTATATCGTTTTAATGAAAAACCTTTTGTTTTTAAAAATTCATTAATGCCTGATGTTATTCTTGAAATCTCAGGTAAACGTCTTGGAATCACAGCTGTGATCGATGAAAATCAAGTGATTGGATGTATTACAGATGGTGACTTAAGAAGAATGTTGGAGAAACATACGGATTATTCAAACCTTAAAGCTGAAGAAGTGATGTCTGCCAATCCCAAAACATTAACCGAAGATGTGCTGGCTGTGGAAGCTCTTGAATTAATGAAAAAGAAAAATATTACCAGTGTTTTTGTAGTGGATCATAATAGTAACTATTTGGGAGTATTACACTTACACGATATTATAAAAGAGGGAATTTACTAAACCCTGAAACCAGTTAACCCCATAAAAGAGGATTTAATGAAAGAAGAATTATTAGATGAGATTCCCGGAAACGAGGAAAAGGATGAATTATACGAACATTTTAATTTTGAAGTAGATAGAGGTCAAAGTTTAACCCGAATGGATAAGTATTTGATGGGATTGATCCCTAATACTTCCAGAAATAAGATACAGAATGCGGTTAGGGCTAATTGTATTTTAGTAAACGGAAAACCTGAAAAATCAAATTACAAAGTAAAACCATTAGACAAAATCTCTGTTTTGATGCCTAATCCACCTCGAGATATAGAGATTATAGCAGAAGATATTCCTCTAAACGTAGTTTATGAAGATGATGATGTGATTTTAATCAATAAAGAAGCGGGACTTGTTGTACATCCCGGTTACGGAAATTATACAGGTACTTTGGTGAATGCATTAACTTATCGGTTTTTAGGTAAAAAAACCAAAACCGGAGAGGAAATGAAACCGTATCTGGTACATAGAATCGATAAAAATACATCCGGAATTATTATTGTTGCTAAAAATGAATGGGCACAGATCCATTTGGCTAAACAATTTTTTAATCATACCATTGATCGTAAATATTACGCATTGGTATGGGGAGATTTCAAAGAGGAGGAAGGAACTATCAATATACATGTAGGAAGAAATCCAAAAGATAGATTGGTGATGACCACTTTTCCGGAAGGAGAGCAAGGCAGACATGCGATAACCCATTGGAAAGTGGTGGAGCGATTCGGGTATGTTACTTTAGTTGAATGTGTCCTCGAAACCGGTAGAACTCACCAAATCAGAATTCACATGAAATCGATTGGTCATCCCCTTTTTAACGATACTACTTACGGTGGAAATGAGATCATCAAAGGAACCACTTTCTCCAAATACAAACAATATATTCACAATTGTTTTGAAATTATTCCACGTCAGGCGTTACATGCCAAACAGTTAGGATTTGTTCACCCAACAACTGAAGCGTATATGTTTTTTGACTCCGATCTTCCTGCTGATATGACGCAAGTTTTGGATAAATGGAGAAACTATTCGAAGAATAAAGAATTGGAGGAATAATGTGCTGATGTGCTAATGTGTTGATGTGCTAATGTGCTAATGTGCTTATATGGTAATATTGAAGATGTTTCAATTTTGAGATTTTAGAAATATGAATTTACAGCAAATTTATATTGTTCAATAAATATTTTTTTAAAGTTAGAAATATTATTTTGTTCATAAAATAATAACATTGCTTTTTTGTAATCTAAAGAATCCACTGTCCTGAATGAAATTGGACAATAATTAAAGTTGATAAGTATGGCATTACTTACAATTCTAGCTGTTCTTTTATTCCCATCAACAAAAGGTTGAATATAAGATATTAATAATAAAATTAGTAATGCTTTCTCAAAAATATTGTCTTTATAATTCACCAAATTACACATATTTGTAAGTGCTTCCTGAATTTGAAAGTAGTTATATAAAGGCCTGTAATTTGTTCCAGAAATTCCAACTCTACTTTTTCTAATTCTTTTATCATCTATTAATTCTTTGATCAAAAAAGAATGAATATCTTCGATCTTTGAAATTTTTAATGGAATAATATAATCAGGATGTTCAATTATAAAGTCTATTGCATCTTTGTGATTGAGTAGCATTATAGCCTCCTCTTTTGTTTTACCTGCCGCAGTTTCCTTTTCTAAAAGTAATCTTTCTGTTTCCAAAAGGGAATATGTGTTTCCCTCTATCTGAGATGATTTCCAACTTAAATCAATCGCAAGTCGTTCTAGTTCTTTCCTGCGTTCAAGTGCAGAGAGTTTTAAAATATTGTTTTCAAATTTATTTTGAAATTGATTTAATTCGTTTAATTCAATCGTTGTAAAAATCGAATTTTCTTGAAGAAGATCAGAAATAAGCTGAAAATTATAACTGTCGTTGATTATTCTTTCATCAATCTCCTTTTCAAAATAGATATCCATGTCAATGGGGCAAACCATTTTGTATAAAGGAGATAGAAAATATTTTCTAGATTTCCCGTTTCCTTTAATTCTTAATATATTTTGATTGATTAATTTTGTAAGAATTCTCTTAGTTGTAGCATAACTAATCAATGAAGATTTAAATTCAAAAATTTCTTTTGAAGATAAATCAGGTTTTTCCTTCAAAAGTTCAATAATTTCTAATTCATTTTTTTCTAACATAATTATAAGTATTGAGCTCACAAAAATAAACATTTTAGCTCAATTATTTTCATTTTTGAGCTTTATTTTGTAAAATAATGAGCTACAAAATTAATTTTTTATTTTTTGACTACAAATTTTCGGTAAATAGGATGAGTTGGTGTTGTGATTTTTAACAGATATACACCAGAATTTAAAGTAGTTACATTAATATTGGTTTTATAACCTTCTAAATTTTGCACCAATTTGCCCTGCAAATCATAAATCTGTGTTTGTATTATTTGAACTCCATTTTCCGGATACAAACTTAAAATGTCAGAAGTTGGATTGGGATAGATTCTTACATAATCATCATTTGATTGTTCAAAATCAGCGATTCCAACTTCATTAGAGGAAACAATATTGGATCTGGAGGATGTTATAGATTTTGTCGGATTACAAGGTGTTGGAGTTATCACTTCTACTTGATAATATACCGTTCCTGAAGGAGCGTTTAAATCAGTATATTGCGTACTGGTACCGGATGTGGAACCTAGTAATGCCAAATTGGAAGAAGTAGTACCTCTATAAATGTTGTAGGAGGTTACATCAAATCCGAAATAGGGTTCCCAAATTAGATTGTAAGTTGTTCCAATCCCCTGATTGATGGCAAGATGCATTGTTTTGTGCGGTTCACTTTTTTGTGATTCAATTCCACAAATATCTTTCATTGCAATTTTATATTGATTAGATTGTACCGTTGGATTGGAACTGAGATCTTCAAAAAGGGACGTTTGGGTGTAAGGGATCACTCCAATCATTTGATAGATGTTTGATATGGTTGTTTCTCTGTAAATGTAAAATGAATCCACAAAATCGATTTCAGGTTTTTCCCATGCAATCAAATTTTTATTATTCTCGCTTACACCTACTATACAAATCTCTGGAGCACTCATAGGAACTACAGAAATGGTAACGGAAGAAGTGGCACTGCATCCATTTTGAATCGAAGCTGTTACAGTATAAGTAGTTGTTTGTGAAGGAGCTGCGATTGGGTTTTGACTATTCGGATCATTTAAACCTGTCACAGGAGTCCAACTAAATTGATCAAAATGCACCTTTTTTACAATATGCCCTTGTTCTCCAACACTATAACATACCTGATCACTACCAAAACTGATTCCCAATAGTGTTAGGTTGGGATTATAATTGGAGTTCCAATTGGTGCCATCAGAAGTTGTTAATATGGTATTTTGTCCTGCAATATAACCTATGCCTATTGAATTAAATTCAATGGATCTTAGATGATTCACTGTTCCTGAAGTTTGTAAAATCCAGTTTTCTCCGGCATCAATGGTCTTAAGAATAGTGCCATTATCCCCTATAGCAAATCCTATATTGCTAGAAATAAAATAAATATCATGTAAAGTTTCGGATGTATTGCTGGTTTTTGGACTCCAGGTAAGACCGGCATCAATTGTTTTTAAGATAGTTCCGGAACTACCTACTATAAATCCGGTTGCAAGACTTGTAAAATAAACACCGTATAAAGTCTGTAAAATGCCACTATTTAATGTTGTCCAATTAAATCCACCATTCGTTGATTTTCCAATGGTGCCAAAACTTCCAACAACATAACCAGTCGATGGAGAAACGAAAAAAATATCATTTAAATTTCTACTGATGGGATTATCTCCAAATGAGCCAGAATATATGGAATCCCCATGAATGATGCTGATCATTTCAATCGTCATCCCCTGAAAAGTAGCACTTCCCACAAAAAAACCTAAAGTATCATTAAAAAAGCGAATTTTATTCAATGAAACAGAAACACCTGGGGCTGATGAGGTTTGAACGGACCAGGTTTGACCTCCATCTATTGTTTTTGCCAAAACAGCACTGTTAACATTATCCCCAACAATATAGCCCAAATCATTATTAATAAAACAGGTAGACTTCAATGAAAAACTGTTAAGTTGGGTGTAATTTATAGAATTCCAGCTTGTAGTTGGGGTTAAAGTGACTGACTCACCACAGGTGATACTTTGATTATTTCCAGCTGAAATGACACATTGAGCTAGTCCAAATTGAAATCCCCAAAAAAGAAAAATCCCTAAAAAAATAGTTTTCGTTTTCATAACAATTTATTTTATTGATGATTACAGTTTTTATGATTGGCAAATATATAAAAATTATTTAGATTCAACCATATTTTTAAAAAATAATCTATAATGAAATACTTATGTGCTAATTGGGCTAAAGGCGAAGGGCTAAAGGCTAATAAGCTAATAAGCTAATGTGCTAATGTGATAATTATATAGTTTTTTTTATTTTTTTTAGAGATAATAAATTGAATGTTTTTTGAGTTCTATTTTGGTTCATTAATAACGAATGACAAGTATGAATCCTTTTAAAAAATTAGTGTTTTTGGTTTTACTTTTAGTTTTTGTTTCTAATGGGGACTCGTCGGGAATTTCATTCCGGAATCAAAATTCAACATTTGCATCAAAACCGACAATCAATATAGTGAAAACCAAAGAAAAAGCAAAACAAGCGTATGAGTTTTGCAAGAAGAATAAAATGGATACCACTTTTTGTATTTTGATTGATATGAGTCTCCATTCAGGGGTAAAAAGATTTCTGGTTTGGGATTTTCAGAAAGATACCATTCAACACCTTTTTTTAGTGGGACATGGTTGCTGTGATAATATGTGGAGTTATGATCAGTCTAAGGATTCTCCCCAATTTAGCAATGTAGATGGAAGTCATTGTTCTTCATTAGGTAAATACAGATTGGGAAAGCGTGGGTACAGTAACTGGGGCGTTCATATAAACTATCAAATGCACGGTTTAGAAAGTACCAACAGCAATGCCAATAAAAGGTTGATCTGTTTTCATTCCTGGGAAGTTGTTTCCGATTCGGAAGTGTATCCGGACGGCACACCGGAAGGGTGGGGATGTCCCACAATTTCTAATAATAGCTTTAAACTGATAGATCCGCTTCTTCAAAAAACAACGTTGCCCGTATTGATGTGGATCTATCAATAACTGATAATGGCACAATGGCAGGCTTAAAACAAAGCAGGCACGATTTAAAAATGAGTATTTGCAAAGTACAAGACTAAATTGTTATTGCTATCCAACATATATTTTGATAAATAGAGTAAATTATACCGATCTTGATACTCACCATAATTGCCGGATGCATTTACGATAACAAATCCATTTGATATTGAAAAATCAACATTGGTATGTTCGGTATGACTCGTTTCACCATTCATATCGATGATAGTGCATTTTGATAATCCATTGTCACTAACAAACTCTTGTAATTGTTTTTCAATGATCTCAATGTCAGTATCCGGTTGCTTTTCACAAGAAACGAAGAAAGTAATTGTCAATAAAATAAATGCAAAATGAAGAAGTCTTTTCATAATATTATAATTTTAGTTTTATATTCTCAATTTACTGTTTTATAATTGTTATATCAACTTGAAATCTGTTAACCATTTTAATAAAATCTCGATTTTCTCAACAATTATTATTAGGAACCCTATTAATCAAGTAAAACCATAAAGTTTCTTTACCCAATAGTAAGAATTGATAATAAAGGAAAACGCTTTAAATAAAAGAATATTGTTTTTTGAAATTGTTTTTATTTCAATGGAAAAAGGATCATAAAAATTCAAAATCAATGAAACGAGTAACCGATACTCTTTTTCATTTTGTATATAGAATTGAATATTTTTTAAATTTCTTCTGCGTAAATCAGCGTGATCAGCGGGCGTGGAATTATTTTTTTTCTCCCGCAGATTTCGCAGATTGACGCAGAAGGAGGTACATTTTAAAGTGTACACATTTTTTCTAAAATTTTATTTTTCTTTGAATTATATCGTAACTCATTAAAAATTAATCTTTCAATATGTTTTTTAAGAAAGGATTAGGTTCATTCCAGAGAGTTTGGTAATGTATTTGTATCTTTAAATTATTTATCAAATTATACATCTGCAAACTGTTGCTCAATAATTTCAGGGTATTGTTGCCAAATTTTTCCGTCAATTTCTTTACCGTTTAACTTTTTATTTCGTTTTATCTTGTCTGCCCCCCAAGTGCCCCATTGTTTAAAGAAAAATGCAATATCCTCTGATTCACATTGTTTTTTAATGTTAACAACCCAATCTTTTTCCATTGGTCTTGCTTGATTGCCACTTTCACCCCCTACAATAACCCAATCAATATTTTTTAAATTCATTATTCCTAAATCTTCAAGCAATGGTTCAACAGAGAGAAATAGCACACTAGCTTGAAGATTTCTTAGCAAATCAATTCTTGGTAATCCTTCTTTGCGAGTATCAACAGAGACTCCCAACCAAATATTTTTTGGAATTGTTCTTTGAGATAAATATTGATACATTTTATCAGCTCTTTTTGTCAGAATCTGATAGGTGTGTTGAGGCGTTAACTCTATTACGTTAAATATTTGATTTAAATAATCTTCAGGCATATTCTCGTGGAAAATATCACTCATTGAATTAACAAAAAACACAGTTGGTTTTTTTCTTTTGAATGGGTCGTTTAATCTACTTGGAACAGGATTGAATTTAAAACCGTTTTCATAGCCTTCCACGCCCATTGCCTGTAAACGGAATGCCATTGTTTCGGCATAACAATTTTTACAACCTGAACTTATTTTTGTGCAACCTGCCGATGGATTCCACGTTTGCTCTGTCCATTCTATTTTATGTGTCATTGTTCAACTTTTTAATATGATAAACTTTTGCCTTATGAATACTTGAAGAATGATTATTCACTTCGCCAAATCGTTCAATCAATTTTTCTTTTACAAGTTCATGCACAACATCTGTAAATAATTTTGGTTCACATCCATTGAGCATTGCATATTTAAACCCTGATATATTATCTGATATTTCACCGGATAAAATTAATCTTTTTATTTCTTTTGAAACAATATCCTTCTTTACATTACTTTCAGAGTGGAAAAACAAAGTTCCTTTTTCAAAGTTATTATCAATATTATAATTGGCTTCACCAGAAAAAGCATCATGATGCCAACAGACTTTGAGGAATTTTTCCATTCCAAGCGTATGACCTGTCCCAAAAATTAATCCGTAATAATTACCTTTCTTTTCTTCTTTCCTAATTGAAAAATGATGCAAATAATATTCGATTTCTTTCGGAATTAAATCTCTAAAATATTTAGCAACTGCCCTGTGAATCTCATTGGGTCGAATTTCATCAAACTTTATTTTTGTGGTATCAATATATTTCGTTGTATTTGGGTGTTCTCTAAATCGACTAATAAAAGATGACGAAATGAAAAATATAAAGTCTGTTTTTGGATATGAAATTAATTGTTTGAATATTTTCTCATCTATTTGACTAAACCCATATTGGTCAAGCAAAATAAATTTGCCAAATTCTTTATTCTGAAATATTTTTGTTAAAGAAGAATCAGAAAAAATTTCTTGAAAGTTATAGTTTTCTACTTTGTATTGAAAAATGCAATCATCGCAATCGTTTTCCCGTTTACATTCTTCAATATAATTAGCTACATTTTGTTTAAGTTCCTTGCTTTTATCTTCTTCGCCTTCGTTAAATAGGAATTTGATCTCTTTTTTTGCATTGATGCAATATTTGCGTTCTATACCTTTTGCTTTATCCAATAAAACTAATGGACTACCAGCATTATTCTCCAAATCTTTTCCACTTCCTGCAAAGAAATCAAAAATATAGAGTTTTTTAAACCAAGGGCTATGTAAGAAAACAGGGAACCACTCTTCAAAGCATTCGCCAAATATGTGTAACTTCAATTTAGTTGCCTCGTCAAATACCGTTTTGTTTATATCTGTTCCCATATTTATCAATCAATTCTTGAATTGCCACAGGCTTCTCCTAGCTTGTGACTAAAGATTGCAAATATATAATAAATATTAAGACACTCAACGAATAGCAAATAAAAAATATTAAATCCGAATCGAAACCTATCATAAAGATCTCAAAATTGTAAAGTACGATTTCCTGAAAGTTCCGTATCACAATGAATTACATCGAAATTCGCTGAATGTTAATTTTTTAGAGTGTTTTTTAAAGCAGAGTGTTTATGTCTTATGTTTTTGATTTCATTAATATCTTGTTTTTAACCTTTGGAGTGAAAATCTTAACCCAATATAAAACAATGGCGTCATATTCATATAGTTCAGTTTCTTCAACAGAAAGAATTACTAATGAGGTTTGTATTTTGTCGCAATACTTTTCTTTCCACTCTTTGACACTGTTGAAAAATTCTCTTTTGGAAGTTATTATTTCTCCTCCACTACCTGTTACAAATAAGATTTTTTTATTGTTGAAATCAAAATCATTTCGATTTTCAATATATTTGTTTAGAAAAATTGCCTCCTGATTATTTAAAAGTGAATTATTATCTTGCCCGCAATTCTCTATTTCTTGTTTGAAAGTATTCAAAAATTGCAAATTATCTAAATAAACAAAAAAACTTGGATTTATAATTGTATCAGTTTTATACCCTTCTTTAGAAAATTCAACTTCAATACTTCTTCTTGGTATTAGTGGCATAAATTTTCCATGAATGTTGTATTTCCCAGAACTATCTGAGTAAAAACATTGCTCTGTTTCTAAAACTTTACATTTGACATTTTCAATGGATGATTTGGTACACTTGTCATAAACAGTCCCGGTCGCAATTCTAAATCCTTCACAACTTATTAAACAAAGGGAAATAGGAAGAAATGACAAAAAGATTGGGATAAAACGATTCATTTTTTTAATTGTTATGTTTATTAGATCAGTCCTAAAGAGGAACAACTCATTACTATTTTCACCATAAAATCTTTAAAAGTGTACATATTCATAATATCTTGGAAATAAATTAGACCTGTTAAAACATTAATGGTGTGATTAAATTCTATCAGCAAAAATAAAAAAAGGTTTTGTATAGTATAGATAGAAATGGGTGAAAAGTGTAGTTAAAATGGTGAAAGGGGAATGAAGAATGAAAAATGGGTCGGAAAGTCTATGGTCTATGGTCAATGGTCTATAGTCATATTCTGTCAACTATTGACAATCGATTATCGACTATTGAGTATCGACTATTGACTATCGACATAAAAAAAGGGCAGCAACATTGTTACTACCCTTTCTTGTATTGAAATTGCATTAGATTAAACGGTTCCGGAGGCGTTTTTGTACTCATCTACGATCCCTTTAACATCATCAGATGCTAAACGACCAAACACTTTTTCACCTACCAAAACTACTGGAGCTAATCCACATGCACCTACACAACGTAAAGATGCTAATGAGAATAGTCCGTCTGCACCGGTTTCCCCAACACTTAGTCCTAACTGATGTTTGAATTCGTCTAAGATTCTTTCAGCACCACGAACATAACATGCTGTTCCCATGCATATTGAAACAGGATATCTTCCTTTTGGTATCATCGTAAAGAAAGAATAAAATGATACAACACCATACACTTTAGCTGTTGATACATTCATCTCTTTGGCAATCACTTCCTGCGCTTCTGCTGGAAGGTAACCCAAGAACTCCTGGGTTTTGTGTAACACATTGATTAGTTCACCAGGTTCATTGTTGAATGATTTGGCAATCTCTTCAATTTTAGCTCTGGTTTTTTCACTGATTTGTATTTTTATACTTGACATGATTTCTATCTTTTAATAATTAACAAAAGGGTTAGTCCACTTTAACTTCAATAACTTTTTGTTTATCAAAGTAATGTGTGTGTAACAACTCATGAGATTTATGTCCACATGGCTCACCTAAGAATTCTTTGTAAAGAGTAATTACAGAAGGATTTTCATGAGATTTACGTATTGGCATATTTCTGTCTGCTTCATAAATTGCTTCCCAACGGGCTTTGATAATGTCTGCATTACCATGGTGTAGTGGTTGTCCACCACCATCAATACATCCACCAGGACAAGCCATCACTTCAATTGCGTGGAATTGAGATTCTCCTCTGCGAATTTGTTCCAGAAGTTTACGGGCATTGCTTAATCCATGAGCGATACCAATGTTTAATGGAAGACCATCAACATCAATTGTAGCAGATCTAACACCTTCTAAACCACGAAGTTCAGTGAAGTCGATTTTTGGAAGAGGTTTTTTAGTGATGATCTCATAAGCGGTACGGCAAGCAGCTTCAATTACACCACCTGTTGTTCCAAAGATCACACCTGCACCTGTTGATTCTCCTAAAGGTGAATCAAATTCAGCATCTTCTAGCAAGTTGAAATCGATGTTGGCTTGTTTGATTAAATGCGCTAATTCACGGGTTGTAATAGAGTAGTCCACTTCAGGATTACCATCCGTTTTAAACTCGTCGCGATCACACTCATATTTTTTAGCTAAACAAGGCATTACAGAAACAACCACCATATCTTCGCGTTTTACACCGATTTTGTCAGCAAAATAAGTTTTAGCGATGGCACCAAACATTTGTTGTGGAGATTTTGCAGTGGATGGAATCTCTTTCATATCAGGGAACTGATGTTCAAAGAAGTTCACCCATGCAGGACAACAAGAGGTTAGTAATGGTAATTTCACGGTTTTGTCACCGTTTAAATATTTGGTTAAACGTCCGATCAACTCAGTACCCTCTTCCATGATGGTTAAGTCAGCACTCCAGTCAGTATCGAATACGTAGTCAAAACCTAATTGTTTAAGGGCAGCGGTAATTTTGCCGGTTACGATTGACCCCGGTTTCATTCCGAACTCTTCACCAAGAGCAACACGAACAGCAGGAGCTACTTGAACAACCACAGTTTTTTTCTCGTTAGCGATCGCTCTGATCACTTTAGGAGTGCTATCCATTTCCACTAATGCCCCAACAGGACAAACAGCCACACATTGACCACAGAATGTACATGGAGAATGGTGCATTTTTTGGTTAAAAGCAGTAGAAACTACAGCTGGGAAACCTCTTTCAATAGCAGATAATGCGCCAACGGTTTGGAAATCGTTACAAACGGTTTCGCAACGACGACACATAATACATTTGTTATTGTCTCTAATGATTGAAGTAGATGTTTCAATTTGATATTGAGACATTTCCCCTTTGAACGGAACATCTCTAACTCCGAAACGGATGGACAAATCCTGAAGTTCGCAACTTCCACTTTTTGCACATACCAAGCAATCAAATGGGTGGTCACTTAAGATGAGTTCAAGAACGGTTCTTCTTGAGTTGTAAACTCTAACTGAGTTTGTTTTCACCACCATACCTTCGTAAACTTCAGTTACACAAGCAGGTGCTAAATTTTTTCTACCTTGTACATCAACAACACAAATACGACATCCACCTGGTTTATTGTGAATATTCATACCTTCCAGTTCAAAATGGCAAAGTGTTGGGATATGTATACCTATCGAAGAAGCAGCCTTTAGGATTGTTGTACCTTTGGGTACACTAACTTCTCTATTATCTATGATTAATTTTACTTGATCCATTATATCTTACCTTTCTATTTAATAAAAATTGCGTTAAATTTACATTTTTCGTAACAAGCACCGCATTTAATACATGTTTCTTGGTTGATTTCGTGAGCCATTTTTTTCTCACCTTTGATTGCACCAACTGGACAAACACGAGCACATGCTGTACATCCAATACAAGCATCCGGTTCGATGACATATTGTTTTAATGCTTTACATTGACCTGCAGGACATTTTTTGTCGGTTACGTGAGCTACATACTCTTCCCAGAAATTATCTAAGGTTGATAATACAGGGTTTGGAGAAGTTTGTCCCAATCCACAAAGTGCAGTGTCTTTAATAACTTTACTCAAATTTGAAAGATTTTCAAGGTCTTCCATGGTTCCTTTACCTTCGGTAATTTTTTCAAGGATTTCAAATAATCTTTTATTTCCGATTCTACAAGGGGCACATTTTCCGCAAGATTCTTCAACGGTAAAGTCTAAGTAAAATTTAGCAACTGAAACCATACAGTCATCTTCATCCATTACGATCATACCACCGGAACCCATCATAGAGCCTGCAGCGATAAGGTTATCATAATCAATAGGAGTATCTAAGAATTTTTCAGTTAAGCAACCACCTGATGGACCACCGGTTTGAACGGCTTTGAATTTTTTACCATCTTTGATACCGCCACCAATTTCGTAAATAACTTCACGAAGAGTGATACCCATAGGTACTTCAATCAAACCAACGTTATTGATTTTTCCTGCTAATGCAAATACTTTAGTTCCTTTTGATTTTTCGGTTCCAATTGAGGAGAACCATTCCCAACCTTTAAGGATAATAACTGGGATGTTAGCAAATGTTTCCACGTTGTTCACGTTGGTAGGTTTTTTTAGATAACCTTCCTGAGCAGGGAATGGTGGTTTGAAAGTAGGTTCACCACGTTCCCCTTCCATAGAGTGGATTAATGCAGTCTCTTCACCGCAAACAAATGCACCTGCACCATATCTCAATTCAATATGGAAACTGAAATCTGTTCCAAAGATGTTATTTCCAAGAACACCGGTTTCCATTGCTTGAGCGATAGCTATTTTTAAACGTTCGATAGCAAGTGGATATTCAGCACGGATATAGATCAAACCTTTGGTTGCACCAATACAGAATCCGTTGATAGCCATAGCTTCAAGAACTGTATGTGGGTCACCTTCTAAGATGGAACGATCCATAAATGCACCTGGGTCACCTTCGTCAGCGTTACAAACAACATATTTTTGATCTGCTGGATTTTTTGATGCTAATTCCCATTTTAAACCGGTAGAGAAGCCACCACCACCACGACCACGAAGGCCTGATTTCTTAATTGCTTCAATAGTAGCTTGTGGATTATTTTGTTCTAAAACAGATGCTAAAGCTGCATATCCATCTCTTGCAAAATACTCATCAATATTTTCAGGATTGATAAATCCGCAGTTACGTAAAGCGATACGTAATTGTTTTTTGTAAAATCCCATGTGTTTTGAATCTGACACATGTTCTTTAGTTTCAGGATTTTGATATAATAATCTTTCCACTTTTCTACCCTTGATGATATGCTCTTCGATAATTTCGCGGCAATCTTCAGGTTTAACTTGGGTATAGAATGTGTTATCGGGTAACATTTTAACAATAGGGCCTTTTTCACAGAATCCAAAACAGCCTGTTACAACCACTTGAACTTCGTCTGCTAACCCTTTTTCAACTACTAATTGTGCTAAATTGTTTTTAATCTGGTCACTTTGCGATGCATGACACCCTGTTCCACCGCAAATTAATATGTGATACTTGAAATTTGACATGAGAAAACCTCCTATTTATGTTATTGATTTACTTTTTCATAATTCACAGGAATAACGCCATCAAGCATCTCATTGCCAGCTAAATATTTAGCTACTAATTCTTCTGCTTTTACTGGTGTTATATAACCAAATACAACTGGTTCTGAACCCGGTTTGGTAACTTCAACAGTTGGTTCTGCATAACAGTATCCCATACATCCTGTTTGAGTAACCACTGCTTGAATACCTCTTTTGTTGCATTCGTTAATAATAACTTCCATTACTTGTTTAGCACCCGATGCAATACCGCACGTGGCCATCGCCACTCTAACTTGAATTAAGTTCTCGGTATTTTCGCCTTGCTCGCGAAGTGTAAGAGCAGATTGAAGTTCTTCTCTCTTTTTCTTCAAATCGGCTAAAGATTTAATCTTATCCATATTAAATTTAATTAATTGATTATTAGTACTTTGTATCTATTGATATAAATATATTAAGGTCTTTTAAATTGGTTCGCGAATGTACAAAAAAAGGACGTCCCTTTTGTTAAGTTTAACAATTATTTATAAATTTAATATTTTATATAGAAAAAGAAGAACATATTACTAACTGTAAATTGCATAAAAACAATAAGATACAAAACTATTTTAAAAAATTAACAGTGTTAATATTTTTGGGCATTCCGGCCTATACTCATGTGCTCGTGATGCTCAATGTGATCATGTGCTCAAACCCCAAAATTCTAATAAATTAGGAAGAGTCATGTAATACCTGTTACCTATTACTTGTTACTTTATTTGGCTTTCCGGCTCCGCCCTAATGCGGGGCTTGGTGACAGGTGTCAAGCGACCGGAAACGATCACTGAACCCTGACAGCTAAATCATTGTATTCTATTGTAATCATTTATTAACATTTTCATTTACTTATAAATGTTAAAAAATTTAATATATTTGCGGATTATTTAACAATTAAAAATAAAATAAATAACATGAGGCCTAAATTAGTATTTCTAATCATCATTCAAATTTTGATAGTATTTCCAGGAAGAGGCAACAATTATACTTCCAGCCCAGAATTCCCTCTCGTACCGATTGATACAATCAATCTGGATTTTAGTGTTTCTATGTCAAAATCGATTTTTGTTCCCGAATATTATACTCAAGTCAACTACTATTTTACTGAAATTAATGAGCAACTTTACTTTATTTATTCAATTGATTCTATTAAACCTACAACAATTTTTAAATTACAAGGGCTTTTAACTTCTTTTTATTGTTTAAATAAAGACTCTTTAATTGTCAACTATCCTAATTCTGACCAATATTTATTGATAAATAACAAATCCGAAATTATTGATACTTTTTATTTTGATTTTAGCAAAATTTATGGCGAGAAAAAGATTCCCTGGACATTTTTAAATTTATTTTCAAATAAAAACAAAAATGGAGAATATTTTTTGTATTTTCAAACTACTATACCTTCCCTTCATAATTATCAAAGAAGTTTAGATAGTCGAATTAAGCTTTTTTCTGAACCGATTCTGTCATGTTATAAGTTTTCTGGAAATTGTATTAAAATTGAAAAAGGGATAGGGAAATATCCTGATAAATTTAAAAGTTTAGACGGTATGTACAACTATATTTATCATGTGAGTTTAAATCGTAACCTTGATTTCATTTTTTCATTTTATGAACTAGATAGTTTATCAATATATTCTAATGGAGAAATGAAATCAAAATACTTAAATAGTAAATTTAAAACTAAAGAAATAAAATATAAGAAAAATATAGACGATTATGATTTAACTGAATACGAAGAAAATAGTAGTAAGACTGTTGGGTATTTAAATCATTATTATGATTCTTATAGAGATCAATACTATATTATTGTTAAAAAACAGTATCCATATGAAAACGAAGATGGAACCTATAATAAACCAGAAGATGCTCCTTGGTCCATTTTAATTTTGAATGATAAATTTGAAAAAGTGGATGAAATTGATATGCCAAATCATTTAAGAAAACAAGGATTTTTCATTGTTCCTGAAGGAATAGCCATCCAAGATAAAATTTTAACGGATCAGAATTCTGGTAATTCTGTTTTAGTACTCTATAAAATTAAAAATTATAACCTATAGGATTATTTTGATTGCAATAAAAATTTATAAATCATGAAAAAAGTTGTTTACTTCATATTTCTTGCCATGATCTCTTTTGGTACAAAAATTTACGCTCAGGAAACTGTTTTAGAGAAAAGGACAAGGTTTTTCAATAATTATATGAAAGAACAGTTCCCTGAATTTAAAATTACAGATGGAGAGTATTTTTTCATTTTACCTGGAGGTTGCGTCCCCTGTAATAAAGCTGCTTTAAAAATATTATTGGGGAATACGGAAGAGATGAAAAAGAGATTTCAAGCAGTTCTTTTTTCTCAAAAAACTTTGAAATATTTAAGCGACACGATAAAAACACTTCATTCTACTACACTCATTGATACCACCAATAAACTTGATCGGATGTCGTTTGGAATGTTCGGAATAGGCATCCTAAAAATCAAAGATCAAAAAATCATAGGGATCAAAAATCTAACAGCTGAAGATTATAAACAAGGAATTATTTATTTCCTAAATAAGGAATACTAAATAGCCGTCAGTTATTAGTTGTCAGTTTTTTAAAGGTTGAACGCTACGCTGTTGAAAGTTGAAAGGTTGAACGCTGCGCTGTTGAAGGTTGAAAGTTGAAAGGTTTAAAAGGAACTATTCACTATTCACTATTCACTAGAAAACCGCAGGTTTTTCGCGTTAGGGATTGGAAGGGCGCGAAGCGGTACAAGCTGGAACGAACGCCGCGATGCATGATTCGATTTGGAATGAGCCATCTTAAGTGAAGAGCAGCGAAGTACGGGAGCGAAGCGGACCCCTGAAAAGCCCGACGGCAGCAGGGTGGTATTGCGGGGTGGCTGGTGCCGGAACGCCCTGATTAATAAGATAATGTGCTAATTTGGAGAAAGGGAAAAGGGGAAAGGATGAATTATTAAATGTTATCTGTTAAATATTACCTGACACCTATTACTTATTACTTATTACTTATTACTTATTACTTATTACTTATTAAACCTTAAACCTTAAACCTTAAACCTTAAACCTTAAACCTTAAACCCACTCTTCACAGGTTTTCCCTGAACATCTCAATCAGATACTGAATGATCTCCGGCTCCTGAATTGAAACACCATCTAAGGCTTCATTGATCTCCTCGGTGTCAAAAGTGTAGTCGATGCCCGGTTTTTGATAATGTACTATGAATCTGATGTTTGGATATGCTGAGGCCGTTAATACTATGGTTCCGGCTAAATCACCCATTGGCGGCCTGTCGATATGGGATAATCCAAAGGTAACAGTTACTTCTGTACCAACCCCTAATGTCGAAGAAATAGCTAATGAACCACCGGTTAATTCTGCATTTTGTTTGAGTAAGGATAACCCTAAACCCACTTTTCTGGTGGTTCGAGTAGTGAAAAATGGATTGAGTACCTGACTCAAAACCTCTTCAGACATTCCCGACCCATTGTCTTTAAATGTAATGGTAAGTGTATCTAAATCTGTATTTTCAATGATATCGAGTTCAATTTTTGTGGCTCCTGCACGGGTGGAATTTTGCAAAATATCCATGATGTGCATCGATAAATCTTTCATCTATTCTAAATTTAGATTTTTTAAAGTGTTTTTGTCAATTTTTTTATCCCCCCACACTTTTTTGGTCACTTTAATCGCTTCAGTAGTGGTCAGTTTATCACTTTGTTCTAAGGTTCTCTGAATAAATACACATTGATTCAGATCTGCATTCTGATTCACAATGGCATTGGCCAACTCTTTACAGGTTTGATAGCCACAAATTCTGCAGTCCACCTGAGGAAGATGGGCGTTGATTTCAAACGATTTCTTCATTTTACGCATAGCAATGGATATGTCATCATCCAGTTTATCCATTGAACGGGGTAAAACAGGCCCAACAGTCATATTTTCATTCAAATAATCAACATAGTCACTCATTTGATCTGTTTGAACGATCGGTTTATTTTTTGTAACCCTTTTCCTTTGTCTTTCAGCGATTAAAAAACGGTTTCCGGCACATAAAATACCACCTGCACAACTCTCATCACAAGCACGTAATTCAAGAAAATCGATATTGTCAATATCCTCATTCTCAAGCTTTTCTAAGAAATCAGATACGTTATGTACTTCGTCTATTGCTAAGTTGCGACCTCTGTCTAATAATCTAACCTCACCCGTAGTTAATGCAAATAAAATACTCTCATTAGATAAGGTATGAAAATCATCTTCATCCTCCACCAGTTTGTATTCCCCCTGTTTGATGGTCCGCAACACTTTATTATACATATAATTCATATTAATAACACCATCAATAACAGATTTATCTTCACCAACAGGGCTTTTTATTGCGGCAATCTTAGCAGCACAGGGCGTAACATAAAAAATCCCTATATCCTCAGATGGGATCCCTTCATTGGTTAAGCTTTTTTTGATAAACAAGGCAGTAAGATCCAAAGGTGGTTTTATTCTTGAAATATTCGATACTAAAGAGGGATATTTTACCTGAATCAGCCGAACAATGGCAGGACAAAATGAAGAGATGATAGGTTTATCGGTATCTTCATTTTCATTCATTTCATTGTATTTTTCTTTCAATAAGTTAACCGAACGTTCCACTTCATACACTTTTTTGAAACCCAAATGGTAAAAAGCAGATAAGATCGCTTTGTTGCTGATCCTTTCCTGAAATTGAGCACTGAAAAATGAGGGAACCAGCAATACCGGATATTTGTAATTGTAAATTGTCTTAAAGTCATCCTGATCAATATAGATGGCATTGACAGGACAAGAAAGATAGCATCTTCCGCAGTCGATACAGCGATTTGGATCTAAGATCGGTTTTCCATTTTGAACATGAATGGCTGCTGTAGGGCACACACCGGTACAATGGGAACATCCAATACACAATTCATATTTAAATTTGAGCGCATGGTGAAACTCTTCCATATCTATAGGTTTTATTGAGCATTAAAAAAATTAGTGATCTCGACAACGGTTCCTTTATTCACCTCAGAGACAACATTTAATATATCTGCATTCGCTTTCATATTGGGTAATCCCATGCCGGCACCAAATCCCATCTCTCTTACTTTTGGAGATGCAGTAGAGTATCCTTTTTGCATCGCCTGAGAAATATCAGGGATGCCGGGACCCTCATCTTCTAATTTGATATAAATTTTATCCTCTTCTATATCAACCACAATCTGACCATTATAAGCATGGGCCACAATATTTACCTCTGCTTCATAAAGTGCAACAACAGTTCTTTTGATAATACCATTATCAACGCCTAACTGTTTCATCATTTTTTTTACATGACTGGATGCCGCTCCTGCATTGGTGAAATCACCCCCTTCAACTGAAAATGTAAAGTTCATAATTAGTAGTTTAGTAAACAGGAGATAATTCCAAATTAAACAAAATACCTGAAGTTCTGTACATAGATAAAGGCGTTTCTATCAACACCATCTCATTTTCCTGAGCTAATTCCAACATCTCTTCAGAAACTTTTTTCCCACGTACAAATAGAATCACTTTAATCTCAGACATTTCACAAGTTCTAATAGTTTGTAAATTAGCAAGTCCAGTGATTAACATGATCCTTTTTGATGTATTTATCGTGAGCACATCACTCATTAAATCGGAAGCAAAGGCACATTCAACGGGGTCGATTTTATGCTTCTCACCTTCCACAATCACCCCTGAGATATGGGTTGCAATCTCTTGTATCGTCATATTTCAATATTTTTTGGCAAAAATACTAAAAGAAAGCGTATTTTTGCATTTCCAAATCTTAATAATTACAAAATAACAATGCCCCAATATATTGCTGATCTTCATACACATACACTTTTATCTCCCTGCGGAGATCTGGATATGACACCGGAACATATCATTGAGATGGCGCTACGCAATCGAATCGATATTATTGGAATTACAGATCACAACTCTACCAGACACTGTAAGTTAGCAGAACATTACTCTAAAAACAGAGATATTTTTGTTCTTTGCGGAGCTGAAGTAACTACCAAAGAGGAAGCACATTGCCTCGCCTTTTTTCCCACTCATGAACTATTAGATCAGTTTCAGGCATTTATTGAGATTCATCTTCCCAATATTCCCAATAATCCCGATTATTTCGGAGATCAGGTGCAAATTGATGAAGAGATGAATATTATTTACGAAGAACCAAGATTGCTTACTTCTGGATTGGATGTTTCGATAGAAAATATAGAAAAAGAGGTACATAGATTGCAAGGCCTTTTTATTCCTGCTCATATTGATAAATCCAAAACCAGTGTGATTTCCCAGTTGGGATTTATTCCTTTCGATTTGAATTATGAAGCAGTTGAGATCACTCATAATACTACAAAAGAAGCTATGATACAACAACATAAGTACCTAAAAAACAAACCGTTCATTCGCAGTTCGGATGCCCATTATCCTCATCAGATCGGTATGAATACCACTACTTTTGAGATGCCCACCCGTAACTTCGAAGAGATTAAAAAAGCGATACTGAACAACCGGATCTCCTTTTAAATTAGCAAATTAGCAAATTAATGAATAATTAAAAATGAAAAATGAAAAATGAAAAATGAGCACATTGAGAATTTGAGCACATGAGCATTCGAGCAATCGAGCATTCTGAGCAATCGAGCATTCTGAGCAATCGAGCATTCTGAGCATTCGAAAATCTCATTATTATTTCATATATTTGCAAAAAAATAAAAAACATTTTTATAAAACTTAAATACCTTTAATACAAATTGATATGAGTGGTGGATTGTATTCTATGGATCAAAAAGACTTTGATCAAACATTGGATCTGAAAAAAATTAAACCTTACGGGGATACGATGAATGATGGGAAAACGCAACTGAGCTTTACCCTTCCTCTTCCCTGTAATGATGAGGCGATTGAAGCAGCGAAACAATTAATGAAAAAAATGGGATTTGAAAATCCTCAAGTAGTTTATTATAAAGAGCTTACAAATGGATTCACTTTCTTTAATTGCTATGGATCAACGGTTTATGATGTTGATTATACAGCTATTAAAGTGGATAAAGTGGAATCTAATGTCATGGATATGCATGAAACCGATCAGTTTATTAAAGAAAATTTAGGTCGTAAGATTGTTGTTCTTGGTGCCAGTACCGGAACTGATGCACATACCGTTGGAATAGATGCTATCATGAATATGAAAGGATATGCAGGACACTACGGAATTGAGCGTTATGAGATGTTCGAAGCTTTGAATATGGGAAGTCAGGTGACCAATGAAGAGTTTATTGCTAAAGCTATAGAACTTAAAGCAGATGCCCTTTTGGTTTCACAAACCGTTACTCAAAAAGATGTGCATATTAAAAACTTGACAGAGTTAATTGAGCTATTAGAAGCTGAAGGTCTTCGAGATAAATTGATTGTTTGTTGCGGTGGACCGAGAATTTCTCATGAGTTGGCCAAAGAGTTGGGCTATGATGCCGGATTCGGAATGAATAGTTATGCAGATAATGTTGCATCATACATTGCAGAAGAATTAGTTAGAAGAAAAAATCGTTAATACTATGGATAAGAATCAAGTAAGAGAAGTGATTGCCAAAAGAGTTGCTAAAGAACTTAAGGATGGCAATGTTGTTAATTTAGGGATTGGACTCCCTACATTAGTTCCTAATTATTTACCAAAAGATGTGGAATTGGTTTTACAATCTGAAAACGGAATGTTAGGTATGGGACCAACACCGGAAGCCGGTTTTGAAGATGAGAATCTGTTGAATGCCGGAGGTGGCTATATTACTGCCAAATCGGGAGCTTCCACATTTACATCAGCTCAATCGTTCTGTATTATCAGAGGCGGCCATGTGGATGCTACTATATTGGGAGCAATGCAGGTGGATGAACAAGGTGACCTGGCTAACTGGATGATTCCCGGAAAGTTAACTCCCGGTATGGGTGGTGCTATGGATCTGTTGATCGGTGCCAAATATGTGATTCTCGCCATGGAACATACTGCTAAAGGCGCTCCAAAAATATTGAAAAAATGTACTCTTCCCCTTACTGCTAAAGGTCAGGTGAATAAAATTGTCACCGAAATGGGCGTTATGGAAATCACAAAAGAGGGGATTGTATTACAAGAGATCCATCCTGAGTTTACCGTTGAAGAGGTACAAGCTGCAACTGAAGCAACTTTGATCATCTCTCCGGATCTCAAACCGATGGACTTAAATTAGTCACTATATTCAATTGTTTTATTTACAATCATTAAATATTATATTATGAGTAAAAAAGTTTTTATTGTTGCCGCAAAACGAACTGCCATTGGCAAAATGTTCGGAACTTTAGCTAACTTTACCCCGGGTGAATTAGCTGCAGTTGTCATTAAAGATATCATTAAACAAACAGGAATCGATCCTGCACAAATTGATGAGGTGATCGGTGGGAATATCCTGAATGCCGGTCAGGGACAGGGTGTAATCAGACAGGCTGCGATAAAAGGGGGAATTCCCGCCGAAGTTCCGGCTTATAGTTTAAATATGGTTTGTGGTAGCGGATTAAAATCTGTTATGACAGCCTACAATGATATTTTAGTAGGAGATGCTGACCTTGTTTTGGCCGGTGGAACTGAAGTGATGTCTAATGCCGGTTTTGTGCTCAATGGAAATCTTCGTAATGGAGTGAAAATGGGAAACTTTACAGCTATTGACCACATGGTAAATGATGGATTAACAGATGCTTTCGAACATTATCACATGGGAATCACTGCTGAAAATGTGGCTGAAAAATACCAGATCACCCGCGAAGCACAAGATCAATTTGCTATCAATTCTCAAAAAAAAGCTATTGCAGCTGTTGATGGTGGAAAATTTGTTGATGAGATCACTCCTGTGGAAATTGTTACTAAAAAAGAAACCATCATTTTTAAAGATGATGAATATCCAAATAGAGCTACATCACTAGAGAAGTTAGCAACTTTAAAACCTGCCTTTAAAAAAGAGGGTACTGTTACTGCCGGTAATGCTTCCGGTATTAATGACAGCGCATCATTCATCTTATTAGCTTCTGAAGAAAAAATGAAACAATTAGGATTAACTCCTCTTGCTGAAATCGTTGCTGTTGGTCAAGGTGGCGTGGAACCCGCTGTTATGGGATTAGGTCCTGTACCTGCTATCCGCAAAGCATTGAAAAAAGCAGGTATGAAATTAAGTGACTTGGAACTTTTAGAGTTAAACGAAGCTTTTGCAGCTCAATCATTAGGTGTCGTTCATGAATTGATCCAGGAACATGGTGTTTCTCAGGAATGGTTATTTGAAAGAACCAATATCAATGGTGGTGCTATCGCTTTAGGTCACCCAATCGGTGCTTCAGGAAACAGAATCCTGGTTACTTTAGTGCATGAATTGATCCATGAAAACAAACATATTGGATTGGCTTCTTTATGTATTGGCGGCGGAATGGGCGTTGCAGTGATTATCAAAAGATAAATATTCCAGGCGTGATGCCAACAAATAGTTAGAATTTTAATTATTAGAGCCTCTTTTTGAGGCTCTTTTTTTTTGTTCACTCCTCACTCTTCTCCCTTCATTTTTCATTATTCATTATTCATTTTTCATTTTTCATTTTTCATTTTTCATTGTCTGCCGTCTGCTGTAAGCCAACTGCCGTCTTCTCTCATCATTTTTCATTTATTGCATGCCTATACTCATTAGGCAACATTCCCGTATGCTTTTTAAATGCATTATAAAATGAGGTTCTGTTTCCAAATCCACATTCATAGGCAATCCCTTCTATGGAATATTTTTTATCTTTTAACTCCGATAACATCTTTATCGATTCCTGAACTCTATACTGATTTAAGAAATCCGGAAAAGTTGTATTGTAATGTTGGTTGATAATCATCGAAACAATATTAGGGCTTTCATTTACTAACTGGCTAAATGATTGTAAATTGCACTCTTCATTCAAATACAATTTTTCCTTTTCCATCTTCAGTTTTATTTTTGATAAAATCTCATCTATTCGTTGTTGTTCCAGTTTTAATCCGGAATAGCGCCCTTTATTCTGTTTTTCTTGTTGATCATACAGTTCATTGAACATATTTGGGGATAATCTAACAAAAACATAAATAAAAAATAATTGTCCAAAAACAGGCATATACAATATTATATACATAGCATCCAATTGAAAAATATATGGAACAAATGCTCCTAATTGTAGTAACAGCATTACTAAAAGTAACTCTTTCCGTATTTTTGATTTAGAAATTAGATTAGTGGTTTGTGAAATATCTTTTAATTCCTTTACCCATAACCAAATATTGGAACCAATAGAATATAAGACAATAAGAAGATTGTAAAAAGAATTCATGTACAATGCCATTCCTGTAATGTCATTACCACTGACAATCTCATTTACATATCGATGGTCGAATAAATAAAAAATTATAAATGGAATATATAAATAGGATGGTAAAAATAACCATCCCCATTTTTTTGGTTTTTGGTTGTTTTTAAAATAAGAGATTGTAAATATTAAATAGGCCCCATAAGAAAGATTAAAAAACATTGAGGTGAAATGAATCATGGGATTCCCCATATATTCATATATAAGTATATTATTTGTAAATGCAATTACAGGAGTGAAAAAAACTAAGCATAACCAAAAATAGCCTTGATTTTTTTTCCTTCTGAAAAATGTTAATATTGAAATAAGAGATAAACTAAAAGTTGCAATTGAATAGATTACTATCACAAAGGTTTCATTCATAAATTTTACATTTTTGAAACAAAATTCTTCTTACAAATATAAGCAAAAGAAAAAATAAATTGAATTCGTCATTATTAAAAAAACAAATTTGTAAAGTGCCTAAATTCAGAATATTATAAAATTAACTTTTTTGTTAACATTTATAAATATTAACAATTTACAAAAATATTGGCGCTATTTTTGTAAACAGTTGCAAAACATACACCAAGATTGGAGTTAGTACATTACAATAAATCAATATTTACTAAAAAAACAGATTATGAAAAAATTTTTATTCTTTACAACATGCTTACTTTTCCTAGGATCCATCAAAACCAGTATGGCACAAGTTGACAACAACGGTTGGGCATCTGCTACTGTAGATTATTTTAATCAACCTAAAATTTTGTTTGCTGCTCATATTACACCTGCTGCCGGATTTCCTTATACCGGAATCTTTTATGGGGCTGATCTGAATGTTAAAGTAGCAAAAATTTTATATGTAAATGCCGGCTTTTTAGCACCTCTTTTGGATATGTCATTTATTTATAATGATGGAAATAGATACAATTTTTATGCAGGAACAGAATTAGTATTGAGAAATAAAAAAATATATGATCGTTTTGATTTAACAATTAGTACAACCCAATCCGGAGACTATACTGTGAAAAAATACAGAGACTATAAAGTGAGGGTATATGAACAAACCATTTTACGTTTGGGAGCAGAATATTATATGAACTCCCGATTTGAAGCGAATGCTTTAACTACTTTGAATGGATTTAAAGAAAAAGTTACTTCAGGTCTTTTAATGCCTGATGGCCAAATAATTGATTATAGCAGCAACCTGAATTGTGCCTTTCTGTATTTAGGAATTGGTAAAAAATCATTGAATTATTTTAAAATTAAAATGTCTGATTATCAGGAAAGTGATAAATTTACCAGTACATTAACAGGCTATTTTGATCTTTTTTATGCTCCATTTATTACCTTAAATCCAATCACTTATGGAAATATAACGTATGATGCAGCTTCTCTTTTGAGAAAAATGCCTTTTGGAGGGAGATTAGGAATGGAATTTTACAATACATCCGGTAAGTTTCTTGGATTTTATACCAGAATGGAGTTTGGGATGATGCCCGGTGTTGGGTTCCCTGTTTATTTTAAAATAGGCGTAGGAGTATCTTCAATCTTTACTAAATTGAGAAGTCAAGGAAGTACACTTCCTGAATGAGTTAATAAATAAATGATTTTGTTAAGGGAAATTTGGGGATTTTTTAACCTTGAATTTCCCTTTTTCGTCATATATAAAATAGACTCCAATTTTGGGATTCTTCTTTACAATCTCCATTGTTTTTTCCATACTTAAAACCATGAAAGCTGTAGAATAGGCATCAGCAGTGGCGCAATCATCTGCAATGACAGTTACACTAAGCAATGAAGAGTGTTCCGGTTGTCCGGTTTTAGGATTGATAATATGACTGTATCTTTGTCCATCCAGTTCAGTGTATTTTCTATAGTTTCCACTGGTAGAAATCGCCTTATTCTTGATAGGAAAGGTAAATTGTGCATCAATTGCACCATCCGCATCTTCTGTTGGAGTTTGAATACCCACTTGCCACTGTTTGCCCCCTTTTGTTCCAAGCGCCACTATTTCTCCTCCTACATCAACAATACAATTGGGATACCCTTGTTTTTCCAAAAAATGGGCGATTTTATCTGAAGCATATCCATCTGCAATAGCATTAAAATTGATTTGAATACGGGGATCCTCTTTTATTATCGTATTATTTACTAATTTTAATTTAGTAAATCCAACTATTTGTAGGATACTATCAATCTTAGATTTTTCAATGGTACTCTTTTTATCTTTCCCAAAACCCCATAAATTGATCAAAGGAGTAACTGTGATATCATAAGCTCCATTCGTGTTAGAGGCAATTTTCTGAGAGATCTCAAACATCTTGATCATATCTTCAGTATAAGGTAAGTTTTCTCCCTGATTGATCCGATATAGTATTGAAGTAGTATCAAAAAGGGATAACTGATGATTCAAATCTGCGATAATGGAATCCACTTGTTGCTGAAGTTTATGATTTTCTTTTCCTACATAGGTTATTGAATAGTAGGACCCAAAGCCGGTTCCCTGGAAATTGTATGTTTGTTCATTTTTGCAACTGCTTAATAACGTGATGAATGCAAAAAAAATGAGGTTTGATTTTAAAAAAATTTTCATGATGAGCGTTTTGATTAAAAAAGCGTGCAAAAGTAATGATATTTTTTGTACTTTTGCAGTAGGGTAAGTCTTGTACGATCAGCTCCCTTTTAACTCCCCCAGGACAGGAATGTAGCAAGGGTACATTGGTTGTAGCGGTGCGATACAAGTAGCTTACCCTTCTTTTATTTCTCATAAAATGCTTTTAAAAATCTATCCTGAAAATCCGAACCCTCGGGCCATCCAACAGGTAGTTGACTGCTTGAAAGATGGCGGGATCATCATTTATCCCACAGATACCATCTATGGAATTGGTTGCGATATCTATAAACAAAAGGCGATCGAAAAAATTATTCAGATTCAAGGCAATTTGAAGAAGAAATCTTCCCTCTCTTTTATTTGTTATGATCTAAGTCATCTATCCGATTTTACAACACCTATCAATAATACTGTTTTTAAAGCGATGAAAAGGACACTTCCGGGTCCTTTTACTTTTATTTTAAATGCCAATAACCAAGTTCCCAAGTTGATACATGGAACTAAAAAAACGGTGGGTATCCGTGTTCCCGATAATAGTATTATCAGAGAGATTGTTCATGTAAATGGAAATCCAATTCTTTCATCTTCCATAAAAGATGAAGATGAATTTATTGAATATATTACAGATCCGGAACTTATATACGAAAAATATGGTGATCTGGTTGATATCGTTATTGATGGCGGCTATGGTGACAATATCCCTTCAACGGTAGTGGATTGTACACAGGATGAGATTGAAGTGATCCGCGAAGGCAAAGGGGATTTGGGGTTGCTGCTGGGGTAGGAATCCTTTGTAAAGAGAGTAATATATTTTTTTAATTATTTATTTGATTTAAAAAAAATGTATATTTGCGCTTTAAAAAATTATAAAATAAAAACTTTTAAAAACATTCAGTATTAATTTTGTCTGCAAAGGAGCAGACGTAAAATAAAAAAATGAAAAACAAATTTTATATAGCACTTTTTGTTGCTTTTGTTGTTTTGTTAGTATCATGTGATCCTGAGACAGATGATCCTATTATTCCAAATCCCAACTCATCTACACATGTTTATATTGCAGCTAATGACTCTCGTTTTATTGACTCTGGTCCTGCCGTATATTGGAAAGATAGTGTAAAATATGTGCTTTCTAGTGATTTAAGTGGCTCATTGGCAAAAGCAATTTTCGTAGATAATAACAATAATATTTATGTTGGAGGAAAAGAATTTGATAAACCCGTTTATTGGAAAAACGGAACAGTAAATGTATTATCAGATAGTTATGGGTGTGTTAATGGATTATATATTTCAAATAATAATGTTTATGCAGTTGGCTATTTAGGAAAAAATGCAGTAGTGTGGAAAAATGGAGTGATTGATACATTGAATAGAGAAGGTATATATGTAGAACATGATGTTACAGCAACAGCAATTTTTGTTCAAGGTAATGATGTTTATATCTCCGGATTTGCAGGTGCTTATCGTGCAGCAGGAAAAGCGTTATTTTGGAAAAATGGATTATTAACAATAATTTCTGATAATGTAGCCATGGCTAATGATATATTTGTTTCGGGCAATAATGTTTATATCGTAGGAATTGACAAATATCAAACTACAAATATGACATCTCATAAAGCTGTTATTTGGACTAATGGTATATCACAAGACTTGAACATTGGTGGTCTTACTTCCGATGCTTATTCAATTTTTATAGCAAATGATACCACATACGTTGCTTGTAATGGCTATTTTGGTTCTGCTTATGATGGATATTTTAAAGGATGTCTTTGGAAAAATGGTAACTCAAGTGTATTTAATTGTCTCTCAATTCAAGATGTTTTTGTTCTTGGATCAGATGTTTACATGGTAGGTATTGATGGTGATATTGATAAATATCCAGTACTATTTAAAAATGGAGTAAAAAAGATTATAACTTATGCAAATAGCTATCCTACAGCTATTTTTGTAAAATAATCTGAAAATAAAGAAAATAATTTTATTTCACAGTGTATCACAGTGTTAAACGATGTATCACAGTGTTAATTCAGCCTGAATTTTTAAATTAAAACACTGTGAAACTCCTTTTAACACTGCGGTACTCTGTGTTCATTATTTTTAAAATGCCACAAATAATAGACCCAAAACCCAATAACTAAAACCCAAAACCTAAAACCTGAAACCTAATTCTTCACCACTTTCTCCGTTCTCACCCCTTTGGAT
>JAGDMF010000005.1 GCA_017860455.1 Bacteroidota bacterium
CTTTGGCGCATCAATTGATAAAATAATTATAAAACCTTTATAATATGAAAAACAGATCCTTTTTAACAACAACTTTATTTTTAGTCGTTTTTACTTCAACATTTGTTGTAAAAGCTCAAGTGCCTCCTGGAATTGTACCAGCTAATGGAATTCCTGTTCTTGTTCCGGCAACAGTAGGTGAATTGAATACCCCAAATAGCTATTGTCAGCTTTCTTATGGCACTTCGGGATTAACTCGATCAATTACAAGTTGTGACACTTTAACATTAGCTGGTCATCAGTTGGGTTCAATAGCTAATTCTCATGTTATAATTACAACACCATGTTATGATTCACTTGCTTGTAATGCGGTGCTTTCAGGGCCTTTTTTAGCTACTATGCCAGAAATTTCATATTGGGATACTCTAAATTATGGACCTCTAAGAGTGATGAAACTTGGAGATCAAAATCCTGGACCAGATCCATTCGCAAGCGTAGCAGCTACATACTATTTCACTCCAACTGAAGAGGAAAATTTCCTATTATTATGGATCTCATTTGTCACTCAAGTATCACTATATCATGATAAAAGTGAAAATGGATTATTTAGAGTAGAAATGACAGATATAAATGGTAATTATGTGACAGGAAATTATTACACAAGTACTTTTTATATAATTCCAGAATCAGACGCTGATCCAATATTACATCCTTGCTGTCAAGCTCAATATATAAGATTTAATTGCCCTTCAATTCAGACAAATCCTCCTCTAAATTCCCCAAAAATGTGGGTAAATTGGAAACAACTGACATTTGATCTTAGCCCATATATAGGTCAGACTGTAAAGTTAAGGATTATTTCTTCAGAATGTATTTATAATGCACATTATACATATGGTTATTTTACTGGGTTCGGAGTAAATGGGAATCTGGATGTACAATCTTGCTCTTCTGATAGTACTTCAATTAAAGCTCCGGTAGGTTTTAATAATTATGAATGGTATGTGAATGATGTTTATATTCCTGCCTATGATAGTTTACAAATGATCACTCTATTAAGGAATACAAGTGACACCACCTTTAAATGTAAAGTTGTTTCTGAAACAGGAGATACTTTTCAGTTTGAAAAAACGATTCATTATTATGCTTCAAATCCCGATTTTAGCTGGCAGCAAGAAATCGAAGATGATTTATTAAAAGTTCAATTTATCAATGCCAGTACTTTATTAAATAATACTAACAATGACAGTGTTGTGGAGAATATTGATAGTCTCCTTTGGGATTTTGGTGATGGAACTACTTCATCTGAGATGAATCCAATTCATTACTATTCAGAATTAGGTCCATTTGCAGTAACTCTAAAAATCTTTTACAATAATGGTTTGTGTAGCGATGAGATTAGTACACAGGTTTTATTATCCGGTAATTCTCTATTTGAAGCTCATAAAGAATCAATTTCATGTAAAGCGTATCCAAATCCATTTAATGAAGAGATCATTCTGGAGGTTCACAATTCAAATGAAATAGTTCCTTTTGAAATCAGTAATCTTTTAGGGCAGGTAGTTTACCAGGGACAAATGAATCACCAAATCAAAGTACGTACTCAATATTTTAAACCAGGAGTCTATATTGTTAAGTTTTTGATTGGGAATCAAACATTTTATACAAAACTGGTGAAGGAATAATAGATAATGTGCTAATGTGCTAATGTGCTAATGTGCTAATGTGCTAATATGCTAATGTGCTAATATGCTAATGTGCTAATGTGCTAATTGTTAATTTGATAATTGTTTAAAAATCACTTTTTGAAAGCGTTGTTCCAACATTTTCCGGTTTTTGCTTTGATATCCGATGGCATAGTTGATTTCTGATTTTGGAACTTCAATAATAAAAGTGTCTGAATGGTTGTTTTCTGATAATTTGAGCAACTTCTCTTTCCATATTTCAGTAAGGACCAACTCCTTAAATGAAACATGAAAGGGACCTGCCACTAAGGTGTCCCGGTTGATAAACCCTTCTGAAGGATGGAGCCCAATTCTCAAAATTTGAACTTGATGGTTTTCAAAAAGGGTAAATAATGGAGCCACCCAATCAATAGCCTGATCTAATGTTAACGGTGTGTATTCTCCTTTAAAATAGGCTGTTTCCAAATCAGTATCTTTAATCACAAGAGTTGGATAGATTCGGGTATAATGTGCTTTTAAACTTACAATTTTCTGAGCGGTTTCAAACGATTTTTCCTTTGAATCTCCAAGAAGTCCAACCATCATTTGTAAGCCTAATTCAAAACCGTTTTGCAGGATGAGGTGGGAACTTTTCTCAACATCCTCCACGGTATGTCCTCTTCTGGTTAATTGCAGAACCTGCGGATCTAAACTCTGAGCTCCCAGTTCTATAAGCTTTACATGATGTAACTTCAGCAAATCTAAAATTTCCTGATTGATATAATCTGGGCGTGTAGAAAGTTGAACAGAATCTACCTGTCTCGATTCTATAAACGGTGAGACCACTTCTAAGTAGCGTTGTTGTTCCGAAATCGGTAATCCGGTGAAACTGCCTCCAAAAAAGGCCGCCTTTATTTCTATATCCGGATTATTGGGGGGAATGGTTGCAAGGTATTGCTGAATAACAGAAACCACCTCATCCGGAGTGGGAGAGGTGGCTTTTTGGGTAATATTATACTGGTTACAGTAAGTGCAGCGAAATGGACAAGCTGATTCAGGAATAAAGATCGGTATTGTGTAATGAGTTTTCAATGAACAAATTACTCGGCTAATACCAATACTTTATTAAATTTAACTTCCACAACACCACCATTAATTTCAAAAAATTGAATTCCGGAAGGAGTTTCGGCTTTAATTTTTCCTTTTTTCAAGCCGGCAATCATGGGGGCATGTCTATCTAAAACTGCAAATAAGCCATCCAACCCGGGGAATAGGATAGCAGATGCTTCGCCAAGATAGATCTCTTTGTCTGGGGTAAGAATTTCGAGTAACATAGTGTTTATTTAGTTGCGTTAAGTTCTTTTTCACCTTTTTCAATAGCTTCTTCAATAGAACCAACAAGGTTGAATGCATTTTCAGGAAGGTAATCCAATTCACCATCCATAATCATATTAAACCCTTTAATGGTTTCTTCAATAGGAACAAACACCCCTTTAAGACCGGTAAATTGTTCTGCTACGTGGAATGGTTGAGATAGGAAACGTTGTACACGACGAGCGCGGTGTACCACTTTTCTATCCTCTTCGGAAAGTTCTTCCATCCCCAAAATGGCAATAATATCCTGAAGTTCTTTGTATCTTTGAAGCGTTTCTTTTACGCGCTGTGCTGTATTGTAATGTAATTCACCAACGATATCAGGACTTAAGATTCTGGAAGTGGAATCCAATGGGTCAACAGCAGGATAGATCCCTAACTCGGAAATTTTTCTGCTTAATACAGTCGTGGCGTCCAAGTGAGAGAAAGTAGTAGCAGGAGCAGGGTCAGTTAAGTCATCTGCAGGAACATAAATAGCTTGTACAGAAGTGATAGATCCTCTTTTGGTAGAGGTGATTCTTTCTTGAAGTACACCCATTTCAGTAGCAAGAGTAGGTTGGTATCCTACAGCGGAAGGCATACGGCCAAGAAGAGCTGAAACCTCAGAGCCTGCTTGTGTAAAACGGAAAATGTTATCAACGAAGAACAATATATCACGGCCACCCGATTCTTCATCTCCATCACGGTAGTATTCAGCAACAGTAAGACCGGAAAGGGCAACACGGGCACGAGCTCCTGGAGGTTCATTCATTTGACCAAACACCATGGTGCATAATGAATTTTTTAGTTTTTCCTTATCAACTTTTGAAAGATCCCAACCACCTTTTTCCATGCTGTGAATAAATTCTTCACCATATTGAATTACACCGGATTCTAACATATCTCTCAATAGATCATTTCCTTCACGGGTACGTTCACCAACACCGGCAAAAACGGACATTCCTGAGTATTTTTTGGCGATATTGTTAATCATCTCCATAATCAATACTGTTTTTCCAACTCCTGCACCTCCAAAAAGACCAATTTTACCCCCTTTAGCATAAGGTTCAATCAAGTCAATAACTTTGATCCCTGTAAAAAGAACTTCCTGAGATGTTGAAATATTTTCAAAAGAAGGTGGATCTTGGTGAATATCCTTACGGTTTTTGGTTTCGATTTTTCCGATACCATCAATAGCATCACCAATTACGTTTAAAAGTCTTCCGTTGATATTTCCTGTTGGCATGGAGATCATACGACCAGTTGAAATAACATCCATTCCTCTCTTTAAACCGTCAGTAGAATCCATAGCAATACAGCGCATGGTGTTTTCACCAATGGCTTGTTCACATTCAAGGACAATACGGTCACCATTTTCTTTAACGATTTCTAAAGCATCGTAAATGTTTGGGAGTGTGAGTCCTTCGTCGAATTGAACATCAACAACGGCCCCAATAATTTGAGATATTTTCCCTTTAATTTGATTTGTCATTTTATATTTTTTATATTATATTATTCAAATTTTTACGAGCCGCAAAAATAGTATTTTTTATCAGATTTTTGAGGTCAAAATAAAAAAATATTTAAAAAAAACAACAAAAAAAGAGGAGATGATTCCCCTCTTATTTTTTTATCGTAAAAAAACAAAGAATACTACTTTTTGCCGAACCCTTCGTCAGAAACTGTTAATTTTTTTCTGCCTTTTGCTCTTCTAGCAGCTAAAACTCTACGTCCATTAGCAGTAGCCATTCTTTCTCTAAACCCGTGTTTGTTTTTACGTCTTCTGTTCGAAGGTTGATAAGTTCTTTTCATTGCCGTATAATGTTATTATTTTTTCTAATTTTTTAGGGCTGCAAAGATACAACTTTTTTTTATATTTCCAAATTATTTTCAGATAAAAATTTAGAAATGATCAGTTCTGGCATTTTTATTGATTTTTGTAGCCATTCGAGATACAAATTTTCTTTTTCCTCTTCTGATAATTTCCAGTTTAGATCAGATTTTCGCAATTTTTCAATGAAAAAATTGGTCATTATAGCAACAGAATTGGAAATATTGAAGCTGGTGGTGAACCCATACATAGGAATTTTAACGGAACAATCAGCCAGTTGAATAGCTTCATCAGTTAATCCTTTTAATTCTGTTCCAAATAATAATGCAATCGGCTTATCTATCGGAAAATCTTCCAGAAAACAGCTATCATCACCCGGTAGTGTAGCAGCTACCCTGTACCCTTTCTCTTGAAGTCCTAGAATGCAGTCCGCAATATTATGATCTGAAGCGGGATAAAAGTGTTTGTCAATCCACTTATCTGATCCCATTGATATGGCAGTGTGAATAAAAAAATCGTTTTCCCCTTCAATAACATGAATATCCTGTAATCCCAAACATTCACAAGTACGCATTACAGCACTGATATTTTGTGTTTGAAACAAATCTTCAATCACTACAGTTAAATAGCGGGTTCTGTTATTCAATACCTCGATTATCCTTTGATTTCTTTCATCAGTGAGGAAAGTTGTTAAATATTCTGAAACTTTACGTCGTGTCTCTTTATTGTTTATTTTCATAATGTATAATTCATAAAAAAAGCCCTGACAGGGCTTTTTTTATTTCTTTAATCCGGGTATAAATTAGATTGTACCGGTTAGTTCAGTGCCTGGTTTGAATTTGATCACATTTTTAGCAGGAATGTCCATCTCTTTTTTAGTTTGAGGATTACGTCCTTTTCTTGCAGCACGTTTAACAACTGCAAATGTTCCAAAACCAACTAAAGAAACTTTTTCACCTTTGGTTAAAGCTTCAGTTGTAGCGCATACAAATGCATCTAAAGCTATCTTAGCTTGAACTTTAGTAAATCCAGCTTTTTCAGCTATTGAACTAATTAATTCTGCTTTGTTCATTTGATTAGATTTAATGGTTAATAAAATAATTTCAACGACTGCAAATTTAAAAAATATTTAATGAAATATCTCAAAAAAACGGAAATGTTGATAAACAGTTTAATTGTTGATAAAAAACCTAAAAATGGGCAAAAAAATACACTAAAATAATTTTAAAGTGTAATTGGAGTTTCTGAATCCTGCTAAAAATGGGGTAATTTGCATTTTACTTTTGCCCTGAAGTTGCAATTCTAGTAGAGAAATTTGATAATCAGAGCAACAAATGGAAAGAAAAGTTTTATGATCAGTCAAAATTGTACCGGGTTCATAGTCACTTTTTTGTTTTAAAATCACTGCTTTAAAACATTTTAAAACCAGAATTTCGCCTGAAATAGTTTGAATATGAGTATAAGCTCCGGGGTATGGCGACAATCCTCTGATACAATTAAAAACTGTTTGAGCGGGTAAATTCCAGTTGATTTGGGTGTTTTCTTTATTTAATTTAGGAGCTAATTTTAAATCAGCATTTTCAAAATGAGTTTGAGGTTTGATAAAAATGTTTTTGTTTTCAATGGCATCAACGGTTTCCAAAGCTAACTGAGCTCCTAATTTCTTTAGTTTATCGTAGACAATCCCTGTGTCATCAGTTTCAGAAACAGGTAATTCTATACAATCGATGATATCTCCTTTATCAATTTCAAGATTAAGGAAAAATGAGGTGACTCCTGTTTTGGTTTCTCCATTGATCACAGCCCAATGGATAGGAGCAGCACCCCGGTATTGAGGAAGTAAAGATGCGTGAATATTGAAAGTCCCGTGAGGAGGCATTGAAAAAACCTCTTTAGGAAGCATTCTAAATGCAACTACAACAAAGAGATCAGCTTCTAATTTCTTTAATTGATCTAAAAAATCAGGATCTTTTAGCTTATCAGGTTGTAAAACAGGAATTTGATGATCTAAAGCATATTGTTTAACTTCAGAATATTGTAATTTCAAGCCTCTTCCCGCCGGTTTATCAGGTGCTGTTACAACAGCTTTAACTGAATGTTTGGAATGGTAAAGAACATCTAAAGTTGCCACAGCAAATTCAGGTGTTCCCAGAAAAACGATATTCATTATTTTAACTTTCGTTGAAGCTCAATCATTTTTAAAACAGTATAAGCGGCTTCCACTCCTTTATTACCATGTTTTCCACCGGAACGATCTAATGCTTGTTCTAATGTATCACAGGTTAATACTCCAAAAATGACAGGAGAACCGTAGTCTAAACCAACTTTCATTGCACCTGATGCAACAGCTTGTGAAATGAACTCAAAATGTCTGGTTTCTCCCTGAATAACACAACCTAAACAGATTACACCATCCAATTCTTCGTCGGCATCAAAAAGCATGGCTGCCCCAAGGGGTAGTTCAAAACTTCCGGGTACTGAATGAACCGCAATATTTTGCTCTGAAACGCCATATTCTAAAAGAGATGAAATGGCACCATCTTTAAGAGCATCCGTTACAGCAGGATTCCATTCACTTACAACAATTCCAACTTTATACTTTCCAGCTTTTGGAAAAGTTCCGGAGTGTTCAGAAAGATTTGTTTTTTTCATTATTTGCCTAGTTTTGCAGCAACTCTGTCAGCAAATCTATCTAATCCCATATTTTGATATTGATCATAAAAATCTTTTTCAATGAGAGTATAGATATCTAAAGCTTTTTGCCATTGTTCTTCTCTTTCGTACATTTGAGCTAATTTGAACTGATTGGCAGGAGTAAAATAAGGATCATCATTACCATCAATTGATTTTTCATAATAAGAGATCGCTTTTTTAGTATCACCCATATCATCATAAATATCACCAATTACAGCTTGACATGCGAACCAAAGGGCATCTTCTTTGTGTTTATATTTTTTCAAATAAACAAGAGCTTCATCAGGTTGGTTTAATTTTAAATAGCATAATCCGGCGTAATAGTTAGCTGTATTAGCAGTTTTGGTCAAACTATATGATTTTGCAATGGCAAGAAATCCATCCATTTCATCATCACCTTCTAATGCAAGTTGAATAGAAAGCGAGTCCCCCATTAATAATTTATCAATTGGTTTCAAAATAAGCATAGATGCTTTTTCAGTTTGGGGAGTCAAATAAAATCGGTTAAATGCGATAAGGCTTATAACAATAAGCAAAATACCGATCACAACACCGTAAACAATTTTGTTGTATTTATTGAAAAACACAATGGTTTTAGAAATAAAATTTTCTTTTGCGGGTGTTCCACTTTCCTTTTTTGCACCTATTTTTTCTTTGTTTGTCATATTAAATTGTATTTTAATTTTTCGAGCGGCAAAAATAACAATAATTTTCTTATGTTTGAACTCTTTGGTTAGAAAAAAATCAATTAATAAGTTGATTATTAATTCTTATCTTTTATTGAGCGGTTTAATTCGAATAAAACCTGATTGGTAATCTCTTTGGAAGGATCTGCATGAATAAGAAAAGGACTATTGGATTGATAGGTTAATACAAATGAAGCATTTCTTTGAATGTTAATCCTTTTTACTACAACCTGAAGAGAATCGTACAATTGCAAAAGCGCATTGGCTTGTTTGGTTTGAAGATTATTAAACACATTTTCTTTTTCTGCTTCTAATTGAGCATATTCTTGTTGTAATAAATTTTGAGCGTTTTGAATTTGAATTTGTGTTAAAACTCCTTTGGAATAATTTTCTTCAAATTGTGCATATTTTTGTTTAAAGGCCTGCTCTTTGTTTTGGAAAATGAGTTCTTGTCTTTTTGTTTCTGCATCTATCTCTTTTTTCAATTGATCTACTAATTTATAATTTTCATTAATGGTATCCAAATTGATGTATACGATCTCTCCTGATCCGGGTTTCCCTTCAAATACTTTTGGAACAAAAACTTCAGGTTTTGGTGTTAAAAAATGTAAAACATATAATACAATTACAGCAATAGTAATGATAGTGTAAAATCCAATCTGAAACCAGTTCTTTTTATTTTTAATCGGTTTATTTTCACAAGCATTTGTGCTTTCTTCTTGTAATTCAACAGTTTCCATTTTTTCTGTTTCAATAGTTTCAATTGTTTCGTTTGTTGTGTTGTTGTCCATTTCGTTCATTTTATTTTCTTTTTATGATAATTCTTTAATATAAATATTTTCAATTCTGGATCTGAATTCTCTAATTGATTCCCCTTGTTCAGGATATACAGCAGGAAGGAATTTTAATTCAATTTTCGATAAAAATCTTGGCAATCTGATGCTTTTAAAAGTTGCTTTTTCAGATCCTTTAATAATTACGGGAACCACTGGAATATTTAACTCTGTACTTAGAATAGCAAATGAATCTCTGAAATGTTTGAGTTTTTTATCTTTAGCTCTGGTTCCTTCTGGAAAAATAACGACATTGTTTCCTTGTTTAAGCACTTCTGACATCTGTTGTAAAGATTCCCGGATGTTGGTATTCACATTCATTAAAATAATGTTGCTTCTGTTGGCAATAAAGCGGCCTAGTTTGAAATTAAAATGTTTCTCTTTCGCAAAAAAGAATGTTTTTGTGTTGATTTTCCATTTTAATTTGGACGTAATAAAAACACCATCAAATCCACTTCTATGATTACCAATAATAATACAAGGACCATCAGGTAAATTGATTTTTCCTTTGGTATAATATCTGTAATATAGATGAAACGATATTTTGATAAAAAGGTCCAAAACCCAATGAACAAATCCTGATTTTGGTAATTTTATATCTTCAAGTTTGTGTTGTAAAATCTCTTTCCAGGAGATTTCAGTATCTTTAACCACACTTGAATTTTGTTCAATATAAGCAGTTAATTTATTTAATGTTTGATAATTATCCAATTCATTTTCCTGAAGATGGATTTCAAATGCTGTTTCGATGTAGGCAATTAAGGCAACGCGAGTTAGAGAGTCCATAGCTAAATCGATTTCAAAATGGGAATCTCCGGTTGCTTTTTTACCGGTTTCATTTTCAACAAATTGTTTTAAAGCGATATATGCAGGACTTTGATTTTCTTTTGGAATTTCTTTTTCAACCTTTTCTTCCACCGTGATTAAAGGTTTTAATAAGTGTCTTTGAATTTTCCCTAACCTTGTTCGTGGTAATTCAGCAGAAGCGATGTGGAATTTTTTAATTCTTTTATAGGTCATCGCATTTTTGTTGTACTCTTCAATCTCATTTTTGATCATCTCCTCTGCTGTGGAGCCGGTATTGAGTCTTACCACATCCATATCCGGAACAACTAAAGCCTGAAGTAAGTCATTTTCTAAGAAAACGGCTATCTCTTTCATCACTTTGGTTTGCTCTAAGATTTCAAATTCTAATTCAACAGGATTGATATTTTTTCCGTTGGAAGTAACTATAATCTCTTTAATTCTTCCTGTAATTTTGAGACCATTTTTATCTAATATGCCAATATCTCCGGTTTCCAACCAACCATCTTTTAAAATGGCATCGGTTTCTTCGGGCCTATTGTAGTAACCTTTCATTACATTGTTTCCCCTGACACGAATCTCTCCATTTTCACCGAACTGAATTTCCAAACCTGGAAGCAGATCTCCGGAATAACCAATTCTATCTTTTCCAGGTCTTGTAAAACTGATCATGGGGGCACATTCTGTCATCCCATATCCTGCTAAGACTGAAAAACCCAAAGCTCTATATATTGTACCAGTTTCTTCAGATAATGCAGCACCTCCGCATACCAGATGTTCAAGATGTCCTCCAAATTTTTGGTGTACTGCTTTGAATATTTTTCTTGAAAAAGGCTTACTATCAATAGCTTTTGCTATTTTATACATCAATCTGCCAACAGGTGAAGAGTTTACTTTAACCATGATCCCTTTTGCTAAGGTATCATATAATTTAGGAACTCCAATAATTAATCCGATTTTACCACGGTTTAATGTTTTTATGATAGAATCTGCTGTTAATCCTTCAGCAATAAAAACAGTAGATCCAACATACATCGGAGCAAGCATAGTCCCTACAAAAGGGAAACTGTGATGTAATGGCAATAAGACCATTACACTGGTATCTCTTTTAAAAATGGGAACATGTTCACAAACTGCAACAAGATTAAAATAGATATTTTTATAGGTTAACATAACCCCTTTAGGACTACCTGTAGTTCCTGAAGTATAGATAATGCATAATGTATGATCATCTTCATGCATTGGAATAGGAGTAGGGTCATATTTTTCAACATTCAGAATATCAATGTCTTCTGTAGTGCAGATAACACAATTGTAGTCAGGAATAGTAGCAACTGCATCCTGAATCATCTCCTTTTTATTTAGAGTAGTATAGATGATTTCCGGTTTACAATCTGCAATTATGAAAGATAACTCTTTGATAGTTGAACTGTAATCAACAGGAACAACTGTCCCTTTGGTTCTTAATGTGCCATATACAGCGAAAAAATAATCGGGTGTATTGTCAGCAAAAATTAATATTTTGTTAATATTTTGACTTTTTTGTACAAAATATTTTTCATAAGCAATGGTGTATTGTAAAAGTTGAGAATAACTATATTCCTGATCTTTAAATACTATTGCGCTTTTTTCATTGTTCTTTATAAGCATATTTTAAATATAAAAAAGTTCGCTGCAAATATACGCGAACTTTTTGATTCAGAAAGAAAGATAAATATTGTTATAACTTAAAGCCAAATGTACCTACTATACAATTAGATTCAAAGTTTTGATGAACGGGGTTAACCATTGAAGGATCATAAAACCAGTATTTTTGATGAGACAATTTGTAAACATAAGCAAAATCAACAAAAAATGAATTGGTTCTGTATCCTAATCCTAGAGAGTATGTATAGAGAGCACCATCGTTTATCTCATTTTGATAAGGAGAACTGGTATATGCAAATCCACAACGGAACAAAATGTTTTTAGTCACATAAGCCTCTCCACCTAATCTTAGAGTATGAGTAGATCTATAGGTGTCACGGATTGCTTTATTTTCATCTTTAAAAAGATAAGTGTTATTTCCATAACTTCCTAATTCAGATTTAGAATAATCAGTATATTCATAATCAAAACTAACAAACCCTCTTTTTAAAATTAAAAAGGCAACATTACCCATTAGTTTCAAAGGTGTAATCAGTTGGTAATTATACTCATTTGTGTAATTGGATACATAAGTTGTATCTCCAAATGATACCATTTCACGTTCTAAAACATCATGAACATTGCTGTAAAAAGTGGGGGTGTGTATTGCGGCTCCAAATCTTAAGAAAGAAACAGGTTGATATAAAATACCTAATTTTAAATTAACACCTGTTGAATTTACCATCAATTTATCGTTAATTGTAAATGAATTCAAATGATCCACTACATTATTATCATCTACTTCTTCATAACTTCTTTTTTCAGTATAGGAAATAAATGGGACACCCAAAGTTCCACCAATGTAAAATTTATCATCATAATTTCCACCAAAAGAGAAAGTCATTTCATTAATTCTGCCGGAAGTGATTACAGAACTGGTTTGTTTAAGGTCTTTTCCAAGATAAGCAGGAATATATTGTGTATTATTTGCAGTATTGTAAAGGGGATCAATGATATAAGATTGGTAAGCAAAATCACCTTCTCTTTCCAAATTTTCATACAAAGTACCATTAGCATAAGCCGCAAAAGCGGAACCCATTGTACTTCCATTACTTCTACCTTCAACAGCAAATTTATTGTTAAAATTCATAATTTGGTTGAATCCGAATCCAAACTGACCTTTTTTCCATTTGCTATTATCAGCCCCGGACCAGGCAAAAACGATTCCTAAATTGGAAATAGTTGATGAAACAGAAGTTGTTGGGGTCATGTCATCGTTATAAGTGGAGTTAACATGATGAATATCAACATATAAAGGAGTAAAGGAAATTTCAGTTTTTTTGAAAAGGGCAATAGATGCAGGATTGGTACTAAGAGCAGAGAATTCTGCACCAACAGCACCAAACGCACCGCCTGCACCTAGAAAACGAGCGGTTCCATTCCATTCTGTTTTTGAAAATCGAAGTGCATCCATCTCATTTTGAGCAGTTAATATACTTCCAAAACCTAGTAGAAGTGATATAAGTAAGATGTTTTTAAGTTTCATATTTTTTATTTTTTAAAATTCAACTTATTAATTATTTTCTATGACCGGAAGAGCTAGATCCACCTCTGCTTCCTGATGATGAACCGGATGAACCGGATGATCTGCTGCTGCTTCCACTACTTGAACCTGATGATGACCCGCCTCGGCTATAGGAGCTTCCACTTGATCCGGATGATGATGGTTTACTAGGTGTGTAGCTTCTGTTTGAACCGGATGATGAAGAACTTCCTGAACTGTTTCTATTGTTATTGTTGTAATTGCCGGAACCTTGATTGCTGTTGTTTCCCCGATTGGTATTGTTGTAATTACCAGATCCTTGATTGTTTTGGTTATTCCTGTTGTAGTTGTAGTCGTTGTTTTGGGAATTATTATTTCGGCTATTGTTATTATAGTTCCTTTGGTTGTTTTGGTTATTTTGATTATTGTATTGGTTATTTTGATTATTCCGATCGTAATTTCTTTGATTATTTTGGTTGTTATTTTGATCAGTATTTCTTTGATTGTTTTGAGGATTTGAATTATTTCTATTGTACTGAGAATTATTGTTTTGAGGTCTGTATTGTTGGTTGTAGTTTTGTCTGTTATCAGTGCCTTGGTTGTTTTGAGGTCTGTTTTGGTTGTTATAGTCTTGTCTGTTATCAGTACCTTGGTTGTTTTGAGGTCTGTTTTGGTTGTTATAGTTTTGTCTGTTATCAGTACCTTGGTTGTTTTGAGGTCTGTTTTGGTTATTGTAGTCTTGTCTGGTATCAGTTCCTTGGTTGTTTTGAGTTCTGTTTTGGTTGTTATAGTTTTGTCTGGTGTCAGTACCTTGGTTGTTTTGAGTTCTGTTTTGATTGTTATTGTTTTGTCTGTTATCAGTACCTTGGTTGTTTTGAGTTCTGTTTTGGTTGTTAGTACTTTGAGTACTTTGATTCATTGGTCTGTTATTAGTGCTTTGTCTGGAATCAACTGTTGTTGTACCGGGAGATGGACGACTATCCACTTCTTTGATTATGGATGCATAGTTTTGATTAAATGAAGTTGGAGTCACAGAACGGGAAACAGAAGCTGTTTTGTTTCCCTCATTATTTTCACCGGGACCTGGTCTTCTTCCGCCATTACCACTGGAAGGACCAACATTATTTCTATGTCCGTAATAATAGCTTGAATTATTATCATAAGTATTATGGTAGTATCCTGCATGATTGCCATCGTAATAGCCATCCCAGTATCCATCATTATAACCATTCCAATATCCATGATGATATCCATGACCACCATACCAGTAAGGATCATAACCCCAGCCGTAACAGAACCCATAATTATAGTAACCATAGTTGTAGTAATAAGGTCTGTAATAATAGGTTGGCCACCACCAGCTGTATCCTAAATAGATACTTGTACCCCAGGTTGCAGGATAGTAATCGTAGTAATACATATTGGTAAAGTAAGGATCATAATAACCCCAGCCTGTATTATAGGCAGTATGAAATCTACGGATTCTGGAAGTGTAATAGTAATCATAATTATCATAGTTTTCATAATCGGAATAGTAATAATTATCATCACCTGAGTAATTATTGTTATCTTCATAATAGTAATTGTTGTCATAATCACTATTATTTTGATCATAATTATTATCAGAATAATTTTGATCATACCCTTGATTTTGATCGTAACTTTGGTTTTGATTATTTCCTTGGTTTTGATCGTACCCTTGATTTTGGGAATAATTTTGGTCGTACCCCTGATTTTGATTGTTATCTGAATAGTTATCAGAAGGTGGGGTTACAGGACGTTGATATTGTTTATCTGAAGATGGGGTATATGCATCGTCATAGTAAACTACATTTTCAACTGTACATGAACTGGCGATTAACGTAAGGATGATGCCGGTTATTAATAGTCTCTTTTTCATAATTTTGCCTCCTTTTATTATTACTTTGGTTGCTTTTTCGTATCTTTGCACAAAATTTAGACTACCAAAAATTCATTAAGTTTAAAAGTAACGAGAAGAGATGGCAAAAAGTATTACTCCAAGAGAAAAAGACTATTCACAATGGTATATTGATATTGTGAAAAATGCAGAATTAGCTGAAAATTCAGCAGTTAGAGGATGTATGGTGATTAAACCGTATGGTTATGCTATATGGGAAAAAATGAGAGATGCATTAGATAAAATGTTTAAAGATACCGGACATGTGAATGCATATTTTCCACTTTTTATTCCAAAATCTTTTTTTTGTCGCGAAGCTGACCATGTGGAAGGGTTTGCAAAAGAGTGTGCGGTTGTTACACATTATCGTTTGAAAAATGATCCAAATGGTGGCGTTATGGTTGACCCTGATGCAAAACTGGAAGAGGAGTTAATTGTTCGCCCCACTTCAGAAACCATTATCTGGGATACCTATAGAAACTGGATTCAATCCTATCGGGATCTTCCGATTTTATGTAATCAATGGGCCAATGTGGTACGTTGGGAAATGAGAACCCGTTTGTTTTTAAGAACAGCGGAATTTTTATGGCAAGAGGGGCATACAGCTCATGCCACTAAAGAGGAAGCGATTGCTGAAACCGAACAAATGTTGAATGTATATGCTGATTTTGCTGAAAAACACATGGCTGTACCGGTAATTAAAGGGGTAAAATCTCCGAATGAAAGATTTGCAGGAGCTTTGGATACCTATTGTATAGAGGCTATGATGCAGGATGGAAAAGCGCTGCAAGCTGGCACATCCCATTTTCTTGGACAAAATTTTGCAAAAGCATTTGATGTTAAATTCTTAAGTAAAGAAAATAAATTAGAATATGTTTGGGCAACATCATGGGGTGTTTCTACCCGATTGATTGGCGCACTAATTATGAGCCATTCTGACGATAATGGCCTGGTACTTCCACCGATGTTAGCACCACTCCAAGTTGTAATAGTACCTATATATAAAGAGGTAGAACAACTGGATGCCATCAAAGCCAAAATGGAACCTGTAATCAAAGCGTTAAAAGCAAAAAATATTACCGTAAAATTGGATGATGATGATTCTCGTCGCTCCGGTTGGAAATTTAATGAATACGAAATGAAAGGGGTTCCTGTTCGTATTGCTGTTGGTCCCCGTGATCTTGAAAATAATCAGGTGGAGATTGCCCGTCGCGATACTTTAGAAAAACAAACGATCTCATTTGAAAACTTAGATCTGTATATTGAAAAGTTATTAGAAGATATTCAAAATAATATATATAATAAAGCGCTTCAATTCAGAGAACAAACCACTAGAAAAGCGGATACCTGGGAAGAGTTTACCCAACAATTAGATTTGGGTGGCTTTGTCTCTGCACATTGGGATGGTACTCCGGAAACAGAAGATGCTATCAAAGAGAAAACCAAAGCTACGATTCGTTGTATTCCTTTAAACAATCGATTGGAAGAGGGGAAATGTATCCTAACCGGAAAACCTTCTACTCAAAGAGTGTTGTTTGCCAGAGCTTATTAAAAAACAATTTTTTTATTGATATACTAAGTTAAGAGATTCTCTAAAGCTTTGTTTATTCTATTAAATTGAAATTGAAATCCTTCCTTTTCAATCTTATAGGAAGAAACTTTGGATCCTTCTAATAAAAGAGATGATGCTTCTCCAAAAAGAGTATGCAAAATAATAGGAGGAATATTGGGCATAAATAAAGGCTTTTTCAATATTTTTGAAATCTCTTTAGTTAATTCCTCATTTGTAATATGATGAGGAGCTACACCATTATAAACCCCCTCTAAATGACGATTTTCAATAACATATTTATACAGATTACAAATATCTTGAATATGAATCCATGGAAAATATTGTTTACCATCTCCTAAGTGAGCTCCTAAGAAAAATTTGATTGGAAGCACGATTTTGGGTAGTGCTCCCTTTTGTGAATCCAGAACCACTCCTGTTCTTATCTTTACCACTCTGTCAGCAATACCGGTACTAAAAAAACGATCTGCGCATTGCTCCCATTGATCAACGACATCTGATAAAAATCTTACTCCTTTCGGAGCTTCTTCCGTATTTTCTAAATTACGATTTAAAGCATCATAATAACCAATAGCTGAAGCAGATATAAAACTTTTTATTCTGATTCCATTTTTTTGAAGTGTGTTTAAAATAAGTTCTGCACTCTCCTTGCGACTATTAATGATCTCATTTTTATAGGTTTTGGTCCATCGTTGTCCGGAAATGTTGGCTCCGGCTAAATGAATGATATGATCAACACCAATCAAAGCAGAAGGATCCAAAAAGCCTCGGTCTAAATCCCAGATAAAATCGTTTTCCTTGTTTTTTTGACGGGATAAAAAACGAATAGAGTAGTCCGGGGATAATAATCTTGCAAGATTGGATGCAATTAACCCCGAACCACCCGTAATGAGAACAATCTCTTTCATTAATATATTTTAAAGTTTTAGAATAAATCCGGCTGAAACATTAAAGAAATGCAACCAGTTTTTTACATACCCATCACCAGGGAAATCAGGATCACCACTACCTACAGCACCACCTCCTAAGTATCTGAAATTAAGAAACATATTTGTAAATGGATTCACTTCAGCCCCAAAACGCCAGCTGGCATCTAAAATAGCTCCAACGATCTCATTATCACTTCCATTCAAATAACTTACAGGAGCATAGATTCCATCCGCTTCAATCTCAGAGTAAAATTTGGGTGTAAAATTATATTTTGTTCTTAATTTTAATGCAGGTACGATTCCAATGTCACGATTATCTGTAAATAATGTTCCATCAGTTGATTCAAAAGAGATGGTTGCATTTCTTATTTGAACGGTCAAACCTATTGCCATTTTAAATTTTTCGTTATTTGCTGCTAATTCTCTTAAATAACTGAAACGATAAAATGGGAAATTGTAAACCGCTTTAATCCCTTTATTGGCAGGAAACATCAAGCCATTAAAAGTTGTGCTATTTTGTAAAACCGCTTGTGTCTCAATTCGTAAAGGTTGATATAAAATGATGAATGTATTTTTTTTATTGAGATCCATCTCTAACGAGAATCTGAGTGTAGGGAAAAGAACATCTTGTCCACCTTCCTTGACATAATCGAAATAGGTTCCACTATTTCCTAATTGGATTTTATGAGAGAGTACTGATACAAACCCTACTTCTGCAACAGCACGGTATTGAAATTTTGAAGACTCATTTTGGGCAATACTGTTTCCCATTAATAATAACATAAAAATTGAAACAGCCAGTATACTTAAAAAACTTAAAGTTAATTTTTTCATCTTTTTTATTTTTAAAATATAAAACTTATTAAATAATTTTGATGCAAAAATACACTATAAATCAATTCAATACAAATCAAAATGTTTATATTAACTATAGATGAAATCAATGGAAAATGCAACTACTACAGGATTCCCCAGGGGTAGCTGGTTCTTGGAACACTAAAGATACCGTTACAATCTTCACTCAGTTGTAATTGAAATATCAAAGCAGGTTGATTTCCAATATAAGGTTCGTGGTATTGTATGATATAAGTTCCAGGAATAACATTATTGAGTTGTTCAGTAATATCATATAAACAATTACAATCACAGGCTGAAGTTTCTTCCATTTCATAGATGTGAATTGTATCGCCTGAAATTTCAATTTGGCAATAGATCTCATCCGGGCAACAATTAAATGCAGCATTGATGTGATTTAAAGTAAGTCTATGCAGTGATAGACTATAATTGTACTCAACAGAAGAAAAGGTATCCGAAACGGTAAACTTTTCATTTTTTCCGGCCAGAAAGTTTTTACACTGTGATCGATCGATCACTGTGCCGGTAATTTTACTTTGTGGGTCATCATCGCATTGGGTCAATAAGATTCCCAAAAGCATAAAAGACAGAAATTTGAGGAGGAATGGTTTCATAATTTTGGGGAATTAATGGTTTTTATATCGAAACAAAAATAGTAAATAATTGAATACAATAATAAATATTTTTTTTTAAAAATAAAAAACGCAGAGTTTTTTAGATAGAACCATTAATTAATTTCAAATAATACTTTCATTCTGTATCGTAAATAAATTTTTTTATAATTTTGAGGTTGTATATTGGAACTTTCATCTAAATAAGCATTACTTATAGATTTAGTTTTGGAGTATATAATATCAGTGTAATTACTATCTTCAATTTCAATAATGGTAACGAAATCACCACATGTTTTTCCTACACTTTGTAATAGATAATCTGCTTTATCTTTCGCAGCTTTAAGTGCGTTAACTTTTACTTGTTTTCTCAGATCAGTAATATTTTTATTTTTAAGTTCAGCAATTCTTAAGCTTTGAATCCCTTTTTTGTCTAATAACCCAATTAAAGAATCCAATATTGAAAAATTAGTAATGGATATCTCATATTCTTTAGTAATCAAAAATTCCAGACCTTGATTTCTCCAGTAATTACCAATATCATTTACTAAAATTTGTTCATTTTTAACACCAAATTGATTTAATTTTTTAATGAGATCCTTTTCAATATTTTGAATTGGAATTTTTGTTTTAAATCTTCTTGGATTATTAGGTGAAATAAATTCCTCTTTCCAATATTCGCTAATTTCAATTACTAATATAATCTCATCCGGATCAACATTTATTTCAGCACTTCCCGTAACTTCAATAGTATGAAGTTCTGAAGGTTTCATGTTTTGAGCCTGAATAACCCCCACAAGTATAGTCATAAAAATAATAAAGATCAATTTTTTCATAGTACAATAATTTTAATATTTATAATTGTACAAAATTGAAAAAAAAGTTATTGAAAAATGATATGAAATGGGTGAATCCCTTTTTTCACTGTGTATAATAATATATTTTATTTCACCCGATTGGCGTTTTCGGAAATGAAACTCTCCCAGCCGGTGTATTTTTTCCCCGGAATTGAAATTTTATTTTGTAATTGATGACAAACGGCGACTGCTAAAGCATCTGTAGCATCAAAATATTTGGAATCTTCAGTATAAATGCCCATATTTTTGAGCATTGCTGCTACTTGTTCTTTAGAGGCAGCACCTTTACCTGTGATTGATTGTTTAATTTTTCTGGGAGAATATTCAAAAACATCCAGATTTCGGGATAACGAAGCCGCTATGACAACCCCTTGTGCTCTTCCTAATTTCAACATGGATTGTGGGTTTTTCCCAAAAAAAGGAGCTTCAATAGCCAAAACATCAGGTTTATACCGTTCAATAATCTCGATTGTACACTCAAATATTCTTTTCAATTTGGCATTCTGATCCGGAAGTTTGGCCATTTTTTCCACACCCATTTCCAATAGGTTTACTTTATTATTTTCTACAGAAATAATGGAAAACCCCATGATTACAGTTCCCGGATCTATCCCTAAAATAATCATGAATACAGGGTTAATTTTTGTTCAGAAAAATCAATAATGGCATTATAGGCTACAAAAAAATCACTTCCCAAAATACATTGGATGATAGGAACATCTGCCATAATGTAAGCTTGATTGATGTGTTTTAAACTGAGTAAAACAGTTTGAAAATCATGGATGTTAAATCTTCCGATTTTAAAATCCTGCATTAATGCAATGCTCGTTTCGAATTCAGCGGTACCAATACCCACATTTGTCCCGGTATTGACTGAAGTAAAAGCTTCAGGATCAATTGATTTGAAAAAATCAATATCAAAACAAGTATGAGAAGCACCTGTATCAATGATAATATTTACAGGGTGACCTTTCCACTTACCACGGGCAAAAATATGATAATTTTCAGGTTCTAACTCTAAAATATAAAGTTTAATTGTGTATTTCTTGTAGTGTTTAGTTACATCCATCGTTTTTTATTAAAGAATAGGAGCATTAAAAGACTGGTGACAACACATAAACCAATAATCATCCAAAATGCAAAAGAATTTGATTGGAAAGGAAGATGAACATTCATACCGAATAGTCCGGTGTAAAATGTCAGAGGAAGAACAATGGTTGATATAATGGTGAGGATTCTCATGATCTCATTGGTTCTATTTGCCATCAATGAATCGAAAGTATTTGATAACCCGGCAACTAATTCTCCGTAGTCATCAATCATATCAAACATCTTTTGATAAAAGTCCAATATATTACCCCAATACTCTTCCATATCGTCAGCAAACCCTTTCACTTCTCCTGATTCAAACTTGTGGAATAAACGAAGTTGAGGTTTAAACATGGTGTTTAGCTGAATCATATTTTTTCTGTATCGGGATATTTTTTCAATAATCTTTTCAGATTTTGATTCAAACAAATCCCTACTGATAATATCCAGTTCAGAGCCCAATCTTTCAACTAAAAGGAACGTTTCTTTCATCATCCGGTAGAGCACTTTGTATAGTAAAGCATCACTGGTGGAGCCGATTTCGTCCTCTTCAAATTCTTCAGGAGCAATTTTGGTAAGACTAAACAGATCCTGAACAACATAATGGGAATTACCTACCGTGATTAAAAAATCCTGACCCCAAAATATTTTGGTTTCTTCAGTTTTAACCAAACTGGTTCTTTTGTCAATGATAGGGAAGTGGAGTACCAGAAAAAAATAGTCATCGTAAATGTCAATTTTGGGACGCTGAACGAAACTTGAACAGTCCTCGATATCCAAAGGGTGGAACCTGAAGTTATCTCTTAAAAAATCCAAATCCTCTATGGTGGGATTTGTAATATGGTGCCATTTAAGCTTGCCGATATTGATGGTGTCAACCATGATAACCTCCTTTCCTTTTTGGAAGAAAAACTAATTTCTACATTCCGATTTCTAATTAATTATTTAGCGGCTGCAAAAGTACAAAAAATAAAAATGAAAATAACGGATAATTTTAAAAAAGATGTTTTTTAGAATTATTATGATACAAAACGACAAAAACGCCTCCCTGTTTTTCCACTTCTTGTTGAAGTAAATGCATGGCATTCAAACACATATCAATGGAATCATAAAGATGATATAATGCACCATCCATTACAGTTAGAGGAACTAAAAGCAAATGGGTTTGTAGATTGGTTTTTAGGTTGAAAAAAGGAACAGGAATTGTTATTGACATTCTAAAACCTGCCTCATCGTGCCATCCCAGGGAATAATCTTCCTGTATTCCTGCTTCTATTAATGCTTCAAAGGTATCAGGAAATCTGAATTTTAAAAAATGTTGCCGGGATTTAGTAATTGGAAAATTTGTTTTTAATGATAAAAGTGCGATCTCTTTTGAAATGAGTTTTTCGTTTTCTGAAGAGTGGTAGGAGGGATGGATCCCAACTTCTGAGAAAGTTTGCAAATAGTGAACCAGTTTCTGAAACTCTGGATGGTGAGGATCAATATTTTTGTCAAATTTGGAAAACGGAGCTGTTAAAATGAAATGGATAGGTCTGATTTGCTCATCAGAAGCGAGTTTTTTATGCAAATCAAAACGATCGAAACTATCTTCATGTGCTATTCCATATGCTCCTTTTAATACTTTTTGAAAAGTTATAAAATCAAATTTAATCAGTGACTTAGCCAACGACCCAAACAATCTGAACATCCCTTTTCCTCTGTATTGGTAAGCAATATCAACATCATAGGTGGTTAATTTCTGATAGGCAGGTTTTTGATAGGTAAATTCAGGATATTTTTCCTTTATTTTTTCTGCAATCGCAGTTGCTAAAATGTTAACGATTGGTTTTCTATGAAATCCTAATTGATAAGAAACGGAGTTTTTAGCCTGAAAACGATGATGTTGATCTCTTTCAAAAGTATCGGAATACTCTTCATATCTGGAGATCAGGAAGAAAGAGACAGCAATCGGATCAATAAGAAACGCTCCTTGTGAAGTAGGAAAGAACAGGGTAAATTCATTCCAGGGAGTTGGTGTAATCGTCTGATTATAAATATTTTCTTCAAAAAGGAGCGGTATTGCTTCAATCCATAAATGGTTTGGGTTTTCTAAAGGCTGATCTGAATAAGCCAATTTTGGACCTGAAAAGGAGTCAAATTTATCGAATTGGTCTGTCAGTTCATAAGCAGTTCCCAACAACCCATTCAGAATAATTTCGAATGTATAACGAATTCTGGGGGTTATTTGTGGAACAAAGATTAACATGGATCAACTAATTCTGTAATTAATGTCCCGGCAGTACAACTTACTACTTTAACATGCACATAATCGCCAACTTTTGCTTCCTGCCGAGGGAATACACATACTTTATTCTGACTGGTTCTTCCAAACATTTTTTTATCGGAACGTTTAGAAACCCCTTCTACCAACACTTCAAAAACTTTACCAATATCTTTTTGGTTATTTTCGAGGGAGAGATGTTGCTGTAAGGCAATAATCTCTTCCAATCTTTTTGCTTTTACATCATCAGGAACGTCATCAATCAGATTTTCAGCCGCTTTGGTTCCATTTCTGACGGAGTAACGAAACATAAAAGCAGAAGCGTATTCCACCTCTTTCATGATAGAGAGCGTATCCTGATGATCCTGATTGGTTTCCCCACAAAATCCGGATAAAATATCGGTTGAAAGGGCAATTTCAGGAATCCATTTTTTTATAGTACTGATCCTTTCCAGATAGTATTCCCGGTTATAAACCCGGTTCATTTTTTTCAAAACGGCGCTACTACCCGACTGAACCGGAAGATGGATATATTTGCAAATATTGGGATATTTTGCGATGGTTTGGATTAGCTTATCCGAAATATCTTTAGGGTGAGAAGTGGCAAAACGAACTCGCAAAAGGGGTGATATGAGTGCGACTTGTTCCATTAATCCTGCAAAATCCAATGGTTCAGATTCCTCTTTCCAAAGATAGGAATTTACATTTTGTCCCAAAAGGGTCACTTCCCGATATCCATTTTCAAAAAGATGGGTAGCTTCTTCGAGGATGGTTTTTGGATCGCGGCTTCTTTCCCGACCTCTGGTGTACGGAACAATACAATAGGTACAAAAATTATTACACCCTCTCATTATTGGAATATAAGCAGAAATTCCATTTCCGTCATATCTGATTGGGGCAATATTATCGTAAGTTTCCTCTTCCGAAAGGATTACATTAAAGGAGAGTTCCCCTCTGGAAGCCTCTTCAATCAATTTGGGAAGGGTTCTGTATGCGTCAGGACCGGCAATGAAATCAAGAGCTTTCTCTTCAGTGAGGAGTTGTTCTTTGATTCTTTCTGCCATACAACCAAGAAGTCCGATTAAAAGTTTATTATTTTTCTTTTTTAATGAGCCTAATTCACGCAATCTTTTTCTAATTCTCTGTTCGGCATTATCACGCACGGAACAAGTATTGATCAGGATGAGGTCGGCTTCTTTTTGTTGATCTGTAATCTCGTATAAATCGGCCAAGATAGATGCAACAACTTCACTATCAGCAATATTCATCTGACAGCCATAAGTTTCAATATGGAGTTTCTTCATTAAAAACTATTTAATCAAGAATGGGAATTTATCAAAATTCTTTAAAGCGATACTGGTTCCACGGGCAACAGCTTTCAAAGGATCATCAGCAACATGAACTTTAAGTTTGGTTTTCTTTTGAAGACGTTTATCTAGTCCACGTAAAAGAGATCCACCGCCGGCAAGATAGATACCTGTTTTATAAATATCAGCAGAAAGGGCAGGAGGAGTTGATTCCAATGCATTGATTACTGCTGCTTCAATTTTAGTGATGGAACTGTTTAATGCCAGTGCTATCTCTCTGTAATTTACTTTAACAGAGATTGGAATCCCCTGAAGTAAGTCTCTCCCAAAAGATTCATAATCTTCAGGTGGATTTTCAAGATCTTCAATAGCTGCACCAACATTTATTTTAATATCTTCAGCCATAGATTCGCTGATGGAGATATTATGTTTTTTTCTCATGTACTCGATAATGTCATCATTAAACTCATCACCTGCTGTTTTAACAGATTTTTGAGTAACAATACCACCCAAAGCGATAACTGCGATCTCACTAGTACCACCGCCAATGTCAATAATCATATTTCCATTAGCATCCAGAACGTCAATACCAATACCGATAGCTGCAGCCATAGGTTCATGGATCATTCTAACCTCTTTAGCACCGGATTGTTCAGCGGAGTCACGAACGGCTCTCTCTTCCACTTCCGTAATACCGGAAGGGATACAGATCACCATTTTAAGAGCAGGAGGAAATAACAAACCCTTCGTTCCGGTCATTTTAATAAATTCCCGTAACATCAACTCAGTTGATTGGAAATCAGCGATAACACCATCTTTCAATGGTCTTATAGTCTGAATATTTTCGTGTGTTCTACCATGCATTAACAATGCTTTTTTGCCAACTGCCATTACACGTTTTGTGCTTCGTTCAAGTGCGATAATGGAGGGTTCATCAACCACTACCTTGTCGTTATGTAAAATTACAGTATTGGCTGTTCCTAAGTCAATTGCAATCTCTTTTGTGAATAAAGAAAAGAATCCCATTATATTTTATATTAAGAGTGCAAAGGTACAAAAAATTATCACATAAAAAAATGGGATATTAAAAAAAACCCTATTTTTGCAAAAAAAATAGGTACATGAAAAAAATGGGGTTAATTTTCATCATTTTCGCCTTTCTTGGAATCGTAAGTGCCCAGGAGAATGTTAGTTATGATGTAGAGGCGGGTGTTGATCAAGTGGAGGCAAAACATACTGAAGCCTGGGTAAAAGTGAAAAAAGTGGAAGGATATCGGATACAACTGATCGCTATGTCCGGAAACAATTCGAAAGCTATTGTGGAAAAGATGCAAACAGATTTTATAACAGCATTTCCCGGAATTCCAGCTTATGTTACCTATTTTGAACCTAGTTTTCGCTTAAGAGTAGGTGATTTTCGCACTAAACTGGAGGCGTACCACTTGAAGTCGATCATCGAAGCACAGTTTCCCGGCGGATTTATTATCAAAGATAAAGTAGAATATTTACCTAAAAATTAAAGGTTACGCAATCTCTTGAATCGCTTTTGCTATCCTTTTACCAACCTCTTCGGTTCCTAAAAAGTCTATAATCTCAAATAGATCTGGTCCTTTTGAATCTCCTACTAAAGAAAGTCTTAAACAATTCATGATCTGACCCATATTGATCTGATTTTCTTGTATATATGCCATCACATCATCATGAGCTTTTGCTTTATCAAAAGGTTGCGAACTCATAAGAATCTCTGAAATAGTATTTAAATGTTGAGGAGTATCCTCTTTCCATCGTTTTTTGATCACATCTGGATTATAAGTGTCTGGTTGAAGGAAAAAGAAACTGCTTTGTGTCCATAACTCCTGAATAAAATGGACTCTCTCTTTCACCAACCCAACCACTTTTTCTACTTTGTCGAGGGAGATTTGAATCCCTTTTTCAATTAATTGATGGTTAAATTGTTCCGCTAATTCTGCATTTGATTTCATTTGCAGATATTGGTGATTAAACCAACGTGCTTTGTCCAAATCAAATTTTGCACCCGATTTGCTTACTTTTTCAAGGGAGAATAATTGGATCAACTGATCTATCGACATCATCTCCTGATCATTCCCAGGATTCCATCCGAGAAGTGCTAACATGTTGATTACAGCTTCAGGTAAGTAGCCGCTTTCACGATATCCGGATGAGATCTCCCCGGTTTTTGGATCTGTCCATTGTAATGGAAACACCGGAAAACCCAAACGATCGCCGTCCCGTTTGCTCAATTTTCCGTTTCCGTCAGGTTTTAGTAAAAGAGGAAGATGTGCAAATTGTGGAGCATCCCAGCCAAAAGCTTGATATAACATCACATGTAGTGGTGCAGATGGCAGCCACTCTTCCCCTCTGATGACGTGGGTGATCTCCATAGTATGATCGTCCACAACATTAGCTAAATGGTAAGTTGGCAGTCCGTCAGATTTAAACAAAACCTTGTCATCCAGCAAATGGGAACTGATTTTCACCTCTCCACGAATAAGATCGTGAACAGTGATTTCTAAATTCTCAGGATATTTAAAACGAACCACAAAATGTCCTTTTAATCGCTCCTGAACCTCCTCAGCTGTTAAAGTCAACGAATTGCATAAACTGTTTCGGGTATTGATATCGTATTGGAATGTTCTTTTTTCACTTTCCGCTTCTTTTCTTTTCACTTCGAGTTCTTCAGGTGTATCAAAGGCGTAGTATGCCCATCCGTTCTCAATCAGATAGTCGGCATACTCCTTATACATAGCCATTCTTTCCGACTGTTTATAAGGTGCAAAAGGTCCACCCACATGAACTCCTTCATCAAAAGTGATCCCTAACCATTTAAATGATTCAACGATGTACTCTTCAGCCCCCGGAACAAAACGGGTTTGATCGGTATCTTCGATACGCAATAATAATTTGCCACCCAGTTTTTTAGCAAAAAGGTAGTTGTATAAACAGGTTCTGACACCACCAATATGAAGTGGACCAGTAGGACTAGGAGCAAAACGAACTCTTACCATAGTTTTTTAGAGAATTAAAAAGTTAAAAAAGAAAAAGTTTTATAAATTAAATGGTGCCTGATATTTTATGGTAGCACCAATAATCTGACCCGGATTATCAGGATTTTCAATCACATTTACAACATAGATTCTGATATAAACACCTTCAGAGTTCCAGTCTCTTAATATGTAACTGTTTCCCGGTACAATCGACAAAACTGATGACCAGCCATAAGTTGGTAATGAGTTGACTTGTCTTAGGGTTCTTTCCCCAACATTTACCATTTCCATACCATAAGTTAAAAAATTGGATCCATCAATCAGCATGTAATGAACATGATCAACGTAAGGATCATATTCATAAATCGAATTGAAATAAAGAAATTGACCTTCATAGAGATCTATAGTGATTGTTCCAATAGGATCTTCATTTGGATCCACTTCCACACAAGAAGCGAACGATAATGCCATAATCAGTAAAACGAAAAATTTTTTCATAATTTTTTTGGTTTTTGGTTTGAGGTGCAAAAATAAGGATAAAATTTTAATAGAACACTGATGACACAGATTTAATAGATTTTATGTGTAAATCAGTATTATCATTAGGATCTGTGTTCTATATGATTTTTCAAATTTTTAATAAGAAATTTTGAATCACTTTACTGATCTCCGATAATCTTTCAAAATTCACAATACCCGGATGATCTTTTGGGGTATGGGTGATCTCCTGGCACTCCATGTTTTCAATAAACCAGGAGGACGTGACAGCAATTGCAGGGCGTCCAAATTGAACAAAAATGGAATGATCTCCCTGAACCCAGGGTGCTCCTAATTCAATATGATCTTGATTTTTAATCACCTCATCCAAAGTAGTTTGCATAGGCTCGGGAAGATCAAAAGGGGAGAAGGCTGATCCTCCGGTATGGTAACCGGCCCCATCAATATTGATATTCAGCAACACCTGTTCAAAATCACCTTGATGTTGTTCAATATACTTCATTTGTCCCGGAACACTATAATAATCCTCCCCGTTAAAAGCAACCAGTTCGATAAGATATTTTCCGGAGTAATCCTTTAGTAATTCGGAAAGTAGTAATAAAACACTCACACCTGTAGCATTATCAATCGCACCGGGTGTTCCGATTTTAGCATCAATGTGAGCAGAAATCACCATTTTTGGAGCAGTAGTATCTCCTTTTCTAGCAACAATGTTAAAAGCTTTTGAAGGAATTCGCTTTGCTTTGGAGATCAATGTGACGATTTTACCATCACAATGGAGCAATTTTTCCCCTTCAGTATCTTTCATAAACACGGAAGGGATATCAAAATCACCATCTTCAAAAAGGGGAAACGGGTAAACACCACCAGCCACGGCACTATTATGTTCCGTAGCACAAACCAATGCCAATGGATTTCCATTTTCTAATGTAGCAACCAACTCCTGATGGTGTTCCGGGTTATAAAAAACAAAATTCTTGGGACTAATCTGTTCAGCAGCAATTTCACCATAAAGAAACACAATTTTCCCATCGATAGATCTCTCTTTCATCTGTTCTAAAGTGTTTATTGCAATAAGCTCCCCTTTCACATCACATCCCAAAGAATAGGGAGAAGATTCCACATCAAAAGACTCCTGATCACAAATCAACTGAGCTCCAGCTGTTCGCCAATCGATCACATCTAGTTCAGTTTCCTCTACGAGCCAACCTTGTTGTTCCACAAAATGTTTAAAATAGGTGGTTGCTTTTCGATTTCCATCACCACCCACTCGTCGTTCCTGAAGTATATTACAAAGGTAGTTCACATGTTCTTGCGCCTGATTGCATAAATAATTTTGATCCATAAACATATTTTCTAATTTTAAAGTGCAAAAATAGGGGAGAAGGAACTGGAATAATTGTAAAAAAGAGACAAAAGTTCGGAATGCTCAAATGCTCGAATGCTCGGAATGCTCGATAATAAAGGACTGGTGACGGGAGAAGTTCGACGTTAAACGTTCGAGGTTCGACGTTAAACGTTAAACGTTCGAAGTTCGACGTTAAACGTTCGATGTTCGAAGTTAAAAGTTCGACGAAATCCGCTAAATTATTCGTCCGTAGTCTGTGGTCCGTAGTCTGTGGTCCTTTGTCCTGGCATCATTTTTAGCCTCGCTGAGGGCGCAGGGAGCGCTGAGGGATTTCTTTTTTAATTTCCATACCGGTAATGCCCGATAATCTTGAAATCAAATAAGCAATCTTCTAAAACCTGCCCAAATCCAATATTATGGATGATGAGGTAATTCCCAATGTTAGATTTAACATTAGAAACAATCCCTATATGGGTTGTACTGGTTCCTAAATTCCAGCATACAATATCGCCTGGCAAATAATCTGCTCCATTGGTTGAGATCACCTTTACAGTTCCATGTCGTTTAAAGAAAGTCATTAAGTTAGGAACTCGCCGATGATCAATGTTCTTATCCGGTTTTGTAAGTCCCCAAATTTGTGGGTATTGATTAAAATTTGCGATCATATCTTCATGGATCTTTTTTTGAAGATCAATTCCCAATTTTCGGTAAGCTCTTATTATTACATCTGTGCAGACTCCTTTATCTGAAGGAACATCTCCATTTGGATAAGAAATGGTAAAGTAAGAAGGATCATACTGAACCATTTGTTTTGTTAATGTTAGTGCTGAATCTGCAAGTCTATTGTAAAAATCGGACTGAGCATACCCCGAAAAGAAGATTATTTGGAGAGATACTAAAAAAAACCATTTCAGTTTCATGATCTGTTTTTATATTCAGATATAATAACGCATAATCTTGTTGTTTTGTTATTGAATTTCAGTTCTATTTTTTTTATAGCACACTGATGAAACTGATTAAACAGATTTTCACAGATTATTTTCCACGCTGAGGACGCAGGGAGCGCTGAGATTCGTTACATCTTTTCTTGGTCAACAGTTTACCTACTACAGTCTTTTATTCGGACAATAGTGGAATAAAATATACAATCCTATAGGAATTGAAAAATTATTGGATGAAGATAAATAAAGATATTTTACTATCTTTGCCATATCAATCTTCTTAAGAAAATGAAAATATTGAGAAATAATCACCAATACACAACTTTAATAATAAAAGCAGTGATTTTAATAATTTCAGCTACACTTTTTATGTGTTGTAGTCCAAGATTATTACTGCAAAAAAGAACAAAAAGACTCGTTGAAAAATCTTATCAATATACTGATACAATCTATTTGTATACTGTTGCTTTTAGTAATTCAAATTTAATATGGTATCACAAAAATGAATATATTTATAGTTGTTTTATTGGGCCTTACAAAATAAAAAAGTATAAACCTATAGAGGCTAAAAATATCACTGTAAATGATAGTATAGACAAGTACTTTGATAACACATTTTATAAAGATATCCCATGTTTTCGTACAACATTAGATGGTGAAGGATTTGAAATGTATGTTAAAGATAAAGATGTTAAATGGAGTAGTATAAACGTAAAATGCTTATTTCAACAAAAATATGGACAAAATAGTTTTCCATACAAATTACAATATGATTTTTCAAAATTATTAAAGTATAAGGATTTTGAAATTGATACAATGTATTTAAAATGAAAACAATAAAAAAATGAAGAACAGAAAAAATGAATAAAGAGATTATGGGATAAAGGAAAAAAGATTTTAAAATTAGTAATTCAATTTATTAACAAATGAAAAATAAAATATTTTCCAAGAATTTAATATTATTTATTGTTGTTGTTTTAATTTTATCAAGTTGTTCAAATGATATTGATAATATTATAGAGCATAAAGATGAAATAATTTCAATTACGAAAAATCAAGAAATCAGTGTTGATAAATATTATAAAACTTATTATTTAGTCACTAATATCAACAATAAAACATCAGAAAATTTTTATTATTTTAAAAAAAATTGTATCAAAAATTCCTTATTTTCCAAAAAATGTAAATTTATCATTTCTCATACTGAAATTCAGTCTAATCCTGATACAGTTGTTAAACTCGATGTTGTTGATAGTGTCGAAAATATTTGTTTATATTACCAAAAATTATCAGAAATATTACTTGAATATAATATAATATATATCTCTCATTCAAGAAATAATAAAAATTATTGCACAATGTTTTTAAAAAATGGAAATATTCTAACCTATTATCCTAATATGCCTAAAGAAGATGAAAAGTTCTTTTTGGATTTTAAAAAGAAGTCTAAAGATTGGTATTTATATGATGGAAATGTTTCACGTTAAAATTAGGTATAAAAAAAATGTTTAGTTTCAAAAAATCATCAACCTAATATCTAGATTTAAAACAAGTTATGTTTACTCAACATGAAATGAACCCAAGTTTAAATTTAAAAACACTGTGGAACACTTTTTAACACTGAGGAACACTGTGAACCAAAAAAATTGTTTTTTTTATAATAAAATAACAATGTTAATTATTAATTTTAATTTCAGTTCTATTTTTTTATAGCACACTGATGACACTGATTTAACAGATTTTCAGAGATTATTTTTCTCGCTGAGGGCGCAGGGAGCGCTGAGAGATGTGTTATCACTTTCCAAAGACCGCAGTCCGCCGACCGCAGACTGCCGACTTAATTTAAATTGATATTATTTGTTGTTATTCTGATTGAACTTCTTTTGGATATTTGATCTGTTTGACCAATTCTTAAGAGTAATGCCGGAAATTTGGTGGAAGATTCTGTAAATACGGCATTGAACTTTTCTTTGTGTTTGAAAAGCTTATTTTTATACTTTTCGGTAAAAAACCGGGGCTCAATATCCAGTTTGGTAAGATATTGGGGTAATACGCCATAAGGTTGTACCGATAAACCCATTTTTGTGCAGGTCAACCACAGTTGTTCCAATCCCCTTCCGGCTTCAATGTATGATTTACAATCTCTTTCTGTCACCGAAATCAAACATAAACAGCTTGATTTGGTGAGTTTTCGGGAAAGTGAATAGGCTACTAATTTGCCGAATCCCAGCTTACTTACAAGATCATTAAATAAACGAAATTTCAAAAATTTGGCAAAAAATACAGCAAAATCCGGTACTTCTAAACTTTCAAAGGTGAGGCCATACCGGTATTTTTCGTTTTCAGATCTTGAAAACCGTAAAATATCAAATAGTTCATCATGAAAAGGTTGATATTCGAGTCTAATGTAAGATGATTGTGCATCTAACAGGGCGATCTCTTCAAATTGTGGTTTGTCAAAAATATACTGACAAGATACCGGAAAAGAAGCTGTCGATTTTTGAAGTAAAAAAATCTGAGTGTTGCTTAATTTTGTTCGGATATCATAAGGCGCTCTATTCGTTGATCTTATTGGGATGCAATCTGCTAATTCATTGTTACTTTCACAAGAAGAAAAGCATAACAGTGCAACAAGTTTATCGAATGTGGCATGATTAGGGTAAGTTATTTTACACGAAAATCCTCTGTTTTCAGCGGTAATAATGATGTTTTGGATTGCTGCACCCACACTGATTAATCCAAACATATCTAAGGTGTCAGTGGGTAATGATCTCTCTTTGATGTAATAAACCTCAATTTCATCGTCTCTTTTCTTGAAAGCCCAGGGTTGCATGTTATCTGCCGAAGGGGCTAAAGAAGCCGCTTCTAACCAACAGTAAAATTCGCTGTCTGATATCATATTTTATTTTGTATAGGCCAAAATGGCGTTTTTAATGTTTCAAATATTTGTAAGGCATGATCTAACATCTCTTTTGTGTGCGTAGCCATAAGACTGATCCTCAATAGTTCGTGATTTTTGGGAACTGCCGGACTGGTAACCGGGTTTACAAAAACACCCTGTTCAAATAGAAATTGGTAGGCAGCAACTGTCATATGTTCATTTCTGCAATATAAAGCAATAATGGGACCACCCTGATAATAGATTTCAAAACCTAATTTAGTTAATCCTTGTGCCAGGTAGGCTGCATTTTCCAGTAAGTTTTTTCTTCTTTCCGGTTCTTCACAGCTAATTTTTAATGCTGCTAAAACAGCAGCCACAGATGAGGGTGGTAAGCTGGCAGAAAATACATGTCCCCTGGAAGTGTGGCGCAAAGTGTCAATAATTTTTTCTTCACCGGCTATAAAACCACCGACTGATGCAAAAGCTTTGCTGAATGTTCCCATAATGAGATCAACGTCGTCCGTTAATTGATAATAGGAAGCAATTCCTTGTCCTGCATCTCCAAAAACCCCCAAGGCATGGGATTCATCTAGCATCAATCTAAATCCATACTTCTTTTTTAAGGTTACTATTCCCGGTAAATCAATGATGGTACCCTCCATGCTGAACAGAGAATCGGTAACCACTAATATTTTTTGTCCCGAATATTTATTCAATAATTGTTCTAAAGAATCTAAACAATTGTGTCGGTATCTTACTAATTGGGATCTGGATAACAAAGCACCATCAATTAAACTGGCATGGTTCCTTTCATCCATGATTACAACATCGTTTCTATTGGTTAAGGCAGAAAGTGTTCCCACATTGGTTTGATATCCTGTTGAAAACAATAAAGCACTCTCTTTGCCCACAAAAGAAGCCATTTTTTCAGATAGTTCAACATGCAAATCCAATGTACCGTTTAATATAGGGGAACCTGAACAGCCGGTACCATATTTCTCAATGGCACTTATGGCAGCTTTACATATTTCGGGATGAACAGAAAGTCCCAAATAAGCATTGGCTCCGAGCATAATCACCTGTTTACCATTTGATTGAACAATAGGAGTCTGCGCCGTTTCAAATGGGGGACAAAGCTGGTATAATCCTGCTGCCCGTGCTTTGTCGGTTCTGATATACCTTTTATGTTTATAAAATACATCTTCTTTATTTTGATTCTGAATCAGATTTCGATACGTTTTAAGTTGTATCCGCTGATGAGAATTTTCATATCTGAAAGCCCTGTGGTTGTTATCCGGTTGTTGAATGCTATTGCAGATGTAATCGGCATAAACGGGACTATATCGATCATTTTGGAACGACTTAATATAGTAAAATGTAGGTTCTAATTCACAGCCAATAAAACATTTAAAATCATAAGTTGTAATACCAAAATTAAAGAACTTTTTACCCAATCTACAAGCGACTTTAAACGATTCAAAAATATTATTGAAATAAAGATCATACTGATCCCGGTACTTATAATCCAAACCTTCTGCCATTCCAAAATATTCTGTATCACCGATCAGATTTAATCCAAATGCGATCAGTTCATTGTCCCTTTTTATTGCGACTAAATGGGATCTTCCTTTGAGTTCTTCCGCCATTTTAATGAAAAATGCAGGCGTTAGTTTCTCATGTTCATATCCATTATTGTTTTGGGCAACCTGAGTCCAAAGTTCGGTTAATCGGTCTGCGTAAATTCCATAATCTTCCATAATTTCAACCTGAATTTCCGGTTGATCTATTTTGGAACTTCTATGTAAAAGCTGATTTCTTTTTTTAGATTTTAAGGCTTCCAAATAACCTGAAATATGATTCCATTTTAGTCCCATTCTGGCTATTGGATATCCTAAAGTACAACAATAACCCTCATCGGTAAGGGGTTGAAAAAATGGAACCTGTTCTTTTAAAATATCTCTGATCAGACAAACATCAATCTGCTCTTGTAAGGCTATTTTTTCAATTTCCAAATGGAGTAATTTTAAAAAATCATGAGCGTAATTTGTATCAAAATGAATTGTATTTCCTAATGATGCAATATGGCCCATTTCCAAAATTTTGAGTTTCATAAACTGATGTTTCCAACACCTGATTGTTTCCAGAATTTCAGAAGGATAACTATTGGATAATTTAGCAAAATCAACATTCAAAATCATCCCATAAGCAATTCCTATCACATTCTGTTCCTCGTAAGCAATAAAATAGTAAGGTTTTAAATCATTAATTCGGGATAATTCAATGCCTTTTAAATGAGCTATTTCTAAACTGACACTAGCGGTATCAACAAAAAGATTCCAATCATGAACCGGAACGGAATCAATGGAAGAAAATTGTTGTATCGAAATCATGATTTAATAGTATTCCAAAAGTTAGTCTCAAAAAATTGGATCATCATCTCAAGTTCTGCTTTTATCTTAGAAAGATCAGCATTAGAATTTTGTTTAACAATAAAAGTATTGTATGCCCAAGAAAATCTGAAACTATTAAACAAAAGAGTTAAAGCTTTTAAGTCAGTAGTTTTAAGAGTTCCCATTTTTTGACATTTTTCAAATAATACATAAATCAATTCAAATCCTAACTCATTATATTGCTTAACATAGATTTCACCAATCTGTTCATTTCTATTCATTTCATGAAACATGATTCTCATAATTTTTATCATATAGGGTTCAGAATTAATAATATCCGGCAACGGTTCAAGTAATCCGCGAAAAATAGAGATTCCGTCAAGGGAATTCAATGTAGCTTCGATAGGAAGAGGTGAAAAAATCAGGTTTTCAGCATATTTAAAAATTGCATTTAATAGCTCTTCTTTATTGGAATAATGCCTGTAAATAGCACCTTCTGTCAATCCAAGAGCATTGCTAATATCACGTATTGGCGTGCTGTTGTACCCTTTTTCAGCAAAAAGATCAATTGCCGTGTTGAAAATTTTGTCTTTGGTGCTTTGTTCTCCGTTTTTTACTGGTGGACGCCCCATTTTCTTTTGAGTATTTTTCATTAAAAATATTGAATAACAATAAAATAGAATAAATAAGTAAACAGTTACATACAAATGCAAAAATAGTATTATTTGAATTATAAAAAGTGTTAAAAATTTATAAAAATGATGAAGGAATCAAAAATTTATTTTAAACAGAAATTGGATTTCAGATCGTTTATCATTTCAAAAAATAATCGTAACTTTGCGAGTTAAATTCTTGAAACTTAAAATTTGTAATATGAAAAAAATGATTTTGACTGTTATGCTGGCGGTGCTGACGACATTTGGATCTCAGCTTTCAGCTTGTACTAACTTTATCGTAACGAAAGGTGCCAGCAAGGATGGCTCCACTTTTTTAACTTATTCCGCTGATTCTCACACTCTTTACGGCGAGTTGTACTACTGGCCTGCACGGGATTATCCTACAGGTACTGTAATGGATGTGATTGAATGGGATTCGGGTAAATTTTTGGGTCAAATTCCTCAGGTAAACCACACCTATCAAGTGGTTGGAAACATGAATGAACACCAATTGGCAATTGGCGAAACTACTTATGGTGGTTTGGATCAATTGGGTGACCCTAACGGAATCATGGATTATGGTTCCCTCATTTATATCACATTACAAAGAGCAAAAAATGCCAGAGAAGCGATCAAAATTTTGAGCGAATTGATGGATGCTTACGGATATGCCAGCAGTGGAGAATCATTTTCTATCGTTGACCCTAACGAAGCCTGGATTTTTGAATTGATTGGAAAAGGTAAAGAACTTAAAGATGCTAAAGGGAAAACTTTAAAAGGTTGGACCAAAGGTGCTGTTTGGGTTGCTCGTCGTATTCCTGATGGATTTGTTTCCGGACATGCTAACCATGCCAGAATAATGACTTTCCCTTTAACAAACGGAAAAACGTCTATCACCAATAGAGAATTAAGCAAAATTTTTAATCCTGAAGTGGAAACCGTATATGCTCATGATGTAATCTCATTTGCTAAAATAGCAGGTTTATACCCAGCAACTGCTCCCGATGCAGAATTTGACTTTGCAGGAACTTACGCACCACTTGATTTTGGAGGTGCACGTGGTTGTGAAGCACGCGTTTGGGCTTTCTTTAATCATTGCGATACCAAATTGATGGCTCCTTATGAAAAATATGCTCGTGGCGAAGATCTAAAAAGTAAAGAAAGAATGCCATTGTGGATTAAACCGGTTCAAAAAATTGGAGTTAGAGATATGATGCTTTTTATGCGTGATCATTACGAAGGAACATCAATGGATATGACTCAGGATTTGGGAGCAGGTCCATTCGCTTGTCCATACAGATGGAGACCTATGACCTGGAGTGTTGATGGTCAAAACTATGTTCATGAAAGAGCAACGGCAACTCAACAAACCGGATTCTCATTTGTAGCACAATGCCGCAGCTGGATGCCTGATAAAATTGGGGGAATCTATTGGTTTAGTGTGGATGACGCAGCCAGCACCTGCTATGTTCCGATGTTTGTCGGAATCACTTCTGTTCCATTAGCATTTAGAGAAGGAAACGGTTCCATGGTAGAATATTCTGCCACTTCTGCTTTCTGGACATTTACCAAAGTGAGCAATTTTGCCTATTCCCGCTATAAAGATATGATTAAACACATCAATGCAAAACAAGATTATTGGGAGATTGGTGCTATTAATGAGATCGCTCAGAAAGAGAAAGAGTGGGTTGCATTATACCAAAAAGATACAGTTGCTGCCATTAATCAAATTAACGATTATTCAAACCACAAAGCAGAACAAGTTGTTGCAGACTGGAATAAACTGTTCGAATATCTTCTTGTAAAATATAACGATGGTAACGTTAAAAAAGAGGAAAACGGAAAATTTAAAACCAATGGGGAGAGAAAACCTCAGGCTGTTTTCCCTGATCAACCAAAATATCCAGATTATTGGTATCGTATGATCGTAAAAGATTGCGGTACAAAAATTCAGGCACCTCAAGAACAAAGTCACTAAAAATATGTTTCTAAATTTAAAAGGAGATTTACAGTCACTCAAAACACCCATCGTTATGGGTGTTTTGAATTGTACTGATGATTCTTTTTATGCAGGTAGCCGATTTAAAGAGGACTCCGATGTAATTATCAGAGCAACAGAAATTTTAACTCAAGGTGGCGTTTTAATCGACTTAGGCGCTGTATCAACACGTCCGGATTCACATCCGATTGATGCCGGAACCGAATATATGAGAATCAAGAAATATCTGAACCTCATTTTAAAATATATCCCACATGCTAAGGTATCCGTGGATACTTTTCGTTCTAATGTGGCTGAAATGGCTATCGGAGAAGGAGCTGCCATGATCAATGATGTCTCCGGCGAAGATGAAAAAATGTTTAAGGTAGTGGCTTCTCATAGAATTCCGTATTGCCTTACCCACAACTCGAGAGGCAGGGAGTTGACTAACGAAGAATTGATTCCGGACATGCTCACATTTTTCGGAAATAAAGTGGAACAACTAAAACAAATGGGTGCTAATGATATTATTTTGGATCCCGGTTTTGGTTTCGGAAAATCGATTGATCAAAATTTTTATCTCATGAAAAATTTAGCTGTTCTTCATGAACTTGAATTGCCATTATTAGTCGGAATTTCAAGAAAATCAATGATATATAAAAGTTTGGATTCAACTCCTGAACACGCATTAGCCGGAACGATTGCACTCAATACAATCGCTGTGCTGAATCATGCGCATATTTTAAGGGTTCATGACGTTAAAGAAGCATTAGATACTATTGTTATCACTGAAAAATGTATGTAAAATAGTCCGGTTATGAAAAAAATTGTGTTTTTCTTGTTTTTAGGAGTTTTGTTTACCTGTTGTGAACCGGAAGATAAATATCCGATTATTCCTAAAATTGTGTTTCTAAGTCTTGACAAAATTCCCAACGAAATGGGTGTCGATAATAAAGCTTCACTCACTTTCTATTTTGAAGATGGAGATGGCGATATTGGACTAAACGATACTGCTGAAGATTTAAAACCTCCATTTGATACAACTTCCATTTATCATTATAATTTTTTTATTGATTATTATGAAAAACAAAACGGGGAGTTTGTCAAAATTGATCTACCTGCCGAACAGAATGCCAGAATACCCAGATTAAGCAATAATACACCGGAATCGATTGACGGAACAGTGTCTGTTGAGATCTTTATCAACAATATCACTTCCGTTTATGATACCGTAAAATTTGAATTTTATATTGTGGACAGAGCCTTACATCACAGTAATGTTGTGTCAACACCCGAAATTATAATAGATAAAGCAAAATGAGCATCGAAGAGATTGTAAAGCAAACTTTACTGGAGGATATAGGATCTGGTGATCACTCCTCTTTAGCCTGTATTGATCCTTCCATTATAGGAAAAATGAAATTACTGGTAAAAGAGGATGGCATTTTAGCCGGCGTTGAAGTGGCCAATGAGGTGATTCGACAAGTGAATCCTGCTATTAAAATGACCCAAATAATGAACGATGGAGATTCCATAAAAGTGGGAGACATTGTTTTTGAACTGGAAGGTCCCGCACAAAGTATGCTTACCGCAGAAAGAAGTTTACTCAATTTTATGCAAAGAATGAGTGGAATTGCTACCTGCTCTAAGAAATATGCTGATGCTGTTGCTGGTACTAAAACCAAAATTTTAGATACCCGAAAAACAACGCCCGGATTGAGAATTTTTGAAAAATATGCGGTTCACTTAGGAGGATCAGAAAATCACCGCTTTGGACTTTACGATATGATTATGTTGAAAGATAATCATATCGATTTTGCCGGGGGTATTGAAAAAGCGATTGATACTACCCGAAGTTATTTGAAAAACAATCAGTTAGATCTTAAAATTGAGATAGAAACCCGCAATCTTGATGAGGTGAAAAGGGTGATCGCCCACGGAGGAGTGGACAGAATCATGTTAGATAACTTTTCTCCTGACAAAATTAAAGAAGCTTTGACTCTCATCAATGGTCAATTCGAAACAGAAGCTTCAGGAGGAATCACTTTGGAAAACATTAGAGGGTATGCTGAATCAGGCGTAGATTTTATTTCAATTGGTGCATTAACCCACCATATAAAAAGTTTAGATTTGAGTCTTAAATTTGTCCAATAATGACCAATACCCCTTTTTATTCATTTAAAACCAGAAGAAAGATCATCCGTTTGATGCACTTGCCGATGATTCACAAAACGACCGCTTTTTTAAAAAAGCTGGTGGTTCCCGGTTTTCAAAACGTACCCTTTTGGGATGTGATGAAGTTCTTTCTGGAATCTTTGTTTAAAGGGATATTATTTCAAAGGGCTGCGGCCATGACCTACTACATTTTTGCTACTGCAATCCCAATGCTGATGGCGTTAGTAGCCACAATCTCGTTTTTAGGAGTCTCCTTTCATACCACCATGCTCGAGATGTTACAATCCGTAATTCCACCCTATTTGTGGCCCACCATTTCTCAGATTGTCAACTCCTTAATATTACAACAAAATAGTGCTATTTTATATGTTTCTATCGGATTAGGAATTTATCTCTCCTTTTTGAGTGTCAATTCAATTGTAACAACTTTGAATATCAGTTATTTTCATGTTGAACAACGGTCGTTTCTAAAACAATTACCGATCAGTTTTATTATGGTGATTGTATTTTTAATCATCATCATTGCATCATCGGGTATATTTGTTGGAGCTTCCTTGTTAATCAGTAATTTAACCAAACATTTTGTTGCCTCTGCAACATTTTATACAACGTCCATTACAATTTTCAAATGGGTTTCCTTGTTCTCATTAATGTATTTGTTGCTTTCAGCACTATTCTATTTTGCTCCTTATAAAAAAGAATTTTTCAAGTTCTTTTCTGCAGGGTCCACATTTTCCTCCATAATGCTCGTGATTTTGCTAAAAGGGATCAACTACTATTTTGCCAATTTTTCATCCTATAATGCTGTTTATGGGTCAATTGGAGCGATATTACTAATATTGATCTGGATCAACTGGAGTTGTGTGGTGGTGTTGATCGGGTTTGATCTGAATGTAAGCATCTCATTAGCCCAACAAAAAAGAAAAAACCAAAACGATGGACTTAAGATCATAAGTTCTTTAGAGAATTAACAAAACTATGAAATATTACATCATTGCCGGAGAGGCATCAGGTGACTTATTAGGTTCCTATTTAATGAAAGAGATCAAAAAAAATGATCCTGAAGCTGATTTTTTGATTTGGGGCGGTGATCTGATGGAAGCACAGGGAGGAACATTAATCAAACACTACAAAGAACTGGCATTTATGGGTTTCTGGGAAGTAGCCACCCATTTGAAAACGATAATGAAAAACCTTTCTGTGTGCAAAATTGATCTTTTATTATATGAACCGGATGTAGTTATTTTAATCGATTATCCCGGATTTAATATGAAAATTGCCCAGTTTGCCAGGGAAAACGGTTTTAAAGTGGTCTATTATGTTTCCCCATCCGTTTGGGCATGGAAAAAAAACAGAGTATATAAAATCAAAAGAGATGTTGATATACTGCTTTCGATACTTCCATTCGAAAAAGAGTTTTATGCCAAATATAACTACGATGTTGCGTACATCGGACATCCTTTGCTCGATGTGATTCAGGATCAAAAAGATAGCTATGGAACGATTGAAGATTTCAAGAACCAGTTTTCTTTAGATGATCGTCCCATAATCGCCATTTTACCGGGAAGCAGAAAGCAGGAGTTAGTTCGCATTCTTCCCGAAATGTTAAAAGTGATCGATCTATATCCGGAGTACCAGTTTGTGATCTCCAAAGTGAAATGGCAACCCGAAGAATTGTATCATAAATTACTCAAAAACAGAAAAATAACCCTCATTGAAGGAAATACATATCCATTATTGCATCATGCAACAGCTGCATTAGTAACTTCCGGAACGGCCACATTAGAAACCGCATTAATAGATACCCCACAGGTAGTGTGTTATAAAACAAGTGGTTTATCTTACCGTATTGCCAAGATGGTAGTTGGTAAAGATCTGAAATATATCTCATTGGTCAATCTTATTATGGATGAACCGATTGTAACCGAGCTGATCCAGGGTGACATGAACACCAAAAGAGTTTGTAAAGAGCTTGATTTGATCTTAAAAGATCAGGAAAACATCCAAAGAATGAAAAGTCGGTACGCTGCTTTACGGGAAAAATTAGGCAACAGCGGCGCTTCAGCCAAAGGGGCAAAGTTGATTGATGAGTTGGGGAGGAGTGGATCAAATTAGTAATTAAAAATTAAGGAATTTTTTTTACTTTGATATTTTCTATACTTTTAAGCACTTCATTGTAAATTGAAAAATCATCTACTCCATTCTGTACAAATTCAAAATTAATTAAATTGCTATCTATATACATATAAGCGTCAATATTTAACATATAATTGATAGAATCATTTCTTAAATATTGATAACCTATAATAATCATATTTTGAGATACTTTTTTCGTTAATATTTTAGTTTCATAGTTTAAGCGACAAAAGAAATCAGCAAGCCAATTTGCTAATGTATCATTTAACGGATATAAATTTGATGAAGTACAACCCAAATGTTGATCTTGTTCAATTTTGAAATAAAAATTGGGTGTTCCTTTTTTAAATCTTGGACCAAATTCACCTGTTTTCTGCAAAATGTGATTTGAGTATTTTTTATTTATAATAAAGAAACTATATCTATCTCCACAATAATAATCTGAATGATGTTCTGAACGAACTATTTTATCAAAAACCGGGGGTAATTGAATCTCAATTTCACCAATGTTGTTCATTAATTTAACGTGAAATGAATCTATTTTTTCATGATTGTTAAAAATACTACAACTCGAAAAGAAAAAAAGTAATATAAATTTCAAATATTTCATAAAGGTGTGTTTTTACTTTTATTTGATTAAAAGCTTATTTATAAAAAGCAAAAATACAAATACTTTTTATCAGTCAAAAGAAAATAAAAATATTTTTTATCTATAAAAGTATATACTAAAAATATATACTTTTGCAGTATAAAAAACAAATATATGAAAACAATATCTTTAAAAATTGATACGCTTATTTTTGGAGAAACAGAAATGATTCTTTCGCATTTAAAAATTCCTAGAAATCGCTACATAAATGAGGCATTAGCTTATTATAATGCAATTAAAAACAGACAGTTACTAGAAAAACAACTACAGAAAGAGTCTGCCTTAGTTCAAAAAGAATCAATCAATATATTAAATGAATTTGAAGGTTTGGATTATGTTGATTAAACAATTTGAAATTTGGGTTGCAGATTTGAATCCTCAAATAGGAACAGAAACCGGGAAAACACGCCCGGTATTGATTATTCAAACAAATTTATTGAATAGTATTCCACATCCATCCACACTAATTTGTCCTATTACGACAAACGTCGAAAAGCGATCAGATATACTGCGTGTTCACCTAAAAAAGGGAATGGCAAATCTGAATGAAAATTGTGATATTATGATAGATCAAATGAGAGCAATTGACAATCAGAGATTTGTCAGAAAAATTGGTAATTTACCTTCCATTTTGGAGGAAAAAGTAATACAAAATATCAAGATTGTTCTCGATTTTAATCCATAGTATTTGGGCGTTTCGACACCATCTTATTCATTTTTTTTCACGCAGAGATCACAAAGTGATTTTCCACTGAGTCCACTGAGGTAAATATCATTGTGTCCTTAGTGGTAAAAAAAATTGCTAATTCACCAATTTGCTAATTTGCTAATTTTTTTTATCTTTGCTCTTTCAATTTGCACACAATGACCCACTGCACTTGCACTTATTATGATTCCGGTTTGAGTTTATGGCTCTCTGTTGACCCGATGAGTGATAAGTACCCCAGCATGTCGCCCTATAACTATTGTGCGAATAATCCGGTCATTTTGGTGGATCCGGATGGGAGAGAGGTTGGTGATCCTGATCCGCCAACTACTTATAAAATAAAAAAAGGAGACACATTTTGGGGTATTGAAAATAAATATAATTTACCTCATGGATTATTAAAATCTGCAAACCCTTTTCTTGATCCCCGTAACTTAAAAATTGGCACTGTAATAAATATGACTACATATGGTGATGATTTACCTGTAGTGCCTAATGATGTAAAAGTTAAAGGTTCAAATGATTTTAGCCAACCAACATCTTCTGGTCCAACAATGAATTTGGATAATTATTATGCACTTAATCCTTTTTTGTTTTTATGGGATATCGCTGGTTTGTTTGTCGGTAATGGTAGTCAATATGTATTTAGAGGACCACCTGAAAAAACATTTCCAAGTTATGGTCCTGTCCCTTATCCCGGAACTGATCCGACAAAAGCACCTAAAGGGTATGAATGGAAAGGTCAACCGGGTTCTGTTCAAGGTTCAAAACAAGGAAGTTATCTGAAACCTAATTCAAATGAGAGGTTAAGTCCAGATTTGCTGCATGGTCCTCCATATAATGCGCATTGGGATTATAGAGATCCTAATAAAGTATGGTATAGATTATATCCAAATGGAGCATTGATGCCAAAAAAATAACTAAATTTTAAAATAAACAAAATATGTCAAAAATTCAATCAGATGACTGGCGCAGAAGTGGTCAAGATTTTTTAAAAGGAGTTAAATTAATTGCTCAAGATTATTTTCTTTATAGTTCTGACTGGGATCATGATCATTGTGAATTTTGTATGGCAAAATTTTCAATGAATGAGGGTGATTTAAAACGAGGATATTCAACGACTGATTCTTACCATTGGATATGTGAAGAGTGTTTTCAGGATTTTAAAGAAGAATTTAATTGGGAAGTAATAAAGAAATAATTTTTTCATTTAAATAAACTCAATTATTTTTAAGATCTAAAAATTCAGAATATATTAAAATTAAAAAACTAAAATTATAATAGGATAATTTCCATCAAAGAGAGCTCCCTTAGCTCTCTTTATTATAGCATCATTTTCTTAATTTTGGCTTTAGTGATAAAGTCGTCGATCAAATTAAACGGCAAAACTACCCTGCATAATTTTGTTTAGCTTTAAAGTCTCGGATGTAGGCGGTAACAACCTCAATGATCACATTTTGTTCATGGTCGGGGAGTTGTTCTATCTCTTTAAAGCGTTGGAGGATTTTGTTGTTTTAAAAGGATCAGCCACTTTTTGATTGGAATTACCGTTAATGAGATAGTCATTAAACTGTTCCGATAAAGTGTGGAAACTGTTTTGGTTAGAAAATCCAAATTTTATAACAACTGCATATTGAGACTGTTATGAAATTATTCTTCCACACTTTCCCGGAATAACGCTCCTCAGGAGCGGGATTGTTTGGTCGGAATTTAAACGCTACCAATATAACGCCACGCTGTGGCGGGTTAGTTTGGTGTGCAATTCATCTGCTACAAAGGTGTCGCTCCTACGGAGCTGAGAAAAGTCGGCAGACAGCGGTCGGCAGACTGCAGACCTTTCAGAATGCTCGAATGCTCAATGTGCTCATGTGCTCGATTGCTCATGTGCTCAAATTTATTTCATTCATAACTCATAATTCATAATTCTAAGGTTTTAGCCTTTTACCCTTCGCCCTTAGCCTTTCTTCATTATTCATTATTCATTTTTCATTTTTCATTTCCCCCAGTCTCCCGTCGCTTTTTATTGTTCCGGCACGCCCAAATAAAAAAGGGACTGTTGCCAGTCCCTTCAGTTGTTAGTTTTGTGCTTTCTTCACATATTGGTTGTAACGCCATTTTGCGTTTTCTTCCGTTGCTTTGAATAGCAGTTCGGCTTCTTCTGGGAATGACCCAATAAGAGAAGAGTAACGTACTTCCGATTTCAAGAAATCCTGGAATTTAGTCCAATCAGGTTCTTTGCTATCTAATACGAATGGATTTTGTCCCTCTTCTTCTAAAGCAGGATTGTATCTCCATAAATGCCAGTATCCGCAATCAACAGCCACTTTTTGTTCGTGTTGAGTTTTGCCCATACCTGATTTTAAACCATGGTTGATACATGGTGCATAAGCGATGATAATGGATGGTCCATTGAAGGCTTCCGCTTCTTTTAATGCTTTAAACCATTGATTTTGGTTGGCTCCGATGGCTACTTGTGCTACGTAAACATATCCGTAACTTGCAGCAATCATACCTAAATCTTTTTTACGAATTTTTTTACCGGATGTTGCAAATTTTGCTACAGCTCCTGCAGGAGTAGATTTTGATGATTGTCCACCGGTATTTGAGTAAACTTCAGTATCCATTACCAATATATTTACATCTTCGCCTGATGCTAATACGTGATCTAAACCACCGAAACCGATATCATAAGCCCAGCCGTCTCCACCGAAAATCCATTGGGATTTTTTAACGAAGTATTGTTTTAATCCGGCTAATTCTTTGCAGAAATCACAATCACATGCTTCAATCATTGGAATTAAAGAATTTGAAATTCTTTGAGTTTCAATAGTGCTGTTTTTGTTAGCAATCCATTCTCCGAAAAGAGCTTTCATTTCAGGTGAGCAACAGTTGCAACCTTTAATAGCTTCTTGCATCACTCTTTCAATTCTGTTACGAAGTTGGTTTACAGCAATTGCCATACCCATTCCATACTCAGCATTGTCTTCAAATAATGAGTTTGCCCAAGCAGGTCCTTGTTCAGATCTGTGGCTTTTGCAATATGGAGTAGCAGGAGCAGAACCACCGTAGATGGAAGAACATCCGGTTGCATTGGCTACCATCATTTGTTCACCAAATAATTGAGTGATTGTTTTGATATATGGAGTTTCACCACAACCGGCACAAGCTCCTGAGAACTCGAATAATGGTTGAGCAAACTGACTGTTTTTAACACTTTGAGCTTTGTTTACCAACTCATCTTTGTAAGTAACTTTTGCTTCGAAATAATCGAAACGTTTTTGTTCTTCCAATTGAGTTTCCAAAGGTCTCATTTCCAACGCTTTTGTTTTAGCTGGACAAACATCTGCACAGTTACCGCAACCGGTACAATCTAAAACAGAAACCTGAATACGGAAATGCATTCCGGTAAACTCTTTACCCATCGCTTTCAATGTAGTTGTTCCTTCAGGTGCATTTGCCAATTCTTCGTCAGTTAAAACGTAAGGACGGATAGCAGCGTGAGGACAAACATAAGCACATTGGTTACATTGGATACAGTTTTCAGACATCCAGGTTGGAACATGAACTGCGATACCTCTTTTTTCGTAAGCAGTTGTACCTGCTGGGAATGTACCATCTTCATATCCTAAGAAAGCACTTACAGGAAGATCATCCCCTTTTTGTGCGTTCATTGGTTCAACTACGTTTTTAATGAAATCAGGAATATCGCGAGTGTCAACAACAGGTTTAACATCAATATTTGCCCATTCTGCAGGAATTTCAACCTTAATAACATCAGCACCGGCATCAACAGCTGCATTGTTCATTTTAACAATATCTTCCCCTTTACGACCATAAGATTTTTGAATCGCTTTTTTCATCTCTTTTACAGCTAATTCGTAAGGAATAACTTCAGAGATTTTAAAGAATGCAGATTGAAGAATAGTATTAGTTCTGTTACCTAATCCAATTTTTTCAGCTACTTCAGTTGCATTGATGATATACATGCTGATGTTATGAGCAGCTAAATATTTTTTTACATAATCAGGAAGACGTTTTTTAGTTTCTTCAGCATCCCAGATAGAGTTGTAAAGGAAAGTACCACCATCTTTTAAACCTTTTAAACAATCATATTTTTCAAGGTAAGAAGGAACGTGAACGGCTACGAAATCAGGAGTTCCAACTAAGTAAGGAGCTAAGATTGGCTGATCACCGAAACGAAGGTGTGAACAGGTAAATCCACCCGATTTTTTACTGTCATAAGCAAAATAAGCCTGACTGTATTTATCGGTGTTATCACCAATGATTTTGATGGAGTTTTTATTAGCACCAACAGTACCATCAGCACCTAATCCGTAGAATTTAGCTTCGTAAGTACCTTTTGGAAGTACGTTGATAGCAGGAAGGATTGGTAAAGATTTGAAAGTAACGTCATCAACGATACCTACAGTAAATTGGTTTTTAGGATTAGCATCAGCTAAGTTATTATAAACTGCTAAAATGTGAGCAGGAGTAGTATCTTTTGAAGATAAACCGTAACGACCACCAATGATAACAGGTTTTTCAGCTGCATTATAGAAAGCTTCAACAACATCTAGGTACAATGGATCTCCATTGGCACCTGGTTCTTTGGTTCTGTCTAAAACACAAATTTTCTTGGTTGTTTTTGGAAGAACAGCCATCATATATTTCACTGAGAATGGACGGTAAAGGTGAACAGAAATAACACCCACTTTTTTACCTTCAGCGATCAATTTGTCAACTACAGTTTTCAATACTTCAGTAATGGAACCCATAGCGATTACCACGTCAGTAGCATCAGCTGCACCATAATAAGTGAAAGGAGCATATTGACGACCAGTCACTTCGCTCATTTGTTTCATATATTCTGCTACGATTTCAGGAAGAGCATCGTAGTATTTATTTTGAAGTTCGCGAGTTTGGAAGTAAATGTCAGGATTTTGAGCAGTTCCGCGGGTAACAGGGTGTTCTGGATTAAGCGCATTATCTCTGTAACTTTGTAAAGCTTCATAGTCTAACAAACCTTTCATTTTTTCCATGTCAGTGGCTTCCACTTTTTGAATTTCGTGAGAAGTTCTGAATCCATCGAAGAAATGTAAAAATGGAACGCGTGCTTTAATAGCTGCAAGGTGAGCAACCGGAGCAATATCCATGATCTCTTGAACAGATCCTGTTGCAATCATGGCAAAACCGGTTTGACGGGTACTCATAACATCAGAGTGGTCTCCAAAAATAGAAAGAGCCTGAGCTGCTAATGAACGAGCTGATACGTGAAAAACTCCTGGTAATAATTCACCGGCAATTTTATACATATTTGGGATCATCAAAAGTAATCCTTGTGAAGCTGTATAAGTGGTTGTTAAAGCACCTGCTTGTAAAGAACCATGTACTGCACCTGCTGCACCTGCTTCTGATTGCATCTCTACAACTTTAACTGTTTCCCCAAAAATGTTTTTTCTACCAAAAGCTGACCATTCGTCAACATACTCCGCCATTGTTGAAGATGGAGTGATAGGATAAATTGCTGCAACTTCACTAAACATGTAAGCTACATGAGCTGCTGCGTAGTTACCGTCGCATGTTAAAAATTTTTTATCTGACATAACTTTTTAATATTTAAAGTGTTATATATGTTTTGTTCTTTTTATAAAACGTTGCAAAGGTACAAAAAAGAATTTAGAAATTCAATAATTTCTTGGAGAAAAGAACCCATTATATTAAAATAAATATTTACAGAAATTTTCTTTGATGACATTTTTGAAAAGAAGTCTGTTATTTTATTTCATATCTTTGCGAATTATAATTGCAATTTAGCATCAGTTTATAAAAAGTATGGAATATCCAAATTATAAATTCATCTTATTTTGTACTTCTCAATAACTTAAAAAATCATCTCCATGATAGATCAGACTTCCAAAAACAAAATAAATACTGCGTTTTAGAAGAAGATGCTTAATGGAATAAAGTTTATATTCACAAAAAATGCAAAAACCGGATATCCGAAATTGTACAGATGAGGAGATGAAACAATTTCTCATCTCGATTAACGAAAAACCTTTTCGTGCTAAACAGATTCATGAGTGGCTCTGGAAAAAAAATGTGCACTCTTTTGAAGAGATGATCAATATTCCAAAATTGTTAACGGAACAATTAAATGCCCATTTTACTTTTCATACTTCTATCATTGATCAGGAAGCATCAAGCGAGGATGGAACCATCAAATTTATTTTCAGGTTGTTCGACCAGCAATTGATTGAAGGGGTTTTGATTCCATCCGGAAAAAGAGTAACAGCATGCATCTCTTCTCAAGTAGGATGCCCTTTGAAATGTGATTTTTGTGCTACCGGAACCATGGGATTTACCAGAAATCTCCATTTTTGGGAAATTATGGATCAATTTTCCTTAATGAATCAAAGATCAATCGAATCTTTCGGAAACCATATTACAAATTTCGTTTTTATGGGAATGGGGGAACCGTTACTCAATTATGATCAGGTAACTAAGGCAATTAATATACTGACTTCTCCTCAGGGAAATGGAATTTCGCCGAGTAGGATTACGCTATCAACTGTTGGATTGGTGAAAGGGATCCGGAAACTGGCGGATGAACAGTTTAAAGCCAATTTAGCCATCTCTATCCATGTTGCCAATGATCAGAAACGAAATCAGCTGATTCCTACAAATTTGTCTAATCCATTGGCCGAATTACAGGCTGCCCTAAAATATTATGTTGATAAAACAGATCAACGAATTACCATAGAATATGTGTTGATTGATCATGTGAATGATTCACTGGAAGATGCAGAAAATTTATGTAGATTTTGTAAATCATTTCCGGTGAAAATCAATCTGATCCAGTACAATGCCACAGATTCCAAATATCGGAAATCTTCTATTGAAAATACAAAAGCTTTTATTCAACATCTGGAATCACGAAATCTGATCGTAAACCTACGCCAAAGCAGGGGCCAGGATATTGCTGCCGCATGTGGTCAATTGGTAAAAAATTCAAAAAAAAGGTAATTTTTTTTATTATTTTTGTGAATCATAAATGAAATTTTTAAATTGTGAAGAATATGAAAAGAGGAATTTATAACTATTTGATTGTTTTATTATTATCCGTATTTTTTGGCTATTCTTGTCAGCATAAAAATGGGAATGCAGATGCGTATGGCGTGTTTGAAGCTACCGAAATTACGGTTTCATCTGAAAATAATGGAAAAATTCTGTTTTTTGACGCGGAAGAGGGCAAAATATATCAAAAAGGGGATCTGTTAGGATGCATAGATACGATGCAACTTTACCTACAAATGATGCAAATAGAGTCCAGTATGAAAGCTGTTTCCGATAAGGTGAAAGGGATACCCGGTGGAAAGGAAAAAGTAAAAAATGAGCTCGAATCACTTCGCTATCAAAAAATGCAAATTGAAAAATCGTTTCAAAGTTGTTTCTTGAGAGCACCTATTACCGGCACTTTAACGAAAAAGTATCTGGAACCATTTGAATTGGCATACCAGGGAAAGCCACTATATAAATTGGCCAATTTATCCCAAATGTATATTAGAGTTTATGTAACTGAAGATCAGCTATCTCAGATCAAACTGGGTCAAAATGCTGACATTCACATTGATGGAACTAATGGTGAAACCAAAAATATGATGGGAAAAGTAAGCTGGATCTCTTCTAAAGCAGAATTTACTCCTAAAATGATTCAAACGAAAAAAGAGCGGGTGAATTTGGTTTATGCTGTTAAAGTTGTGTTTCAAAATGATGGCTCAGCCAAAATAGGAATGCCGGGTGATGTGATTTTTAAATAAGAGTATGTCAATAATACAGGTAGAAAACCTAACCAAAAAGTTTAAAAAGCTAACCGCTTTGTCTGAACTCAATTTTGAGGTACAGAAAGGGGAGATTTTTGGAATAATTGGACCGGATGGCGCCGGAAAATCTACCCTGTTCAATATTTTAGCTACCTTAACATTACCTACATCCGGAACGATTACTGTTTTAGATCATGATATCTTAAAGCAATATAAGCAGATCCGAAAAGAGATCGGCTATTTACCGGGCACCTTTTCCCTTTATCCCGATTTGACGGTTCAGGAGAATCTTACGTTTTTTGCAACGATGTATGGCAGTGGAATAAAAGAGAATTTACCCATGATCATGCCGATATGGAGACAAATCTCCCCTTTTAAAAATCGGGAAGCAGGTAAATTGTCGGGTGGAATGAAACAAAAATTAGCTTTATGTTGTGCCTTAATTCATAGACCTAAAATATTGTTGCTTGATGAACCTACAACTGGTGTGGATCCCGTTTCCCGTAAGGAATTTTGGGATCTTCTGGATAAAATCAGAGAGTATCAGGTAACGGTTGTTGTTTCTACACCATACATGGATGAGGTGGGACGCTGTGATCGCATTGCCCTGATGCAGGATGGTCGTTTTATAACTGTGGATACTCCGGAATCCATTATTAAAAATTATAAAGGGGATCTTTATGCGATCAAAACATCGCAACTATTTAAATTATTGGATATTATGCCCCAATTTCAAGAAAAATGTTCCTATTATCCTTATGGAGAGTATTTTCATATTTCATTTTATCATGACACCAAACACGCCAAAAACTCATTTTTGCAATTTCTAAAACAGCATGAAATCGAATTTGAAAAGATGGAACATATCTCACCTCTGTTAGAAGACTGTTTTATTGAAATTATTAAGGAGGATCGAAATGTATAGTATTGAAGTTGAAAATCTTACTAAAAAGTTTGGTCACTTTACAGCAGTGAATAATATCACTTTTCAAGTGAAGAAAGGGGAGATTTTCGGTTTTTTGGGAGCTAATGGTGCCGGGAAAACAACTGCCATGAAAATGATGTGCGGACTCTTATTACCCACTTCCGGAAAAGCAAAAATTGCAGGCTTCGACCTAAATGCTGAATCTAAACTAATAAAACAACAAATCGGCTACATGAGTCAACGGTTCTCTTTGTATGATGATCTGACCATCCTGGAAAACATGAAACTTTTCGGGGTGATCTATAACATTCCAAGACGCATACTAAATGATAGAATTGAAGAGCAATTGACTGAACTTAAAATGTTTGAAATCAAAGATTTGTTAGTGAATGAGATTCCTCTGGGATGGAAACAAAGGCTTGCATTTGCAACAGCCATGTTGCACCATCCTCAAATTGTTTTTCTGGATGAACCAACCAGCGGTGTTGATCCAATCGTAAGAAGAGAGTTCTGGAGTTTAATATACAAAGCAGCAAGCCAGGGAATTACTATTTTTGTTACGACACACTATATGGACGAAGCTTCCTATTGTGAACGGATCTCTATTATGGCAGAAGGTTCAGTTCAACTACTGGGAACCCCTACGGAACTGAAACAACAAATGGGGGTTGCAACTATTGATGATCTTTTTGTTAAATTCGTTAAAAGGTAGAACATGAAGGAACTCATTGCCATATTGCAAAAAGAACTGATCCATATTTATAGGGATAAAGTGTCCCTCTTTCTGGTATTGGCGATGCCTTTAGTTTTGATACTTCTTTTCGGATTTACCATAAGCACTGAAATACGAAATGCCAAAATCTCAGTTTGTGATTTAGCTCAAGATGCACAATCTAAAGCATTAATTGATGCTTTTAGAGCTTCCGGTTATTTTAAAATTGTTCATTTTCCTCAAAATCCAAATGAGATTAATCATGATTTTAAAGAGAAACAAATTAAAGCGGGAATCATTATCCCTGCCCATTTTGGTTCTCAGTTATTGTCAGATAAAGAATCTCAAATTCAAGTGATTAGCGATATTTCAGATATTAATGTTGCCTCTGTTCTTAATAATTACATTGAATCAGTCGTGAGCCATTTTGAAGAAGAGGTTAATGAATCAGGTCATTATTCTGACAATCCGATTCAGGTTTCCATTCAAATGTTGTACAATCCGGAATTGAACAGTGTCTATATGTTTGTTCCGGGGATTATCACTCTGATTATGATCATTATTACGGCTTTAATGTCATCTATTACCTTAGCCAGGGAAACAGAAACCAATACCATGAGGATGATGTTGATCACACCGGTTAAGAAAATCTATATTGTGGTGGGGAAAGTGATCCCCTATATGGGGCTCTCATTGTTGAGTACCATCATGATTTTAGGAATCAGTGTATGGGTTTTTAAAATGCCGATTGAAGGAAATATTTTTCTATTACTCTTGTTGTGTATCATTTTTATGTTCACAGCTGCTTCTTTTGGTTTACTTGTTTCATCCATCTCGAATACGCAGCTGGATGCCATGATGATCACTATGATGGGTTTGTTTTTGCCAACCGTGTTACTTTCCGGGTTTTTATTTCCACTGGATAATATGCCGTTTATTTTTCAGATACTGGCAGATATTTTCCCCGCAAAATGGTTTATTTTAGCTATTAAAGATGTGATGATTAAAGGGGCGGGGATCGCTGATATATGGCATTATATTTTGATATTAGCAGTGATGTCGGTAGTACTTTTACGCTTCAGTATGTCTCAAATTGATAAAAGGAGAAAACAATGAGAGTGATTTTGATGTTGATAAAGAAGGAGTTTTTGCAGGTTTATAGAAATAAACTGTTAATGTCCATTTTAATAGTAGCTCCATTGGTTCAATTTGTAATTTTCCCATTTACAGCTGATTATGAAATCAAAGTAGTAAAAATCGGATTTATAGATTCGGATCATTCATCTTTAACCCGTCAAATGGTTGAGAAATTTACCTATTCTCCCTATTTTATCAATTATGGGTTTATTGAGTCACGGGATCAAGGAGAGGCTTTGATGATGCAGGATAAAGTGGATTTCATCATTGAGTTTCCTAGCCATTTTGAAAAAGATCTGATGAATGGATTATCACCTCAATTGGCAATAACCGCCAATGCAATCAATAGCGTCAAAGCAGGAATCGGATCAGGGTATATTAAAAATGTGATTTCCAGTTTTTTTAATGAACAGAAAGAGGGATTGGCAAATCGATCTGCTCAACCTGCAAATGTGTCGATCTCAAAAGTGTATTGGTATAATGAACAGTTAAACTACAAAAATCTGATTGTTCCCGGAATTTTAGTTATTCTGGTAACTTTGATTGGGGCTTATGTAACAGCATTAAATATTGTAAGGGAGAAAGAGATTGGGACTATTGAACAAATGAATGTTTCTCCTATTAAAAAATGGCATTTTTTATTAGGTAAAATGATTCCATTCTGGATTTTGGGAATGGTTGAGTTTATCATTGGTCTTTTACTAATGAAATTTATCTTTGGAATCTCTGTTCAAGGAAGTGTTGGTGCACTTTTACTCTGTACTTCAGTTTACCTTTTAGTCATGTTGGGACTTGGATTTTTCATCTCCTTGGTTTCCCGAAACCAACTTCAGGCGATGTTCATCGTATTTTTTCTTTTTGTAGTTTTTGTGTTGATGAGTGGATTGTTTACCCCAACCGAAGGGATGCCACAATGGGCGAAATATATCAATTATGCCAATCCTATGTCATTCTTTATGGAAATTATTAAATTAATTGTAATGAAAGGTGCCGGTTTAATGGATGTAATGAAACCACTGATAACACTTTTTGTTATGTCTGTGTTTATCAATAGTGCAGCTTTGTTAAGCTATTCGGAAAAGAAAAAGTAGATTATCTTCTAAGTTCAAAATTTTGGCCTAAATACACTTTTTTAACGTATTCATCTGATGCTAATTCTTCTGCAGATCCGGCTTTAATCACTTTCCCTTCAAAAAGCAAATAAGAGCGGTCTGTAATAGATAATGTTTCATGAACATTATGGTCAGTGATCAAAATTCCAATATTTTTTTCCTTCAATTTAGCAACAATATGTTGAATATCCTCAACAGCAATAGGATCCACACCGGCGAAAGGTTCATCCAAAAGTATAAATTTAGGATTTGAAGCTAAACATCTTGCGATCTCGGTACGTCTTCTTTCGCCACCGGATAAATTATTCCCCAGGTTTTTCCGTACTTTTTCCAATCGAAATTCAGCAATTAACTCTTCCAATCTATCTTTTTGTTGAGCTCCGGTCATCTCTGTAAATTCAAGGATAGCTCTGATATTGTCTTCAACTGAAAGTTGTCTAAACACAGATGCTTCCTGAGGTAAATAGGCAATTCCCAATTTGGCTCTTTTGTACATTGGTAACTCTGTGATATCAATATCATTCAGGTAAATTCTTCCGGCAAATGGTCGAATCAATCCAACAATCATATAAAAAGAAGTTGTTTTTCCGGCACCGTTTGGACCAAGAAGTCCTACGATTTCACCCTGTTTGACATCAAAAGAGGCTTCGTTAACAACCGTTCTTGATTTATATTTTTTAACTAAATTTTCAGTTCTGATTTGGTATTCCATGGTTATAATTTTTCAGCTTCCGCCTGGATTCGATCACTTAAAATATCTATAAACTTTTGTAAAGGAGATTTGATCATCCCTTGTAAGAAAAATGGTATATCTGCCTGAAGTTCCATTTTTAATTCACATCCGGTTTGTTCAGGAGTAATATAAATTTCCAGATTAATTGGAATTTGTTTGTCATTTTTAGCATCAAAATGGACAAATGTAGGGGCTGTTTTTTCAGTAATTTCAATACGAAAAGTGGCCACATTGTTCATGTTAAAAGAACAGTAATTCTCAGTAGCTTCAAAACCTGACACATCAGGAGGTAAATATTCCCCGAAATTGGAACAATTTGATACGAGTTGAAACACTTTGTCAGCACTATTTTGAATTTTTTTAGAATCACCGGATAACTTCATCATCTCATTTTTTGTTTTAATCTGCAAAAATACAAAAAGTTATAGTATTGTATTCTTTTTTTTTTAACAGTCAGTTTTTTAGAATAAAATTCTAAAAATGAACCTTTTGAAAGAAAAAAAATGAATAAAAAATGCATGAAATGTTTATTTTTTTACACTTATAAGTGTTTTTTCCCCTTAGAAAATCCTATTAAAAGCAATATTTCTAAAAAAAATTCATTTTTTTTTGCAGATTAAGAAAAAATGATTATTTTTGACAAAATTTTCTAACCAAACCCATTTGAATATGAACGAACAAGAAAACTCAGTAAGCTTCTTCAGATTTGAAGATTTACGTATCTACGCTAAAGCACTTGATTATATCAACTGGCTTCATGCAGTTGTAAATCAATTCCCTACCAATCAACAACTCAACTTAGGTGATCCATTTCTTAAATCCGCACAAAATATTGCCTTACATCTTGCAGAAGGATCAGCCAGAAACAAAGCCCAATTTGTGTATTATTTAAAAATGGCAAAAAGTTCTGTTAGAGAGTGTGTTGTTTATACCGAAATCGCATCTCGCCTTCATTCAATGGAAGATAATCAAAAAGATTATTCTAGAAACCAATTGATGGAATTAACCAAAATGATTGGTTCACTTGTAGCATCTTTGCAAAGAACTGTTTCAGCATCGCGTGAAGATGATGATATGGATGGGTTAGGTGATATGATGTAATTCATAATTATTCTTAATAATAATGAAGAGTGTGGTTCAATTGTGGACTACACTCTTTTTATTTTATAAAAAATCACTATTTTTGCACTTTATAATTCTAATAATATTATTAATACTTTATAATTATGGCAATAGTAAAACCTTTTAAAGGCTTGAGACCTCCTAAAGAGATCGTTAAGCAATTGGCATCCAGACCTTATGATGTTCTAAATTCTGCAGAAGCTCGTATCGAAGCTGCCGGTAATCCCTATTCTTTATTGAGAGTTACCAAAGCGGAAATTGACCTTCCTGAAGGAATTGATGAACATTCTCAAGAAGTGTATGACAAAGTGGTTGAAAATTTTAACTTATTTAAAAACAACCAATGGTTAGTACAAGATCAAGATGAAAAATTTTACATCTATGCACAAACTATGGATGGAAGAACTCAGTACGGTATTGTAGCCTGCACTCATATTGATGATTATTTGAATAATAATATCAAAAAACACGAATTAACCCGTAAAGATAAAGAGGAAGATAGAATGATTCACGTTAGAATCACTAACGCAAATGTGGAACCGGTTTTCTTCTCCTATCCAGCAAATCCAAAAATTGACGCTATCGTTAATCAAATTATTAACAATCAAAAACCGGAATACGACTTTATCGCTGATGAAGGGTTTGGCCACACTTTTTGGGTAATCAACGATCCTGCTATCAATGCAGAAATCGTCGAAATCTTTAGAAAAGAGATCCCTTATTTATACGTAGCCGACGGACATCATAGAACTGCAGCTGCTGCTTTAGTAGGTAGTGAAAAAAGAAATGCAAATCCTGATCATAACGGTAAAGAAGAGTATAACTATTTTATGTCTGTTATTTTTCCTGATAATCAATTGAAAATTATTGATTATAACCGTGTGATTAAAGATTTAAACGGCCATTCTAAAGAGGAGTTAATTGCACTTTTAGAAGAAACTTTTGTTGTTGAAAATATGGGATCAGACATTTATACGCCTGCTCAATTACATGAATTTAGTATGTATATCGATGGAAATTGGTATAAATTGACTGCAAAACCAGGTACTTTTAATGATGCAGATCCAATCGGAGTTCTTGATGTGACTATCTTATCCAATCTTGTCTTGGATAAAATTTTAGGAATTAAAGACCTAAGAACTGATAAAAGAATTGATTTCGTAGGTGGTATCCGTGGGTTAGGTGAATTAAAACGTAGAGTGGATAATGGTGAAATGAAAGTTGCTTTTGCTTTGTATCCTGTTTCTATGAAACAATTGATCGATATCGCCGATACTGGTAATATTATGCCTCCAAAAACAACCTGGTTCGAACCAAAATTACGTTCCGGATTGGTAATCCATGAATTGGCTTAATTCGAAATTAATTATTTTTTAATTAATAAAAAATGAAACAATCAATAGCCCTGTACTTTAATGCAGGGCTTTTTTAACGTTCAACGTTTAACGTTTAACGTTCAACGTGATCTATTAAATTATTTTGTAATTTTACAATTTAAAATGAAAAATTTCGTTAGAGTAATCTAAACACAAATGTTATGAGAAATATTTCCCTAAAATTAGCCGCTTTTATAAGCTTTTTTATTTTAATTTTAAACTTTTCTTCTAATGCACAAACCACCGCCAAAGAGGATCTGTTGTTGCAAACTTTAATCGAAGAGTGCAATAGAAATTATGCCATTTTAAAGACTCAGGATCCCCCTGTATATCTACTGAGTTACCGGTTAGAAGATCAGATAATGAATAATATCACTTCCAATTTGGGGTCTATCAGTTCTTCAGTTTCAGAAAAGAATAGAATAATAACTATACAGGTCAGGATTGGGAATAAATCTATGGATAATTATCGGGAAATGAGAAATCAAACCTTCTCCTATTTTGTTTATGATGATGATATTACCATCCCTATTGACAACAATTATTTAGCAGTGAAACAAACTTTATGGAGAGAAACAGAAAGAGTATATAGAGCTGCCTTATTGAAATATGAACAGGTAAAAGCGAATGCTGCTGTAACAACAGAATTAGATGATAAATCACCGGATTATTCCGATAGTCAGTTGGAAAGTTATTATGAACCTGTTCTAACCAATACTCAATTTGATGTAGAATTGTGGAAATCAAAATTAAACAGATTTACAGCACCCTTTTTACCATTTCATAACATTTTACAAGGTAGAGCTTCCATTCGTTTTTCAGTTATAAGAAAAATGTTTGTAAGTAGCGAAGGGGTTGCCATTGCTCAAAATAATACTTATACCCACTTATTTGTTTCTTTGGAGGGAAAAGCTGATGATGGAATGGAGATTCCTATTTACAAATCATGGTTTGCATTCTATCCGGATGAATTACCGAATGACGAAACGGTCTTATCAGAGGTAGATAAACTTAGAGATCTTTTAGAAAGATTAAGAACAGCTCCAATTGTAGATACTTATTCTGGTCCTGCGATTTTATCCAATGATGCAGCCGGCGTTTTTTTCCATGAAATCTTTGGTCATAGAGTGGAAGGAGCCAGATTAAAAAGTGAAAACGATGGACAAACATTCAAAAAGAAAGTGGGAGAGATCGTTTTAAATCCTGATATAACCATCACATTTGATCCTACCATAAAATATTATAATTCAATTCCATTAAATGGTAGCTATGTGTTTGATGATGAGGGAATAAGAGGATCAAAAGTGGTTGTTGTTGAAAAAGGGATTTTGAAAAACTTCTTAATGACAAGAACTCCGATTGAAGGATTTGATTATTCTAATGGGCATGCAAGAGCACAGGCCGGGTATCAGCCGGTGTCCAGACAATCGAATCTGATCGTTGAAACCCAACATCCCTATTCGGATATTGAATTGAAAAATATGTTGATTCAGGAAGCTAAAAATCAGGGGAAAGAGTATGGATACTTTTTCAAAAAAGTAACCGGTGGGTTTACTACAACCGGAAGATATATGCCTAATTCCTTTAATGTTACCCCAATTGAAGTTTATCGGATCTATGTGGATGGTCGTCCTGATGAATTGGTTAGAGGTGTTGATTTAATTGGAACCCCATTAGCTATGTTTAGTCAAATTGGCGCAATTGGAACCACAGCCGGAAATTTTGCCGGAACATGTGGTGCTGAATCAGGTGGAATCCCTGCAGGATGTTGCTCTCCAGCTGTTTTTGTAAAAAGAATTGAATTACAAAAACAAAATAAATCTCAGGAAAAACCCACAGTTTTACCAAGAACTTCCGAAGTTCAACCTATTGAAAATAAACAGGAACTGATATTTAAAGCTATGGAAGATGAGCTCATGAGAAACAGACAAAATCTTTTCATTGCAGGCCTTAAATCTCCCTATTTTTATAGTTATACCGTTGCTGATGCTAAATTTGTAGCCATCAATTGCTATTTGGGTGGTATCATATATTCCAATGAAAAAGTTCTTAATTCTCAAAACGCCAAAGTATTAGTTGGTTCGAACAAATATAATAATCTTAATTTCTTTGATGAAAATTCAATTTACTCCAGCCAATCAGAAACAGCACTGTCACAAGAACTCGATTATACCAATATAAGAAATAGCTTCTGGATAGCTACAGACTCTAAATATAAATCTGCTGCAGAATTAATTGAAACTAAAACCGTATCTATCGCCCAACAAGTTTTACCTCCTGAATTATTAGCTCTTCCCGATTTTTATCCTGTCGATGTGAAAACCAATTACTTACAGGATGATTCTGAACCTTTTTCTAAGTCATTGCTGGAAGATCTTGGTGTACAATTATCGAAAATTTTTGAAAGCTATCCCAATTTTACCTATTCCGGAGTCCAAATTAATGCTATTGATGCTTCTATTTATTTTGTAAGCTCTGAACAAATGAAGTTTAAACAACCTTATAATTTGATTACAATTCGTGCTTTTGCACAAACAAGAGCAGAAGATGGAGAGATTTTATCAGATTATATAGATCTTTATTTTACTTCTCAAAATGAGATCCCAATGTTGAACGTACTCGCTCAACAAGTGAAATCTATGGCTGATCGACTTGATTTACTCAGAACAGCTCCGATCATTTCGGAAGCTTATAGTGGACCGGTAATGTTTATGGATGATGCTGTGGCAGAAGTTTTTTCAAACGCATTTATTGAAGATAATGACGGGATTTTAGCAGGTAGAAAGTTTATTAGTAGTACAAGTGAGATTTCTCAGTGGATGACCAGTTATGTTCCAAAAGAGAATAAATCGGAACGATTAATCAATAAAAAAGTGATCTCCAGGAATTTAAATATCATGACTGCTGATTACTTGAAATCTTACAATAATGTTTCTCTTATTGGCCATTTTACATTGGATGCTGATGGCGTTAATCCCGATAATAATCTTAAGGTTATTGAGAATGGAGTCCTAAAAAGTGTTTTAACAAACAGAATACCTTCATTTTCTTCTGAAAGCTCTAATGGTCATGAAAGATTCGGTTTCACCAGCAATAAAATCGGTTCTGATTTAGCTCCCGGAGTTCTTATGATGACCTTTGAAAATGATGGAAAATTTGTTCTTTCTTACCAAAAAATGAAAAAAAGATTGATCGAACTCGCAAAGGAAGAGGATTATGAATATGCTTATATTGTAGTCAAATTACCAAATCGTTCCGTGAATCTACTAGGTGTTGGTGACTATTTTAGTTCAAATGGATTTGTGAAACCTATTATTGTTTATAGAGTAAATGTTAAAGATGGGTCTGAACAGTTGGTAAGAACTACAAAAATGAACGTTTTGAAAATGAAATCCTTTAAACATGTGGAAGCTGTAACTAAAGAATTGGTTCCATTTAATAGAATGTTTAGAGGAAAGAAAAGTAGATTTTATGGCTATAATGAATCTGCATTATTTGGGATTCCTGTTAGTTTTATTCTGCCAAAAGCAATCATATTCAAAGAGTTGGAAATTGAAAAAGATGATGAAATCATGAGGATGAAACAACCTTTAGTTCCTAATCCAATTCAAAAACCTTAAGCTCCATCCATAATTTGTAAAATTATTTTGGTCTTTCCATTATGGGATCTGTTTCTATAATTACTTAGAAAGAGTAAAAATAATCTATCTTTTGGCCTGTAGGTCATTACATGATGAAATCCTCTCCATAAACCACCGTGATATACTAAATTTCCTGTTATTTCATTGACTTCAATACGTAATCCATAGCCATACGCTTCTGAAGGAATAACTCCATTGATCTGATTATGAGGTGAAATCGCTTGATGAACATACCTTTTTGAAATAATTTTATTGTCAATAAAATATGCCTGATACCACTTGTATAGATCTTCGGCAGTTGAATACATCGATTTGTCCCCTAATACACTATTGAGAATATTATCGGGAACCTCTTCTCCATCAATGAGATGACCTTTACTTACGTTAAAAGTAGTATTGTTTCGTATTTCTGTATAAAAATAGGTGTGGGTCATTCCTGCAGGAATTAACAAATTGGCTCTCACATAATCAGGAAAACTTTGACCGGTAATTTGCTCAATAATCGAAGCGAGTAGAGCATAATTTGTGTTGGTATACTTGAATTCAATTCCGGGAGTAGCCGTCATAATCGGGATGTCACAGGTTAGATATTGTAGTAACATCTGATTCGTAAAGATGGTGTCTGTTCTGAAAAATTGTTCGAAATCTAAATACTCAGGTAATCCGGATGTATGTGTCAGTAAATGTTTGATTTTAACTGTGTTGTATGGTAAATCAGGAAAATAATCAATCAGATAATCCTCTAAAGAGAGGGAATCATGCTCCACTAATTTTAAAATGGCTGCAGCTGTGAATTGTTTCGAAACAGAAGCTAAATCAAAGAGTGTAGTTTCAGTAATTTTATTGGTAACATTTTTTTTTGCGGTTAATGATTTATATCCTCCGGTATATTGAAACATTACGGAATCATCAGAGACAAAAAGTATGCTTCCATTTATTACTTTTGCGATTTTCGAAAGTTCATCGTTTACTTGTTCTAATTTAAATTGATGATTGGCTTCTTTAAAAATGGCGTTGATTTCGTAAATACTTGTCTTTTCTAGCGGTTTTTGAACAGCGGGTTTGGGCTGATGTGTTCCTAAAAAAAGTACCTGTAAAAAAATCACTAAGTAACTCATGGCCTTTTATTTAGGGGAATATGACCAACACTTTTAATCTCTTTCTCTATTTGTGTGAACTTGAATTCCGTTTCAGGATTAAAAAAGGTTTTTCTAATCATCTCCTCCATATAGTGAATACCATTTTCTCCGGGATGAGATAGATCTAATCCGTAAAACCGATAATCTCTTAGATCATCCATAAATAACTCATAAGCAGGAAAATAAAAAACAGTGAATTCATCAACTAATTGATCTATAGCTACATGTAAAATCGATTTACTCACTTGATTTTCATGAAACCCATCACTTAAATGGCGGACAGGACTAACTGTAAATATAATTTTGATTGATGGATTTATTTTTTTAATATTGTCAATCAATATTTTATAATCATCAACAATCTCATTAACTGATAATCTCAACTTTTCAAATTTGTGATTTGGAATTTTGTGACAGTTAGCCACAATGATATTGTTTTCAATAAAACGATAACAATAAGAGGTTCCCAGAGTAATGAATAAGTAGGTGCTTTCCCTTAGATTATTGAATGTTTTAGAATCTATCATTCCAATTTTTTGAATGAGTTCCTGCTTATTTTGATCTGACAATTTTCCTTGATGAGAAAAGCTAATATACTGATCATTAAAAAAATAAATATTCTCTTCTGAGATCTGTCTTTGATCCAATACACGATTCAGATTATCACAGATGGACTTAGGATTAAACAGTGTTCCGAATGGATTGGCTAAAGTTTGAAATCTATATTTGGAGAAAAAAGCTCCAATATGATCAGAAAAACAGGAGCCAATAAAAAACAAGGTATCTTCATAACCGATATGAAATGGAAACTGTGGAATAGGATGTTCGGTTCTGAATATCATTTTTTATCGGGTATGATCAATTTTGCAAATTTTAACAATAAAGTTTTGGTTCCTACTGTTTCAAATTGAACAACAGCTTTAGTTTCAAGTCCTTTACCATCAATTTGTTTCACTTCACCAAACCCAAATTTATCATGAAAAACAACCAACGAGGGAACGATTTGATCAATGGTAGCTTCTTTTCCGATCACTTCCATTTTACGTTCCGATGCAATTTGGGCATTCTCTTTTTTTCTTATTCTTGTAACTTCAGAAAAAGATTTATCCCCAAATAGAGAAGGGGAGGAGTGGGAAGAAAAGATCCCTTTGCCCATGGAAGCTTTTTCTGTATAGTTTAAGTATTTAACTGGAATTTCATTTAGAAATCTACTCTTTTCGCAAAATTGCAAAGAACCGAAACGGTAGCGTGTTAGTGAATGAGTGATAGTTAGTGATCTTTTGGCTCTGGTTATTGCCACATAGAACAATCTTCTTTCCTCTTCCAGTTCCGCTCTGGATCCCAATGACATCGATGATGGAAACAGATTTTCTTCCAATCCTGTCAGAAAAACATAGTCAAACTCTAACCCTTTGGCAGAGTGGATGGTCATTAATTTAACCCGATCCTGAATCGCTTCCTCTTTATCCTCTTCATCGGTTAAAAGAACCACACTTTCCAGAAAACGATCCAATGAAGGGAAATATTCATCAATAATTTCACCGGTAGATTCATTAAAAGAGGATTCAGGTTCTTTCTCAGTAAACTCTTTGATAGAATCTAAAAGTTCTTCAACATTCTGTTTTCTATCCAAATCAGTTTTATCTTCACTTAGTTCTTTTAATATGCCAACACTCACTACAATATGTTTTCCCAATTCATAAGCATCTGTAGTGGTTAATAAGGCAGAAAAACTTTTAATTTTGGTAACAAACTCCATCAACCTTTCTTTAGTAGGATTGTTCACATCCAATCCAAATTTAGAAGGATTTTCGATAACATTCCAGATTCTAACCTGATGATGATTGGCACATACGATCACTTTTTCGATGGTTGTCTGTCCAATTCCTCTTTGAGGATAATTGATGATACGTCTTAAAGATTCTTCATCAAAATGATTGATTGTGATTCGAAAATAGGCAATCACATCTTTAATCTCTTTTCTTTTATAGAAAGAGAGACCTCCATAAATCTTATAAGGAATATTTCGTTTAATTAACGACTCTTCCAAAGCACGGGATTGTGCATTAGTTCTGTACAAGAGGGCAAATTGAGAGTTATTGACATGAAAGTTTTGTTTATACTCAAAAATAGTATTCGCTACCAGTTGCGCCTCTTCAGAATCACTGTTTGTCTGGAAAATATTGATTTTATTACCCTCTTCATTTTCAGTCCAAACCTCTTTAAAAAGTTGATCTTTATTGCATTTAATAACTGCATTTGCAGCATTGACAATATTTTGAGTAGATCTGTAGTTTTGTTCCAGTTTGATAGTAACTGCTTCCGGATAATCTCTTTTAAAATTGAGAATATTTTGAATATTAGCACCACGAAAAGAGTAAATACTTTGAGCATCATCACCCACAATACAAATGTTATGATGGGATGAAGACAATTTCTTAATAATCAGATATTGGGCAAAGTTGGTATCCTGGTACTCATCAACCAGAATATACTGATAACGATTTTGATATTTATGTAACATTTCAGGAAAATCCCGGAGAAGTACATTCATATAATAAAGCAAATCATCAAAATCCATGGCATCAGATTTTCTCAATCGCTCATTATATCTGGAAAATATTTCACCAATTAAGGGTTTTCCAGCTTCGTTATCAGCTGCAAATATTTCAGGATTTTTGATATAATCAATATGTGATAAAAGATTTGATTTAGCACCTGAAATTCGGTTTAAAACATGTCCGGCAGCGTACACTTTAGGATCAAGATTCATCTCTTTGATGATACTTTTAATCAGATTTTTGGAGTCATCTGTATCATAAACAGTTAAATTTCTGGAATATCCTAATTTTTCACCTTCAATTCTTAGAATTTTATAAAAAACAGAGTGAAAAGTACCCATCATTACTGCCTTGGCAGAAGCTTCTCCCACCAGATTAAAAATACGTTCCCGCATTTCTGCAGCTGCTTTATTGGTAAAAGTAAGAGCAAGAATTTGATAAGGATTGATTCCTTTTGCCAACATATAGGCTATTCTGTAAGTTAAAACCCGGGTTTTCCCGGAGCCGGCACCTGCAATAACCATCAATGGTCCCTCAATATGAGATACTGCTTGTTTTTGAGGTTCGTTCAGTGATTCGAGTATAGTTTCCAGATTTTTCATATAGAGTAAAAGTTAGCAGTAAATATAGAAAGCTTAAATTATAAACGTTCCAATTTTACAGTGAAATGTCGCATGATAGGAGCTTCCCAAACAATCTTCATTCCTCTTGAAATGGTATCTCTACGATCATATACATTTTTCAGAGCTGCGGCAACAACATCCATGTGATTATTTGTATAGGTCCTTCTTGGGATTGCTAAACGAAGTAAGTCTAAGCCTCCAAAACGATTCTCACGGGTAACAGGGTCTCTATCAGCCAAAATATATCCAATTTCGCAACCACGAATTCCAGCTTCCAAATATAATTCAACTGTTAAAGTTTGAGCTGGGAACTCCTCTTTAGGAACTTTGGACAATACTTTTCCGGCATCCACAAAAATAGCATGACCACCATAAGGTCTTTGATAAGGAATACCGTATTCATCTAATTTTTTAGCTAAATATTCAACTTGTTTGATTCTGGTTTCCAGATTCTCAAACTCAGTATTTTCATCTAATCCAACAGCAATAGCATTCATATCGCGACCATTCAATCCACCATAAGTGATATATCCTTCATAAATGATTGTTTTAACTTTAGCTGCTTCATACCAATCCTGAATATTAGTTGCAATAAAACCACCCATATTTACCTGAGCATCCTTTTTTGCACTCATGGTCATCCCATCAGCATAAGTGAACATCTCTTTGCAAATCTCTTTGATAGATTTATCCTGATATCCTTCTTCTCTAATTTTAATAAAGTAGGAATTTTCGGCAAAACGTGCAGAGTCAAATAGTACCGGTTTATGGTATCTTTTTGCAATGGCTTTTACTTCTCGTAAATTTTTCATGGAAACAGGTTGTCCACCAGCAGTATTGTTAGTGATCGTAATGATGATGAATGGAACTCTTTCACTATTTTCAGCTAAGAATTTTTCTAACTTTTTACAATCAACATTCCCTTTAAATGGAATTTCCAATTGGGTATTTTGTGCTTCGTCAATTGTACAATCAACTGCAAAAGCCTTTCTGGATTCAATATGACCTTTTGTTGTATCAAAATGGGAATTGCCCGGTACGAAATCACCTTCTCTAATCAGACATGAAAACAGAACATTTTCAGCTGCTCTTCCTTGATGTGTAGGAAGTACATACTCAAAGCCTGTGATCTTATTGATCATCTCTTTCATTTTGAAAAAAGAGGTAGCTCCAGCATAACTTTCATCACCCAGCATCATAGCAGACCATTGCCGGTCACTCATAGCTCCTGTACCTGAATCCGTTAATAGATCAATATAAACATGTTCAGCTCTTAATTGAAAAATATTGTTGTGTGCTTCTTTCATATACATTTCTCTTTCAGCACGAGTTGTTTTTTTGATGGGTTCAACCATCTTGATTTTCCATGATTCTGCGAATGGGATTTCCATAATATTGGGTGTTTTTTATTGTTTTTTTGTTTTTGCAATTTGAATACATCTTGGACATGATCCACAGACTATATTTTCACCTTTTGCTTCCAAAGATTTGTGAAGGGTCCCCCCTTTGGTATAAAATTTCCATGTACCTTCACAAATTCCATTTTTATAAGAACCGGTGTAACGGATTGTTCCATTATCATAATAAACAGTGTATTCGCCATCCTCTTTTCCATCAATGAAAAATGCATCTGTTTGAACTTTACCGTCCGGATAAAATGCTTTCCAAACTCCATCTTTTTTATTATTCTTAATTCCTCCACCCATGTACACAGATTTGTCGTCCCTGTATAACATTTCCCCAATTTTGTTATCGGTTACTTTTTTATTTTCATCCACTTCATAAAAATATACCAATTGAGGATTGTTGTTTTGATAAGTTTGCATCACTTTTCTCCCGGGCGTTTTTTCATTGAAAATTTCTTGAGGATCTGGCCTGCGTTTTTCCTGGTTGCAAGAAATAACGAATACAATGAGTGTAGATAATAATGTAAGTTTTAGAAATTTGTTCAAAGCCATAATTAATGTATAAGATAGTAACTAATCTTTTTTTAAAAAATTGATATATAACAAAATGGGGTAATAACCCTAAAATAATATAAAGGTTACAAAGATATAACATATTTTTTAATAAAACCAAAAAAAAAAGTCGTTTATATAATTTTTATCATATTTAATGTCCAATTGAATTTAAATGGTTTTACATAGATATCAAAAATCCAGTTTTAAGTACCAATCAAAAAATCAAAAAAGGGTAACTTGTTATTAATTTTTGTATCTTTGCAAATCTATATTATATCAATGGAAAAGTTAGAAAAATATTTTAGTTCATTAACTGACAATAAAAATCCTATTAATTTGTACCAGCCAATAGGCTACATTCTCCAACAAGGGGGTAAAAGAGTTCGTCCTAAATTAGTAGAAATTTCAACCCATATATTTGGTGGAAATATTGAAAAAGCCATTTATCCGGCTGCCTCTTTTGAAATGCTCCATAATTTTACTTTAATTCATGATGATATCATGGATTTGGCACCATTACGAAGAGGAAAAGAGACAGTTTATAAAAAATGGAATAATAATATTGCGATTCTATCAGGAGATGCATTAGCTACAATGGCCTTACAACAGATTTTACTTACCCCTGTTGCTTCTGATCAAATTTTGAAAATGGCATCCCTCTTTGCACAAACATCTCTAGAAATTTGTGAAGGTCAACAATATGATCTTGATTTTGAAACCATGGATCAAGTTTCAATAGACCAATACATTGAAATGATTAGACTCAAAACTGCTGTTATGCTTGCAGGATGTTTGAAAGTGGGTGCAATTTTATCCGAAACGTCTGAAAATAATCAAAATGAGATCTACAATTTTGGAATTCATGTGGGTCTCGCTTTTCAACTTCAGGATGATCTTTTTGATGTTTATTCAGATGCTGAAACATTTGGAAAACAAATTGGGGGTGATATTAAATCTAATAAAAAGACATTTCTATACCTTTTAGCTCTTGAAAAAGCAAATGAAACTCAAAAAGCAGCGTTGAAAAAGTGGTTTTCTTCTGAAACGATCAATTTTGATGAAAAATTTATTTCAGTTAAATCAATTTTTGATCAATTAAATATAAAAACAGAAACTGAAAACAAAATTCATTATTATGTGAATGAAGCACTTAGTAATGTTGAGAATCTTACGGTTTCTACTGAAATGAAAACTGTTTTGATTGATTATGCACAACAACTTGCCAAAAGAATCAAGTAGATGAGCCAACAATTTCAGAAAAGGATGTATATCATCATGGGAATCATTGTTTTGGTTCTTTTGACATATATCATTCGGTTATTTCAACTTCAGGTTTTAGATCCCTCTTATAGAAGATCAGCAGATAAAAATGCACTTCGTCAAATTACAGAACACCCCGCCAGAGGTTTAATATATGATCGTAATGATTCATTATTGGTGTATAATGATGCAGCTTACGATTTAATGGTAGTTCCCAACGAACTTCGTGCTTTTGATACTTTAGAATTGTGTAATTTATTAGAAATATCTAAAGAGGAACTGTTAAAAAGGATTGATAAAGCCATCAAATGGTCTAGAATGATACCATCTCTTATCGCTCAACAAATGTCAAAAGAAGATTATGGCTATTTACAAGAGAAACTTCACCGCTTTCCCGGATTCTTTGTTCAAAATAGAACCCTGAGACACTATCCTCATCCTATAGCTGCTCATATTTTAGGATATGTGGGTGAAGTGGATGCCAATATGATTGAAAGAGATCCTTATTATCAAATGGGTGATTATATCGGCTTTAGTGGTATTGAAAAAGCTTATGAAAATGAACTGAAAGGGACTAAAGGGAGAAGAATTGTTCTGGTTGATGTTCATAACAGAGAACGGGGAAGTTATAAAGATGGTGAAGATGATGTTAAACCGGTTCAGGGAACCTCGATCTGGTCAACTTTAGATTTATCACTTCAGGAATATGGTGAAAAATTGATGCAAAATAAAAGGGGAAGTATCGTAGCTATTGAACCTTCTACCGGCGAAATCTTATGTATTGTTTCCTCTCCTTCTTATGATCCAAACTTGCTGGTGGGAAATGTGAGATCGAAAAACTATTTTCAATTGTCACAGGATACCATCAGATATCCACTCTTTAATAGGGCTCTTATGGCTATGTATCCTCCCGGTTCAACATTCAAATTAGCAAACGGTCTTATTGCGCTTCAGGAAGGAATTCTGACTCCTAGTACTGTCTATTTTTGTCCCGGCGGTTATAATATGGGATCCCATACCGTTGCCTGTCACCATTCAGGATCTGTTAATGTTATTGGGGCTGTGCAACATTCCTGTAATACATTTTTCTGTAAATCCTATTATAATATTTTATCTAATCGATCTAAATATCCTACGATTCAAAAAGCGTATCAAGCCTGGAAGGATTATATAAACTCCATGGGATTCGGGGTAAAATTTCAATCTGATCTTCCTTATGAATTAAAAGGAATTATTCCCAGTGTTCAGTATTTTGATAAAAAATATCACAGATCCTGGAACGGAAATACGGTCGTTTCTATGGGAATAGGGCAGGGGGAAGCAGGTACAACACCTATGCAAATGGCTAATTTTATGGCTATCATTGCCAATAAAGGATTCTATTATAAACCTCATGTTGTTAAAGCAATAGGGACAAAAAACACACCAAATACTAGATTCTCTGATAGAATTTACGTAAATATTGAACCCAGACATTTTGAAACGATTATGCAAGGAATGGAGATGGCTGTTTTAGCAGGAACTGCAAGATCAGCTAAAATTGAAGGAATAAATGTGTTGGGAAAAACCGGTACTGCTCAAAATCCTCATGGAAAGGACCACTCCGTTTTTGTATGTATTGCTCCTAAAGAAAATCCGAAAATTGTGGTTTTTGTATTGGTCGAAAATGCGGGGTTTGGAGCTACTGTTGCCGCTCCTATTGCCAGTTTGATAACTGAATTTTATCTCAAAAGAGAGGTTAAAAGAAAAGATTTAGAAGAACGAATAATCAATATGTAATTATGTTTATTGAAAATCGAAGCAGAAATTCTAAAGGGGTTGACTTCCAATTGGTGATCTACTACTTATTACTAGTGATCATTGGTTGGCTAACCATATATTCTTCCGCCAATAACCATATTCAGGCAGTTTCTTTTTTTTCTTTAGATAATGTTTATACCAAACAACTCCTTTTTATTGGAACCTCCATCATCATTGCTTTCGTTATTCTAATGATAGATTCCAGATTGTATGTGCATTATGCCATGTATATTTATTATTTTACGCTGCTTCTCATGATTTTAGTTCTCTTTATTGGGACTAACATCAATGGTGCTCATGCATGGATTAAAATCGGTAGTTTTAGTATTCAACCTACCGAATTTGCTAAGTTCTCAACTGCTCTGGCCCTTGCTAAATTCTTTAATGAAGGAAAAACTACTTCTGAAAAGAAATATATGTGGCTAAATGCTTCTTTGTTTATTTTTGTTCCCATTATTATTGTTATGCTACAGAAAGATACAGGGTCTGCTTTAGTATTTTTCTCTTTTATTATTCTTTTTTATAGAGAAGGTTTAACCGGCTGGATCCTTTTGCTGGGAGCCATCGCTTTTTTTGTGTCTTTATTTACTCTGTTTTTTAATGAAATTTATACTGTTGCGGCTCTGACAACAACTTATCTGATCTTTTGGTTTCTACAAAGAAAAGATAGAAAAAAAATGATTAGAAATACCATATTGTATGTGGTTTTTATCGTTTTTGTTTTTGGTGTGAACTTAGCGTATCAATATATTTTACAAGACCATCAAAGAATTAGAATTGATACACTGATTGGAAAAGTGGAAGATCCATTGGGAGCTGATTTTAATGCAAATCAATCTAAAATTGCCATCGGATCCGGTGGTTTTTGGGGAAAAGGGTATCTGAATGGCACGCAAACAAAATTAAACTATGTTCCGGAACAAAGTACTGACTTTATCTTCTGTGGGATTGGCGAAGAATGGGGTTTTGTGGGAAGTTCTGTAGTTATTATGCTGTTTATTGCTATGATAATTCGAGTTATCATGTTGGCTGAAAAAAACAGAAATCATTTTGTGAGATGCTACGGCTACGGTGTTGCCGGTATCATATTTGTCCATTTTGCCATCAATATTGGGATGACTATGGGACTTTTACCTATTATTGGAATTCCTCTCCCGTTCATCAGTTATGGAGGATCATCATTGTGGGCATTTACAACTTTACTATTTATTTTTATTAAACTAAACAACAATTAATTTTATAATAATACATATTTAACCCCGTTAGAATTAAACTTTTATTAACATAAACTCAATATCATGAACAAAAACAATTATTGTGTAATTATGGCTGGTGGAATTGGTGTGCGCTTTTGGCCAATGAGTAAAACTGAAACCCCAAAACAATTTATTGATATTCTCGGTGATGGACAAACCCTGATACAAAAAACATTTAATAGATGTAGCAAAATTTGCCCGACCGAAAACATCTATATTGTTACCAATGTTCAATACTTTGATTTGGTAAAAGCTCAATTACCTTTAATAAACGATGATCAAATTGTTTTGGAACCTGCCAGAAGAAATACAGCACCTTGTATTGCTTATGCTAATTACAAAATTAAATCCCGCAACCCTGATGCTGTCGTAATGGTTGCCCCCTCAGATCATATTATTTTAAAAGAGGAAGTTTTTAATGATGTAATTTCTAAGGGAATGGAAATAGTAGCAGAAAATGAATGGTTGCTTACTATTGGGATCCATCCATCATTCCCAAATACAGGATATGGGTATATCCAATTTAATGAAGATATTGTTTGTGAAAAAAATAACTCCATTTATGCTGTAAAAACATTTACAGAAAAACCTTCCCTAGAATTTGCGCAACAATTTATTGAAAGTGGCGATTTTCTCTGGAATGCCGGTATTTTCATGTGGTCTGCAAAAACCATTCAAACGGCTTTTGAACAATACCTGCCTGAAGTAGATGAGCTTTTTAAAAAGGGGGAAGGATTATACAATACTTCCGGTGAAAAAGATTTTATTAACAGAATCTATCAGATCTGCAAAAATATTTCAGTGGACTATGGTATCATGGAAAAAGCTAAAAATGTTCATGTGTATGCTGCAGAATTTGGCTGGTCCGACCTTGGAACCTGGGGTGCCCTTTATGAATTAAGAAATAAGGACCAAAATAAGAATGCAATCGTTGGTAATAAGGTAAAAATGTATAATACCTCTAGTTGTGTTATCAACATGCCTAATAATAAAGTAGCAGTGATTCAGGGATTGGAAGATTACATCATTGTGGATACGGATGAAGTTTTACTCATCTGTAAAAAAGAGGAAGAACAACAAATAAAACAGTATGTTACTGATGTAAAAATCGACTTTGGTGATCGATTTGTTTAAAATAAAAAAAGGCAGGTTAAAAACCTGCCTTTTTTCTGAAATTTATTTTTCTAAGCCTCTACTATATTCAAGATCACTTCAACCGCTTTTACCATCGATTCTAATGGAACAAATTCATATTTACCATGAAAATTATGTCCACCTGCAAAAATATTGGGGCAGGGGAGACCTTTAAATGATAAATTAGCCCCATCTGTTCCACCTCTAATCGGTTTAATTAAAGGAATAACACCGGCATCAATCATCGCTTTTTCAGCCCTTTCCACAATATGATAAACAGGTTCAACCATCTCTCTCATGTTAGCATATTGATCTTTAATCTCAATACTCACCCGATCACTTTCATATTTTTTATTCATAAAATCAACAAGATTGAGCATCATTTGCTTTTTGGATTCAAAAATACTCTTGCTGTGATCTCTGATGATGTACTGTAAAGAGGCATTTTCTACAGTACCTTCCGTTTTAATCAATAAAAAGAACCCTTCATAACCATCCGTGTATTGTGGTTTTTGAAATTCAGGCAATAAACTGTTAAATTCCATAGCCAATAACTGAGCATTGACCATTTTATTTTTGGCATAACCGGGATGTACATTTCTACCCTGAAACTTCACTACAGCACCGGCAGCATTGAAATTTTCAAATTCTAATTCTCCAATAGCACCTCCATCCATGGTGTATCCAAAATCACAACCGAATTTGGCTACATCAAAATGGATCACCCCTTTTCCAATCTCCTCATCTGGAGTAAATGCAACTTTTACAACTCCATGTCTGATCTCAGAGTGTTGGATTAAATACTCAATAGCTGTAACAATCTCTGCAATTCCGGCTTTGTCATCAGCTCCCAATAAGGTTTTTCCATCTGTAGTCAGAATAGTTTGTCCTACATAATCGGTCAACTCAGGAAAATCAGAAACAGCTAAAACGGTGTTGGTTTCTGCATCTAACAATATATCTTTTCCATTATAATTTTCGATCACTCTGGGTTTATCGATTCCCGGCATATCTGGTGCCGTATCAAAATGGGCAATGAATCCGATAGTGGGTAATTTCTCATCACTATTAGCAGGAATCATCGCTGTTACATATCCATATTGATCCTTTTTAACTTCTAACATCCCTATTTTTTTGAGTTCCTCAACTAAATAATCGCCAAATACCAATTGATTAGGTGTTGAGGGATACGTTGTTGATTCAGGATCAGAAGTAGTTGCAAATCCAATATATTGTGAAAATCTTTCTAATAATTTTTCTTTCATCGAAGTAGTTTTCTTATTTAATGTTTAGTTTTTTCTTGATATCTTTTGGGATGGCATCTCTATGAACAATTATATTGATGGTTTGCATTTGAATGAATGGATAAGAAGCATAAAAATAGCCATTATAAGGATTTCTGCCATCATCTCCCCAGGAATTTTTTACAATAAAATATTTGTTTCCATTTTGATCGGTTGCAATTCCTGTAATCACCATGCCATGATCATCTGTAGTGGAATAATCATCAAAACCTTTTTGTCTGATTTCTTGTGTAATCACTTGTTCTTTTCCCGGTTTATCAAAGCTGTAAAGTTCTTTTTCTTTCTCATTTTGAGATAATTTTTCCCATTTTTCCTTATCAGATCCTGATGTGCTTGAAAAATCTTTTTCAGGGATAATGGCAACCCCTTTTTTCCAATTGAATCCTTTATGACTAACGTCAGCGCCCCATGCAATACTGTATCCGTTTTCGATGGCGTTGTTCATCACAATCATCATCTCTTCTAAAGGTAAATTGTAAGATTCTTCCATAGCCCAGTTGTCCGGAATTTCAATCGCAAATTTGGTGTAAAAAGGATGATGAGTGAAGGAAGTAATACTGATGTAATCATCCATATTAAATCCTAAACTTTTGGCAAATGTTTCAGGTGTGTAAGTTACCCCATTATAAACAAAATTGGCTGGAACTGCTCCTAAATAGGCATTGACAACTCCTTCGTATCCTTTTTTCCAGATGGGGGAGATTTTTTTATTCGGATTTTCAATCACAACATCTACATAAGCTTTTAATAAGGCATCAAGTTCTCCATGAACATGTCCCTCTTCTCCGTATTGAATTCCGGGATATACCGTTTCTGGTACAATTCCGTATTTGTTGATCATATTAAATACATCAAAAAAAGCACCACCACCACCGAAATTGTAGTTGCCATGCATTCTGACATACTTATCTGCTTTATCTAAATAAGCACGATTTACAATCCACATTTCTGAAAGATCATACTCCCCTTTGTCCATGCGGAGCAATTCACATTCTAAAAAGCCAAGACCGGAAAAACTCCAACAGGTACCGGAACGGTTTTGATTTTTAACAGGCGTTGATTTTACTGATTTTTGTGTGGTAAACACATACCCTTCAGTTGATTCCTGTCCAAATAAAGAAGTGGACAAAAGAATAGCTACTCCAATAAGTAGCGCTATTAACGATATTTTTTTCATTGTTTTTTGGATTTAATATTTATAAAAATTTTCTTCTAACTAAATCACATAGAGCTAAATAAGCTGATGAAGTGGTGTCCCAGAAATAATAATTTTTAAGTTCTTCCATCACATTAAAAGCCTCTTCAATGTTTGGACAATTATTTAATCTATGAAGAGATGTACTGAATTCCTCTCCCTTGCTTTTAAACAACTCTCTGATAAATAAGAACTTGTCATTTATTGAGATCGCTTTTGTTAAATCAACGATCTTCGCTTGTTGAAATTTTGATCCTATAGAATTATCCTCTTTCTTCTCGGTTAATAACTCGTTTAATGATTTCTTTTCTGTTTTTGCAGGTGCATTTTCCTCTACAAATAATAGTGGTTGCTGAGGTTGTGGCGTAACGGGAATTTCTTGTTTGATCACAGTAGAATGCGCAAATTCTAATATATCATCAACAATTTCCACACTCTTCTCTGCGATTTTTTCAGGTTCCTGTTTAATTTCTATCGGTTTTTGAATTTCAGGTTCCTGAATTGTAGGTTCTTCAAATATTACAATAGGCTCCACTTTAGGAGTGATGATGGGTGTGTCATCTCTGTTCTCCACATGAAATACCGGTTGTTCAGGGATCGAAACTTCCTCTTCTAATTCATCTTCTCTTAACAACACCATTTCTAATTCCTTTTTGAGGTGTTCAATAGTATTTAGTTGATCAGAAATAGTAGATTCATAATCCATCTTAATTTTTTCTGCCATTAGATTTTTTTGATCTAATTCAGATAAAATGCCTTCTATCTCCTCTTTTTGAGCATGAATAGTTTTATTGAGTTCCCCAATTTGCAAATCAGCGTTGGAACTTTTGAGTTTTTCTTGCTCAACTTCCTTTTTTAAAGTATCAAATAGTTGAATAGAGTCACTTTGTTCCATTTTGAGCTGGTTAATCAACTCATTGAGTTCATTAATTTGTTGAACATAGGATTCGTCATTGGTGCCGGAAACTACTTGAGATGTTATTTCAGGAATAGAAAGTTGCTCTCTGTCAACCTCTTCTACGGCAGGACAATTCAGCAACAGCAAATAGGCTGCTCTGATGTGTTGAAGAATAATATCTTTTTCGATTAAAGAATAGGGGCCCGGAACTTCGTTGACTAACTGTAGTGTGTCAATCACCTTAGCGATTAATCCTGTGGGTTTTTCCATATTTTAAAAAGTTTTGGTTTAGGTTTGAACAATTTTTATCATTTTTTGGGAACTAAAACCACATAAGTTACAAAAAAACTCGTAATTTTGTTTTTCGAAATGATTTGTCAAAAATACTAAAAAAAATGATTTCAATTTAAAAAAAATGTTTTTAGAAAATAAAGCAAACAGAATTAAAAACAAAGGTTGGATCGAGGTGGTCTGTGGGTCGATGTTTTCCGGAAAAACGGAGGAATTGCTCCGTCGGATCAAACGGGCACGTTTTGCAAATCAAACCATTGAACTCTTTAAACCCGCAATGGATACCCGCTATTCCGAAGAAGAGATGGTTTCCCATGATCATTCTGCCATGACGGCAACTCCAGTTAACAATTCTGCAGAAATTTTGTTGTATGTTAACATTGAAAATGTGGAAGTGGTTGGGATCGACGAAGTTCAGTTTTTTGACCAAGGTATTATTGATGTGTGTAATCAGTTAGCCAATAAAGGGATTCGCGTTATTGTAGCCGGTCTGGATATGGATTATCTCGGAAACCCATTCGGTCCTATGCCCGGATTGATGGCGATTGCTGAATATGTGACCAAAGTACATGCAATTTGCACTCAATGTGGCGATTTAGCTCAGTACTCCCACCGCTTAGTGGCTAATGATAAACAAGTTCTGCTCGGCGAAACCGATACTTATACTCCTCTTTGCCGCCACTGTTTTATAGAAGCCAGAAATCAATAGTTCACCTTTTTTTTGTACTTTTGCAAAATTATAATCGCAACGGTATATGAGTTTCCTCCTTAATATTTTAAGTTTTGTTCAATTTAAAATCACTGACTTAGTCGATATTTTATTGGTTGCTCTAATCCTGTACCAATTTTATAAATGGCTTAAAGGTACCGCTGCAGTGAGAATTTTCTTCGGTCTCATGATCCTTTTCGTGATCTGGAAAGGGGTTTCCCTTTTTCAGTTGAACATGTTATCTGAAATACTGGGGCAATTTGTAAGTGTTGGAGTTATCCTGCTAATCGTGGTATTCCAACCGGAATTAAGGAAATTTTTGCTCTATATCGGAAATACTGAAGTGCTCAAATGGGCTCGATTATACATCCGTGGTAAATCAAATTCAGCCGATTATGCCAATGATATTGAAGCAATTACAAGGGCATGTGAAAGAATGGCTGCTACAAGAACAGGCGCATTGATGGTGTTTGCCAGAAGTACCCCGCTGGATGATTTTTTAGCAACCGGTCAGGCAATCGATGCCAAAGTGTCTCAAGAATTATTGGAAAATCTATTTTATAAAAATGCTCCGCTTCACGATGGAGCTGTAATTATCATTGATCATAGAATCGCTGCTGCGAGATGTATCCTTCCTGTTTCTAAAGATGAATCGATCTCTTCCGATTTAGGATTAAGACACCGCTCAGCCATTGGAGCCACTACGTTAACTGATGCTATTTCAATTATTGTTTCGGAACAAACGGGACATATTTCGTGGTGTAAAAATGGTGAGTTACGCCGTAATATTTCACCTTCAGTGTTAAAACAAATGATGATGGAGGAGATTTATTCGGAAAAGGAATAGAATATTAACTTTTAGCCTGCACAAAAAAAAATTGTATTTTTGTACATGTTATCAAAAAGAAATTAAAGTATATGTGTACGTTATTATCCTTTCTTAAAAATGAAAAAGATATAAAACAAAAGGGAGGATTATATCATAAAACACAAATCCATTTGGCCTATAATTCCAATAAAATTGAAGGAAGTAAATTAACAGAAGAGCAGACCCGTTATATTTTTGAAACAAGAACGATTGGGTTTAAAGAGGAGGAAGCTGTTCCGATTGATGATATCATAGAGATGTCAAACCATTTTATCGCATTTGATTTGTTATTAGATACTGCTCATGAAAATTTAAGCTCCCAAATTATTCAAGAGTTTCATAAAACCCTTAAAAGCAGCACTTCAGATGCGCAACAAAAATGGTTTAAAGTTGGAGCCTGGAAAGCACTTCCCAATGAAGTTGGTGGATTTGAAACAACACATCCCAAAGATGTTGATGAATCGATGAATCAGTTGAATAATTGGTATTTATCGATTCCCGAAATAAGCATTGAGCATATTATTGAATACCATTATCGATTTGAGTCCATACATCCTTTTCAAGATGGAAACGGCAGAGTCGGAAGACTCATTATGTTTAGAGAATGTTTAATAAATGGGATCATCCCATTTATTATTGACAACAATCATAAACAGTTTTACTACAGAGGCTTACGGGAATACTCTCATGTCAAAGGGTATTTAATTGACACCATTTTATCCGCACAGGACACCTACAAATCGTGGATCGACTATTTCGTACCGCCCAAATAAAATCTATTATTTAAAAAATTCAAAAACAACCGCTACCATCATTTTCGATGCCGTTTTCAAAGCCCTTTCATCAATATTAAAGTGAGCTGAGTGTAATGGATATACAATCCCTTGCTCCGGATTGGCTACCCCAACTCTGAAAAAGGTGCCCGGAACTTGCTGTAAAAAATAACTGAAATCTTCAGCAGTGGTTCTTAAATCCAAGGAGAGAACATTCTCCTCGCCTAAAACCTGCTGGGCTATTTGTATCGTTTTTTTAGTTACCTGCGGATCATTTTTCAACATCGGATACCCGTGTCTGATATCCGGAATGCAGGTTGCTCCGTATTGGTGACACACGTCATGAGCAATCTCTTCAATTTTGGCTAATATCTGTGCTCTTTTTTCTTCGTCAAAGACTCTTAAAGTGCCCGATAATGTGACTGAATCTGGAATCACATTATTGGCTCCGTCGCCTATAAACCGGCCAAAATTTAAAACATACGGCGTGTCGGTCGGTTTCAGCTTCTCAATCTCCTCTTCCCACCTGATCAAAAGTCGCGCTGCTATCGGAATCGGATTGATCACGTCATTCAATAACGCGGCATGTCCCCCTTTCCCAATTATGGTAAAGTGGATCTCATCTGTGGAGGCCATATATTTTCCGGCTCTGAATCCCACTTTTTCGGGACCAAATCCGGTATCCGCATGAAGTGCAAATACATAATCAACTTTTGGATTTTCTAAAACACCTGCTTCAATCATAAAATGGGCGCCCCCTTCATATCGCTCTTCTGAAGGTTGAAAAATAGCTTTTACGGTTCCTCCAAACTGAGATTTGTGCTCTTGAAGAACCATTAGAGCACCTAAGAGTGAAGCAGTATGAAAATCGTGACCGCACGCATGCATCACCCCTTCGTTTTGGGAACAATAGGAAACATTATTCAGCTCTTTAACGGGTAAAGCGTCCATATCGGCTCTTAACGCAATGCAAGTATCTCCTTCCAGTTCCCCTTTGATCGTTGCTACAATTCCGTGTCCGGCAATGTGTGGAGTATAAGGGATCCCAATCTGATCCAGAATGGTGCCAATATAGTGTGCCGTTTGTACCTCTTCTCCCGATAGCTCAGGATTTTGATGAAGATGGCGGCGTATAGCCACCATCTGATCAAAATAGTTCAAAATGTACTGATTAACGGGAATCATGAATTAGTCTTTGATGATTGTCATCTCATCTACCAGATGTTTTGCTCCGCCAAATTTGTCAATGATAAACAAAACATATCTGATGTCAACAACGATCGTTCTTTGTAATTGTGTTTCAAAAAAGATATCTCCACTCATCGCTTCCCAGTTGCCGTCAAATGCACATCCAATCAATTGCCCTTTTCCGTTAATTACAGGACTTCCGGAGTTACCACCGGTAATATCATTGTTGGTAAGGAAACAGGTTCTTAACTGGCCTGATTTGTCTGCATAAGGACCAAAATCTTTTGCGTTATACAGATCAATCATTTTTTGTGGAACATTAAATTCCCATGATCCGGGTCTGTTTTTTGCAATAACTCCGTCTAAAGTGGTGTAATAACGAGCTGTAACAGCGTCTTTCATTTCATATCCCCCCACTTTTCCATAAGTTAAACGGATCATGCTGTTGGCATTAGGATAGAAATTTTTATCCGGTTGCATCTCCATCATCCCTTTCATAAAAATACGATTCGCTTTAACTAATGCGGTATTATAGGTGTTTGCAGGTTCAATCTGTTTTAGATAAAAATCGTACAATTGTTCAAACCATTGGAAAACCATATCTTTTTCCAATACTTTCAATGTTGGGTTTTTAACAAATTCCAATAGGGCTTCCTGATCATCTAAAATAGATTTTTTGTATAGATCTTCCACCATTTTGGTGAAATTCATCTTGTATTTAGCAACTGCTTTGTTGAAAAATTCGGGTCTTTGTTCAGGAGTGGTTTCATTGTAATAGTATTCAAAAAGGGCAGCAGCCACTTTTTTGTCCACTTCTACATTAAAATCTTTGAAAAAATCATTTATTCCATCCGGCATTATACCTAAAATAGATTCAAATCTTTTGTACTCTTTCGATGTTGTATCAATATCTTTATTTTTCAAAACAGGATACAGAGCACTGCAATATCTCCACATCTGGAACAGTTCACTTCCTGAAAAAATAGCTTCTCTATAAACCACTTTCATTTTTTCATATTTGGTAAGTTCAATATAGATCTTACTTAAATCATCAATAACAGTACCATATTCGGCTTCTTTTTTGTTGGCTTTTACCCATTCTTTGAATTTATTTTCAATAGCGACCTTTTTTGCAATCACATGATTGTTAATGATTTGCTCATTTTGTCCAATGCTGTATTTCCAGTAATTGGAAATAGAAGCTGCTTTGGCAGCATATTGAATATCAATTTTGGTATTGGCCTGACGATAAGCGTTGATGATATCCAATTTTTTACCTCTTGCTGTGATAATTACAGGGTTAGATTCTTCAGTGGTCATTTTAACACTGTAGGAACTGGAATATCTGTCTGTTCTGCCGGGATAACCCATAATCATGGCGTAATCGTTCTCCTGAACTCCATTTAAAGAGATAGGGAAGAAGAATTTGGGACTCAATGGAATATTATCGGGAGAATAGGAGGCAGGATTTCCATTTTTATCGGTATAAACACGGAACATGGAGAAATCAGCGGTGTGTCTTGGCCATACCCAGTTATCGGTATCCCCACCAAATTTACCTAAATCATTAGGAGGCGTGCCAACCAATCTTACATCTTTAAATTCTTGATAGATAAACATGTAATACGCATTTCCATTAAACATATTGGCAATGCGAACTTCATATTTCCCTTTTTCAGAATTATCTGCCATCAATATTTTGGATCTTTTATCTATAGAATCGTTACGATCAGACTCTTTCATATCATTGGTCAATCCTTCTAAAATGTATTCGCTAACATCTTCCATTCTGATGAAAAACTTAATCGTAAGCCCTTCACAGGGGAGTTCATCTTTGCGGGTTTTTGCAAAGAATCCGTTTTTCAGAATGTTATTTTCTTCAGATGACAACGCTTGAATATTTCCATATCCACAGTGGTGGTTGGTCAATATTAGGCCATCTTTTGAAATGATTTCACCGGTACATCCTCTACCAAAGATCACCACTCCATCTTTAATACTGCTATGGTTCACATTATAAATGTCTTCATAAGATAATTTAAGTCCCATAGCTTGCATTTGGTCTATGTTTTTGTGTAATAACAAAAGCAACCACATCCCTTCATCTGCTTTAGCAATAAAAACAGAAATACATAAAGATAAAAACAGTACAATTTTTTTCATAATAATATTTTTTTGACACAATTTTGTTTAAATTCAATTTAACCAACAAAAATACAAATTTTTTTGTATTCTCACAATATTTATTCAGTTTGTAAAATAATACTCCAATTTATTACATTTTTTTTTCATATTTCATTATTTTGGGTTTTAGGTCTTGGGTTTTAGGTCTTGGGTTTTAGGTTTTGGGTTTTGGGTCTTGGGTTTTAGGTTTTGGAAAAGAAGGAATCACAGTGTTTCACAGTGTTAAACGGTGTATCACAGTGTCAAAATGAGCGTATTTTTAAAATTAAAAACACTGTGGTACACATTAGTACACTGTGGAACACTGTGATATAATTTTTTTTATTATGTAAATGAATTTGTAAACTCCCTCGACTTTTGTCCATTTTCCATTATTTGGGGTTTTAGCTCTTGGATATTTGGTATAAGAAACTAATAACTAAAACCTTATACCTAATAACTTTTTGGGCATTCCGGCTCGCAGGCTCGCCGTCGGTCTCCGGCCTGTACTCCTCGTTTCGCTGCAAGGGTCTGATCGGCCGGGCAGTAGCTCACAGGCTCGCTCTGCCCGATCCGTCATCCCCTAAGCAGCTCAACTTGCGGGGTGCATTGTTAGGGCGCTTCTACACTTCGCAAGCTCAGTGATCACTCAACGACCTTAGAGCAGTACGTATGTTGCTCAAAGCCAAGTCTGTAGTCTGATAATGGAACGCGGATAAAACGGATGCTTTGCAATGCGGATAAAACAGATCTGTTTAAATCCGCGTTTGAAAATTTGTAGGATAAGCTTTCTAAATAAATATTTTATTTCACAGTGTTTCACAGTGTTAAACGGTATATCACAGTGTTTATATGTGCGTATTTTTTAAAATTTGAAACACTGTGGTACACATTAGTACACTGATGTACCCTGTGAAGCAAAATAATTGATTTTTAAATATTGTGACAAACCCCAAAAAACCGCGATAGCGGTTTTGCGCTTGAGGGATGTGGAGGGGTTCGCCCTTCGCCTTTCGCCCTTCGCCCTTAGTACACAAACGGAATCACCCTTTTCAATTTCTTCCCTTCAAACTCCTCGGGAAACTCTTGACGGTACCGTTTGTAAATAGAGTTGGCGCGGGGAACCAAATTGGCAAAGGTCCAGATGAAAAATACCAATCCGGAGATTGACCAGGTTAATATCGCAAATCCTAACCACTCTAATAACTCCCCAAAATAGTTGGCGCTGGTGACATATTTGAATAATCCACCCTTTGGAAAATAGTGCTTCGTATCATTCGGGTCTTTTCTTAAATGCCTGATGGTGTAGTCAGATTGGAGATTGATGATAAATCCGATGATAAACAGAATGGTCCCAATAATGAATGGAGCTGAATAGAACCAGGCGGTTCCGTGTCGTACAAATAATGCCGGATATTCAGGACTGTAAGCAATGTTGAAAATCCAGTATCCCTGCATCCACGCGTTCAAAATATTGAAAGAAACTCCCATAAACATGATCCCAATCGGCATTTTACTTTTCCCTTTGATTAAAAAAGGGTAAATCAAGGCTCTTTGAATGTAGTGAATCTGAAATATCAACAAGAATAACATCGGCACGATCTCCCACCGGTGTTCTGAGGTTAACCACATCACACACATGAGGATGAATATGGTAAACTCCATCACAAACCAGGCCCATTTGTTGTTGATGGTTTTTCCCCACTTTTTAGAGATCAACATCCCGTAACCCGCTTCTACAAAGTATAATGTAATAAAAGTGATGACGGCTATTCCCGTCATCACCCATAAATAGATATAAAAAGCACTGTCTAACATGACTAATAAACGTCAATGGTCATTGGAAGTCTGGCTTGAACACCTTTGCTGTCCATCACACTTTTGATGCCGTCAAATGCAAAGTACATCGATCCAAAACGTTCCTGTAATGCCATCTCGATTTTTGAATTGGTTTTGGAGTTGAAAATCTTTTCAATCCAGTTCACCTGTGCAGGATAAATCACAATACCATAATCGGTTAATTTGGCTAATTCTGCAGCAGTAGCAATCGCAACATTCAAATCACCCAATTTATCGACCAATCCTAATTCCACAGCTCTGGATCCAGACCATACTCTTCCTTGCCCGATTTTATCAACGGCTTCAGTGGTTAAACCTCTACCTATGGCAACTCTTTGTAAGAATACAGAGTAAATCTCTTCAACACTGAATTTTAATTTGGATAGTTCAAACTCATCCATCATTCTTCCGGTGTCATAATCGGAATGATCATTGGTTTTTACCACATCAAATGTGATGCCCAATTTATTTTTCAACATCTTTTGGGCACTTGGAATCAAGCCAAATACGCCAATCGATCCGGTTAATGTGCTGGGTTGTGCTACAATGGCATCAGAATTACAAGAGATGTAATATCCTCCCGATGCAGCGTAATCTCCCATGGAAGTTACAACAATTTTACCGGCTTTTTTTGCTAATTCAATCTCATTCCAGATCGCTTCAGAAGCTAAAGCACTACCACCGGGAGAATTAACTCTGATCACGATTGCTTTCACTTTGGCGTCAGTGTATGCTTTTCTTAACTCTTTGCAGAACGTAATAGATCCAATGGTTGTTTCATCACCTTCCCCATCCACAATATCGCCAACAGCATAAACGATGGCAATGTTGTTTTCCTTTGAAATCTGGGTAATCCCTTTTCTGTAATCGTTTACAGAAACATAATTGATTTTTTTGTCGGTGCTAAGATTTAATAAACTTCTCAACCCATTTTCATAAGTGGAATAGTATCCAATCTGATCCACCATTTTGAGTTGTAAAGTGGTTTCAGCGTTTACGGATAGTAGATTGTTGGCAATGATATTCAAGGAATCTATCCCGATCTTTCTGCTTTTGGAGATTTGTGCTAACATCACATCCCAGATATCAGCCGCTAAAACACTCATTTGTTCGCGGTTGGCATCACTCATTTTATCCAATACAAAAGGTTCAACGGCACTTTTAAAATCACCGTGTCTCACAACTTGTACGTCAATTTCTAATTTGTCCAATAATCCTTTGAAGAACATGGTTTTAAATGCAATCCCTTTAAAATTGACAGCTCCCAGTTTATTCAAAAAGATTTTGTCTGCAACAGTAGAGATATAGTATCCTTTTTGAGAATAATAATCACCATAAGCGTAAATAAATTTTCCGGTAGTTTTGAATTTTTCCAAAGCTACATAGATCTCTTGTAAAGTGGCTAAACCGGCAGTTACATTCGATAATTCCATACTGATCCCTTTGATTTTTGGATCTGTGGCAGCATGGTTGATACTTTTGATAATATCATCAAGCCCTACTGGAGAGGAGGAAATCCCCTCAAAAGCTGTGTTTTCAAATGGATTATCTTCACCACGCTCTTCAATGGGGGTTGAAAATGAGAGTTTTAAAATTGAATTTTCAGCTACTGTTGGTACCGGATTACTTGAAATACTGGCAATAATCCCGAAAAAGAAGATCATCGATAATATGGATAAAACGATGGAGGATAAGATGAATCCTACCATGGATCCTAAAACTATTCTCCAAAATTTTCTACTTCCTGATTCCCGTTTTGGACCGTTAAGTCCATTCATTTGATTCATAATATTTTAGTTTTTGTTATTGATTGTTTTAATTATTAAAGAAACAAAAGCGCAAATGTACACCATTTTTTGATTCATTTATCAAGTTAGTACAAAAACTACATAAAAATTACAATGCCGATTTTATTACCTTTTGTTTTTGGTTTTTAATATCGAGAAATATGGAAAATAATATGATCTTAGAAGGACAAATAAAAAGGTTACACACATTAACACTGTGTAACATTGTTTAACACTGTGGAACACTGTGTTCATGAATTATTTTATTACTTTTGCCAAAATTTTAATTACTATGAAAAAACTTTTTACGACCCTTTTTGTGCTGGGTTTTGGCTTTTTAACTCCCCTTCTGGCTCAAACCGAGAATACGGATCAGGAAACCGGCAACTTGGAATGTACCAGCATTACCGTTGGTTCTAAGGCTTCTGCTGATGGCTCCGTTTATACCTCTCATACCGATGATAGTCACAGAACCAGAACCAATATTCTGGTGATTCCTGCACAGGATCATCCTGCCGGAGCTGTGGTAAAAATGTACAAAAGACAAAGTGCAAAAGAAGTGTACGGCAAAATGTCACATTATGAAAACATTGAATTGGGCTCAATTCCACAAGTTGCTCATACCTATAAATATTTTAGTACTGCATACCCTTGTATGAATGAAAAACAAGTGGCTATCGGAGAATCAACCTTCTCTCCAAGACCCGAATTGCAATCTGATTCCGGCTTGATTGATTGTCAACGCTTATGCCAGTTGATGCTGGAACGCGCTTCTTCAGCTCGCGAGGCTATTAAAATTGCCGGTGAACTGTTGAAAAAATATGGATGGATCGATGGAGGTGAGGCTTTAACTATCGCTGATAAAAAGGAGGTTTGGCATCTCGAAATTGTGGGTCCCGGAAAAGGAAAAATGGGCGCCGTTTGGGTGGCTCAAAGAGTTCCGGATGATCATGTAGCTGTGAATGCGAACGCCTCAACAATCCGGGAAATAGATCTTAAAAATAAAGATTTCTTTATGGCTTCAGATAATGTATACACGGTTGCTGAAGAGAATGGTTGGTGGAACAAATCAAAGGGAACATTCAGTTTTGCATACGTATATGCTCCTGAAAGCAGAACCATGCTCGCATGTCGCCGCCGTGAATGGAGAGTGTTTGATTTGGTTGCCCCTTCTCTTAAATTGGATCCAAACTCCGAAAATTATCCTTTCTCCGTGAAACCGGATACCTTAATAACCACTCAAAAAATGATGTCCATATTCAGAGATTATTATGAAGGAACTGAATATGATATGAGAAAAACGTTAACCGTAACCGATAAAGATGGGAAAACGATCATTTCCCCACTGGCGAATCCTTTTATGAAATCAGATGAACTTAAACTGCATAAAATCAACGGGGGCTGGCATTGGAGAGGGGAGCGTTCAATCGCTGTTCATTTTACCGTTTATGGAACCATCCTTCAATGTCGCGCTTTTTTACCTGATGAGGTGGGTCCCGTTTGCTGGTTTGCCTTAGATAATGTAGCATCTTCCATTTATGTACCTTTTTATGCTTCAATCACCGATCTTCCGGAAACTTATAAAACAGATGGTCGTGCAACTGGTTTTAGCAATAAGGCTGCCTGGTGGGCGTTTAACCGCCTGGGAACCATCGCTGCTCAACGCTGGGGCGATATGAAACCGGTAATTGATCAAGCCTGGATCCCCATGGAAACAGAATTTCTTACGAATCAAAAATCTGTTGAAAATCAAACCCTACAACTGCTCAATGAAGGAAAAAGAGAGGATGCTATCCAGTTTCTAACGAAATATAGTATCGATTGTGGAAATCGTGCCGTATCCAAAGCCTGGGAAACCGGCGATCTCATCTGGACCACCTTCGACGGACGATGGTAAAAAGACGGCAGACAGCAGACAGCAGACAGCAGACGGCAGACAGCAGACGGCAGACGGCAGACAGCAGTCGGCAGTCAACTAAAACCTAAAACCTAAAACCTAAAACCTATTAACAACTATTCACTAATCACTAATCACTATTCATTTTTCATTTTTCATTTTAAAAGATGCTTTGGGAATCAATCGCTTTCGGGCCAATTAAAAGTCGGAGACTTGGCAACTCCCTCGGGATTAATCTTCTTCCCGTTGTTAAAAAAATATGTTCATTTGACTGCATCTACTGTGAGTGTGGCTGGACATTGGAATCCAATATGGATACCAGTCAGTTGTACTCATTACAGGAGGTAAATGAAGCCATTGAAACAAAACTGATTCAGTGTAAAAATGATCAAATCCCCATTGATAGCATCACTTTCTCAGGCAACGGGGAACCCACCATGCATCCGCAGTTCTTAGAGATCATTGACCATTTATTGTTGCTGAGAACAAAATATTATCCTAATGCCATCATCACCTGTCTATCCAATTCTACGCAATTGTATAGGGAGGATGTTCGTGAAGCACTTTCCAAAATTGAGAATCCCATTCTAAAACTGGATGCAGCAACGGAAGAGATGTATCAGATTATTAACAATCCATTGCAAAATTGTTCCGTTGATCAGATTATAGACTGGTTGAAACTGTTTAAAGGGAATTTTATACTCCAAACCTTATTCTTTTCCGGAGATTTAGGCGGAGTTCCTTTTGATAATAGCAAAGAACCACATCTTTCCAAATGGATAGATGCGGTTCAATTATTACAACCCAAACAGGTGATGTTATACTCGTTAGATCGGGAAACTCCGGCTCAAAATCTGAATAAAATTTCAGTTGAAGAGATGGAACTGATTGCTCAGAAAGTGAGAGCAATGGGAATCCCTACTTCTGTTTTTTAATCTTTAATTCTTCCTGAAATTTAATGTTGATAGGAAGGGTATATAAACTGCGAACAACTGTTCCTCCAATTTTAGCAGCTTCCCACTTTGGCATCTCTTTGATCACCTTAACATACTCATCATAAAGCTCTTTGGATACTTCTGATCCATCTTCTACCAATTTAATGTCGGTGATGGTACCATCTTTTTCAACAATAAATTCAATTTTAAAGTGTACTTCTGTGCCTGGTTGACCAAATTTTCCAATTGTAGCTTTGGTTCCGAAAAATTTATGCATCTCAGCTAAACCACCCGGAAATGTTGCCAGAACTTCAACTTCTTTGTAAATTTGCTGATCTGAATTGTTTACAGGGGTTGGAGTTTGTGCCTGAACAGCTGCAAAGAAGAATAATACACAAATAAAGGATAATATCTTTTTCATAATTCTAAAATTTTTTCTTTTGCAAAAATACTATTTTTTTAATAGAATCATCCATTTTTTTCAGAAAATCGCAATTCCATCTCCTTTTGAAAAAAAAGATCTCTTAAAATAGCCAGTTCTTCCGTTTTTAAAGCTTCTAATTGGGGCCTATCTTTAGCAAATTCAACCTCTACGGTAGGAAAAAAATGTGAAAAATTATACCAAAATGATGCAGAATCATCAAATCCAACTACCTGATTGGTCGCTTTTAGATATTGCAAAATCCGTAACCCATCAGCTTTTTCATGAAATCCTCTTTCAAAAAGGGGTAAAGTTTTGAAGTTTTTTCTCAAAGGGGTCCATAAATCGGATTCCTGATATTGCTCTTCTAAAAATGTTAAAAAGGGAGTCTTTAAGTCTTTTAGGTAAAGTTCCGGAATCAAATCGTACGTTTCCCGAATTTGTTGAAATAAAGAATGGTGATAAATCGGATAACTGTTCCAATCCCCAGTGTCCCCTTTGATCATTGCCGGACCCGTTCCAAAATAGACTCTGGAAGAAAATCGGGTGGCCGGGTAAACCGGTTCTGTGTTAAAATTGGAAACAAATCCCATCTTTCTGAATTTCTGGAGCAAATAGAAATCCTCCCCGCTTTTCATCGGTGTGATCCCGCCAATTTTCTGTAATGCTCCAATCCTGCAAGCGATGGCAGATCCAACGGCTGTAAAATTATAGGGCGATCTGATTTCATACATGTTGAGCATATAATTGCGCATATACAACTCATAGCGCAATATTGCCCGGTTTGCCCGGTCATCATCAGTGAGTTGATGATAGTAAGGCACTGAAATTACAGATACTTCATTTTGAGTAAATCGTTCCAATATTGATTGAAAATAACAACTTCCGAAGCGGGTATCCGCATCTAAACTAATCAGAATATCCTCAGAGTCTGCTTTTTTCAAAATGGAATCAAAAAGTGTTTTACGGGCTTGACCAACACCATGTTTCTTCCCAATCCATCCTTTGCCTTTGCTGCTATGATCCAGAATCGTAATCGGAAAAAGTTCAAACTGTTCCAGATACTGAATCAATTGCAGATTCGATTCACACAAGGCAACTTTGTCCGGATCATCCCACCATTCATCAGGCTGGTTTACACAAATTGTAACGGAAAAATCACCTTTAAAATCTTGTTTTGCAATATCTTGCAAAGTAAAATGTAGATACTCCAGCTCCTGAATCGCCGGAATCGCAATATGAAGTTTAGGAGATGTCATCTATCGGACATGTACAATTTTATAAACAGTCACCCCTTCATCTTTGGGATCAAAAACGCGTGAATGTTTAAAAATGAGGGTGTCACATCCTTCTTTTTGGGCTTCAAAAGTGAGGTATAAATCAACAGATTTTCCCACCATCCCTTCAGGGGCATTATTCACAACCCGTTGAGAAACTGAATCAACTATGGTTACTTCATTTTTATTGATAAATTGCCATGCTCTTCCGGTAGAGGCGTTTGCAATAAAATGAATCTCAAATGTATCCCCTTTTTTTACACAAAAATGATCCCCTTTAGGGTCATTTTTTACACCCATTTGTTGTGTTTTACATCCTATAGCAACCAGTGCCAACAATACAATAACCGCGAAAATGCTCTCTTTTTTCATACTTTTTTTCTTTGTTGCAAAAATACTAAATAATTTAACAGGTTACAGGTAACAAGTAACATTTATCATTTGACAAGTAACAATTATCATTTAACAGGTAACAAGTAACATTTAACAATTAACAGATAATAATTAATAATGAATAATGAATAATTGAGCACACGAGCACATGAGCACATGAGCACACGATTGATGAATATATAATACGTTTTTAATTCCTGAATTCGTGGCATTTATTTTTTTGAATTCCAAAATTATGTCGGGATCACAGTGTTTCACAATGTTAAACGATGTATCACAGTGTTATTTCAGCCTGATTTTTTAAAATTAAAACACTGTGAAACTCCTTTTTACACTGCGGTACTCTGTGTTAATTTTTTTTAAATGCCTCGAATAATAGATCCAAAACCCAAAAACTAAAACCCAAAAACTAAAACCCAAAAACTAAAACCTGATAACTAATTCTTCACCACTTTTTCCGTTCTCACCCCTTTGGATGATTTAATTTTGGCAAAATAGATCCCATTGGAAAAGGGAGATAAATCTATAGAAATCGTTGAGTTGCTACAGTCTGATATAGATGTTAAATATCTTCCGGATATATCGTAAAGTTCAATTTGTATAATATTTAGCTCACTATTTTCGATATTAAAAACCGATTGGGTAGGATTGGGATATACTTTGTAAGACAATTCCGGCATCTCAATATCCTGTGTCCACTGCACATCCCCATTGGCATCTACTTTGACAAAATGGGAATATCTAATTAATGAAGGCGATCCATGAGGATATTTAGTTCCAACCAGTAAGCAACCACCATCAGAGGTAGCTAATACGGAATTCAAAAAAT
>JAGDMF010000006.1 GCA_017860455.1 Bacteroidota bacterium
AGGTACAGTAACTGCAATCACTGCAGCAGCCGTAACCACAGTAGGAACAACCGCAACTATAAATAATACGGGAGCTTACTGGAATGCCAACCAATTACAGAGTAGAGATGTTGCTTCCACTGCTCCAACTGATGGACAAGTTTTAGCTTGGGATAACGCGAATTCTCATTGGGAACCTTCAGGAAATACTTACCAGGCAACCATTGTTGAAATTTACGATGCAGCTGGAACACAGAATTTATCTGCATCATTTGCTGATATTACTTTTGGTACTACAAATATTAATGATGCCGGATATACTATTGGAGGAAGTGGATCTCAAATTACAATCACTACAGCAGGAACTTATAGAATAACATACAGAGTTACAGCAATTGTAACTAATAATACCGGCACCGGTGGCGAATTCCGATTAACTCAAAATGGAACAGAAGTTCCAGGCACTTTAGGATATACATTTCATCAAAATAGTAGTCGTAATAAAGGTACCGTTACAGTTGTTAAACTTTTAACATTATCAGCGAATGATATTATCAGAGTTGAAGGTAGAAAATATACTGGAGGAAATCTTTCTTTGGTAGCAAATGGATCATCATTAATAATAGAAAGGATTCGATAATTATGAGAAAATTTTTACTTTTTTTTCTATTCATTTCATTTTCTTTTCTCATAAATGCTCAAATTTTAATAACATCATCTCAGGTAAATGCTATAAATACCGCACAATCAGCAGCAGAAGGTGATATTTATAAAGATACTGAAAACAATATATTTTATATTGGAACCAGTAGTGGTTTTTTAAAAATTATCGGGGATATTTCAAAAGTAAATGCAACATTAACCGGTGATGGATCTGCAGGAAATCCTTTAGGAATTGCTCCAATGGGTGCTTCAAATGGACAAGTTCTTTCCTGGAATGGAACCACATGGGTTCCGGTAAATGCCGCACCTTCTACAACCACTGTTAGTAACAGTATTGCATCAGGACAGCTAACCACAACAGTAAATGGAGTAAGTGCAACAGCTGTGACTTTACCCACTGCAGATGGAAGTGAAACAAAATTAAGTAACGGTACCAATACGACAGTTACAGGAGCAGGAACTATTGCTTCCCCTTATACTGTAAGTGTTGCAGATGCAACAACTTCAGCAAAAGGGGTAGTTCAGTTAGCCGGAGATTTAACAGGAACAGCCACTTCTCCCCAGATTACAGCCAATGCAGTGACTACAGCGGAAATCAATAATGGGACGATACTTAATGAAGATATATCTGATAATACGATCGCAACAGGAAAAATATTAGATGGTACAATCGCTACAGCAGATTTAGGCAATGCTCAAGTTACTTATGCTAAAATTCAAAATGTAACAGCACAACGAATATTAGGCAATCCAACAGCATCGGCAGCAGCCCCGTCTGAAATTTCATTAGGATCAGGTCTTAATTTTTCAGGCTCTGTTTTGAATACAGTAAACAATGGAACTGTTACTACAGTTACAGGTACATCTCCAATTGTGATAACTGGGACACCAACATCCACACCTAACGTTACGATAACCAGAAATAACATTGTTGCCGGAACCAGTTTAAGTTCTGCATCTAATCCATTGGTTTTAGATGCCGGAGCAACCAATGCAGTAGTAGGAGGCGCAAATGCCACGTTAACGGTAAATAATACAGCACCATTATGGAATGCCAATCAATTGCAAACGAATCCTATTTCAGCAACAGCCCCAACAAATGGACAAGTGCTTTCATGGAATGGGACAGCATGGACACCTACTTCGACTTCAACCGGTTGGAGTTTAACAGGTAATTCAGGAACAGCACCAGCAACCAATTTTTTAGGAACTACAGATGCTCAAAGGTTAGTGTTTAGAACCAATAATACTGAGAAAATGACCATTTTATCAGCAGGAAATGTTGGAATTGGTGCTACTAACCCTCAAAATAAACTTGAAATAACTCAAGGAACAGCTGGAAATTCAGGGTTGAGATTTACTAATCTAACCAACGCCGGAATATTAGCGACAAATGCCAATGGTGATGTAATCGTTGGAAATGATATCAAAGATCACCATATTACAAGAGCCAATAGTACATCTAATGTTGCTCCCACATCAGGTGAAATTAGTAATCCTGTGAATGGATATACAGCTAAAATAAAATTAACAAACGGAATTATTGAATATTGGACATATACCAGTGGTTCCTGGACTTTAAATTGGTCTCAAAATGCAACAGCAGATGGTATAGATCTCGGCTACATTGTGGGCTGGACATCAAATGGAACACCTCCTGATTATTTATTACCATTAACCGGAGGTACTTATAATTGGTCTGATTTCCCTCATTTTCAGAGTTTTCATGCTTCATTTCCTTGTCAATATATTGCCTCATCCAATGCATCAACTTTTACACTGGTTAATATAAACACTTCAGGAAGATTTTTAAGAGGTGGTACAAGTGCAGGTGTTTTACAAGGGTATTCTACAGCATTACCTATTAACCCGTTTGTTCTTTCTAATAGTACTCATAATCACAATTATATAAACACAACTTATAGTTTTACTAATCAAAGATTGTATAATACTGTTGATGGAGATGTTCTAACATATTCATCTGAAACCACATCTAATCTTACTACAAATGATAATACTCATACTCATACCTTTAGCGGAGGTGATGTTGAAACACGTCCAATAAATGCCAGTGTTATTTGGTGTATTAAAGTCAAGCCTACCAGTACAACCGGAAACATTACAATTAATAATAATACTTTAACTGAAACTGTTACAAATTTATCACAAAATACTTCAACCGGACAAATTTCATATACTAATGAAAACAATGTTACACAAACTGCTAATGTTGTGAGTACTAATACAAATAATTCTGTTCAGGTAGGTACCGATGGTGGAGCTTATTATCAAAAAAAGGTTTTTGAAGCTTATGATAATACTGTTACTACTCAAAGTATTTCGGCTACTGCTACTACACTAAATATAAATACAATAAGAACAAATTTAGGGTCAATATATTCATTAAATAATGATGAAATCACCATTTCAGAGGATGGTATTTATAGAATTTCCTATACTGCAGGTTTATATTATACAGGAAATACTAATAATATTAACGGACAATTTTGGTTGGAAGTAAACTCCACCTTTTATAATGGAACCCAACTTTATATTGGTTCTAAAAATACAACTTATTCAACAGCAGCAAAATCAGTAATTATTCAGCTAAATAACGGTGATGTAATAAGAGTTAGGCATCAACGTATTAATGGTATAAATCTTAATACAATACCTCAATGTTCCTCCATTAACATTGAAAAATTGAATTAATTTTCTTTATTTCTTGTTTTTAAAAAGGTATGTTTTTTAAAATTATTGAATTTTGGTTCAAAAGATATTTATTTTTATTTGTAACAAACAGAAAAATAATTGTGGAAAATAAATGAATTTAATAATTTTTGTGATTTTTTATCAATTTGTTCCAAGACTAAATAGAATTTTGTATATATTTGCACTCAGTAAGAATACAATCCGAATAAAACTTTAACAAGTTAGACCATTTTATATAAAGTGGGTATTAGTCATATATTAAAGTGGAAAAACATGAAAAAAATTTTACTTTTAACACTGTTTTTAACATTTATAATTGCAATAGATGCTCAAATATTGATCAATACAACCCAAGTAAATGCCATAAACACTGCTTTGTCTGCTCCTGAAGGAGATATTTATAAAGATACTGTTACTAATACATTTTATATTGGAACAAGCAGCGGAAAACTCAAAATTATTGGTGATTTGAATGTTGTGAATTCAAATTCTACTTTATCAGGAAATGGAACTACTACAAGCCCTTTGGGATTATCTTCAATGGGTGCATCAAACGGACAAGCTTTGATATGGAATGGTACCAGCTGGGCTCCTTCTAATGTTGCTACTGGTACTACATACATGCAAAACCATTCTACCACTAATGTTTATGGAGATGGTACCATATTCAATCCATATTCTATTGAAGCTAAAGGAGCAACAACAACTACGCGGGGAATCATTCAATTAACAGGTGATTTGGCAGGTACTGACTATTGGCCAGTGATTGGAAATGGAAGGGTAACACATGAAAAACTAGCAGATAATTCTGTCTATTCTAATAACATTCTCAATACTACTATTATTTCAGAAGATCTTGCATGGGGAGCAGTTACTACAGATAAAATAGCGTTATACAATGTCACTTACGACAGAATACAACAAATGCCTGCCCAATCATTACTAGGAAATCCTTATGGAGCAACAGCAATTCCCACTGCCATTACTATTGGAACCGGCTTAAGTTTCAGTGGAACAACATTAAACGCCACTGGAGCAAGCTGGAGCTTAGTTGGAAATTCCGGAACTAATCCTTCTACTAATTTTTTAGGAACGACAGATTATAACAGATTGATTTTCAAAACCAATAATATAGAAAGGGCAACTTTTTTACCAACAGGTTATTTTGGACTAGGAACTACAACACCAGATGCTACATTTCAAAATAATGGGACGACCATATTTTTTGTTAGACCTATAACTAATAAACCCACAGGTGGAGATATTGAAACAGCTGCAAATTCTGTTAATATTGGGACCAACTTTTCGGTAAATCAAACTACAACAGGACAAACCTTGACACTACCCTGGCCAACTCCGGCTACAGAAGGAAAAATGGTTAAAGTATCTAATACCGGAACTGCTTCTTTTACCATGTATAACACTTTAATTGCTCCTTCAAAATTTGCAGAATTTATGTGGACAGGAACAACATGGATTCCTACTGCTGGAGGAAATACTGTAGTTAATAAAAAATTTGCAGTATCTGCTGAATATGCTGGTGCTGTTGTGGTTCCAGGTTCAGGAACCAATCATAATGGGGATCTTTATGCAGGTAATTCAGGAGCTGTATCTCCTTATTACTATACGAATTACTATGAATGGATGGGAAGATCTTCTTCTGGGGCTCAAACTTATCAAGTTATTGCCAGAATAACACTTCCTAATGATTTTACAGAATGGCAAACAAATGCACTTCAAATTGTGAATATGGCTCAAACCGGTTGTTCAGTAACTATTCAAATTTTTAATGTTAGTTCAGGTGCTTCCATATATAACGGTTCAGCGCTAACAAACACTTCATGGACAACCACTTCCATTTCTAATGCTAGTTTATCAACTTGGATTACACCCGGACAAACTGCTGCATTTGTTATTACTTTTTCTTCGACTAATAGTTCATATTCAAGAATTGGTGATATTATTTTAAATTATAAATAATTTTTTGATTTTTTTTAAAATGATTATTCCAAAATTATATTTTAAAATCAATTTTAAATTTCTTGTAATTTTAATTTTGTATCTATTTCAATTATCCTATAATCATCTATATGCTCAAATAACTGATACAATAACAGCATCAATGGATGATGATATTAGTCAAAGTTCACCATATAGTAATTATGGATCATCTTCAGATATATGGGTTGGAGATAATAATAGATGGAGAGGACTCGTGTACTTTGATTTATCAGCCATACCCGGAAATGCTGTAATTACGAATGCTTCTGTAATATTAAGAGTTGTTGATGGATCAGGAAATGATTTGAGTGTAGGTGTTTATAGAGTAACATCTGAATGGACTGAATTAGATGCCTCATGGTATTATAGGACTTATTATGATCAATGGAATTCAGATGGGGGTGATTTTAATTATACCGCATTAGCTTATAAAAATGTTACTAATGCCTTAATTGACAATGCGTGGAATGTAACATCAGCTGTACAGGATTGGACAAATGGAACTTATGCTAATTATGGATTTATTTTTATGGGGACCAATAGTGCCAATCACGAAAAACATTTTGCATCCAGAGATAATTCAACCATTAATTATAGACCAAGATTAGCTATCACCTACACAACGACAGTTGACTCTCTTTGGTTAAGAGGAAATTATGGAACCAATACGACAACGGAAGGTGCTGCAATATCACAATGGACGAATGTTTATGCCAATAATAGTTTTATTCAGGATAATACTATTTATAGACCCATTTATAGAAGTACAACAAATTTAATCAACTTTAACCCAACCATACAATTTGATGGTGTTAATGATTATTTGAAAGGACAATTGAACTATGGAATTTTTGGACAAAATTATTTTACAACTTTTAGTGTAGTTAAGTCTTCGGGTTCAGATAAATACATTTGGAGCCAATATAGTTATAGAACCAATTCTGCATCTCATTCTATTTTAACGCAACAAAGAGTAGGGGCATATACACTTTTTCGTTATGGGACTAATAGTTTGACAACTCCTACATTATTAAGTGTTCGGCGTTCATTATCCAATAATTTTCATTTGTTTTATAATGGAACTAATGAATCGAGTGGATCTATTACAGGTTTCACCGGTTCATTTATTGGAAATAATCTATTGATAGGAAGTAGAGGTAATCCTCCGTCTAATACTTTTAATGGGCAAATTGCAGAAATGATGATTTTTAATCGTTCTCTTTCTGATATGGAAGAGAATGAAATAAATAGTTACCTGGCTGTTAAATATGGCCTTCATATGACCATTAATTATCTTGCATCCAATGGGGGAACAATTTGGAATCAATCTACAGATGGAGCATATAACAATGGAATATTCGGAATTGGAAAAGATAACATAAACGCTCTTCATCAGCAGATTTCTTCTTCCACATCTAACTCATATAGTTTTTTAACGATATCAACCGATACAAATTTTACTCTTCTTAACTCTCAACATGCAGCAATTACAAATAATGTAAGTTTTCTTATGTTAGGAAGCAATTCCAATAACGATTTTTTATTTCAATTTTCTGAATTTAATGCGTCAACGTATTCTTCCAGAATAGATTATGAATGGTTGGTTCAATCCACAAATTTCAGTCAACCTGTAAATTTAAAATTTCAAGGTTGTGGATCAACAGAATTAAGGATCGCCTATTTAGTCAAAAAAAATGGCAACTCTAACTTTACCTCAGGCATTACAGAAGTTGGTGTAATTGACTCCAATGGTGTCATTAATGGTGTCATTCTTAATAATAATGATTATTTTACTGTTTTTTTCAAAAATTTATCTCCAGGAGGTGTAAATGATTTCTTAAGATTTTGGGCTAAAGCAGATTATGGAACTATTTTATCTGGAACTTCAGTTGTTCAATGGAAAGATGTTGCAAACAACTTCTATTTATCTCAATCTACATCTGCGAGAAGACCAACTTATATAACTAATGGACAGAACTTTAATCCTTCCATATCATTTAATGAAGCTAATTCTCAATATTTTGATAGAAATACTAACTATAATATTTTTACTTCCTCATATTCTATTTATATTGTTGGCTATAATCGATCCGGTCAAAGGACTTTCATGGCAGTGAGTCAAACTGGTGGAACATCTTTGAATAGTGGTATAATTATTGAAACAGGCGATCCTTCTTCTTTGCGTTTCCTTCATAGATACCCACCAAGTCAGTCCGGAGGAGATAATTTTATACAAGACATTACCATGTCAACATCTTCACATAATATTTTTTCATTTTTTAGAAATACAAATACTAAACATAAATTTTGGGTAAATGGGACCAATTCCTATTCACTTTCACCAATAACCAATGGAGCTTTTTCTAATGGTGTATTTACTGATTTAACAGTTGGTCGATTAGGTTCGGAAAATATGAGATATCTTGATGGAGAAATTGCCGAGATAATAATATTCAATAATGAAAATGAAACAAGTAGAATCAAGATAGAATCTTATCTTGCTACTAAATATGGAATTTCATTAAACGATGGAGTAGGAGCAAATTATATCGCTTCAGATTCAACTACTGTTTATTGGAATAGTACAGCTAATAATGGCTACAATTATGATATATTTGGTATTGGAAAAGATGAAATAAGTACATTAAATCAAAAACAATCAAGATCCGTTAATTCCGATGCTTTTTTCTCCGTTTATTTAATTCCTCTGATTGATGATATTTTACCTACAACCAATCAATTAAATACCAGCCAATTTGAATCTGATAAGTCATATTTAATGTTTGGAAATAATAATGATACTATTTCTAATTGGTCCACAGGGATTACAATGCCTTCAAAATTCAAATACAGACTCAGAAGAATTTGGAAATATCAAAAAACTGGTACCATTAGTAATGCATTAATTTCTATAAATATAGCAGATTTACCCACTAATACAGGTTCACATCCTCTTTATTTACTTGTTTCAAATTCAACAGATATGTCTAATGCAAGTTATTATCCTATGACTTTAGTTGGACCCACATGGAGAGTGATATATGATTTTTCGGAGGGTTCTTATATAACATTTGGATATGGATTTTTTAGCCGATTAAGGCATGGGAAAACGGTAATTGAAGGGGTTCGGTTTCCATATAAATAGAACTATCAGGTCTCAGTTTTCAGGTTTCAGTTTTCAGGTCTCAGATATTAGATAACAACTAAATTTGACTCATGAAAACTCATTATATGCAAAATTTTCGTAACATTATCGCTTGGAAGAAAAGTCATTTATTTACTTAATTGATATATCAGTTGACAGACAATTTTCCAAAAGAAGAAACTTTTGGCCTTAAGTCTCAATTAAGAAGAACAATATCTTCAATAAAAATGGTTTCAAATTATTATTCCGGAAAAGTGTTGGAAAAGTGTTTTGTATCTAACTCGTTATATTATTGTTGCAAAAATATGTATTTTTAAATGGAACAGTTTCCACACTTTCCCGGAATATTCTACAAACGTTTATCTCATAACTCTTATCTCTTATCTTTAAAACCGCTTGCGGTTTTTCGCATTAGGGATGTGGAGGGCGGCGAAGCCGGTGCGAGCTGGAACGAACGCCGTCATGAATTGTCGATGAATAGCTAATTGTCCTAAGTGAAGTGCAGCGAAGTACGGAAGCGAAGCGGACCCCGGAACAAGCCCGACCCCGAGTGAAGCGAGGGGGAATGCCCAAATAATTAAAAATGAAAAATGATAAATGATAAATGAAAAAAACTGGAAAATCAGGATTTTAACCCTAACTTTCCAGCCTTTAGCCTTTAGCCATTCGCCTTTAGCCTTTCGCCTTTCGCCCTTCGCCTTTCGCCCTTCGCCCTAAGTCTACATCATTTCCAAACAAGGCATCACAAAGGCTCTTATACCTTGTAATGGGGCGGCTTTATCTAGTTTTCTTAACTCTTCAAGTAATGGTAATACGTGTTTTTCTTCGACAAAGGTCATAAAAGAACAATTTAATGTAGGCCAGGCATGAGTGCCATAATGGGGTTCCCCATCATAGCTTCCTCTACCTTGAACTTCTTCCCAATAGGTGAACCCTCTTATTTCAAGTTTATCAAAAACATTTATAACATCTTGATGAAATGCCTGATATGCTGATATAAATACTGCTTTCATATTTTATTAATTTAAAAATTATTGAATTACACTTTGAACTTGTAAAGCATGCTTTCTGGCTTTTCTTTCTTTTCTTTTTACTCCAAAATGTGCAAATGATGCATATATGGTAGGAATTAAAATGAGTGTAATTAAAGTAGAAAAAGATAATCCCCACGCAACAGTCATACCTAATGAGTTCCACATTTCTGCACCTTCACCTTTACCAATTGCCAGAGGAATCATACCTAGAACAGTAGTAAGTGTAGTCATTAAAATTGGGCGTAAACGAGAACGACCTGCAGCAACTACTGCTTCTCCAATCGACATACCACGTTCTCTACATAGAATTGTGTAGTCAATCAATACAATGCCGTTTTTAACAACAATTCCAATTAACATGATAAGTCCTAAGAAAGCCATTAACCCTAATGCAGTACTTGTTATTGCCAATCCATATAAAACACCTGTTAAAGCAAATGGAATTGAAAACATAATAACGAATGGATATACAAAAGATTCAAATTGTGAAGCCATAACAATATAAACAAGGACTAATATCAGAATCATTAACGTAAACATATCCCCAAAAGATTCTTGTTGATCCTGGTATGTTCCGGCTAATTCTGTAGTCAAACCTGAAGGAACTTCGGTTTCATCCATCACTTTTTTTGCGATTTCAGCAATTTCACTTAAAGCAACACCATCACTAGCAGTACATTGTACTTTTACAATTCTGGATCTGTCTTTTCTTTCAATAGTTGGCGGAGTTAATTGTTCTTCAACCTGAGCTAATTCACCTAATTTGATACCTGTACCCTGATTATTATACAATGTAATATTTTTTATAGCTTCTACATCTTGTCTGAATTCAGGAGCATAACGCACTTTGATAAAATACTCTTTTCCGTCTTCTCTATAAACAGAAGCGATCGATCCACCTATTCTATTTTTAGCCAAAGTTGAGGCTGTTCCTAAATTCATTCCATTTTCTGCTAACTTTTGTCTGTTAAAATTAATTGCAATTTCAGGGGCGTACTCATCTCTTGAAATCTTAGCAGAAGCACACTTCGGATCTTTTTTCATTTTTTCAGATACAATTGCTGCATATTTATCGGCAGCAATAAAGTCATTTCCATAAATTTCAATGTCAACAGTACTTTGACCACCCATACCTCCTTGTCCAACAGAAACGTTATAAGTATTGATTTCAGGATATGCTTTTAAATCTTGTCTAATCTCATCAGCTAATAAAAGAATTCCTCTTTTTCTTTCTGTTTTTTTATTGAATTTGAGCGTAAATGCCATCATGTGAGAACCATTATCAGAAAGTTTTCCCCAAGTATTCTCTTCAGCAGGTTGACCTACACTAAAATTACAGTTTACAATTTCCGGATATTCTTTCTTAAATTGTTCTGTTAATTTTATCCCTAATGCACGAGTGGTTTCCATACGGGTACCCTGAGGTAGTTTTACAGTAACATTTAACATGGCGTTATCCTGAACAGGGAAAAACTCAGTTGGAATAAATCTAAATAGGAATATACTGGATATAAAAATACCTAAAGCAATAAAAATAACGGATTTTCTATGTTTAACAGCCCACCCTAATAAACGGGAATACCAACCATCAAGATTGTCTAAGAAATTTTCAAATTTACCCTGGATTTTACCAAAAAATCTACCTTTATTAGGATTGTTTTTTAATAAAAGAGAGGATAACATTGGCGTTAAAGTTAAGGCAGCTGCCATAGAAACAGTGATTACAATACTCATAATCCAACCCATTTGTTTGAACATGATACCGGCCATTCCAGTTAGAGTAGTTAAAGGTAAAAATACAGCTAAAAGGACTAAAGTGGAAGCAATAATGGAAAGAGAAACTTCACTGGTGGCAAAAACCGCAGCAGATTTTGGTTTAGTTCCTCTTGTAATATGGGTACTTATATTCTCAAGTACCACAATCGCATCATCGACGACCATCCCAATAGCAATACTCAGTGAAGATAAAGAGATAACGTTCAACGAATTTCCGGTTACTAAAAGATAAATAAATGATGCAATTAAAGAAACAGGAATAACCATAGCAATAATAAAAGTAGCCCTCCATCTTCCCAAAAACATCATAACCACAGCAATAACTAGAATCAATGTTATAATAATCGCTTCTTTTAAGCTGGCGATTGTATTTAAGATACCATCTGTTGTATTATAGATTGTTCCAATTTTAATATCCGCAGGTAATGATTTTGTTAATTCAGGTAGTTTTTTCTGAATTTCATTTACTATGTCAACAGAGTTTCCACCACTTTGTTTTTGAACTACTATAGTAGCTCCACGAACACCATTGGTGTAAACTTCCTGAAGTCTTTCCTGAACAGTATCCTTCACTTCTGCAACATCTTTTAAATAGATGTTTTTGTTATTCATACTTCCAACCACCAAATTCTGCATTTGTCTGGCCTCAGTAAATTCTCCCATAGCACGAACTGAGAATGAGGATTTACCCATATCTATTGTACCTATAGGAAGATTCATATTTTCCGCTCTGATGATATTAGTGATCCCTTCAACAGTTAGTCCGTAAGAATCCAATTTATAAGGATCGCAGTAGATATTTATTTCACGTTGTGGTGCCCCGGAAATAGATACAGTACCTACTCCATCAATTCTACTTAGTGGGGATACAATTTTATCATCTAAAATTTCATACAAAGCATTGGTGCTTTCATTACTTTGAACAGAAAGCATTATGATAGGAATATCTGCTGTACTAAATTTAAAGATAAATGGTTTTGATGCTGCATCGGGCAAAACTGAAGAAACAAGATCCAGTTTGTCACGGATATCATTTGTAGCATCATCAATATCAATACCATAATTAAATTGAATGGTTATAATAGAGTAGTTTTCTTTAGAACTGGATGAAATATGTTTAACATTACTTACACTATTCAACACATTTTCCAAGGGTTTAGAAACATTGGTCTCAATATCGGAAGCACTTGCTCCTTGATAATTGGTTAAAACCATAATATTATTCGTTCCAATATCCGGAAGTAAATCAACAGATAGTTTGGAATACGAATAGATCCCTATAATCGCAATGGCAACATAAACCAATAATGTTGTAATTGGATTTTTGACTGATTTCTGATATAAACTCATAGTTTTGTAATTTTCTTAGTTGAGTTGTTACAATTATTTAACAATAGTAACATGTGATCCATTTTTAAGTTTTAAGAAAGAAGTGATAGCTACTTTATCCCCATCCTTTAAACCAGAAAGTACTTCGTACCCATTTTCTAATCTTCTACCTAAAACAATTTTTGTATAAACTACTTTATCCCCAACAAGTAGATAAACATATCTATCAGGAGATCCTGTAATTTTTACAATAGCTTGTTCAGGAACGACAACATTTTGAGTGGCTCCAAAATTGAGATACACTTTTCCGTACATTCCGGGTCTCACTTTGCTGTTTTTATTAGGAAGTTTTACTTCAGCAGTAAAAGTGTGGGTTCTGGGATCTAAAGTTGGATAGATTAAACTGATTGACCCTGGAAATGTTTCATTTTGGAAAACATCAATTTTAACATTTGCTTTCATCCCTTTTTTAACTAAGGAATACTGACTTTCTGAAATATTAATCAACAGTTTAACAGGACTGATTTGCTGAACCTGAAGAATTGGATTGCCGGCATAAAGATCACCTGAATCATAGTTTCTCATAGTGACAATACCACTAATAGGGCTTAAAAGCTGGGTATTTTCCTCTAATGTTTTGATATTGTTTTTAGCTACATCCAATTGTGTTTTTTGAGCATCATACTCCGCTTTTGAGATCCCACCAACTTTAAAGAGTTCTTCAAATCTCTCAAAATTTTTCTCTAAATTATTGAGTTGTGTTCTGGATTGACGGAGCATCGTTGCATCCATTTGAATCAACTTTTGTCCTTTAACAACATAATCACCCACTTCAACAAAAATCTGATCAATTCTACCAGGTGTAGTTGGAGCAATATTATTTAATGCTTCCGGTTTTACAATTGCAGAATATTCATAATCATCTTCAATCATCTGAAGAGACACAGTGTCAACTTTTATGGTCACAGTATCATCCAATTGTTGGGTTGCAGTAGTTTCATTATTTTTTTTGGAACATGAGGTAAAAAACATGCCCGAAGCGATCAATATCATGATCATAAATTTCATTTTTTTCATATTATAATTTTTTTATTTTTTTCAATTAATTATTTCCAAGATATTTTTCTAAGTCTGAATATGCAGATAAATAGTCATGAATAGATTGTAAGAACTGTAATTTTGCTCTTGTTAAAGCCAGATCTGCATTATTCAAATCTAACCAGGTACTCATTCCAATTTCATATTGTCTTTTGGCAATATCATAAGCTCTCTGAGCCATTTTTAAAGTTTCCTTAGAAGAAGTATGATTTTCAATGGCTTTATCAATGTTATCTACTGCAGTAAAAACATTAATCCAAACCGATTTTTCTAAAGTTTTTTTGGTATCCTGTAAGTTTTGAATAGTTAAGTTGGTTTGTTTTATTTTATAATGAGTAGAAGCCCATGAAGTAATAGGAATCTGAAGACTAAAACCAACCATAGAATATGGAAACCAGTTATAGTTGGCAAAATCATAATCATTAGATAAACTTGCGTATTGATAAACTCCAGACATTGCTAATGTAGGAAGAGATGAAGATAACACCAAAGATTTAGTTCTATTTAATTGTTGAATAGATAAATCAATTTGTTTTAAATCGGTATTGTTTAAAATAGATAAAGCCTCTTTAACAGGAACAGCCTTAGCATCCATTTGAGATTCAAATTGACTTAATTCCCCATCAAAAATTATATTTTCATTGATGTCAATCCCCATTAACATTTTGAGTAATTTTTTATTTAATTCAATAGCATTTTGAGTTGCTAGAAGATTTGGTTTTTGATTTTCCAACTGAACATCAGCTCTTAATTTTTCAAATTCAGAAACCAATCCTTGAGAGAACTTATCAGCAATTATTTTATTGTTATCCTCGGTATTTTTATAACTAGCCAATAAAACATTGTAAGATTCCTGCATCATGAGTAAAGAAAAGTAAGCTTTTTTAATTTGGTTTACCAACTCGATTTTAGAAGATCTGGCTTTTTCCATGGTCATTTCCACATCCAATTGGGTAAGTTTTAGATTATTCCAAAGAACAGGCATAACCAAAGGTAATGCAAAAGAAGCCCCCGCATTATAGGAATTAGAAGAACCGATTTCAATTTCCATAGGAGTGCCCATAAATTCCATCACCATTTTTTGTTTTTTAAGAGTTCTGTTGTAGGAAGCGGCAATAGATACGCTAGGGAAAAGTCCAACGATTTGCTCACTTTTGTAATATTTTTTAATCAGAATATTACGTTCAGCAATTTGAATGGAAGGGCTTTCAGAAAGTCCAATTTCAATAGCTTTGTTAAGATCGACATGCACCACATTTTGAGCATTCAGGAAAATGGGGGTAGAAAATACAAGGAAAAGAAGAGTTCCTAAAAGATTTTTATTGAAGATAAATTTTTTCATATATTTTATTTTTTTTTAGATCGAGATTAAAGTTATGATAATAATGCTGCAAAAATAGTGCCATGAGTCAAATTTTGAGTTTGCGAAAATACAATAAAATAGTGTATTAAATTAAAATTCAATGGAGTAGGGGGGAGAATTTCAATCAAAAAAGGGAAAATTTCAGTGAAAATGGGAGAAATTTCAGTAATACTGAGAATCTTTCGACCGAATGACAGCCTTACCCCAATATCCTGACTTTGACACTTTTTTTAGCACAAGTTTGTAACTTATTAAAAGACAGAATAATATAATTTATGCGTCACCGAAATGGGTGACGCAAGGTAAAATTGTTTGTACGTAAAAAGAAAAATAGATCAGGAACAACAAGTGTTATTGTTGTTAATAAATCACAGGGTAGATTCAAAGAGGTAAAAACTATAGGGGTAAGCGACGATGAATCTCAAATTGAGAAATATATCAATCAAGCCCGTCAATGGATTGAAATTCAAAGTGGGACTCCTGATATTTTTAAACAAAAAGCAAGAGAAGAGGAAGAGAAACAAGTTACAGAGCATTTGTTGTCAAATATTGAAAATGTGCTGATAAATGGCACACAATTAATTTTAGATAAAGTGTTTAAAATCATAGGATTTGATGCCATAGAGGATGATATTTTACGTCAATTGGTGATTGCTCGTTTAGGACAACCTATGAGCAAATCTGCTACAGTCGATTATCTTAAATCATATTTTGATGAAGATCTTCAATTATATAAGATTTATCGTTATTTAGATAAACTTTATAATACACAGCAAGAACAGATCCAACAAATCAGCGTTGAACATACTCGAAAGATATTAGGTGGCAAAATTGGACTCATGTTTTATGATGTGACTACGCTTTATTTCGAATCCGATTATAGCGATGAACTAAGAGAAAATGGGTTTTCAAAAGATGGCAAACACAGTCAACCACAGGTTGTACTAGGATTGTTAGTGAGCAAAGATGGTTATCCGCTTTCATATTCATTATTTAATGGCTCTCAGTACGAGGGAAGAACAATGTTGCCCATTGTTGAAGATTTTGTTCAAAGATTTAATTTGGAAGATTTTGTGGTAGTTGCTGATTCCGGGTTAATGAGTAAATCAAATATATCTTTACTGCAATCAGGTGAATACAAATATATTGTAGGAGCAAGAATAAAAAATGAAACAGAAGTAGTAAAAAGGAAAATTTTGTCTTTACCAAAGCATGATAATGAATTTCATGAACTTAAAAAAGGTGATTCTCGATTAATTGTAAGCTATTCTTCAGTGAGAGCAAAGAAAGATAAATATAACAGAGATAAGGGTATAAAACGACTTCAAAAAGCATATAAAACGGGCAATATTACCAAAGAGAACATCAACAAACGAGGGTACAATAAGTTTTTGGAGATATCCGATAATGTAAAGGTAGTTATCAATCATGAAAAAATACAAGAAGACGAAAAATGGGATGGATTAAAAGGATACATAACGAATACATCGCTTTCAGCTAAAGATGTTTATGAACAATACAACGGATTATGGGTTGTTGAAAAAGCGTTCAGAATAACAAAAGGAACTCTTGAAATCCGACCTATGTTCCACTTTACACCACGAAGAATTGAAGCACATGTTTGTATTTGTTTTGTTGCTTATAAGGTGTATAAAGAACTGGAACGAGTCTTAAAAACTAATAAGATAAATTTAAGTGTAGATAAAGTTCTTAATATTGCAAAAACAATAACAACTATTAAAGTTAAATTACCAATTAGTGATACAACACTCACAAAAACTATGCTAATAACGTCTAGACATAAATCAATTGCTATGCTTTTTGATGATCATTTCTGGAAATCCATTTAGGGTGACGCATTGTCAAAGTCAGGATTTCAAACACTGATTTAAATTTATCTACAGATTCAAAAAAATGAGTTGTATCATTTTTTAAATGCGAAAAATGAGTTCCAATAAAATAGGTTTCTAAATGAAACTCATTACATAGATTTACAATTTTCTCATGTTCATCTGAAGAAAAATCACCCAATTCAAACATATCTCCCAAGACAGCAACTTTTTCAGAAGCATTGATCATCATAAAGTTTTCAATAGCTGCTTTCATGCTCGTTGGATTTGCGTTGTAATAATCAGCAATGATCGTATTGTTTCCCAACATTTTCACTTGTGAACGTTGATTATTGGGTGCATAAGATTGAATAGCCTCAATAATTTGTGCATCAGAAACACCGAAAAAACGCCCTATTGAGGCAGCACATAAGATGTTATCCAGATTATAAGCTCCAGTTATTTGAGTTTTAATTTGTTGATCAAAAATTTGTATTGTTAAATAGGGATCAATCGCGGTAACTGAACCGTTAATAAATGGATCCTGATCAACCCCATAAAACTGTATTTGGGTATTATTATGTCCTGTTTTCTTAAAAGATGTTTCGATTCTGGTTTTGGCTTCTTTTACTAATAGCAGATCCTTTCCATTAACAAAAAGAACGCCGCTGTCATGAATCACGGCATCATAGAGACCCATTTTGGTTTCAACAATATTTTCATAAGATTTAAATCCTTCCAAATGGGCATTGCCGATATTGGTAACCACGCCATGAGTAGGATAAGCAAAGGTACATAATTCTGAAATTTCATTTACATGATTAGCGCCCATTTCAACAACTGCTATTTCATGTTCTTTTGTGATGGAAAGAATGGTTAAAGGAACTCCAATATGGTTATTCAGATTACCTACCGTAGATTGCACATTATACTTTTGAGACAACACTTTCGTAATCAATTCTTTAGTGGTTGTTTTACCATTTGTACCTGTGATACCGATAACGGGAATTTTCAATTCTAACCGATGGTTTGTAGCTAAAATCTGAAGGGTTTCCAAAACATTTTTAACTACGAAGCATTGAGGATGATCTGTAAAAGATGAATTTTCAGTAACTACAAATTTTGCTCCTAATTCAAGAGCTTGATTTACAAATAGATTTCCATCAAATTGTTCCCCTTTTAGGCAGAAAAAGATAGAATAAGGAATAATTTTTCTAGTATCTGTTGAAATAACAGGGTAATTTAAAAATTGAGAATAAATTTCACTTATCATAATCTGGTTTTTTAAAAATCATTTTTTACTTAAAAAAAAAACGGCTAAAAGCCGTTTTTATTTTACTAGTTGCTGGTTGGAGGCCCTAATCGTGCCATTGCGCAACGGAATCCGATATAATCGGTAGCTTCATCTTCATCAAGATAGCGTCTTTGTCCTGGAGCAGCCCAATATTGAAGGTCTTTCCATGATCCACCTTTCACAACGCGTGCTTTATCACCAACTAATGAATATTTATAACTTTCATTCATATTTTTTCTATACATATAATCTGTACTCACTTTATTAGTATCTCCCCCTTGCCATCTTTCACTTTCAAGTACAGAGGCCCAGTCGCCATCTAAGAAATTTTTATTATCAGCAGTTCTATAATTTCTTCTTCTATCATTTTTGAAATCAGAAACAGGAACCATAGGCACACGACCTACACTATCTCTCTCTTCAACGGTACCATCTTCCAATAATTTTTTAGTTTCGTAGTAGTTACCTCTGAATGGGTTTAAATCAGCAGCATCCAATGCAGTATTAGGACGATAAACATCTAATACCCACTCTGCAACGTTACCACCCATATTATATAGACCGTAGTCATTAGGCCAGAATGATTTCACAGGAGCAGTTTTTTCAGCAGCATCATTTAAGTGACTGGCAACACCCATATAATCACCTCTACCTCTACGAAGGTTAGCAACGTTATCACCCATATATTTTTTCTCTTCTGTACGAACATAAGAGCCGTTCCAAGGATAGATTCTTCTTTCAAGAACTCTTTCGTTGTAAGTATTTCCAATTAAGCCATAAGCAGCATATTCCCATTCAGCTTCAGTGGGGAGTCTGTACTTAGGTAGAAGGATACCATCTTCCATTTTTACATTTCTGTATTCTCCGGAAGTAATATATTGTAATCTTCTGTCAGAGTTGGATTCATAAGCATTATCACCATAAGTTAAATATGCATCAGTATTGAAATATCCTTCTGGAGATGGAGCAACATTATAATTTGCGAATCCCATATCCACCAATATTTTTTCATTAACACGGTCAGTTCTCCATGCAGCATAGTTCACAGCTTGTAACCAGCTAACACCAACTACAGGATACTCTTGGAAAGCAGGGTATCTAAGATAATACTCAACATAGGTTTCTTCCATAGCCATTTTGTTTCTCCAAACATTTTCGTCTGGTACAGCATTGTCATAAACCACTTTAAGGTCAGCAGGAACAAAAACTCTTTCCAACCAATTGAGGTATTCCAAATAGTTTAAATTGCTAATTTCGCATTCATCCATATAGAATGAGGAAACAGTAACACGTTTAGGATCGTTATCCCAATCATACATTACATCTTGTTCAACGCGGCCCATTTGAAAAGTACCACCTTCAATCAAAACCAAGCCGGGACCTGTTTCTTGTTCAGTAAATGGGAAAACTTCAAATCCTCCATTTTCAGGATCATTGAATTCCCAACCGGTAGTTGAACTGGATTCACTAGAGCAAGAAGCAAAAAGAACAGCTGCAAAGATGGATAAACCTAAATACTTTGTGATCTTATTCATAATCTATTGTAATATAATTTTATTAACGATTTTTTTAATTTTTTATTATAAAGACTAGTAATGTGGACATTCTAGGTCTTTAATATGTTTCACTTTTTCAGGACAAGGTAATAATAATTGGAAAGTAACTTCATGAGCACCGCCTGAGCTACCTGAAAGTTCATTTACAGTAATATCATAAGAGTATCCGATTCTGAATTGTTCGTGTTGTAAACCACTGGTAAAGATCAAAGCATCTGAACCTTGTAAACTATGGCGATACCATAGACCTACGGTAAAAGGATAGAAATTCAAATAGAAACCTTCATTAAAGTAGTGGTATGTCATTTGTTGTTGGTAGATAAAATTAGGGCTAATAGAAACATCTCCGAAGGTCAATTCTTTTTTACTTTTTCTATAAATATCGAAAGTACCTCCCATGTGAGCAGTATATTTAATTGGATGTCTATAAGTTTCAGAAATAAAACCAACATACATTGGAACTAAATGGTGTGCTGCAAATCCAAAGTAAAAATTTTTGAAATAGCCTAACATCCCGGCAGAGATATCCAGTTGACCCTTAACCAAGTCTCCGGGAGGAACTTCAGCCGTTTGGTATACAAATCCGTATTTTGGATCGATCATATCACCAAAAGTGAGTTTGCTCCAGTCTAAGCTTCTTTGATAGTAACCAGCTGAGAGGGCAAATCTCATATTGAATTTTCTAGTCACTTTCAACTTGAATGAATACATAAAGTTGGCACTATACGTTTTAAATGTTCCGGTACCTTCGTGGTCACCATACAACAAAACACCAATACCCCCATTAATTTTATCAAAATGTTGATCATAACTTACGGAATAAGTTACAAATTCACTCGGCATGCTGGGCCACTGATCTCTGAAACTGGTTGCTATTCTAGGACAAACATTTGTACCTGCCATAGCCGGATTCAAGTAGAGCGGATTAGCATAGAACTGTGAAAAATGGGCATCTTGTGCGTTTACCATACTTGTGGTAAGTAATAATGCCGTGGTTAATAGAACACAAAATAGTCTTGACATATTAAAATTCGATTTTTGCGTTGCAAAAGTAATTATTTTTTTCTAATATTCGTTTTATATTTATCATTAATCTTATAATTTTTTTCTTTTTTAATCGTTATTTATCAAAAAAATAACCGAATATCAATTATTATAACGGAATATGGAACAAAAATCTTGGGTGCTGATACTATTTTTTATTAGTTTTTTGCTTTTTTCATTTGATAATCAAGCACAAAATATTAATAAAACCTATACTATTGAGTGGGAAAATCCTCAAATGAACATCAACGAAGATGGATCTGAAGTAAAATTACTCTATTTTAAAGAGGCATTTTATGAAAATGAGTTCCCTTCCTTACCTGTTTATGTTGATAAAATTTTAGTTCCGGCAAATTATAATACATACCAATATATTATTACCGATTTAATAACTGAACCTTTCAGTGCAGAGGATGCTGCATTGATTCCATCCGGATATCGTAAAAACAATGTTTCCGTTCAAATAACTACCGCTGCTTCTAAAAATCAAAATTTTGCATTAATTCATTTTATTCCCATTATATACTCAGGAAATAAAGCTCAAAAAGTAACTTCATTTAAAATAGAGATTACACCCAGTAGTGTAGCACCTATCAAAAAATACAAAGGGGTTTCAAATTCTGTTTTATCCTCTGGAAACTGGTATAAAATTGGAATCGTTAATTCAGGCATTTATAAAGTGACTTATGAAAATCTCGTAGCTATGGGAATATCTTCATCTGCAATGAATTCATCCCATTTATCCCTTTTCGGAAATGGAGGCAATATGTTACCTGAACGCAACAATGTAGACAGACCTTCCGATTTGGTTGAAAATAGTATCTGGATTCAGGATGGAGGTGATGGCGTTTTTAATGCCGGTGATTACTTTTTATTTTATGGTAAAGGGATCCATTCCTGGTCAGTTGATGCTCCATTGCAAACTTTTACACATAATTATAATGTATACGCTGATAAAACTTATTATTTTATCACTTTTGATCCCACAATTGGTTTAAAAAAAAGGATAACTCAAGTGGATAATTCAGGTTTGTCGGATAATATATCCATCAATTCTTTTACTCATTACGATTTTTATGAAAACGATAAATATAATTTTGCTGAATCGGGAAGACAATGGTTTGATGAAGGATTTGAAATTGAAAACACAAAATCATATAACTTTAACTTACCAGAACCCTTAGGAACTCCATTAAGATTAACTTTTGTGGCAGGAACTACCATTAGTCAAAGCTCCTCATTTTCGATTGTTGTTAACAATACGACTTTACAAAACATGTCACTATCTGCAGTCATGTCAGGAAATTTTGGGGTTTCCAATGTTAAAAATTACTCCGTTAATAATCCTTCAACTCCTTTACATATTTCAATGACTTACAACAAACCGCAATCTTCATCGATAGCCTATTTGGATTATATTGAACTGCAATTGGACTGTTATTTAAAATTCTACAAAGATCAGTTTCCATTTTGTGCTCCTCAGTCTGTAGGTGAAGGGAATATTGCAGTTTTTGAAATGAGTAACGCCAATAGTGCAACAAAAATCTGGGATATTTCCAATCCTTATGAACCTGTTCAAATACTAGGCAATTTAACTAATTCTGTATTTTCTTTTAAAACTTCCACCAATACTTTAAAGTATTTTCAGGCATTTAATGGAAATAGTTTTTTAAGTGTCTCAACTATCGGGAAGATCAATAATCAAAATCTGATTGGAACCTCTGATGTAGATATGATCATCATTACTCATCCTGATTTTCTGTCTGAAGCAAAAAGACATGCCCAATTGAGATCCAATAGTGAAGGATTGTCTATTGTTGTGGTTACTCCGGAGCAGGTTTACAACGAGTTTTCATCCGGAACTGCTGATCCTACAGCTATTAGAGATTACATGAGAGCTGTTTACAAAAAAACAGAAGGTGAATTTCCTCAGTATTTATTGCTATTCGGAAGACCCTCTTATGACTACAGAGGAAGAGTTTCCGGCACCAAATTATTCGTTCCAAACTATCAATTACAGGAATCTTTCAGTGAAAACAATTTGAGAGCCAATGACGATTATTTTGGGGTATTGGATGATAATGAGGGGGAATCCGGTTTTGGATTGATCGATATCGGTATCGGTAGATTTCCGGTAACAACATTAAATCAAGCAGCCATCTGTGTAGATAAAACAGCCAATTATACTGCCAGACAAAGTTTAGTATCCGATAATTCTACCATCATTTCCAATTATGGAGATTGGAAAAATGTGATCACTTTTGTTGGAGATGATGAGGAGGATAATTACCACATGATGACTGTAAATGCAGGCGCTATCAAAGTTGGGGCCAGATATCCCCATTTCAATTTGGACAAAATCTATTGTGATGCGTTTGAACAAGTTTCTTATGCCGGAGGACAAAGATATCCTGAAGTAAACAAAGCGATCAATAACAGAATGCAAAAAGGATCTTTGATTTTTGCTTATGCCGGTCATGGTGGTGCCAATGGTTGGGGACATGAACGCTATTTGGAAATTTCTGATATCAACAAATGGACTAACAAATACAATCAACCCTGGATGTTTAATTTTACTTGCTCTTTTGGGTGGATTGACAGAAAATCTGTATCTCCTTCTGAACTGATCTTTATTAACGACAAAGGGGGAGCTTCAGCCATGCTCACAACAACAAGAGTTGCTTTTGCAGGACCCAATTATATTTTTTGCGAACATCTTTTTAATGTACCATTTATTGATGATAATAACAACGTCATCACAATTGGAAATTTGAATAAAGAGGGAAAAAACAGAGCTTCCAATAATGATAATTTAAGAATGTTTGTTGTTTTAGGAGACCCTTCTTTAAAATTAAGTTTTCCAGTTTACAATGTGATAACGGATTCTATAAATGGAGTTTCTGTTTTGCAGGAATCTGACACCATCAGAGCATTGGAAAAAGTAACAATTAAAGGTCACGTAACCGATTTGAATGGTACTATTTTAGAGCAGTTCAACGGCTCAATTTTCCCTTCTGTCTATGATAAAAGTGTCAGAGTCTCTACCTTAATGAATGATCCTGATCAAGTAGATGGTCCTTTTGAATTTGAGGTTCAAAAAAATATCATTTTTAAAGGAAATGCTTCAGTAATAAACGGTTATTTTGAGTTCACGTTTATTGTTCCTAAAGATATCAATTATGCTTATGGAAACGGAAAGATAAGCTATTACTTCAAATCTTCCAATATGGATGGAAAAGGGTACACTTCAAATTTCATTATTGGTGGTGTGAGTCCAAATCCAATAACTGATGAAAAAGGTCCTGAAATTCACATTTTTTTAAATGATGAAAAATTTGTCAACGGAGGAATTACGAATCCTAATCCTCAATTGATCGTAAAACTGAAGGATGATAATGGTATTAACACAACCGGAAACGGAATTGGGCACGATTTAATTGCGATTTTAGACAATAACTCTGACTCACAAGTAACACTCAACGACTTTTATCAAGCTGAAAAAGATAGTTTTAACACAGGAATTGTTAGATATCCATTGACCGATATAGCTCCAGGCACCCATACTTTAAAAATCAGAGCCTGGGACATTGCCAATAATGTATCGGAATCCACCATCGAATTTACGGTTATGAATGATGCAAATCTTGAAATTGAGCATGTTCTCAATTATCCAAATCCATTCACAACCCATACTCAATTTTTCTTTGAGCACAATCAACCCGGTCAAACCTTTGACATTATGGTTCAAATCTTTACTATTTCCGGTAAATTAGTGAAGACTATCCACTCTACACAATTTTTAACAGGCACCCGTTCAGAGGGTATCGACTGGAATGGGTTGGATGATTTTGGCGATAAATTGGCAAAAGGAACTTATGTTTACAAATTGCTGGTTCGAAATGCAAATCATGATACTGTAGAAAAATTTGAGAAAATTGTTATCTTATAAAATATTATTAGTATTTTTGCGTTTCTTTTGAATTATTATCAGCAATTTATATCTATATGACAAACAAAAGCATATTTTTAACTGTACTTATCTTACTATCAATAACTTTAGCTCATTCTCAGGACTCTTTTGATTTTGAAAATCCTTCTGCTCCCTACTATAATGCCATGACTACAGCAGTTCCATTTCTTATGATTTCCCCTGATTCAAGAGGTGCAGGAATGGGAGATATTGGGGTTGCTTCATCCGCAGATATCAATTCTCAACATTACAATGCTGCTAAATACGTGTTTAGCAAAAGTAAATTCGGGATCTCAATGTCCTATACTCCTTGGTTAGCCGAGTTGGTGAATGATATTGACTTAGCCTATGTTTGTGGGTTTGTTAAATTAACAGACATGGATGCTATTGCATTTTCTTTAAGATATTTTTCATTAGGTTCTATTCAATTTACTGACTATTTTGGATATAATATCGGACCGGAAAGAACACCACACGAATTTGCGATTGATGCTTCCTATTCCAGAAAATTCTCTGACCATTTTTCAATGTCTTTGACTCCTCGTTTCATATACTCCAATCTTGCATCTGATGTAGTGGTTACCGGTGTTGAAATGAAACCGGGAACAGCTATCGCTGCTGATTTAGGTATGTTTTATGAACAAGATTTTGATTCTCAAAGTTTTGAAAATCAAACATTTAGAGCAGGTGTCTGTTTCTCAAATATTGGAAATAAAATATCCTATACTGATGGTAGTATCAATAAAGATTTTCTACCTACCAATCTTAGAATTGGTCTTTCCTACACCATGGATATTGACAAGTACAACAAATGGAGTTTCTTAGGGGAAGTAGGAAAACTGTTAGTACCAACCAATCCCGTTAAAAAGGTCAATGAATTAGGTACTCCGATTACTAATCCGGATGGAAGCTATGTGTATTATGGTAATGGTATGAATCCAAAAGATATCAGTACTTTTCAAGGTATTTTGAGATCTTTCTATGATTCTCCGGGTGGTTTTAATGAAGAGATGAGAGAAATTGTATTTGCTGTTGGTACAGAATATGTGTACAACGATCTGTTTTCCATTAGATTAGGAACATTTTTTGAAAACCAGTATAAAGGGGATCGAAAATTTGGAGAAGTGGGAGTTGGTTTGAAATACAATGTATTTATTATTGATGTTTCTTATCTGGTCACATTCACCAACAGAAATCCATTAGCCAATACGTTAAGATTCTCATTATCCTTTGATTTTGAATCGTTTTATGCTAAAGATATAAAAAGACAAGGCAAAAAATAGCGTTTCATGAAACTGAAAGTTGGGTTAGGCTACGATTCTCATAAATTGGTTGATAAGGATATCAACCAATTTCCATTTATATTAGGTGGTATTATCATTCCTAATGACAAGAGTTGCGTAGCTCATTCTGATGGGGATGTTGTGATCCATGCTGTATGTGATGCATTGTTAGGCGCTGCAGGATTAGGAGATATTGGCACCCTTTTTCCTGATACGGATCCTCAATTTTTCAAAAAGGATAGTCAGGAACTGCTTGACCATGTAGTTACTCTTATTTCAGATCAGGGATTTTTCGTGAATAACATTGACCTCACTATTATTTTAGAAAAACCGAAACTTTTTCCTTATAAACAAGCGATTGCCAATAATCTGGCCCGAATCCTTAAAATTACACCCGATTCCGTTTCTGTAAAAGCCAAAACCAATGAAGGATTAGATGCAGTTGGCAACGGAGATGCTGTTGTGGTACATGCTATTTGCTTATTAATAAACAATTTATAAATTATGAAAAAACTTTTTTTATTCACCCTTTTAAGTCTGACCGTCATGTTGTCGAATGCACAAAAACCTAAAGACCAAAATACTACAAAACCTGAAACCAACAATTCTGCTCCTACAGATATCCTAAAAAATCCATTAGTTGCAGAATGGGATACCCCATTTCAAACGCCACCTTTTGAATTGATCAAATTGGAACACTATTTGCCTGCTTTTGAATATGCTTTAAAACAAGCTAAGCAAGATATTTATATGATTGCCAATCAAAAATCTGTTCCTACATTTGAAAATACTGTTGTAGCCATGGATCGTAGTGGTGCGTTGTTGAGCAGAATTTCTAATGTTTTCTTTAATATGTTATCAGCTAACACTTCACCTGAACTACAAAAAATTGCGCAAGAAGTGAGCCCACTATTAACCCAACACTCTAATGAAATTTATCACGACAAAGCACTTTTCAATAGAGTTAAGGAAGTTTATAAAATAAAAGAAAAATTGGAAAAACCGGAAGATAAAATGTTATTGGAGAAAACATACAAAGCATTTATCAACAGTGGTGCTGAACTTTCATTAGAAGACCAGGAAGTGTACAACAACATCTCTATGCAACTCTCTAAACTTTCTTTACAATTCAGTGAAAATGTATTATCTGCAACGAATGCTTTTGAAGTAGTATTTTCCAATAAAGAGGAATTAAAAGGGTTACCAGAGAACGAGTTAGCAATTGCTCAGGAAAAAGCAAAAGCAAAAGGACAAGAGGGTTATCTATTTGATCTTTCAGCTCCCAGTTATGGTGCCATTATGAAATATGCCGATGATCGTAAATTACGAGAAAAATTCTATAAAATTTACAATTCCAGAGCCTTTGAAGGTGAGTTTGACAACAATGGAATCATTGCAGAGATCGTAAGCTTAAGATTCAAATTGGCACATCTTATGGGATTTGAAAACTATGCGGAATATGCTCTTCAGGATCGTATGGCTGAAAATCCAAAAAATGTGTATAACCTTTTAGATCAGCTTTTAGAAGTTTCCTACGCAGCAGCAAAAGGGGAGATTGAAGAGATCACAAAATATGCCCAAAGCATTGGTTTTAAAGGAAATTTAGAAAGATGGGATTTCACTTATTATTCAGAAAAATACAAAAACTTTAAGTTTAACATTTCTGATGAGATGGTAAAACCCTATTTCAAATTGGAAAATGTGATTGATGGTGTATTTAAATTAACCAACAAATTGTATGGTATTACATACAAACAAAATAAAAAAATTCAGGTTTATCATCAAGATGTAACTGTTTATGAAGTATACAGAAATAAAAATCTTCTTGGAATTTTATATTTAGATTTTCACCCAAGAGCTTCTAAAAGAGGTGGTGCCTGGATGACCTCTTTCAGAGAACAATCGATTGATGCCAAAGGGAATAATATCAGACCACTTGTTTCATTAGTGATGAACTTTACTCCTTCCACTCCAGGAAATCCCTCTTTGTTGACCTATGATGAAGTGACCACTTTCCTTCATGAATTTGGACACGGTTTACATGGATTGTTATCCAATGTAACTTATGAATCGATTTCCGGTACCAGTGTTCCGAGAGATTTTGTTGAATTACCATCTCAAATCATGGAAAATTTTGCATCCAATCAGGAATTTTTAAAATTGTTTGCTTACCATTACAAAACTAAAAAACTGATCCCTGAAGAAACCATTCAAAAATTGAAAGATATGGATAATTATTTATCCGGTTACACATTTTGCAGACAATTAACTTTTGGATATCTGGATATGATGTGGCACACTTTAACTCCTGAAAGATTAACCGAAATAACAGAAATGGAACGTGAAGCGATTGCTAAGACCGAACTACTTCCTAGAGTGGATGGAACCTGTATCAGTACTGCATTCAGTCATATTTTTGCAGGTGGTTATGCTGCAGGATATTATGGATACAAATGGGCAGAGGTATTAGATGCTGATGCTTTCTCTTATTTCGTTGAAAATGGCGTATATAATAAAAAAATTGCAGATTCATTTGTTGAAAACATCCTTTCTAAAGGGGGAACTTTAAAAGCGATGGATATGTACACCAAGTTCCGTGGTAGAGAACCTCAGGTAGACGCTCTTTTGAAACGCAGCGGGTTAAAAAAATAGATCTCATTTTTTTGGAAATTAGGTTATTTTTATGTATATTTGCCGCGCAATAAAAAAAAGCAAAAAACAAACATAAAATATTAAAAATTAATTATTTACATTTTAATTCAGATTAAAAATGCAAAAAAAAGGAAACAAATACGGAACACACCGCGTAATCGAGCCAGTAGGAGTATTACCACAACCAGCAAATAAAATTGACAACAACATGGATGAGATCTATGACAATGAGATCTTAATTGATGTTCAGACCTTAAATGTAGACTCTGCTTCATTTACTCAAATCAAAGAACAAGCCGGTGGTGATCATGAAAAAATTAAAGAGATCATGTTAGGCATTGTTGCAAAACAAGGAAAACATAGAAATCCGGTAACCGGATCAGGTGGTATGTTACTAGGAACAGTTGAAAAAATCGGAGATGCATTAAAAGGTAAAATTGATCTAAAAGAGGGTGATAAAATTGCCACATTAGTATCATTATCTTTAACTCCATTAAGAATAGATAAAATTAAAGCGATTCGTGACTCTATCGACCAAGTGGACATTGATGGAAAAGCGATCCTTTTTGAAAGTGGTATTTATGCCAAAATACCTACTGACATGCCTGAAACATTAGCATTATCAGCACTTGACGTTGCCGGAGCTCCTGCACAAACAGCCAAATTATGCAAACCGGGTCAAACTGTATTGATTATTGGTGCCGGAGGAAAATCAGGTATGTTATGTTGTTATGAAGCTAAAAAACGTGTAGGTGTTACCGGAAAAGTGATTGGTATGTGTGGAAGTCAACACTCTGCTGAAAGATTAGAGAAACTAGGATTCTGTCATGAAGTATTTGTTGGAAATGCGAAAGATCCAGTAGCGATGATGACAAAAATTGAAGAGTTAACCAACGGTCAGATGGCAGATTTAACCATCAACAATGTAAATGTTCCTGACACTGAAATGACCAGTATTCTATGTACTAAAAATGACGGTATGGTATATTTCTTCTCTATGGCAACCAGCTTCACCAAAGCAGCTTTAGGAGCTGAAGGAGTTGGAAGTGATGTTACTATGATTGTAGGAAACGGTTATACCAAAGATCACGCTGAAATCACTTTAGAATTACTACGTGAAAGCAAAGAATTACGCGAATTATTCACAGAATTATACGCATAATTTTTTATAAAACTATCGAAAAAAGGCTCCTTTTGGGGTCTTTTTTTTTTGACCAGAGACGAGAGACTGGAGACTGGAGACGAGAGACTGGTGACTGGTGACTGGTGACGAGCTCAGATATAAGAGTGATGCATTTTTCATTCTTCATTTTTAATTATTCATTTAATATTTGCTCATTTGCTTTTTTTATTATATTTGCCTTTCTAAGTCCATACATTGAACTCTAAAAATCGAGTACAATAGTGGAGTTGATATTTATACAAAATTAAATCTATTCAGACTTATATAAAATTGTCATTTATCTATAAATTAAAACACATGAGAAAATTGCTTTTGTTTGTATTTATTATTTTTATTTTTTCTTCTTGTTTTAAAAGAGAAAAAGTAATTTATATTTACAACGATAGCAAATCAGAATGTGTTACCATTATTTGGAATAAAAAATTCAGGTATATTATTCCCGAAAAATGTGATAAAATCCCTAAATCCAAATATTTGAAATTGGATATAAGTCATATTTCCCTATCTGATGATTATATATATGTTTGCTTTCACAATAAAGGGTGGAAATTAGTTAACCCAAGTGCGATAATTGCTTATTCCGGAATAGATACATCTCAATATAAATTTGAAAGTGATTTACCAATCATTGATAAAGTTCCAAATCAGCTGAAGTTTACACAACACAATTGTGCAATATTTGGAGTTAAATATATGGAGGTTTGCTCACAAAATGGGACAAACATCGAATTTTAGTTACTAAAAAATATGTCTTGATTATTTTAAAAAACTTTCATTTTTTATATTCACATTCCCAAGAGCTTTCGCTTGATTTCATTTTCAATATTCATTATTTTTTCACGCAGAGAACGCGGACTACTGACAGCAGACTACGGACTACATACGACGGACGGCAGACGGCTGACGGCAGTCAGCAGACGGACAAATGTAGCGGTTTCATCGTCGAACGTCGAACGTTTAACGTCGAATTTCTCCAGTCTCCCGTCGCCAGTCCCAGCATTAGGGCGTAGGCCAGATAAAAAGTAATAGGTAAAAAGTAATAGGTAATAGGTAATAGATAATTGGTAAAAAGCAACAGGTAAATTAACAACATTAAATTATTAATTTACCTGTAATAAGTTTATAACAAAGGTTAACTGAGCACATGAGCAAATCGAGCATCATGAGCACATGAGTTAAATGCCCTACTATTTCTTTTCCATTTCTGCAAAATATTTATAGAAATATGGAACGGTTTCAATCCCTTTGAATAGTTGTTCCAATGGGAAACATTCGTTAGGTGAGTGAATACCATCCTCTTCAATACCGAAACCTAAAAGGATAGATTTGATACCTAATATTTTTTCAAAATCGGAAATGATTGGAATAGATCCACCACTTCTGGTTGGGATTGTTTTCTTTCCATCATAAGTAGCTGCAAATGCTTTTTCAGCTGCTCTGTACGCAGGAAGATCGATTGGAGAAACATAAGCATCACCACCGTGGTGAGGTTTTACAGTAACTGTTACATAATCAGGAGCGATTGATTCGAAATATTCTTTGAATAATTTCATGATTTTATCAGGATCTTGATAAGGAACAATTCTCATCGAAACTTTTGCATTTGCTTCTGATGGAAGAACGGTTTTGGTACCTTCACCAATATAACCACCCCAGATACCACAAACATCAAATGTTGGTCTGATCCAGGTTCTTTCAACAGTTGTATATCCTTTTTCCCCTTTAACTTCTTTAATTCCGATCATATCCTTAAATTCTTGTTCATCATAAGGAGCTTCTGCCATTAATGCTCTCTCTTCAGCTGATACTTCAAGTACATCATCGTAAAATCCGGGAATTGTAATTTTTCCATCTTTGTCAATGATTGATGATAACATATCACAAAGAACGTTGATTGGGTTTGCTACTGCACCGCCAAAAACGCCTGAGTGTAAGTCACGACAAGGACCAACCACTTTAACTTCCAAATAAGTTAAACCACGAAGTCCCACATTAATAGAAGGAACACCGGCCGCTAACATACTGGTATCAGACACTAAGATCACATCTGCTTTTAATTTTTCAACATTTTGAGTACAGAAAGTAAACAAACTTTCGCTGCCCACTTCTTCTTCACCTTCAATCATAAACTTCACATTACAAGGAAGTTGATTTGTTTTAACTAAATATTCAAATGCTTTGGCATGGATAAAAGATTGTCCTTTATCGTCATCAGCACCACGAGCAAAGATTTTACCATCAATAATAGTTGGTTCAAAAGGAGGCGTATTCCAAAGGTCAATTGGTTCAACGGGCATTACGTCATAGTGACCATAGATCAGAACGGTTGGAGCGTTAGGATCGATCATTTTTTCACCATAAACAACAGGAGCACCTTCAGTTTTGATTACTTCCACTAGATCCGCGCCTGCTTCTTTAATTAATTCAGCCCAGCGGTTAGCGCAACGAACCATATCCTCTTTATTTTCAGTTTTAGAGGAAATAGAAGGGATTCTGATCAATGAAAATAGTTCTTCTAGAAATCTTTCTTTGTTGTCTTCGATGTATTGTTTTAAATCGTTCATATAATATTGTTTAAAAATAATTTTCCGGCGCAAAGATACTAAAAAAAGATCTTTTAAAAAAGCAAAAAAATGGATATTTTTAGGAAAATAGTGTAGAAAAAAAAAGGGGAGAAATCCCCTTTTATATCCAGGTGTCAAAACGTTTACTACCGTCCATTCCGATCACAATTTTGCGAATTGGGATATTTCTTTGGGCTTTATCTCTAGCCATCTCAGCAATTTTACCTAATCCACCGCAACAAGGAACTTCCATGATAAGAAGTGTTAAGGTATTGATTTGAGCTTCATCGATTAAGGTAACCAATTTATCAATATATCTTTCTGTATTGGCATCCAGTTTAGGACAACCGATCACTAACTTTTTACCTTTTAAGTATTTAGAATGGAAATTGCCGGCTGCAAAAGCGGTACAATCAGCAGCTAACAAAAGATCTGCTTCATAGAAAAAAGGTGCAGCAGGGTTGGCTAAGTGAAGTTGGACAGGGAAATTACCCAATTCGGAAGGAGCATCGGTAAGAGATGCTTGCATTTCCGGTTTAGACTCTTTTTTCAGTTCTCTGGCCATTGAACCGGGGCAACCGCAAGCAAGAGGTTCCTCTTTTGCACTCAACAAATCATGAGCGACCACTTTTGGATGGTGTTCTGTTGGTGTTTGAGTTGGTTTTACTTCATTTTCAGGAGCATCTATTAATGTTAATGCACCTGTCGGACATTCCCCGATACACATGCCTAATCCGTCACAATAATCTTCACGTACTAATTTTGCTTTTCCGTTGATGATTTGTAATGCATTTTGATGACATCCACTGGCACATGAGCCACAGCCTGTACATTTTTCTTCGTTGATTCTGATAATTTGCCTTTTCATATTATTTTGTTTTTTTGTTCATTTTGATGATGCAAAGATCACGTCATTTTGGATACTGAAATTGTAATGTTTATTACATCCAAACATCCCGTAAAGTGTCATTAATTGCCTTAACTGTCATTTTGTCACCTATATTTTTTAATAAATGCGCCATTTTGTCAGTTATTATTAAAGAGAAAAATTATATAATTGTCTATTTTTCAATTTTTTATAAAATGATTAAAAAATAAAAAATGAAAAAGGTACATCATTTGCAAGTAATAGGCAGAACAAAAATTAAAAAAAATAATAACATAAAAAAACAAAAACCATGACACTAGTAAAATTTAGAAACCCAAGAATGATGTTTTTCGATCAAATGTTTGGCAACGATTATTACGGAGGAGGAAGATCGGTACAATACCCTGAATTTGCACATCCCGCTACCAATATTTCTGAGGACGCTGAAGGGTATAAAATTTGTATGGCTGTTCCCGGAATAAACAAGGAACAGATCAAAATCGATTTGGAAAAAAATGAATTAACGATCTCCTATGAAGGCAATTCGGAAGAAACCGGCGTTAAATATATCAGAAGAGAGTTTAACAATCACTCTTTCAGCAGAACATTTTTAATTTCAGAGCGGACAAATCCGGAAAAAACGAAAGCCAACTATAAAGATGGAATATTAACATTATATATTCCTAAAAAGGAACCTCAAAAAGAGATAGGACCCAAAAACATTCAAATTCAATAAATTTAATAACCCTAAAACAAGGAGGTAAATATGTCACTCGTAAAAAGAAATGAAGATTTTCCAATGTGGCCATCCATTTTCAATGATTTTTTTGGAAGAAATTTCATGGATTTTGCCAACAAAAATTTCTCGGCCACTAATACAACGCTTCCTTCTGTGAATATCAAGGAGGATCACGATCAATTTTCAGTTGAACTGGCTGCACCCGGTTTTAGCAAGTCAGACTTCAATATTGAACTTAACAACAATGTTTTAACGATCTCTTCTGATAAAAAAATTGAAAACGAAACCAAAGAGGGAGAAAATTTCAGTAGAAAGGAGTTTAGCTATCAATCATTCAGCAGATCTTTTTCATTGCCTAACACCATTGATGAGGAACAAATCAAAGCCCAATATGAAAATGGGATCCTTATTTTAACGCTCCCCAAAAAGGATGAAGCAAAGCCAAAACCAGCTATTCAAATCAATATTGAGTAATCAAAAAAAGGAAGTTTTTTCAAACTTCCTTTTTTTTTGTCATTTTTGGCAAAATTATCGCAATATTTATTATATTTGCAGTGTTAAAAACACTAGAAAAGCAATAGTTAAAAAAACGGAAAACTAAAACCTGTCAATTATGAAAAAGTACATTTTATTTTTAATTTTATGCTCCTGGTTCATTAGTTATGGACAAGTGAGGGTTGAGCAGGTATCTTTTAATAAATTAGTAGATGTTAAAGGAACCGACAATGTGATTGCACTAGAAGTAAACACGAATAGTCTGGGTGACATTAACAGCATGAACATATTGTTTATCAACACTAAAACCATTGAAACAACAGATGCCAAAATTGCTAATGAGTACATCATTCAGGATTTTAAACAAGTAAAAATTGATGATTTGAACATCAATACGATTATTGTTGCAGTTCGGATGTTTGACATTGACAATAATGTAAGAATCAATTTAAAGGATCCTATCACCCTGGTTTCTGTAGGTACAGATGGAAAGTCCAAACACATTCTCACTGACACAACATTTAATGTTCGTGTGTGGGAAGTCAATGAGAAAAGTGGCACATTAGTGGTTGCCGGATACTATGACAATAACAGAAACGGCAGGTTTGATCCCTTGGAATTAAATGAAATTCAGATCTTTGATTTAAGGACATACCAACTACTTCACAAAGTAAAATAAGCTATGTTTGGAGGTGGAGCTGGAAGCGTTGCGGATATGATTGCCCGAATGAAGGAGGTCCCCAATGCTAAAAAAAATATCAAAAAATATCGTGAATATGCGAAAACATTAAAAAACGGTAAAAAACGATATAGGGAAAAAGAGATTACTCAGGAAGAACTGGATCGAATAAAACTTGATTTAAAGCCTTATAAAATTCATCAAAGGAATACCGTTATTCTTTTTGCTGTTTTATTTATTCCAATTGTGGGAATTCTGATATGGGGAATTTTTAAATTATTGAATATTAGTATATAATTGATATGGAACATTCACCTTTAGAAATATTAGAAAAATGTCCTTTATTTATTGGGCTTTCATTAGATCATATTTTGGAACTTTTAAATGGACAATTTAAAATTTTCTCTTATAAAAATGGAGATTTAGTGTTGGCTCAGGGAGAAGTTTTCAATCATGTATACATCATTAAGAAGGGACGTGTATCTGCTGAGATGCTGGATGCAATGGGTAGAAACACTACTATTGAGGAATTGGATCCATCAAGAATTATTGCCCCGGCATTTTTATTTGCCACCAAGAATAGAGTCCCCGTTGATGTGATTGCCCGCATGGAGACACTTATTATCAGGATATCTAAAGAAAAACTGATGGAGATGATGCAAAAGGAGTTGGTCATACTTCAAAATTATTTGAATATTGTTGCTAATCGTGCTTATTTTCTTTCAGAAAGAATCAGAAGTTTTCGGTTTGGAACGATCAAGTCCAAATGGGCCAATTATTTGTTGGAACAAGCCCAAATCAACAATGATACCATTTTCCAAATTCCTCATTCTCAGCAGGAATTAGCAGATTTATTTGGAGTTACACGTCCTGCGGTTGGGAAAGCACTTTCTCAGTTGATTGAAATGGGGGTCGTACAATCTGATCGAAAATATTTTAGAATAATGAATATCCAATTATTGCAAAAGATCATTTCCGAGCAGTGATGATTTTTCAGGGCAAAAGCATAAAAAATGTAACGATAAGTATATGAGATGTTTCATATTTTTTCTATACAAAAATCACTTATCTGTCTAATTGTTAGTTACTTATGAATTATTTGATAACTATTTGTATTTCAAATAATTAAATCATTTTTAGATGTTTTTGTTAGTAATTGGAAAATAGTGTTTTAAATTATTTAGTTTCTTTATAAACATTCCATAGATTTTGTGCAATTTTTTCTTCCGAAAAACAAAGAGCCTGCACTTTTCCTTTTTGAATCATTGATTCAGATAATATTTTGTCTCCTATAATGTTGTTGATGTGTTGTGCTAATGCTTCATGATCTGTCGGATTGATATATAAAGCAGCATTTCCACCTACTTCTGGTAAAGAGGACGTATTGGATGTGATGACAGGCACACCACAATGCAGAGCTTCTAAAACAGGTATTCCGAATCCTTCGAAAAAAGATGGATATACAAATACTTCAGCATTAGCATAAATAGCCGGAAAATCATAAAAATCAGCGTTGTGTATAAAATGAATCCGGTTTGTAAGTTTTAAAACGTTTGTTTCTTCATTAATTATCGAAAAATAATCGGTTGTTCTTCCTACTGCAACTAAATGGATTTCCTTATCGATAAGCGGCATAGAACGTATAATTGTTAGTAGGTTTTTTCGTTCCTCCATTGTTCCTACAAATAAAATATAACGATTAGGTAAGTTATATTTCGAAGCAACGTCTAGTTTCTGCGCTGACGTTAAGGTTTGTGTAAAAATTGAAGAACAGGGTTGATAAACTACTTTTATTTTTTCTTGTTCAATGTTTAATATTTCAATTAAATCCTGTTTTGTTTGTTCACTGATGGCTATGACAATATCTGCTATTTTACAAGCATATAGTTGTTTTTTCTGATAAGTTATCCTATCAATATATTTGAAATATTCAGGATGTCGCCATACAATAAGATCGTGCATCGTAACAATGCTCTTTATGCTGGAATGATGAATGTTGACAGGCAATTCATGGCTTAAACCGTGATAGATATCAAGTTTATCTTTTAGAGCAAAGTTTGTTAAGCTTAAACTTCTCCATAAGTTAGGAAACATTCTTCCTATTTTATTGGGTGTTGTAATTTGAATATTTTGAAAATCTTTAAAATAATTTTCATAAGCATTGCTTTGTTTAGATGTATATAAAATGTATTCATTATCAGAAAAATATTTGGACATTATGTTAATAATGGCTCGACTATAGTTTCCCAAACCGGTAGAATTATTAAAAGCACGTTTGGCATCAAATCCTATTTTCATGGTATTGTATTTTGAGTGTTGGTGAATTAATAAATGTAATATATTCATTTTCACTATTGTCCGATAAAAAAAATTAAAAGTAAGGGGATAATTTTCAATTGACCTCCATTACCCATTTTTGTAGTTTTATATCGACCAAAATTTAAATCTATAATGAGCAAAAATACACTTTTTTTTTGATCTGTTTGTTTTCTGACAGCTGATTTCTCGTATTAAAAATAAATATTTATCTCCCAAAACACAAAAAAGATTAAAGCAAATTATTACACTAAACGCTTTATAGTTATAGATCAAATAATTAACATACTGTTTAGTGTATTTGTAAATTATAGCTCTTTAAAGATAGTATCAGGGGCAATTTTAGGGTTGTCGTGAAAACTAAACATATTTAATTACCTATGGTCTTCTGAAAAATTAGCAAATCTTAGGTGCTATTTTAGGGGGAGTTTACTTTTAGTTTTTAATAGTTTAAAAATTTGTTTGTATTAACATTCAGCATTATACAGTTCAAAATTAATAGTTAATAATTTTTATCGGACAATAATGTAAAAAAATGTAACTTTGCAGTCAAGTTTAAAAATTCAATAGATTATGGCTCAAATAACAGGAATTATTACAACCCTCAATGAAGAACACAATATAGTTGATGCAATAAGTTCACTTCAACTTATTTGTAATGAAGTTATTGTTATAGATTCCAATAGCAGTGATCAAACGATTGAATTAGCAAAATCGATGGGTGCTATAACCTATCTGCAAGCATATTTGGGTGACGGGATTCAAAAAAATGTAGGAATACAATTTGCAAACAACGATTGGATTTTTAGTATGGATGCTGATGAAAGGATCACTCCTGAATTAGCCCAAATCATTAATACCATTGATTTTCAAAACACTACTTATTACGGATTTGCAATCCGAAGAAGAAATATGATAGGTAGTCGCTGGGTAAAAAGTTGTGGTTGGTACCCTGATTATCTCGTACGTCTTTTTAAACATTCTCAGATTCGTTTTGGAGAAGAAAAGCAACATGCCTCTGTTCCTAATGTAAATACCCTAAAATTAAAAGGTGACTTACTCCATTTCAGTTATAAAAACATAGGAGAACTCTTTGCTAAACCAGAACGGAATTTCAGCACTAGAGGTGCTAAAATATTATATCTTAAAGGTAAAAAAGCTACTGTTTTTACTCCGTTTTTACATGGATTTAGTGCATTCTTTGTGAATTACTTTTTTAAAGGAGCCATTTTAGAAGGGATTGATGGATTTACATTAGCTTTATCAATAGCAGTGAACAGCTTTTTAAAATATGCCAAATTACTGGAATATCAAAGGGATCCTAAAGTTAGGGAACAGGAAGATTTTAACAGTGTCTGGTAAAACTACACAAAAAATAGAAATATGCAACCATTAGCAGAGATCTTAAGACCAAAAACACTGGAGTCCTATATTGGACAAAAGCACCTTGTCGGGGAAGGTGAAGTGTTGAGGATAGCTGTGGAAAACCGACAGATTCATTCCATGATTTTATGGGGCCCACCGGGAGTAGGAAAAACAACTTTAGCGCTCCTTATTTCTGAACTGGTAGATGCTGAATGTTACATGTTGAGTGCAATCAGTTCCGGAGTTAAAGATATTCGTTCCGTTATTGACAAAGCGGAACAATCTGAAAAAGTATCCGTATTATTTATTGATGAAATCCATCGTTTCACCAAAGCACAGCAGGATTCTTTATTAGGAGCTGTGGAGCGGGGTGTTGTTACTCTAATTGGTGCAACTACCGAAAATCCATCGTTTGAAGTGATTGCACCTTTGCTTTCCAGATGCCAGGTATACGTCCTTAACTCTTTGGACAAAAGCGACCTGGAGCAAATCAAAGATACTTGTATTACGTATCTACAACAAGAGATGGGAATAACCATTGAAGTTGAAGAGAGTGAAGCTCTGTATCGGATTTCGGGAGGAGATGCACGTAAGTTGATCAATGCCATTGAGTTAACAGTAAAATATATCAAACCGGAAAATGGAGTTTTAAGGATTACCAATGAGAATGTAACCAAATGTATTCAGAAAAACTTAGCCATTTATGACAAAGCCGGTGAAAATCATTACGATATTATTTCAGCATTTATCAAATCGATCAGAGGTTCTGACCCAAATGCAGCGGTTTACTGGATGGCGCGGATGATTAATGCCGGCGAAGATCCCCTTTTTATAGCAAGAAGAATGATTATCCTTGCATCTGAAGATATTGGAAATGCAAATCCCAATGCATTACTTTTGGCCAATAGTTGTTTTCAGGCTGTCCATCAGATCGGAATGCCGGAAGGTCGTATCATTTTGTCACAAACTGCCATTTACTTAGCCTCATCACCTAAGAGCAACGCTTCTTATAGTGCTATAGATGAAGCGATTGAATGGGTTTATAAAACCGGAGACCTTCCTGTGCCACTCCACATCAGAAATGCCCCCACTTCTTTGATGAAAGAGTTAAATTATGGCAAAGATTATCAATATGCACACTCTTTTGAGCACAATTTTGTAAATCAGGAGTTTCTACCGGAATCGATCAGCGGCAAAAAATTTTATGAACCACAAGATAATCCTCGTGAAAATGAACTTAGGAAATACTTAAAAAATTGCTGGAAAGATAAATACAGATATATTTTACTCTTTTTGATCGGATTATTCTCATTTGGACTCATCCAGGCTCAGGATTTACACTATTCTCAGTATTATACTGCACATTATCTTTTGAATCCGGCCATGACAGGCGTTTATGATGGCACTTTCAGGGCCAATCTGAATCAAAAAACACAATGGTTATCGGTAACTAAACCATTTGTATCTTTATCGGGAAGTATTGATGCACCGATTTACAAAAACAACAAATTGAAGCATTTAGTGGGACTTGGGTTAAACATCAACAGTGACGAAGCGGGAGATTCAGAGTTCAGATCCTTAGATATCAATTTAGCTGCATCATTTGTAAAAAGTATCGGGTATAAAAATAACCATAAAATCGGAATTGGCGTCACCGGAGGCTATGTACAACGCTCTTTAAATTATGCAGCACTCCATTTTGATGAACAATTTCAATTTGGATTTTACGATCCCACCAATCCTATAACCGAGCTCTTTGGAGATTCTAAAATCACCTATTTTGATATGGGATTAGGCGTGTTTTATAGCTATTCCCCTAAGAAAAATCAGATCTATTCCTTTGGATTCAGTGCCTATCATTTAGGAAGGCCCAATCAATCTTACCGACAAGGAACAGTGGTATTGCCTATCCGTTTTACACCCTATTTTGGAGCCAGAATCCCATTAACCGGATTTTTAACTTTAACTCCGTCCGCATTTGCTTCTTTACAAGGCAATTTTAGTGAATACACTTTAGGTAGTAATCTGGAATACAGCATCAAAAAAAATTCTTATACAACTTTGGTCACATTTGGAGCCGGTTTGTTTTACAGATGGAGCGATGCTTTGATTATCAATGTGATCATGGACATTCAAAACTTGCGGATTGGTGCCAGTTACGATTTGAATCTCTCCACTTTTACACCGGCTACCAGAGTTCGGGGTGGTTTTGAGATCTCTATACAATATTTATATAAAAAATCTTCTATTGGAAGAACCGGTAGAGAACCGTGTCCTTATGAAATCATGTAAGCTATTAAAATGAAGACATTTACACTGGTTTTTCTACTCTCTTTTGTTTCTCTTTATCTTGCAGCACAAGATATACCCAAGGATGTTGCATTCCGGTTGCAACAAATTCAATTTATTAAAAACAATAATCTTCCTGTAAAGGTTGAGTTATTACCCAGATATATCAACACCGACAATTCAGAATACAAAGGGGAATTAACACCCGATTCCATATTTTATTTTTCATCCTTAATCTCATTAAGTGATGATGACAATGAAAATATATTTGACGCTTACTGGATGGGCAAAATTTACTCTTCTAATCTCACTATTAGCGGTTATTCAACACCGGAGCCATTGCCCAAAAATATCAACAGTAAAAAATATTACAATATCAATTTTAGTTTCAATAAAGCCCGAAACATTCTATTTTTTACCCGTTGTTCCAAAACGGCCTATCCACACCTGATATGTGATATCTGGCAATCTGAGCTTAAAAATGGGTCATGGCAGAAAGCTGTAAAACTTCCGGAACAAATCAATCAGCCGTTTTGTAATAACACACAACCTCATCTGGTTGAAACACCTAAATATTCAGTTTTATATTTTGTTTCAAACCGAACCGGTTCTGAAGGGGGTTTAGATATCTGGTACTCCATATATAAAGATGGTAAATTTGAAGATCCGGTTAATCTCGGATCTATAATTAATACACAAGGAAATGAAGTGACCCCATTTTATGATTTAAAGGATGGAATGCTCTATTTTAGTTCTGATGAACACATTGGAATTGGCGGATATGATATTTTTTATTCCAAAGGGGCACTCAGTGACTGGAGTGAGCCAACTAATATCGGGGTTCCTTTCAATTCAGACTATAATGATGTGTATTTAACTTTAAATCAGGACCAAAAGAGTGGTTATTTTTCCTCTAACCGACCCAATAAAAAATATTCTCATCGGGAATGTTGTAATGACATTTACTCTTTTCAATGGAATTATCCAAAAGATTCTACCAAACAAATTGTTACAATTGACACGATTTCTAAAATGGAACAAATCCAGTCATTAATACCACTAACTTTGTATTTCAACAATGATGAACCCGATCCAAAATCGGATGCAACAACGACCCTCACCAATTACAAGCTAACGATATCCAATTACATTGCTATCAAAGAGAAATTCAAACAAGAGTATGCACGTGGTTTAAATGCTGATGATCAACTCATTGCCAAACAAGCGATTGAAGTATTCTTTAAAGATTCTGTTGAAAAAGGGTATTACCAATTATTAGATTTTTGTCAATTGATCAAAGAAGTTCTACAAGATGGCAAAACAGTGACCATCACAGTACAAGGATATGCCAGTGCTTTGCATAAATCGGATTACAATTTTAAATTATCCTCCCGCAGAATCTCCAGTTTTGTTAATTTTCTAAGGGAATATAATGATGGTGAACTTCTCCCCTACCTCACCGGGGAAACCAAAAACAGATTACAAATCATTGAAGTCCCTTTAGGAAGTCAGGAAGCAGTAGCAAAGAATCTAAGTGCCAATATTCATGACCAGCGCAACTCTGTTTATAGTATAGCAGCTTCCAAAGAAAGAAGAATTCAGGTTGTTAACATTCAAATAGATTAATCAAATCCTATGAAAAAACTCATATTTTTTATACTATTTTTTAATTTCATTAACATTATTTCTGCTCAGGATCTATTTTATGACATTAGAGTAACTCATTTTTTTGACAACAGAGAGTATGAAAATCCCTATTGTGATCCTCAGACACTATTTGGCATCCGTTTTTCACCGGAATTAGGGTGGAAAAAAACGGACAGGGAAGGGTCTACCCATTTTGTAAAACTGGGAGTCCATTATTTACAGCCGTTGGGTGCTCCTATTCAAATGGGACAATGGGATCCGATAATCTATTATCAATATCAAAAGAAAGGGTACAATCTTCATTTTGGGATTATTCCCTACCAAAAATTAATAGAAAAGTTACCGTTATATGTGAAGTCAGATTCGATTTCCTATCAATATCCGAACATTAATGGAGCATTGTTTCAATATAAAGGTGATCATGGGTTTTTTGAAGGGATTTTAGACTGGCGGGGAGCGATGAGTTCACAAACCAGAGAAGCTTTCAGAGTGATTTTAAAAGGACGATACTACATCCATAATTTCTCGATTGGTGGGATCACTTTTTTGAACCATCTATCCAACAAAGCGCCAACAGAACCAAAAGAGGGTGTTTGTGATGACTATTTTGTTTCTCCTGAAATAGGTTTTCATTTGACTAAAAATAAAATTTTAGACACCACGAGTATCAAAGTTGCCTACTTATTTGGATCCACCAGAGAGCGGATCACCAATAAGCAATATCAGGCACACGGTATTGGGATTGATCTTTTCCTTAAATGGAAGTATTTGGGATTCAACAACAGTTTTTATTGGGGGGACAACTTATTCCCGTTTTACGAAAAATATAACAGTACGCTTCATTTAGGAGATCCATTTTACAGAGCAACAAGATACAACAAGACATCCCTCATTTTATATTTAGTACAAAAAGAGTTTGTCACTTGTTCCTTTTCCTGGAATTTTCATTTTTTAAAAGGGTATCCTGTTGGACATCAACAACTGTTACAAGTACAAATCGACTTAGATAAACTCACTTTTAAACACTAAAATTTACGATTATGACACATGAAGAATTAATGAAAATAGCTTTTGAAGAAGCTTTTCAGGGAATGAGAAACAACGAAGGAGGTCCTTTTGGTGCAGTTGTTGTGATTGACGGGCAAATTGTAGGAAGAGGGCACAATAAAGTCACTTCGACCAATGACCCAACGGCACATGCAGAGGTGGTTGCTATTCGCGATGCGTGTAAGAAATTAGAACGGTTTCATTTACCTGAAGCGATCATTTATGCCACTTCGGAACCTTGTCCGATGTGTTTATCCGCCATTTACTGGGCCAATATAAAAACGGTCTATTATTGCACCGACAAAAGTCAGGTTGAAGCTATTGGGTTCAGTGACAAGTTTATATACGATGAATTTGCTTTACCACAGGAAAAAAGAAGCTTACATATAGATAAAATCAATCTCAAAGAAGGAAACGATCTATTTTTTGAATGGATGAGTAAGGGGGATCGGAGGGAGTATTAGCTGTTCGGAATGCTCGGAATGCTCAGATTGCTCAGATTGCTCAGATTGCTCGGATTGCTCAGATTGTTCGGATTGCTCGATTGCTCGGATTGCTCGGATTGCTCGGATTGCTCGGATTGCTCGGATTGCTCGGAATGCTCGGATTGCTCGGATTGCTCAGATTGCTCTATTGCTCGAAAGTTTTATGATTGATCTTTTGATTTTGAAATCATAATGGAAAGAATTCTTTGAATATGATTGAGGTGATCTAGGAGTAAATCATCTTTTGGAATCATTTTCCCTTCGAATATTAATCTTAACCAAAATTCTGTTTCATTAGCTTCTTTTGCCGCAATTTTAAGCTTATGAATAAAATCTGACCTGCTTTCTGAATGTTGAGACTCATGAATATTGGCTCCAATTGAAGTCCCAGATTTTAATATTTGATTGGAGATTGTTTTTTTGTTTAATGAATCTAAAGTTGATGATAATTCAACAATTTTCAAAGCAAATTGAAAACTTAATTCAACTATTTTTATTTCACTTTTAGCCATGTGAGTTATTTTAGAGATGTTAGTATAATTTTTTCACTAACTTTTAACGACAAAATTTATCAATTTATTGCCATCATTATTCAAAATAATTAAAAATCGAGCATTCGAGCAATCGAACATTCGAGCATTCGAGCAATCGAACATTCGAGCATTCGAGCATTCGAGCATTCGAGCATACGAGCAATCGAGCATTCCGAGCATACGAGCATTTGAGCATTCCGAGCATTCCGAGCATTCGAGCATTCGAGCATTCGAGCAATCGAAAAATTTTGATTTTTTTTGTTTTTTTTTATAAACTTTTTCTATATCTTTGCGGCGATAAAAAAATTATTAACTTAAATGTTATCATTATGAAAAAATTATTTACACTTTTAATGGCAATTTGCTTTGTTGCAACCCTTAGTGCACAACAACAATTGCAAAAAACTGCACAAAATGTTCAGTCTTCAAATATCATTGAAAAAGCTGAATTTCCTCCTATGACAAAAGCAAATGCTAGGATTATTTTAAAAGCAGGTGATGTTTGGGGAGATGGAACAGGATATCAAATGTTATTAGATGTGACTCATTCTTTATTTGGTACTACAATTCCTACAACTGGACCATTAACAACAGGAGGTGATGTTCCAGCTTCTGTTTATGCTCAATTTTCTCACAAAATTCCTGCAAATGCAGACGGTGCTTTAAACACAACTAACATGATTTTAAATGGTCAAGGCTATGTAGATGTACCATCTGGTCTTTATGATTATTGTATTACAAACCCTTCTCCAGCAACTCCTCCATATAACGTTATGTGGATTGCTGGTAGCCCTTTAAGTAGAGGTGATGATTATAATTTTATTTCAAATATGTTTTATACATTTGAACTAGTTAGAAACGGTAATAATGATTCAACAATTGTAAATTCATCAACAGTATCTATTGCAGAAATTTCTGCAACCAATCTTTTAATCTATCCAAACCCAGCTAAAACTAATTTAACCATTACAGCTTTTTCTAATATTCAAAGTGTTGAAATTTACAACATCGTTGGACAATTAGTTACATCTGAAAACTTCAATGCTGAGTTAGTAAATGTAAACATCAATGACTTAAGCGACGGTTTATACATTGCTAAAGTTATCACAATTGATGGTATTATGACCAAAAAATTCAATGTAGCTCGCTAATTTTTTAGTTTCTATTTGAAAACATAAAAAGGCTGCTCACAAGGCAGCCTTTTTTTTATTTACAAAAGGTAAGAAAGTTTTATATAGGGGAAACTCTGTGAAACTTTTAATTACTTTGTGAAACTCTGTGGTATGTGTAATAAAAAAGAAAAAAAATTTTTAAAAAAAATATACTATTTGATTTCAAAAAATAGTGTAAATTTGCATTGCAAAATTTTTATTCCATTGCATGTAAAATTTCGTTATGCAAAAAACCATCAAAACAAAAAAAGGTTTGGACATCAGGCTTATAGGAGAAGCTGCTCAACATGTTCAGACTTATCAGACTTCTCATTATGCCATCACTCCTGATCATTTTAAATGGCTTACACCTAAATTGTTAGTACAAGAAAACGAACCTGTTTTAGTAGGGCAACCTCTTTTCTTTGCTAAAGAGAACAATCAAATCACCATCACTTCGCCGGTGAGCGGAAAAATCGCTCAAATCATCAGAGGGGAAAAAAGGAAAATTGAACACATCACGATTGAATCGGATCAATTATTCCAGACTGTTGATACCTCCGGAAAAATTAATGATGGAAATGCGGAAGAGATTGTTCAGACACTCCTCCATTTTGGACTTTGGCCAATGGTCAGACAGCGACCTTATGGCACTATTGCCCAACCTGCTCAAAAACCAAAAGCTATTTTTGTATGTTGTACCGACACGGCCCCTTTAGCTCCAGAGATCTCCTATTTATTAGAAGGAAAAATGGATCTATTTTTTAAGGGATTATCAACCATTGCAAAATTAACGGAAGGAACGCTATATCTTACTGTAAAAACGGGAACTAAATTGTTTGATCTTTTTACAAATGATGCCACCACTGGAAAACAGATTGCAGCCATTCCAAATTGTAAATGGGTTCCCTTTTCAGGACCACACCCTTCAGGCAATGTGGGTACTCAAATCCATTTCTTAGCTCCTATTCAGAAAGGGGATATTGTTTGGACCATTGATCCTCAAAATGTTGCGACTATTGGGAATCTGTTTCTTAATCAAAAACTTGATTTTACCAAACGAATCGCATTAGCTGGTGGTGGATTAAAAAACGGTTCCTATTTTGATATTGTAAACGGTGCATCCGTTTCGGGAATAATTAAAGATCAATTGGTACAGGATGATGTTCGTGTTATTAGTGGAAATGTTTTAACCGGTTCCAATATTGGGAAAGAGGGGTATGTAGGTTTTTATGACCATTTAATCAGTGTCATTCCTGAGAGTGAAGAGCGGGAACTTTTTGGATGGATCATGCCTAATTTTAACAAATTTAGCGTATCGAGAACATTTTTCTCTTACTTAATGCCCCATAAAAAATACAATATGGATACCCGTTTATTCGGTGGAAAAAGGGTTCCCATGTTCTCCGATGTTTACAGTAAAGTTTTCCCGATGGATCTGTTGCCGGATCAATTGTTAAAAGCTTGTTATATCAAGGATATTGAAGCCATGGAAGCCTTGGGTATTTACGAAGTGATTGAAGAGGACTTTGCTCTTTGTGAGTTTGTTTGTCCTTCCAAATCCGATTGCCAGCAAATAGTAAAAGATGCCCTTTTTGAATTGAATAAATAGCTCTGAAAAATCATGAAAAAAATAGAAAAAATATCAAAAAATATTGAAAAATGGTTCGAAAAAGGGAAACCGTTGCATCCATTGTATCCATTATATGATGCTATAGACACTTTTTTGCTGACCCCAAAAACCCGGACTAAACTGGGCACCCATATTAAAGATTCTGCAGATATGAAGAGAACCATGTTTATGGTGATCATCGCTATGATCCCGGCGGTTCTTTTTGGAATGTGGAATGTGGGGCACCAACACTTTTTATCTCAGGGGAGTGATTCCTCCCTATTGCAAGAATTCTGGTTTGGCTTTCTTAAAGTGTTGCCTATCATTATTGTAACCTATATTTCGGGGTTAACTGTTGAGATCATTTTTGCAAAAATCAGAAAGCATGAAGTGGCAGAAGGATTTTTTGTTACTGGATTGTTAATTCCTATGGTTTTACCACCGGAAACGCCACTTTGGATTGTGGCTATTGCAACTGCATTCTCTGTTTTATTTAGTAAAGAAGTGTTTGGTGGGAATGGATTTAATTTTTTAAATCCTGCATTAGTAGCCCGTGCTTTCATTTTCTTCGCTTATCCTAAAGTGATCACCGGTGATCTTGTTTGGATCGCTGATAAAGCGGATGCTTACTCAGGAGCAACCCCATTAGCTAATTTCGCCTCTGAAAACATGAGTGCATTACCTTCTATCATGGATATGTTTATTGGAAACATGCCGGGTTCGATTGGTGAAACATCCAAAATTGCTATTTTGTTAGGAGCTATACTACTGGTTTATACAGGAGTAGGAAGTTTACGGATTATGTTGTCCGTAGTTGCCGGTGGATTAGGCATGGGACTCATTTTCAATCTTATCGGCGGATCACCATTATTTGATTTCCCAGCATGGCAACATCTTTTGATGGGAGGTTTTCTATTTGGAACCGTATTTATGGCAACTGATCCTGTAAGTGCTGCTCACACGAAATCGGGCAAAATTATTTACGGTGTCTTTATCGGGATGATGGCGATGCTGATCCGGGTTGTAAACAAAGGGTATCCGGAAGGGATGATGTTAGCCATTCTTCTAGGAAATATTTTTGCTCCACTGATCGACTACTGTGTGGTTCAGATCCATATCAGCAGACGGAAAAAAACAATTATCAAAATCAACAACGCACAAAATTGATTCTACCATGAAATTTTCAAATCGATATATATTTATTTTTATCACGATTATTGTAGTGATTTGTGCTGCAATACTCACCTTTGCTTCGGTTGGATTACAACCTTTTCAAAAAGCAAACCGGGAACGTGAAAGGATGTCACAAATTTTACAGGCATCCGGTTATGTTAATGTACCAGATGTTATAGGTTTTTACAAAAAAGTGGCATCTGACACCATTATTAAAGGGGAAAAAGAGGAACTTCCTCTTATTAAAGTAAAGGCAAAAAATGGGGACACTAATTATGTTCTTCCATTAAGGGGTAAAGGACTTTGGGGCCCAATCTGGGGATTCATTGCGGTTAAATCTGATGGTAAAACCGTTAATGGTGCCGTTTTCGATCATAAAAGTGAAACTCCAGGCTTAGGAGCTGAAATCAACACTATGAAGTTTATGGCTCAATTTGAAGGGAAACTATTATTTGACGAACAAGGCAATTTTTCAAGTATTAAAGTGGTAAAAGGGGGTGTTGCCAATAGTAATATTGCACCGACTAACGGTGTTGATGCCATTTCAGGGGGATCCATTACAAGTAAAGGCTTAGAAAAGATGTTAGAAGATTGCATCATTAAATATGTGCCTTACCTAAAAGAAATTCAAAATAAAACAACAACTAAATAACAGCATATTATGAGTCTCAAAAAATATTTAGGACCTTTAAATAAAGATAATCCTGTTTTAGTTCAGATTTTAGGTGTTTGTTCTTCATTAGCTGTAACGGCTCAGTTGAAACCCGCCTTTGTGATGGCCCTTTCTGTTACAATCGTAACGGCTTTTTCCAATTTAATCATTTCTCTTTTAAGAAATACAATTCCACCAAGAATAAGAATTATTGTTCAGTTGGTTGTTATTGCCACATTGGTTATTTTAGTAGATCAGGTTTTACAAGCCTTTTTCTATGATGTTAGTAAGATGTTATCTGTATTCGTAGGATTGATTATCACCAACTGTATCATTATGGGAAGAGTAGAAGCTTATGCGCTTTCCAACCCTCCAATGCCTTCATTCTGGGATGGCATATTTAACGGTTTAGGGTATGGTTTGGTTTTAGTAACTTTAGGTACTGTAAGAGAAATATTCGGGTCCGGTACCCTTTGGAAAATGCAAATTATTCCAACATCATTCTATGAACATGGTTACTTAAACAACGGCCTTATGGTTTTACCACCCGCCGCATTGATTTTAGTAGGGGTGATGATTTGGGTGCAAAGGTCGAAGGGCTAAAGGCGAAAGGCGAAGGGCTAAAGGCGAAGGGCGAAAGGCGAAAGGCGAAGGGCTAAAGGCGAAGGGCTAAGGGCGAAGGGCGAAGGAGAATGTTATATAAACTTGTAAAACTAAATAATACTAATATGGCTACAGTAAGACAATTCGAAGACCTGGAGGTTTGGCAAAAATCAATATCTTTAGTTCAAGAAATCTATTTACAATTTAAAGATTGTAAGGATTATGGATTTAAAGATCAAATACAAAGAGCATCTGTTTCAATTCCCTCAAATATTGCTGAAGGATTTGAAAGAAATACGGATCAAGATACTTCACGTTTTTTTATTATAGCAAAATCTTCTGCCGGTGAAGTACGAACACAATTGCATATTGCGTTTTTATTAGGATATGTTCAAGAGATTGAATCAATTACACTCATTGAAAAGGCAACAACAATATCAAAAATGCTTGCAACTCTAATAAAATATAGATTAAAATAAAATTTTACGCTTTTCGCCTTTTGCCTTGCACCTTTTGCCTTTTTTTCGTATTTTTGCATGTTAAAAAAATTAAAAAAATTAAATAAATACTAAAAAAATGAGTGAAATAATTGGAATTTTTGGTCGTCAAATTTTGGATTCAAGAGGGAATCCAACCGTTGAAGTTGATGTTTACACCTCTGCAGGTGTTATGGGTCGTGCGGCTGTTCCATCGGGAGCATCTACAGGTATCCATGAAGCAGTTGAATTAAGAGATGGAGATAAATCGCAATATTTAGGAAAAGGCGTTTTAAAAGCAGTTCAAAATGTTAACAAAGTTTTAGCTGAAGAGTTAAAGGGGATGTTTGTGAACAATCAAAACGAGATAGATGCAAAAATGATAGAAATTGATGGCACTCCTAATAAAGCAAATTTGGGAGCCAATGCCATTTTGGGTGTTTCTTTAGCAGTTGCTAAAGCCGCTGCTCAGGAATCCAATCAGGAACTATACAGATATATTGGTGGCGTAAATGCCAATACACTACCTATCCCTATGATGAATATCATTAATGGAGGTTCTCATGCAGATAACTGTATTGATTTTCAAGAGTTTATGATTATGCCTATTGGGGCTGAATCCTTTGCACATGCATTAAGAATGGGTGCTGAAACATTCCATAATCTTAAAGCAGTTTTAAAATCAAAAGGGTATGCTACTAACGTTGGTGATGAGGGTGGTTTTGCACCAAACTTAAAATCGAATGAAGAGGGTATTGAAGTGATTTTACAAGCTATTGAAAAAGCAGGATATAAACCCGGTATCGATATTTGTATTGCTTTGGATCCGGCATCATCAGAATACTATCTTCCAGAAGAAAAAGTGTATCATTTACATAAATCAACCGGTGACAAGTTGACACCTGCTCAAATGGTTGACTATTGGGCAAACTGGGTAAATAAATATCCGATTGTTTCTATTGAAGATGGTATGGCAGAAGATGACTGGGATGGCTGGAAATTGATGACAGATCAACTTGGTTCTAAGATCCAATTAGTTGGAGATGATTTATTTGTAACCAATGTAGAACGTTTATCTCAAGGTATTCAATCGGGTGTTGCCAATTCAATATTGATAAAAGTTAACCAAATTGGATCTTTAACAGAAACCATCAATGCAGTGAATATGGCTCACAAAAATGGATATACCGCTGTAATGTCTCATAGATCAGGTGAAACTGAAGATACAACCATTGCTGATTTAGCTGTTGCTTTAAATACAGGTCAAATCAAAACCGGTTCAGCAAGTAGAACAGACAGAATTGCAAAATACAATCAATTACTTCGAATTGAGGAGTTGTTAGGTTCTTCAGCCTATTTCCCAGGTAAAAATTTCCCTTTCAGAAGATAATTCCATTTTTTTGATCTTTGAAAATAGTAAAAAGAGTTCTCATGAACTCTTTTTTTTGTCAAAAAATCTGTAGATCGGGAAAGATAACGTATATTTGCACTCTTAAATATAGCAATATGAAAAATATAAAATATACATTTTTAAGCATTGTTTTTTTACTCTTTTTTATTCACCAAAATGGGAATGCTCAGAACGCACCCGGTGGTAATGTTTCGAGTGCAGGTTCTTTTGTAACAGCACTTGGTGGAAATGCCTACACTTCCTATCAGGCTGGAGTTCAGATTATTCATGTTACAAAAGATATAAAATTAAACGCTCCTATCAATATCATTTATGGAATTTATAAATTGGTTCCTGCTGATTCTACTTGTGAAATTGCTCCGGCTACATCGATAAATCGTTTGTTTTCTATTCAAACTAACGCCAATTTAACCTTGCAAGGATTTGATGGGGAAACTCCAAATGAAACAAAACAATTAAAATTTGAAGGGAAAATAAATGATTCTGAAAAATGTTTGCAAAATATTTTTCAGAATTCAGGAACACTAATTATCACCTCTAATGTAATCATTGAAAACCACAATGGGGCTCAGGCTGCGATCAGTAATCAGGGGAATATTTTTATTTATGGAGGGATCATTCAAAACAATCAATCTTCCGAAAATGGGGGTGCACTATTCTTAAATTCAGGAAATGCAACTATTGATAGTGTTCAATTTATTAACAATACAGCACTTAAAGGAAGTGCCATTTATCAAAACAGTTACGCTTCCCTTTTATTAAAACAAACCAATGTCAATAATGGTACCATTTATCTAGCTGAAAATGCATCCATATCGATTATTGACCAGTTTCAAACCAATCAGATTATTACGCTTCAAAAAGACAATTTCACATTATGTTCACCTATTATTTCCATACTTACTCCTTTAGCTCCTGCTCAGGTTGAAGAAATTTATAGCTCATTTCAATTTGAGCAAATTCCTGATCCTTATGTGTTTGAGATCGCCAATGATAGTGCTTCGATCATAATTAATGGAATATGTGATACCTTATTTTTCAGAAATTGTCAGCAATTTTATATTCCTTACACAGATTCCATTTACACCTCATCTACCCAGTTTGTTCATAGAATTGAAACGAATCAAACCTGTGATAGTTTGGTTAAAATAATGATAGAAATTGAACCCTATATTGACACCATTGCCTTAACATTATGTTCTTATGATTTTCCATATTCTATTGAAAATGGAACAATTGACACAGCCGGAACTTACACGTATCAATATCAGGCTATAGATGGATGTGACAGTACTCTCATCTATCAGGTTACGATGATTCCTACTATTGTTGACACTCAATTTGTATCTGTTTGTGATATTGAATTACCCTATACTTTCAGAGATTCTGTATTAATCACTTCAGGAGAATATATTTTTGGATCAGCCTGCAATAGTTTCACTCATCTTTTCTTTCAGGTGAACTCTTCCTACAACGACACAATCTGGGCTTCTATATGTGAATCAGCATTACCTTATATGTTTTCTAATGGTCAAACCTATACAGTTTCAGGAATTTATACAAATTCGTATTTGACACAGAGTGGGTGTGACAGTATTGTGACTTTGGATTTAACCGTATATCCTTATTTTGAAGCTACTATTGCAGGTGATACCTTAATTTGTGAAAATGAATCCACTATTTTTACAGCTTCCGGAAGCACACAATTTTTATGGAGTACAGGAGCAACAACTGCTTCTATTGAACCTCTCCAATCGGGGTTATATAGTGTTACTGTTTCTGATGAGTTGAACTGCTATATTTCCAGCAAACAGGTTCATTTAACGATTCAAAACACTCCTCAGCTGGTAGTAACAGGAGAGGAACCTTTTTGTCAATTTGATTCCATAACACTTTCATGTACGGGAGCCGATTTTTATATCTGGAATGAGGTTGACACTGCTGTACAAAAACATATTTTTAACGGCAATAGTTTGACCATTAAAGCATTAAACACAAATGGTTGTTTTGTTTTAGACACTATTGAACCCATTATGTATCCTGCCCCCATTTTAGAAATTATAGGGGATCAGGAGATTTGTTTAGGTGATTCCACTACTCTTCAGGTACCATCCGGAAATAGCTATTTATGGTCTACCGGATCAACGGATACCACTATTGTAGTGAATCCATTAATAACCACAACCTATTTTGTAACAATAACATCAGCGTTACAATGTAGTTATGTTGATAGTATAACTGTTTTTGTGCGACCTATTCCTGAAATTCAAATTTTGGGAGATACCATACAATGTTATGGAAATTTGATTCAGTTAACGGCAAATGGAGGAGATCAATACTTGTGGAGTAATGGAACAGCAGATGCAACAGTTGCATTGGATCAAACTGCAGTAGTTTCAGTAACTGTTTCAAATGAATTCAACTGTTCAGCAATAAAAACAATTCAAGTTAGAATAGATACTGTTCCAACCTTAGATATATCAGGGAATAATGAAATTTGTATGGGCCAAAATGGTGCCCTTACAGCCCAATCTGATGCGCCATTTGTATGGTCAACCAATGAAATTACGGAACACATTTTAGTATCTCCCACTATAAACACTACTTATTTTGTGACCGCTACAAACTCTTATGGATGTCAAACTATTGATAGTTTTGAAGTTGTTGTACATGAGTTACCTATAGCTCAAATTTCCGGGACAGATCAATTTTGCAGTAACACTTATACACAATTAACGGCAACAGGTGGAGGATCCTATTTATGGAATAATGGGGAATCCGGCAGTTCTCTGGTTACCAATATCGGAGGAACATATACAGTAACTGTCACCAATCAATATGGTTGCAGTGCTTCAGTTTCCAAAAACATTTCATCATTACAGGCACCTGATGTTACAATATTCGGTGATTCAGTGAAATGTGTAGGTCAATCCACTCAATTCAGTGCATCCGGAGCAAACACTTATCAGTGGAACAACGGATCCACATCACCACAAATCACAGCCATAAATGGTGGAATCTATACTGTAACAGGGACATCTGTTAATGGATGTAGTGCAACAAGATCGATAGAATTTATTCAATCACAGCCCAATATTGTGATAAGTGGAGACACTTCGATTTGTGTTGGGGAAACAACTATATTAACTGCTTCCGGTGGAGGAACCTATTTATGGAGTGCCAACAATCAAACTTCTGCGTCCATATTTTTATCACCTGTTCAAACTTCGTTTTATTACATTACTGTAACCAATTCACTAGGATGTTCTGCTGTAAAACTAGTAACATTACTAGTTAATCCTAATCCGAACGTATCCATAATGGGTGAAAACTCCATTTGTCAAGGAGATTTAACAACATTAACTGCGAATGGGGGAACCAGTTATGCATGGTCCAATGGATCCAATACTGCCAGCATTTATGTAAGTACTGCAGGATTTTACACTGTTACAGCCACTTCTTCTTTAGGATGTACTTCAACAGCCATCACATCAGTGAATGTAAAAACGAAACCTAATGTTTCGATATTGGGCGTTCCCTCTTTTTGTCAGGGTTTATCAACAACTTTAACAGCAACGGGTGGTAATAATTATGTTTGGAGTAACGGAACCAGTACTCAAAATAATACAATCAATATTCCGGGTACCTATTCAGTAACGGTTACCAATTCAAATAACTGTACTGCAGTTGCATCCATTGTTGTAGTTATGAACGAAAAGCCAACCGCTTCCATATTAGGGAACAGAAATTTCTGTGCTAATAGTCAAACCTCATTAACTGCGATGGGTGGCACTAACTATTTATGGAATGATGGATCATCCAATCAAACGATAACTGCAACAACAGGAGGCACTTATACAGTCACAGTAACCAATCAAAATGGATGTACTTCAAGTGTTTCTGCTGTTACAACCGTTTATTCAGTACCAACACCTTCCATATCGGGGAGTTCAGAATTTTGTCAGGGATTGAGCGTCAATTTAATTGCTTCCGGAGGAGTATCTTATTTGTGGAGCTCCGGTGCAACTTCAACCTATATTAATGTCAATCAAACAGGTACATATATTGTAACTGCTACAGATTCAAGAGGGTGCACTGCTGAAGCAACCAAAACTGTAATTGCGCACCCATTACCGGTAATAACGATTACTGGTGATACAAATATTTGTACGGGGGGTTCCAGTTTTCTGGTAGCCAATGCAAGCGGAGCAACTTCCTTTGTGTGGAGTACTGCTCAAACAGCACCATTTATTAATGTTTCTCCCAGTGCAACAACTAACTATACCGTAATTGTAACCAACGTCAATGGATGTTCCAATTCTTCCACTTTAAAAGTAAATGTAAGACCCTACCCTACTCCTTCTATAGTAGGCAATAACTCATTTTGCGACGGTGACACGTTACATCTTACCGCTCAGGGGGGAGCATCCTATTTGTGGAATAATTCTGCGACCAATTCATCTATTGATATTACTAATGCAGGAACCTATACGGTTACCGTTACTTCCCAATATGGTTGTAGTTCCACCATTTCAAAAACAGTAACAAAAAATAGTTTACCTATTCCTGTTATTACAGGCAATGGAACAATTTGTGAAGGTCAAAACGGAACACTTACGGCGTCCGGCGGTGTTTCCTATTCGTGGTCCAATAATGTATCAACAGCCATTATTCATCCATCAGCTGCCGGTACCTATACTGTAACAGTTACAGATGCAAATGGTTGTAGTTCTTCTGTTTCAACGAATATTACAGTAAATACACCTCCCAATGTTTCCATTATTGGTGATACTTCATTTTGTCAGGGCAATTCTATCATTTTGGCTGCATCAGGTACACCAAATGTTTCCTATTTATGGAGTAATAGCAGTACAGGAACCTCTATCTCTGTCAATTCATCAGGTATTTATTCTGTAACAGCCACCCATTTGAATGGGTGTACTGCAAATGCCTCAAAATCAATAACATCATTATCGTTACCTAATGCTCAAATTTCAGGGGTACTGAATCCTTGTTTAGGTAAAGGCACAACATTAACCGCTTCAGGAGGTGTTTCATATATTTGGTCTAACGGATCACAAAGTAATACAATAAATATTAGTCCTACCGTTTCAAGTACTTATTTAGTTACAGTTACTGGAATTAACGGATGTACTCATCAAACATCAGTAGTAGTTAATCCATTACCTGTACCCGGAATTACCATTACAGGTGGGGAACCCATTTGTCAAGGTGAGATGGCAACAATAACAGCATCTGGAGGAAGTTCCTATCAATGGTCAACAGGTATTAATAGCGCAACAATAAATGCCACAGTTACAGGTACCTATACTGTTACTGTAACCAATTCAATGGGTTGTACAGCTACATCATCCGTTCCATTGTTGGTAAATCCTACTCCAAGCTCAGAAATCACAGGTGTTTCAACTCTTTGTGAAGGTACTTCCACAACTCTGGAAGCAACAGATGGAATCTCCTATTTATGGAGTAACAACGCAACAACACCTACCATTTCTATCAATCCTGCCACTTCAACATCTTATTCTTGTACCGTTACGAATAATTATGGATGTCATGTGGTTGTTAATAAACCTATAACTGTTGTTGCTCTACCAACTCCTCAACTCTTTGGCGGAAGCCAGTTTTGTGAAGGAGGTTCTTTAACACTATCAGTAGCCGGTGGTGATAGTTATCTGTGGAATACCAATGAAACAGGAAATGAAAAAATTGTTACCTCTCCCGGATTATATAGTGTAACTGTTACTTCAAATGGTTGTTCTGCTTCCACATACACTTATGTATCAACACTTCCATTACCTACCCCTACAATAACAGACCCAGTCAGTATTTGTCAGGGTCTTTCTACAACGCTTACTGCCGGAGGAGGAACTGATTACCATTGGAGTACAGGAGCTAATAATGGATCCATCAACACAGGAGTGGGTGGAACCTATTCTGTCACTGTAACAAACAGTGATGGTTGTTCGGCAACCACTTCGACCACTGTTACTTTACTTGATATTCCCAACATTCAAATCACCGGAGATTCGACTATTTGTAATGGTCAGTCAACACAATTGATGGCAAGCGGCGGGATTTCTTATTTGTGGAATACAAGCGAATCCAATGCTTTATTAAATGTATCTCCTACAACAAATACCAATTATAGTGTTACCGTAACCAATTCTGCAGGTTGTACCTCTTCAAAAAATATTTTGGTTCAAGTTTTCCCTGTTTATCAGGTGGATAGAGTGGCTCAGATTTGTCAAGGTCAATCTTACAACGGACAAGGGTTCACAATTCCGGTTCAAAATAGTGCCGGTGAGTTTGAGTTTTATAACAATTTTCAAACCACTCAGGGTTGTGATAGTATTATCAAATTAACATTAACTGTAAATCCAAAACCGGTGATTACTCAGGCTATTTCCGGACCATCAGTGATCAACACAACCGGAATGTACTCCTATATTATTTCTAATGTACAATTTGCTGACTCTTATGAATGGTCTATTAATAATCCAACATGGACATTAAGCAATTCCACTTCCAATTCTGTCAATTTAACAGTAAATAACACCGGCAGTGGAATTTTGACAGTTTATGGAGTAAACGAATGTGGTGTCTCCAATCCGGGAACATTGAATATTTTATCTTCAGTAGCAGTTGAAACGTTTGATATAACAGATCAAATCACTATTTCCCCCAATCCATCACCGGGAATAGTTATCGTTGAAAACAGTAGTGATATCTTATTAACTCGTTATGAATTATATGATTTAACAGGAAAAATGATTAAAACTGAAACCATTTCAAGTTCAAAATTTGAAATAGATATAAATAATTGTTCAAATGGAGTATATATCATTAAACTTTTTGAAAAAAATCAATTCAGATATTCCGGTAAAGTTATAAAACAATAAAGTTTATGAACAAAAAAATCTCACTATTACTTCCGGTATTCCTTTTTTATTTTATTATTGGACAACTTTCAGCATCTACTTTAAGTAGTAATGGTTATAAAATTAAAATTCAGTTATTAGATCCACAATCCAAAACCATTTATTTATATGGTTATTATGGAGGGGAATCTTATCTATTTGACAGTGCCTATTCTGCCAAAGGAAAATTTGAATTTAAAAGTAAAACAAATAAAATTGAAAAAGGGATCTATTCTGTTCAAACTACTCCGGAACTGAAATTGTTTGATATTATGATTAATCAAACCACCCAATTTGCGATTATTACGAATGAAAAAAAACCTTTTGAACAATATAAAATTGACAAAAGTGATGAAAATGTTCTGTTTTTTGAATACCAGAAAGCAATCATCAATCATTTGAATATCATCCCTTTTATTGAAACTTCTCCCAATTCTTTCTTGTCAAATTATGCTAAAGCTCTTCAAGAAGTTGATTTTCAGGATTTTTTAAAAAATATTTCTACAGAAAAGCCCAATGAATATTTTGGGATTGACCAATTGGAGCAGTTGGTGATGTTTCATTATTTTGATCAAATTAATTTTAAAGACAAAAGACTCTTAAGAACACCTTTAAAAATAAATGTACCTTATTATTTCGGTTCGCTTTTTGAAACCTATATTGAAGATCGCAATACTTGTTTCATTTTATTAAATCATTTTTTAGAAGGAACAATTGACACAAATAATCGTCCAATAGACCTGGAAGTACAGTTTTATTATCTTAAAAAAATAATGCAAAATTACTTATACAACAAGCCTGGGTTTGATACCCTATTTGTATATCTTTATGATCATTATTATAAACCAGAGATGGATCAGTGGAATATTTTCAATGACTCAGATCAAAGGATTTATGAAAACATGCAAGCCAGAAAAAGGAGAACTTTTCCCGGACATTACATTAATGCTATAGAAGCTTATGATATTCAAAAGAATAAAGTTAACTCAGATTCAGTAAAAACCAAATATAAAATCCTATGGTTATGGGATCCGGATTGTGATCATTGTGTGGAAGAAACACCTCATCTTTTTGAATTTTACAAACAAAACCATGTGCAATACAACTTTGAAGTGATTGCTATTTCTATAACCGAAGATTATGATCGCTGGAAAAGTTTCATTGAAGAAAATCAATTGTTTTGGATTAATCTAAGTTATGCCATGGGTGAACCCAATTACGATTTAATCGATTTTTTTGATTTAATGGTGACTCCCGGAATTTTTTTAATAGATGAAAACAATAAAATTGTCGCAAGACAGTTTCCAATAAAAAATTTAAAAACTATTTTTGAACAAATTAATTAAAATATAAAGAGTGATGAAAAAAAGTGCGCTACTATTTATGATGTTATTGATGGGGATCTCCTCAGTACTTTATGCTCAAAAAATCAAAACTATCAATCCAAGACCTGGGCATAAACTGGTTTTCAAAATTGATTATGCACAAGATAAAATTGTGTATTTAGCGATCCATTACAGGGAAAAACTTTTACTAAAAGATTCTGCGCGTAATGATGGAAGAGGTGTTTACATTTTTGATGGAGAAAATAAATTGGAAGAGGGGTTATATACTGTTGTTTCTGAAAATAAAAAACCATATTGTAATTTCATAATTGATGGAGAACAACATTTTACCTATTTTATTGATACTATAGGTGATGTGAGAAATTTCAGAGTTGAAAACTCTCCTCAAAATACGGAGATGTTAAAATTTCAAAGAAGAACAGTAAAAGCCCAAAAAGATGTAAAATTGTATCAGGATAAACTGAAAGAGTTTGAAAATGGGAATAAAGATAGTTTAGAGTTTTACACTCAAAAAATGAAAAATGTCAATACAGAGATGGAGGAATTCATTAAAAATATGATTGCTGAAAATCCCACATTTTTATTTTCAAAATTACAAAAATCATATCAATTCATCAATGTTCCTGATCCTCCTGTATTACCTAATGGTACTATAGATTCAACTTTTCAATCTATTTATTACCGAACTCATTATTGGGATAATTTTGACTTAACAGATAGAAGATTTTTATTTTTGCCTTCCTTAGAACCCAAAATGAAAGACTATTTTACTAAAATTTTATGGATGTATGAACCCGATACTATCAATAAATATGTAGATATGGTATTGGCCAAAACGGAACCGGACAGTATGATGTACATGTTTTTTGTAGAGTGGTTATCGTATCAGTTTGAATCGAGTAAAATTATTGGACATGATGCCGTTTTTGTTCATATTGCTAAAGAAAACCAATTGAAAGGAAAATGTAAATGGTTAAATGAAGATATGATTGGAAAATATGAAAGAAGGGTAAAAAGTTTAGAACCACTTTTGATTGGGAAAAAAGCAGTTGAATTGATTATGCCCGATACCACTTTGACCACAGATTTCACTAAATGGCACTCCTCTTATAATTTTCAAAAACCTTATGTTGTGATGTGGTTTTATGATCCGACCTGTCACACTTGTCAGGAGGAATCTGAGAAGATGAAACATGTGTATGATTCATTGGAAACGATTGGAAAAAGAAATTTTGATGTATATGCCGTTGGAAGTGATACCGATTTGGAGAGATGGAAAAGATATGTGAGAGAGAAAAAATATCCCTGGATAAATGTTGGTGGAAATACTGCAAATATTGATTATATTGAAACTTATAATATTATTGGCAATCCTACCATGTTTATTATTGACAATACAACTAAAGAGATTATTTTAAACAGACGTATTGAGATGGTTGGAATTCCTTCATTTTTAGATCAATACGAAAAAATCAAAGAAGCTAAAAGTAAATTACAACCTAAATAATATGATGAATTTTGTAGAAGAACTGAAATGGCGTGGCATGCTCCACGATGTGATGCCCGGAACAGAAGAACAATTGGCTAAAGAGATTACGGCTGCTTATGTTGGAATCGATCCTACAGCAGATTCCTTACATATTGGCCATTTGGTTAGTGTGATGATGTTATATCATTTTCAAAGATGTGGACATAAACCGATCGCTTTGTTAGGAGGCGCTACCGGTATGATTGGGGATCCTTCCGGAAAATCACAGGAAAGAAATCTCTTAGATCTAGAAACTTTAAGACATAATCAACATTGTATACAACAACAACTATCCAAATTTCTCAATTTTGAAGACGATGCTCCCAATAGCGCTTTATTAGTTAACAACTATGATTGGATGCATCAATTTTCGTTTTTAGATTTCATCAGAGATATCGGAAAACACATCACAGTTAATTACATGATGGCTAAAGATTCTGTTAAAAAGAGATTATCCGGAGAAGGAGAAGGAATGTCTTTTACAGAATTCACGTATCAATTGGTACAAGGATATGATTTTCTTTATTTGTATCAACATCATCATTGTAAATTGCAAATGGGAGGTTCTGACCAATGGGGAAATATTACAACCGGAACAGAACTAATTCGCAGAAAAGCAAGTGGTGATGCGTTTGCATTAACTTGTCCCTTAATTACAAAAGCGGATGGTGGAAAATTCGGAAAAACTGAAAAAGGGAATATCTGGTTAGATCCAGAAAAAACATCTCCTTACGCTTTTTATCAATTCTGGCTTAATTGTTCCGATGTTGACAGTAAGAAATATATTCGTATCTTTACCCTCTTAAATAAAGAGGAGATCGAAACATTGGAAAAAGAACATGATGAAGCACCTCACTTGAGGATTTTACAAAAAGCATTAGCTAAAGAATTGACTATCAGAGTACATTCTTTGGAAGATTACAACCAAGCTTTGAATGCTTCTGAGATTCTTTTTGGCAAAGGCACTTCTGAGACTTTGGCTTCCCTAGATGAGGCCACTTTTTACTCAGTTTTTGAAGGTGTTCCTCAATTTAATGTTATGAAAGATGAACTTATGAACCCTATATCTATTGTAGATTTCTTGACAGACAAAGCAGCAGTATTTCCATCCAAAGGGGAAATTCGCCGCACGTTAAAAGAGAATGCGTTATCTATCAATAAAGAAAAAGTAGATGAAAACTATCAGATTACTACCCATGCTTTAATTAACAACAAATATATTCTGGTTCAAAAGGGCAAGAAAAACTATTTTATTATTAATATTAAATAATTGTATATGAGCTGGTTGGTCATTGTTTTTTTAATTGTATTAGGCATTTTTGCCTTAGTATTAGAACTTTTTGCATTACCCGGTGCTGTAGTAGGAATAGCCGGATCGATCTTTATCATTATTGGAATTGTGCTATCTTATGTAAAGTTTGGGCCTTTAGCAGGTAACCTTACATTGTTGGGAACTGTAGTGCTTATCGTTGTAGCTGTTGTTTTATTTTTACGATCCAAAACCTGGCGTAAAATGACATTAACTACTCAAATAGACAGTAAAGTAAATATTCAACCTGAGCATTTGCATGAAGGGATGGAGGGTGTAACCCTTTCCCGATTAGCTCCAAGTGGAAAAGCAATTTTTGGTGATGATGTTGTAGAAGTGTTTTCTACACTCGATTTTATTGATCCCAATCAACCGATCATTATTTATAAAATAGAAGGAAGTAAAATTATTGTTAAACTTAAATAAATTTTTTATGGATCCAATTTCAATTTTAATTGTTGTAGGAATTATTTTCCTACTTATTTTGTTCTTGTGGATTGTTCCCCTTGGACTATGGTTCAATGCTTTGTTAAATGGTGTTAGAATCTCATTACTTCAGTTGATTTTAATGCGTTGGAGAAAAGTTCCACCCAGCATTATTGTTAATTCACTAATTACTGCAACTAAGGCAGGTATTCCATTAAACAGAGACCAGTTAGAAGCGCACTATCTTGCCGGTGGACGTGTAATTCCTGTTGTAAATGCTTTAATTTCTGCAGACAAAGCCAATATTCCCCTTGATTTCAAAGCTGCAACAGCGATTGACTTAGCGGGTAGAAATATTTTGGAAGCTATCCAAACATCTGTTATTCCGAAAGTTATTGACACTCCTCCAGTATCAGCAGTTGCTAAAGATGGGATTCAATTAACAGCAAAAGCGCGTATAACAGTAAGAACCAATATCAAACAATTAGTGGGTGGTGCCGGTGAAGAAACGATAGTTGCCCGTGTTGGTGAAGGGATTGTATCTGCAATTGGTTCTGCAATGACCCATAAAGTGGTGCTTGAAAACCCAGACTCTATTTCAAAATTGGTACTTTCCAAAGGGTTAGACTCCGGAACAGCATTTGAGATTCTTTCCATCGATATCGCTGATGTTGACGTTGGTAAAAATATCGGAGCATTATTACAAATGGACCAAGCCAATGCGGATAAAAACATTGCACAGGCAAAAGCTGAAGAGAGAAGAGCTATGGCTGTAGCTACAGAACAAGAGATGAAAGCTAAAGCTCAGGAAGCTCGTGCAAAAGTTATTTTAGCTGAAGCTGAAGTACCATTAGCATTAGCAGAAGCATTCAGAAATGGTACTTTTGGTGTTCTTGATTATTACAAATTAGAAAACATCAAAGCTGATACCCAAATGCGTGATGCGATAGCAAAACCAAAATCAGGTAAATCCAATAATGAAATATCGTAAACTAAAATAACTAATCAAAATGAAAAAAATTAATTTATTATTTTTCATTTTCTGCTTCCTCATTTCTCTAAACGCTCAAGATATCCAACTCCTCCCTCCCGATACAACCGGTGGGATGCCTTTGATGGAGGCACTTTCTAAAAGGGAAACCAATAGAAATTTTTCTCAAAAAGAGATATCAAACCAACAGCTGTCCAATTTACTTTGGGCAGCTTTTGGTATCAATAGAACTAATGGAAAAAGAACCGCCCCATCAGCAAGAAATGCTCAGGAGATTGATGTTTACGTTTTTATGAAAACAGGTACCTATTTGTACCTTGCAGCAGAAAATAAATTAAAACAGGTTTATAATCAGGATATCAGAGAACAACTTCCAAAACAGGAAGGATTCAAAGATACACCTTTACTGATTTTATTGGTAGCCAATTATGATAAAATGGATCGGTTTGATGATGCCGCTAAAGAGTTTTACGGATCGATAGATGCGGGATATATTAGTCAAAATATTTATCTGTATTGCACCTCTGAAAATTTAACAACTTGTGCCATCGGGATGATCGAAAGAGATCAAATCAAAGAACTACTAAAACTAAACGGAAAACCAATAATTGCACATTCAATTGGGATCAAAGAGGATTAAAATTGAAAATTTTTGTTTATTTTTGCAGTCTAAACCAATTATAAATAATCAATATGGGAAGAGCTTTTGAATTTAGAAAAGAAAGAAAATTTAAACGCTGGGGAAACATGGCAAAAGTGTTTACCAGACTAGGAAGAGAAATTACAATGGCTGCTAAAGCAGGGGGTGCAGATCCTGCAACAAATTCTAAATTAAGACTATTAATTCAGAATGCACGCTCTGAAAACATGCCAAAAGATAATGTAGAAAGAGCGATTAAACGCGCATTTGAAAAAGATACTTCCGAATATAAAGAGGTTGTTTTTGAAGGATATGCCCCTCATGGTATTGCTGTCTTAATAGAAGCTGCAACAGATAACAATCAAAGAACTGTTGCCAATATCAGAAGTTATTTTAATAAATTCAATGGCTCTCTAGGAACACATGGTATGCTGGATTTTATTTTCGATAGAAAATGCCGCTTTACCATTACAAAAAAAGAGGGACTTGATTTGGAAGAGTTCGAATTTGAATTGATCGACTTTAATGTTGAAGAAGTTTTTGAAGAAGAAGGTAAAATCCTAATCTATGCTGAATTTCAAAATTTTGGCCCTATTCAAAAATTTTTAGAAGAAAATAATTATGAAATTTTAGAGTTTAAGTTTGAAAGAATCCCTAATGATATTAAAGAGGTGACTGAGGAGCAACGTATCGAGATTGAAAAATTATTAGAGAGAATCGAAGAGGATGATGATGTGACCCAAGTTTTTACTAATATGGCCTAATTATTAACCTTTAAATTGACAAACCATGTACTACTACAAATTTAGAGTTTACTACGATGCTGTTGAGGATTTTGTCAGAGATATCGAAATCCTTTCTACAGACAATTTTGAATCTTTCCATAACATCTTGTACAAAAGTATCGGATTAAGTGGAAATGAGCTATCCTCTTTTGCAATCTGTGATGCCAAATGGAACACAAAACAAGAGATTACTCTTGTTGATATGTGCGATGATCAGGAAACTGAAATCCCTGAATATGACGATGTGGATGACCATGTTACCCAATCTAATGTTCCCAAATTTGTAATGAAAGATGCTCTTTTAAAAGATTTTATGACTGATCCACATCAGCAAATAATCTATGAATACAACTTTCTGAATCCTCAGGTTTTTTATATTGAATTGCTTAAAACACTTCCTGTTGATCCTACAGTATCCTATCCCAGATGTACTAACAGTGTAAAGGAACTTCCTAAAGAAGCACAAGCTATCAATCTAAGTGATGAAGATTCCAATTTTATTCCTGAAGATTCTTATGATGAAGAGGACTTAGATGCGTTCAATGACGATTTTAATGATGATTTCTCCGATTTTGAAGAATTTGATACTCCCAAAGAGTACTGATAAACCGATACTTCTGGTAATAACAGGACCCACAGCAGTCGGAAAAACTGCCCTGACTGTTGATCTGGCGATCCAATTAAATACAAGCATCATATCTGCCGATTCCCGACAATTTTATAAAGAGTTGAGAATCGGCACTGCTTTTCCTACCGATAAGGAACTTAAAGGAGTACCTCATCACTTTTTAGGACATCTTTCCATAAACGACTATTACAGTGTATCCAAATTTGAACAGGATGTTCTCAACCTGCTCCCTACCCTTTTTCAACAAAATAATATCGTAATACTAACCGGTGGTAGTGGTCTTTACATTGATGCCGTATGTAAAGGGATTGATGATCTTCCTGATCCGGATCCCAAAATTCGAGCTTATGTCATGGACCTATTTGATAAAGAGGGCATTGAAGGTCTTAGAAATCAGATTAAAAAATTGGATCCCGATTTTTACGAACAAGCGGATATTGCCAACCATAAAAGGATCATGCGAGCTCTTGAAGTTACTATTCAAATGGGGGAACCTTACTCAAGATTTCTAACCAATTCCAATAAATCCAGATCTTTTGAAATCATTAAATATTGTTTGAACAGACCCAGAGAGATCCTTTTTAACCGGATTAACCAAAGAGTGGATCAGATGGTGGAAAACGGACTTCTTGATGAAGTAAAATCATTGCTCCCATACAAAAATTTAAATGCCTTAAATACTGTTGGGTACAAAGAGCTTTTTGATTATTTAGACGGAAAACTGACTTATGATCAAGCTATAGAAGATATAAAAACCCACACCCGTCGCTACGCGAAAAGGCAACTCACTTGGTTTAAAAGAGATGGGGAGTATCAATATATAGATTTAGAAGATTAATATGAACTGGTTATCAAGAACGGAACTTTTATTAGGTAAAGAAAACCTGTTAAAATTACAATCTAAACATGTATTGGTGGTTGGGCTCGGTGGTGTTGGTGCATATACAGCTGAACAACTATGTCGTGCCGGAATTGGAAAAATGACCATTGTTGATGCTGATGAAGTAGATGAGACCAACATCAATAGACAATTGATCGCTTTAAATTCCACTAAAGGGCTACCCAAATCCGAATTAGTAGCACAAAGATTAAAAGATATCAATCCTGATATCCAATTAAATGTGATTCAAGAGTTTATTCGTGATGAAAGAACCTACCAGCTGTTAAACTCTGCCCAATTTGATTATGTTTGTGATTGTATTGACTCCCTCTCTCCTAAAGTTTTTCTAATTTTTCAAACTTTAGAACATCAATACCCTTTGATCTCTGCCATGGGAGCAGGGGGAAAAATGGATCCCTCATTGGTTCAGGTAGTTGATATAAAGAAAACATACCAATGTAAACTCGCATTTACCGTTCGTAAAAGATTACACCATTTAGGTATTAGAAGCGGTTTTAAAGCTGTTTTTTCTCCTGAATTAGTACCCGATCACGCCGTAGTTATAGACAGCAACCCTGCTATTAATAAACTTTCTGTTGTTGGCACTATATCCTATATGCCTGCCATTTTCGGCTGTTTTATGGCCTCTGAAGTGATCCGGGATTTAATCAAATAATTTTTTTAAATTTGTTTTTTGACAAAAAAAAATTGTATATTCGCAGTCTAAAAATTTACTGCGATGAACTCAGAATATCTGCTCCATTACATCTGGAAACACTCCATTTTCAGCACTTTCAATTTTAAAACCACTGACGGACAAGAGGTTTCAATCATTCAACCAGGCTTTGCACATCAGGATGCCGGTCCCGATTTCAAACAAGCGATCATTAAAATCAATCAGATTCTTTGGGCCGGAGATGTTGAGATTCACATCAAAACATCGGATTGGTACAAACACAATCATCATTTGGATGAAAAATACAATAGTGTAATTTTGCATGTCGTGTATGATGATGATTTACCCAATGTTAAAGAAGCTACTGATAAATTTCCGGTTTTAGAATTAAAAAATTACATCTCCTCAACCATTCTGGACAATTACGAAAAGATTCACCAATCCACTCATCCATTACCGTGCGCACCTTACATCCAACAAAAAGAAACAGAAAACAGCAGCTATCTGCAGTTGCAGTTTGCTGCCCTTTATTCTAAAATGTTGGCAGAACGACTGGAGTACAAACAATCTCAAATCAACAAGATTTATACCGAATGTGCAGGAGATTGGGATGAAACCATTTTTCGAATGTTAGCAATCAACTTTGGATTTCACACTAATCAGAGTGCTTTTGAGATGATGTCTAAGAGTTTACCTTATAAAGTACTGAGATCTCACTCTAACAATCATTTACAAGTGTATGCTTTGCTTTTTGGGCAATCGGGGATGTTAGAGGAGCAGATTGAGGATTCCTATTATGAGCTACTGCAAAATGAGTATCAATATTTAAAGAAAAAATACAAATTAACACCTATCCATGTTAAAAACTGGAATCTGTTGAGAATGCGGCCCCAAAATTTTCCATGTATTAGAATAGCCCAATTAAGTGAAATCGTTCATCATTATCCACAATTATTCAGCCGGATCGAAAATCAGACAGAATTAGCGCAGTTTGAGCATATTTTTCTTACACAACCGGATCCATACTGGAGCACCCATTTTCAATTTGGGAAACCCTCTAAAAAACATGGCACTTTAATTGGAAAACCCACTTTTGAGTTACTCATGATCAATACCATCATCCCGGTATTGTACACTTTCGGAATTTTTTCCGGACGAATAGAACTACAAGACAGAGCGATAGACTTGTATTCTACTTTAGAACCGGAAAACAACCACCTCATCACCCGATACAGGGAGTGTCGTTTTCCGGTAAAATCTGCATTTGACACCCAATCTATCATTCATGTAGCCAAAAACTACTGTAGCCTCAAAAAGTGTCTGGATTGTCCATTAGGACAGAAGATCATTTCCGGAGGTTAGTTCGGAATGCTCAGAATGCTCGAAGTGCTCGGAATGCTCGGAATGCTCGATGATTATTTTGCAATACACTCTTTACAGGTTTTGGCTAGTGTTGAGTCGGCGTTTCCTGTTACAATATATGTTCTGGATTCTTGAAAAACAGAGTTGTTCCAGATGTTTTCTATGTTTTCATCTGATAGGTTTCCGTAAGCAATTTTTTCGGATTCCTATTCAAAGAGTTGTCTCATCATCTCTTCAATTTTTCCAACAGGACACAATTTGATTTTTATTTTCTTAGGATCGAGTCCTTTCATGTTGTATTTAGAGAAAAAAATCCGGTTAAATCCCAATTTTTCAGCTTCACTGATCCGTTGTTCAATTCTGGAAACGGGTCTAACTTCACCACTTAGTCCCATCTCTCCGGCAAAGCAGGTTTTGGAGTCAACTGCAATATCAACAGCAGAAGATAGAATGGAAGCCATAATGGATAAATTGATCGCTGGATCTTCGATATGGAAGCCACCTGCCATATTGAGAAACACATCTTTAGCTCCCAGTTTAAACCCACACCGTTTCTCCAGAACAGCCAAAAGCATATTCATTCTCCTCAAATCAAATCCGGTAGCAGAGCGTTGTGGAGTTCCGTAAACGGCACTACTTACCAATGCCTGCGTTTCGATCATCATGGGTCTATTCCCTTCCATAATCGCAGCGATCGTGTTTCCACTGAAGTTTTCATCTCTGGAAGCGATCAAAATTTCGGAAGGATTGGTGATCTCTCTAAGTCCATTGGAGTGCATTTCGAAAATGCCCAATTCCGAAGTGGATCCAAATCGGTTTTTAATACACCGAACAATCCGGTATCCATAGTGCTGATCCCCTTCAAATTGTAAAACAGTATCTACAATATGCTCCAGAATTTTAGGCCCTGCAATAGTGCCATCTTTGGTAATATGTCCAATTAGAACAACGGGGAAGCCCCCTGTTTTACACAAATGTTGAAACTCAGCGGCACACTCTTTAATTTGGGAAATGGAACCGGAAGCCGAGTCAATCAACCCGCTTTGCATTGTTTGTATGGAGTCCACAATAACCAATTTGGGTTGCAATTGTTCGATATGCTTAAAAATCTCCTGGGTATTTGTTTCTGTAAGGATGTAGCACTCTTTGTTGATGGAGCTGCTGATTCTTTCAGCTCTCATTTTGAGTTGCGAATCACTCTCTTCTCCTGAAATATAGAGTACCGGAAAATCTTGTAATGATAGTGCTGTTTGTAATAGAAGCGTTGATTTACCAATTCCTGGTTCACCGCCAAGTAAAATCAATGATCCCGGAACGATTCCGCCACCCAATACATGATCAAATTCAGAATAAGTAGTTGATATTCTAACTGTTTGTTCTAATGAAATTTCATTAATTTTTTTAGGTATGGGTTTATTAAACTGAGGGGATGACTTCCCTTTTTGTTTATCTTCCCGATGAACAACCTCCTCTTCATAACTATTCCATGATCCACAAGCGGGACACTTCCCCAGCCACGTTGCCGATTGATTTCCGCAATTTTTACAATAAAAGAAACTCGTTGATTTAGCCATATTTAGTACATTTGGTTTGAGTGAGCAAATATACATCAATTTTTAATTTTTTATTTGTTTTTTATGTTGAAAAATCGTGTATTTTTGCGTAGAAATTTTATAATATTAATTATATGAAAAACGATTTAAAAATTGCAGTTATCGGTCTTGGATATGTTGGATTACCTTTAGCCAGACTTTTTTCAACTAAATATAAAACAGTAGGTTACGACCTGAATCAAGCGAGAGTTGATCTCTTAATGACAGGGCATGATGATACGTTAGAAGTGGATGATCATTTGCTTCAACAAGCTATTAAAGATGGATTAATCTGTACTACTGATCTTAATTTAATCAAAGATTGCAACATTTATGTGGTTGCAGTTCCAACTCCTGTAGATATCAACAACCGTCCCGATCTATTGCCATTGGTTAAATCGAGCACTACAGTTGCTAAAGTGATCTCCAAAGGAGATATTGTAATTTATGAATCAACAGTGTATCCGGGAGTTACTGAAGAGGAGTGTATCCCTATTATTGAGCAAGTTTCAGGATTAAAATTCAATATTGATTTTTATGCAGGCTATTCTCCTGAAAGAATCAATCCGGGTGATAAAGAACATACCGTTGAAAAAATTGTTAAAGTAACTTCAGGGTCCACTCCTGAAGTGGCTGATATTGTTGATGATTTATATAATTCTGTATTGGTAAATGGAACTTTTAAAGCATCATCCATCAAAGTAGCAGAAGCTTCAAAAATTATTGAAAACTCTCAACGTGATGTCAATATCGCATTTGTTAATGAATTGGCTAAAATATTCAATGCTATGGGAATTGACACCCATGAAGTGCTACAGGCTGCTGGTTCAAAATGGAATTTTATTAAAATGACTCCAGGGTTAGTGGGTGGTCACTGTATTAGTGTCGATCCTTACTATTTAATTCAAAAAGCTCAGGTGTATGGGGTTATGCCAAGAATCATGATTGAAGCTCGAAGATTAAATGACGCCATGGGTGATTATGTTGCCAATCAGGTAGTTAAACTCATGAATTTAAAAGGTGTGATGGTTAAAGATGCTAAAATTTTAATTTTAGGGATCACCTTTAAAGAAAATTGTCCTGACATCAGAAATACTAAAATTGTAGATATTTACCATTCTTTGACTGAATATACTGAAAACATTACCATTTTTGACCCTTATGCTGATATTCATGAAGTGGAAGAAGAGTACGGCTTACATGTTGAAAATGGGGATATTAACACATACAAATCCAAATATGATACAGTGATTTTAGCTGTGGCTCATAATGAATTTAAATCCTTAGATCTTCGCTCCTTCTTGAAAGAGGATGGTGTAGTTTATGATGTTAAAGGGATTGCACAAATGGATCAAATTGACGGAAGGTTATAATTATGAAAATTGAATTTTTAGGCGCATCCGGTGGTGAAGTTACCGGTAGTAAATTTTTAATCACAACCCATAACAAGATCAAAATCTTGATTGATTGTGGTATGTATCAGGGAAAAGGTCTCGAAACAGACGAAATGAACCGGGATCTGGGATTTACTCCGGCAGAGATTGACTACCTCATCCTTTCTCACGCTCACATTGATCATTCCGGCTTGATCCCCTATATTTATAAGAATGGATTCAGAGGTCAGGTTTTTTGTACTCCTGCCACCCGTGATTTATGCAACATCATGCTGGCCGATTCGGGCAAGATTCAGGAAGCGGATACCAAACAGTTCAATAAGAAGAGATTAGCTAAGAACCTTCCTCCTGTAGAACCTATTTATACGATGAGAGATGCAATGGATAGCATCAATTTATTCGTTAGTGTTCCTTACAATATGCCTTTTAAAATCATTCCTGATTGTACTTTCGAATTTAAAGATACCGGACATATTTTAGGGGGCGCTTCTATCTTTTTCACTTTTAAAGAGGGAGAAAATCTTAAAACGTTACTATACACTTCAGATGTGGGTCGTTACAACAAAAGGATTTTGAAAGATCCATGCCATGATTTACCACAAGCTGAATATATAATCACCGAATCCACTTATGGGGATCGTTTACATGAAACCATTGAGGATGCGGAACAAAAATTGATGATGATTGTCAAAGATGCCTGTGCCAAAAGAAAAGGAAAACTGATCATCCCATCCTTTGCCATTGGCAGAACTCAGGAGATTGTCTATGCTTTAAATCGTCTTCATAATGATCATAACCTTCCTGATATCGATATTTTTGTGGATAGTCCTTTAGCAGTTTCTGCAACAGAGATATTTAGACATCATCCGGAATGTTTCAATGATGAAATGAGAGAATATATGGTTCAGGATCCGGATCCATTCGGATTTGAGAATCTGCATTATATCAGAACAATTGAAGATTCCAAACGTCTGAATAACATCAACCAGCCTTGTGTAATCATCTCTGCTTCAGGGATGATGGAAGCCGGACGGGTAAAACACCATCTGGCTAACAATATCAACAATCCAAAAACAACCATTTTGAGCGTTGGGTACTGCTCTCCACGTACTTTAGGTGCACGAATCATGAGAGGCGATCATGAAGTTTCCATTTTTGGCACTAAATATGCTGTGAAAGCCCAATTGGAACGAATCGACTCATTTTCCGGTCATGGTGATTATAAAGAGTTGCTTCACTATTTGTCTGGTCAAGATCCAAAACAAGTTAAACAAGTGTTTATTGTTCATGGTGAAGATGAATCAAGAGTAGCATTTGCTGAACATTTGAAAAAAGCAGGCTTTAAGAAATCCCATATTCCTGCTTTAAAAGAATCTGTAAAATTATAAAATGGATCGATTTGGGAAAATATATGTTCTGTCTGATTATGGGGGAACTCATGATCCTTTTATGGGCGGAACTATTGAGGGTTGTCCTCCCCAATTCCCATTAGACCTTGATCAAATACAACTCGAATTGGCTCGAAGAGCTCCTTCCGATCATTTTACTTCTACCCGGAGAAAAGAACCTGATCAGGTGCAGTTTCTGAGCGGAATTCAAAACGGAATCACAACAGGTGAGCCAATCACTTTCATTATTCCAAACATAGATGTCAAACCTAATCCTGATACTGTCGATGTGATCAAACCCTCTCATGCCTCTTTTACTTATAAGATGAAGTATGGAATCACTGATAATAGCGGAATTGGGAGAGCTTCTGCCCGTCAGACAGCTTGTCGTGTAGTGGCCGGTGCAATCGCCAAACAGGTTTTGAAACCGTATCAAATTGGTATTGAAACAGAAATGGATCAACAAACACTGGAAATATTGAATCAAATTCAGGCAGATCAAAACTTTGATGATACCGTAGGAGCAAAAGTAAACGGGAAAATCACCAACCTCCCTGCAGGCTTAGGGGAACCGGTATATGATAAGTTCCACGCCAGATTAGCTTATGCGATGTTGTCGATCAATGCCGCAAAAGGTTTTGAGATTGGTAAGGGTTTTCAGGCAGCACAAATGGTTGGATCGGAGTTTAATGATATCCAGAATGAAGATTTCAGTTTTAACACCAATAACGATGGCGGAGTTCAGGCTGGCATCACAAATGGACAAGATGTTCTGTTTTCAGTGGCTTTCAAACCGATTCCTACCTTGAAAAAACCTCAGAAAAGTATCAATTTTGAAGGTGAAAGTGTAACTTTTTCCGGAAATTCTCGAAATGATATTTGTGTTGCCCCTCGTGTATTACCGGTTGTGGAAGCGATGGCAGCTATGGTAGTTCTTGACTTTATTCTTATAGCTAAATTGGAATCTATATCATGATGAAAAATATATCCGTTTTTGGAAGTTTAAAAACCATTTTTTTGAAAAGAAATCTTGTTTTCCTGATGGTTTTCTGTTTGCCTTTCTTTTCTTTATCAGCTCAGGAAGAACCCGAAGAAGCAGACCCCTGTGTTCAAACTTTAGATAAAAAAGTGGAAAAGCAGATCAAAAAAGCTAAAGAACTGATGAAAGAGGGAAGAACTCAACGTCAGGGGTTAGAAATTTATAGAGAGTTGACTGAAACTGATCCCACCATATTGGAAGTAAACTACCAATATGCAATGTTTTTTTATTCCAATCTATATCAGGATAAGTTTGATCGCCCTAAGGATTATAAAGATTTTACCGAGGCAACTGCTGCCTTTAAACGGTTGTATGATGTTTGTCCATTTTATAAACCAATGGCCAACTTATATGCAGCCAGAACTGCCTTTTTTAGCGGGAATTATGCGGATGCCATCCTTTTTGCGAAAGTGATTGTTGAGAATCCTGATCTTTTTAAAAATGAAGCCAATATTGAAGAAGCTGAATTTTTGTTAAAAAAATCTCAGTTTAATCAATTTATTTTTGAGCATGCCCGCCCTTTTGATCCAAAACCACTACCAGGTATTACGACTCAATATGATGAATATTTAGCAACTATTTCTCCTGATGGAGAGCAGTTTTATTTCACCCGTAGAGAACCGGTTACCCAAAAATCGGCTGCTTTTTCTTCTGGTGATAGTGATGATAAAGAGTTTTTTTCTTATGCTAAAAGACAAAAAAGCGGCTCTTTTTCAAGAGGAGAACCATTGCCCTGGCCTTTTAACGATTCTAAAGGGGAAGGAAGTCCTACCATCAACTTAACGAATGATATTCTCATATTTGCTCGGGTTAGTGATGGAAAAATTGGAGAAAGTTACTATGCCAATTGGGATCTTTACATCTCTTATCTTAGAAATGGAGAATGGTCAGAACCTGCCAATATGGGACCCTCTGTGAATACATCAAATTCTTGGGAATCACAACCATCCTTGAGTTCTGACGGAAATACACTCTATTTTGCCAGTGATCGGATTGGTGGATTTGGAGGTTCAGACATCTGGTACTCCGAAAAAAATCCGGATGGCACCTGGACTAAAGCTAAAAATTTAGGGCCAATCATTAACTCCAAAGGAAACGAACGCTCCCCTTTTCTTCATTCTGACAGCAAAACGCTCTATTTCTCATCCGATGGTAAAGCATTGGCATTACAGGAAGATGGAACTTCAAAAGTGAGTGTTCAGGAGCGCGGATTGCACTTAGGATTGGGTGGACAAGATATTTTTTATTCCAAATTAAACGAAAAAGAGGAGTGGTCTAAACCTGTCAATTTGGGATATCCGATCAATACGGAAAATAATGAAGTGGACTTTTTTGTCAGCTTAGATGGTAAAACTGCCTATTTTTCTTCCAATAACATTGAAGGAAAAGACTGGAACATATACACCTTTGAACTTTACGAAGATGCAAGACCTAAAAATGTGGTGTTGATCAAGGGGGAAGTAACCGTTGACACTGAAGATTTTTCAGATATCACCGTAGAGATCCGGGACACTAATTTGAAAGTTATTGCAACTTCTAAGGTCAATGAAGAAACCAAACAGTACGCCCTCATCACTGAAGTGGATCAGTACAATCCCGCTCCTATCATTGTAAATGTTAAAAAAGAGGGATTTGCTTTTGATACCCGATTGGTATTACCTTCACTCATCAAAGAAAATGTGGTACAAACCCAAGCTGAAGTTAAAAAAGTGGAGATGGGAAAAACCTTTGATTTACATGATATTAACTTTGCCACCAATTCGTATGAATTAACTGAAGAATCGAAGAAGCTGATTCAGTTATTTAAAGAGTTTCTAATCGAAAATCCCAATATTAAAGTGGAACTTCAGGGGCACACCGACAATGTAGGAAATGCCAAAGATAATCAGATCCTTTCAGAAAACAGAGCCCGGGCAGTATTTAACTACTTAGTAGAAAATGGGATTGACTCCACCCGATTAAGATCCAAAGGATTTGGGGCTTCCAAGCCCAGAGTTTCCAACGAAACCGAAATTGGTCGTGCCAGAAACAGACGAACTGTTTTTGTAATTCTGGAGATGTAATTGAAAAAATTAAAAATGGCGTTTCATCTCAAAACCTATTTGAATCAAAAGTTTCCTTATTTTGAAAATGGGATTCATAAAGGATTGATTAGCTTTTTCTTCTCCTTATTTATTTTTCTTTTTTTAATCATTTTTAAACCCACTTTTGGAAATGAAGAAATGGAACATTTATCTCTGTTTACGATCAGTGGACTCTCAATAATCTCCTTTTTATCCCTTCTATTTAACCTTTTTATTGTTCCTAAACTATTTAAAAAATGGTTTAATCCTATAAATTGGACTGTTCGAAAAACAATTTTGTTTTCTTTGGAACAGATTGTTGTTATTGCACTTGCTAATTATATTTTCCTATTTTATTTCGAGACCAAATTGATCTTGTTTTTTAATTTTTTCTCTATTTTTGCTTTGACCGCATTAATTGGATTTATCCCATTGCTTATTCTGATTGTTTATATAGAAAAACATCAACAATATAAGAACCATCAGGCTGCTCAATACATCAATAAAAATCTGAAAACTTTTAAACCTGATTTGGAAGACCCTAAAATGACATTTTGGGCGAGTAATAATATTGATCATTTGGAATTATATGAATCTCAACTTCTGTACATTAAATCAGAAGGTAATTATATTCGGGTTGTATATCACGAAAACAAGGTAATAAGGAACAAAATGCTCAGACAATCTCTGAGTGCTATGGAGACTTTGCTATCTGATTTTCGATCTATCAAGAGAGTTCACAGGTTTTATATTGTAAATCTGAATACCCCTATTTCTGTTAAGGGAAATGCTAAAAATTGCTATATCCAATTTCAGGATTTTGAAATGTCTGTTCCGATTTCAAGATCTTTTTATAAAAATTTTCCCACTTCGTAACTTAGGGTTCCCATTCATCACATTTTTATAGTTTTCGGTATCTTTCATTGCTACGGATATCAATCATAGCTGTATTTTTGCACTTTCAATTCAGTTTATTTAATTTTAAAACTACATATAAATATGAAAGTATTGGTGTTGAATGGAAGTCCAAAAGGGAAACTAAGTGTTACCGTTCATAGTGCAAAATTTCTGCAAAGTTTATTTAAAGAGGATCAATTTGAATTTGTAAATATTGGTATTCAAATCAAACATATTGAGAAAAATTTTAATGTGATTATTGAGTCGATATTAAATGCTGATTTGATACTATTTTCTTATCCAATTTACACTTTTTTGGTACCCTATCAGTTACACAAATTCATTGAATTGTTAAAAAAATATATTAAAGAAAACCAAATAGATCTGTCAGATAAATTTGTAACTCAAATCACCACTTCAAAACACTTTTATGATCATACAGCACATCAGTTTATCGAAGACAATGTTCATGATTTGGGTATGCTGGTATTAAAGGGATTTTCTGCCGATATGACCGATCTGTTAAATGAAAAAGGACAGGCACAAGTTCAATCCTTTTGGCAGTTGATCCATTTTCAAATAACCAACCAGATGATTTTCCCCAAGAAAGCAATTCAAAATCACGAATTTCAATCTCATATATTGGATATTAATACAGAATATCAATATTCAGAAAATCAAAAGAAGAGCACTAAAGATGTCGTCATTGTTACTGATTTAGAGGAAACTGATCAGAATTTAATCAATATGGTGCATTATTTCCGTGTTCATTTTTCATATAAAACAAGATTGATCAATTTAAGGGATTTCCCTTTTAAATCGGGTTGTTTAGGTTGTTTTAAATGTGCAACTACAGGAAATTGTGTTATCCCGGATCAATTTGATCTTTTTTTAAGAAGTGAAATTTTAAATGGTGATGCCATCGTGTATGCATTTACGATCAAGGATCATTCGATGGGTTCTTTGTTTAAATTATATGATGACAGGCAATTCTGTAATGGCCATAGAACGGTTTCTATAGGAAAACCTATTGGTTATATAGTAAATGGAAGATACGAGCTGGAATTCAATTTACAAACCATCATTGAATCCAGAGCGCAGGTAGGACAACAATATTTAGCTGGGGTTGCCCGAAACGATTTTGAGGAGAATGGGAAAACCCAAACTCAGCAATCTATTATTCACCTAGCGAAACAAATGGAGTATGCATTAGAAAACAAAGTGAACCTTCCACAAAATTTTTATGGTATTGGAGGATTAAAGATATTCAGGGATCTTATATTTGAGACCCAGGGTCTTATGAAAGAAGATTATAAGTTTTATAAAAAGCATCAATTTTTTGATTTTCCGCATAAAAACTGGAAATCCATTTTGTTTATGAAATTCTTTGGACTCCTCATGTCGAATCGATCATTACAAAAAAAGTATGCACACAAGTTGAATCAATTTATTATACAACCGTACCAAAAAATCATAGAAAGATCCACTAAATAAAGATGAAAAAAATCAGAATTCTAATTTTATTTTTAATTCTTACTACCGGTTTGCAGGCGCAAACCTATAAACTGAACCTGGAAATCTCTGATATTTCAAAAGGATCAGGCACCATAGTTATAGCTGTTTTTAACAATCAACAATCTTTTAAAAATGAAAAAAATCCATATCTTAAGCAGTTCATTCCCATTAAACAAATAGGGAAATTAGTCATAGAGTTATTACTTCCTCCAGGGAATTATGCTATTGCAGTTTTTCAGGATTTGAATAAAAATAGCAGATTAGATTTTAACTTTTTAGGAATCCCCACGGAACCTTATGGTTTTTCAAACAATCCATCTCCATTATCCATTCCGGAATTTAGAGTTGTTAAAATTCAAATCAAAGGAGATCAAAAGATATTGATAAGACTAAACACTTTGCTTTAATGAGAATACTGAAACAAATTGCGGGTTATTTTTTCACAATCTCAACTCTTCTATTTTTGGCCTTACCCTCTTCAGTGCGATTATCTGCAACAGGATTATTTTGACCCCAACCTTTAGATGTGAGACGTTCCTTTGAGATCCCTTTATTGATTAAAAGATTCATTACACTTTGAGCTCTTTGTTCAGAAAGTGTTTGATTACTAGCAGCATTACCCACATTATCGGTATGACCTTCAATACTTACTTTTAGATCAGGATTAGTTTTCAATAGGGTGTAAAGTTCCTCGATGATTGGCATTGATTCCGGTTTAACAGTAGATTTTCCAAAATCAAAATGGATATCTAAAGCAATAAATCCTTTACTATTGATTTCGTCAAGGATAAAATTCGCCTCTATCACTTGTTCCATCACTTTTCTCTCTACTATGTAAAGTGTATATTCCCTCGTACTTGCGCTCACTTTTACCCACGATTCTGTATCACCTTTTTTGAATTTTGCTGTAATAAAACTATAGGAATTGTTTACTTCTACCACTTTAGCGACGATAGTACCACCTGCACTTTTTATGGCATTTTCAAAATTTCTAAAAATCTGAAGCTCAGAAATTTCTGTAGATTCCTCATTTTGAACATAGTTGTAAAAGAAGTAATTTCCTTCCACTGTTTCTGTTTTCACTTCATCGTCGGTTCTATTCTCAATGGGGAATAAGTAAGCGTTAAAATCCTGATGTTCACATTCATTGATGTAAAAATTCGGAATCCGGTTAAAAAGGTAATGATCCTTACAACCTGTTGCATCTTCTGGCTGAGCTTGTAGGGTGTAGGAAATAAGTAAGATACTGAAAATAAATAAACTAAATCTTTTCATGAAGCACTATTTTTATGAATATTCTATTAGCGAAAGTAAACATTTTTTTTAAATATTAATATTCAATTCTTTTGCTACACTATTCTGTTTAAAAGGATTGATTTTCTGAACGATGCCTTTTTGTTTAAAAAAGGAACCGGTGTTTTTAAACCAGAAGGTTTTTCCTGCTTGAACACATTGTTCCCGAATATTTAAAACCCAATCGTAATCACAAATTCGCGCTTCCCTTCCGGTTTCACCACCTACAGTAACGTGCTCAATGCCGTCAAGATAAGCTGAAAGATCAATAGCACCCAAAAGTGGAGCAGCTGCTATAAATCTCCTTTTAATTGGGAAGGAAAGAAATAAAGGTAATCTATAATCCGCAGATTCCTGATTTTCAATGGTAGATCCGATAAACACATTATCATATCCATCACCCCAATCGTCCGGTAGAGAAACATTAAATCGGTCAATACGCTTTGTTAAAATTAAAAATTCAAGGTCAGGTCGTTCCTTTATCATTTTCCATGCTTCAACACGCCATTCGTCTGCTTCAGCAATGAAAAAATCGCTTGCAAAGCAAGTCGCAACAACTTTTCCACTTTGAATTTTCGGTGTCCCTTTTGCCATTTTAGCAATAGGTTTATCAAATTCATCCGTTTTCTCTACATTATTCTGACCACACCGTTTTGAATACGGCCCATAGTAATAGCAGTAGGTACAACCTTCGCTTACTTTATAACAACCTGTCCAGGGATCCCAATTCATATTATTGTACTGTTAAAGGTGTAAAAAATTCAATTAAATTGTCTTCCGGATCTCTCAGGTGAACCACTCTCATTCCCCAGTCAGGCATATCAGTTGGTTCGTTTACAAAGCTAATCCCTTTTTTTAATAATGCTTGATAGGTATCATCCACATTTTCAACTTCAAAAACAACCAAAGATTTTTCTCTAAAGCCAATCGGTTGTGTTTTTTCATTATTTCCAACAAATGAAGCCATATAATCAGAAACAAAAATTGCTAATCCTTCAATCCCGTCTGCTACTTTAAAAGAAGCATAAACGCCATTTTCATCTCCCCAAAGGGGTTCTAATCCTAATTGTTCGGTATAAAACTGAAAACATTTTTTGTAGTCTTTGACTAATAATCTTACATTACTGAATTTCATAAATATTTTAATTTAGTTTATTCTATTATTTTTTTGATTAATTTTTTTTATTTCATAAACTATTGTGAAATACCTCTTGATATTGCGGTTTATTGGTTATTCTATTTCTTTATTTTCAATCAATTGTTTCAATTCTTTTTTACTTGGCAAAACGGTTTGGTACTTACTTGCAAATATTTGTTCATTATTTTCAGGTAAAGTTATTTCTACAACCGTGTCATTCTTATCTTTGCACAAAACTATTCCAATTGTCTTGTTTTCATTGTCAAGTTTTACAAATCGGTCATAATAATTTACATACATTTGCATTTGCCCCAAATCTTGATGATTTATTTCACCTATCTTTAAGTCTATTAATACAAAACTTTGCAATAATCTATTATAAAAAACTAAATCAACTCGAAAATGTTTTTCATCAAAAGTAAAACGTACTTGTCTTCCAATAAAAGCATATCCTTTACCCAATTCAAGTAAAAAGTGTTCAAGCTTGTCAATTATTTTCTGTTCTAATTCAGTTTCAGAATATTTACTATTTTCAGGAAGTCCAATAAATTCTAGAACATAAGGATCTTTAATGGTATCTTTAGGATTTTCAATGATTTGTCCTTTTTCTGACAATTCTTTTACAGCTTTTTTATCTCGACTTAAAACTAATCTTTCGTAAAGAGCACTGTCAAATTGACGTTGTAATTCTCTTAAGCTCCAATTATTTCCAAATGCTTCTATTTGATAATATTTTCTTTCATCTTCATTGTCAATTCTCATCAACTTTAAATAGTGGGACCAGCTTAAATTGAATTCCGCAGACGGTGTCTGCGTTTTTGAATATGTCAAATAGAATTGTCTCATTTGCTCAATATTTCTTTGAGAAAAACCTTTCCCAAATTCAGTACTTAAACGAATAGATAATTCTTTTAAAATTTGTTTTCCATATTCAGCTCGTTCTTTCCCATTTTGCTCCTCCTCAACTATCATTCGTCCTATTTCAAAATAGGTGTCAACCATAGTTTTGTTAATAGTCTGAACTACACTTCTTCTAGCGTCTTTTAGCAAGTTTGAAATTTTATTGTAAAAGTCATTTTGATTATTTTGTTCTATTTCTTTCATAAAAATTTATTTTCACAAAGTTAATTTATATTTATTTTTAAGTGCGTTGGTATCTTGTTTTCAATAAGATTTAAGAGGAGACCCTAAATACCCTTTGGCTCATTTTCTTTAATTTTATTCAAAGTAAAGCCGTTGAAAAGAATTATAGGTAATAATCCGAGAAAAACAGTTGATATTGACCATAGTAATTTTCCTTTCATTTGAATATGTCCAATCCATTTATATAGTTTAACTGCCAAAATTATATGGATTAAAATCATAACACCCAAATTAAGAAATGATAAATATGATTTATATTCTCCAAAAAATCCATAATCGGTTGCGTTCAAATTCATCGTCAGGTATGGTTTAATTAGAAACCTAGAGGCTGCAGTTAAAAAGATAGAAATGATCAATAAGATAAGTATCGGTTTAAACACTTTATTGAGATCTATTTTAAACTTAATCCCTTGAACAATCAACAAAATTGCAAGAAATATCAAACTATATTCTCCAAATGCCAAACCTAGCAAAAACCAACTCCATCTTTCTTGCTGAAAATTTGTTGACAATGTAAATAGCCATATTCCAATAAGTAAATTTGGAAGATAGTCTATAATCGAGCTTAAGTTTGTGATAAGAATTCCAAGAGTTGATATTTTTAAATTATTGATTAATTGCAAATGATCAATATAAGATAAAATCAATACTTGTCCAAACACATTAATTAGAATCAATATAGTTATTAAAGTAATTGATAATCCATTGTTAAATCTTATTTTCATTTTATAGTTTTTATTATTTTTGATTTTTTTAAATTTTAACTAAGTGTTTGATAAAAGTTGACTAAAATAGAATAGGTTTTCATGTTGATTAACTTGGGGAGAGTTGTTTTGTTTTTCATTTTTTTGTTTACTTAAAGTATGCATACTTCGTTTAGCGTTTGTAAAAGTATTTATTTTTAGTCACCTGCATAGAAAAAATCGTAAAGGATACCTCTATAAATATCATCTTCAGTTATTCTTAACCATCCGACTAATCCAAAATCAGTTTTAACTAAGAACAATGTGTCAACTTCAAAATCAGGAGAAGTACCATCAGCTAAAAGAATTTCAATTTCATAGTCTTTTGGTAATTGAGCAACAATATCATTTCCGGTTCTATCTTTGTATAATGTAATCGGTTTTAAAGTTTTTCCTTTCAACCCAACATAGTTGAAAGGTTGAATAATCTCCATGATAGAATCGTTCTGAATCTGGAATTTTCTTCGTCTGTCGAACATATTGTTGGTATGTCCTGAAGTATAAATAGTCCCGGAACCATTGATGTAAAATTCCAAACAGTAAAATTCTTTAATGATTTCGTGTTTGTTATTTGTGATTTTAAATGCAGGATCATCGCTCATACCCTGAGCATAGAGAATGGTTAAGGTATCCTTAGTTTTATCATTTTTAAATTTTGCTACAAGAACCCAGTCAAAATTGACAGAGTCTAGATCGCAAAAATAGGGGTTATTTCTATCAAGGTTAAAACAAGGTTTGTTTATTAGTCGTGTACATTTCTGCTCATAGGAAAAAAAGACATTATACGTTGTATCAATTGAAACTCTTGTCAGGTTTGGGAAATACACTTTTGACTGAGCAATAGAGTTCAAACTAATGGATATAAAAAGTAGAATTGTTAACCATTTTTTCATATTTTTATTTGATTTTAAAGATTATTTTTAGGAGTAGTATCAGATAAAGCAGTTTCTTGTCTAATAGTTATTTGGTTTGAGCGGGTTCTTAAACTTTATTTTTTCACAGCACCTGCTATTGCTTATTCAAAGTGTTTTTTTATATTATTTATTTTCTTTAGCCAATATTTTATCAATAAATTCTTTTTCCTTTTTCGTCAGTATGATCTCTTCCATTTTTAAATTTGGGTCAGGCATATACCAGGCAAATTGACTAAAATATTGCTTTAAGTCAGGATTATTAAAGTCATAACCATATTGAGCGTAAATCGTATTTCTTAATAGTCGAAGTTCTTCTTTGGTGTAATTGTATTCTAAATCTAAGTTATTAACAGTTACAATTTCCCCGTTTTGGATTTTGATATAGTCAGTTATTAAATTTGTAAAAAAGTATTCATTAATGATCCCAAACTCAATGTTTTTTGTTGGTTGAAAATTGGGAACCTTTATTTGAAGCTGACCATTTAAAGTCCTTATCATTCTACAGGAATCTTCATCAATATAATCGAATGTTTGATTCGTTACTTTCCCTGTTCCGATTATTGACCAATCAGCATTTTTGCCGAAAATGTCATTTACATAGAAATATTGATTTTGACCCATATCAATAGTAACTGTCAAATCTTTAATTTTACCGCCCGCCCATTTAGAACCGGTAGTCAAGATGTAATTATAAAACCGGTCAAATGACACATTGTTGCTTGAAGGGAAGGAGTAACTATGGTTAATTTTATTTAATCCAGGTTTAAAAGTGATTTCAAAGAGATAAACAAAAATTCCTGGCTCAAATTGAGAAAAATGAAATTCCTTCGGGTCTTTTAATTCACAATCTTCACAATCTGTTGCCTTTAATTTATAAGGAAGGATTTGTCCATTTTGAACAATTTTAAAATCATTAATTTGATTAGTGTTACATATTGAATCAGAAACATCTCCACTTGCAGCAGGTGCTTGAAATCCGATTAAAAGTTTCCTTTCTGTATTCTCTGGGTTGTTAAACTCAAATTGAATCGTAACGAAAGCAATTCCATCTTTAATAGTAAATGAAATTATTTCTTTATCAAGTGAAATATTTGTCTCTTTTGTAGGATAAAAAACACCTCCACGAGTTAAATAAACTCCATCATTTCCATAAACTGAAAAAGATAAAAACAAAATCAATAGTATCGAAATTGTTGTTTTCATGTTGATAATTACTATCTCATTATTTTCAGAGTCGCCACATAATCGTGTTTGTTTATTGTTTTATCTAAAATCGGATAAGGGTCAGCTTCGATTAATGCTACTTTATAATCCCCATTATCCGTTATTATTATGGTGTCGTTCACTGGACCGGCTGAATGTGTTACTTCAATTTTCTGAGTATTGTTGATCAATAATTCAAGGGTCACTGCTCCTTCCCACATACAAAGAGCACCTGTCGGACACCTGCTATCAACAATCAGCTCTTCAAATTTCACTTTTATACTCTCTCCTGTCTGTTGATCTGTTATGGTTGCTTTTTGGTTATAAGCCAGTTTAAACTCTTGTCCAACTTCAATTCCTGTTAATTCTTTATTGCATCCAACGCTTAGCAGAAGCATTGCGATGATTAATCCTGAAAAAATGATTTTTGTTTTCATATTTTAATAGTTTTACCGTGTTTTTTTCGTTTGCAAATATAAAAAAAGGATTTGAATTAATAAAAAAGAAATTAATGTGTTAATGTGATATTTGAGGGAAAAGTAAAATTAATAATGAATAATGGAGTAGAGACTGAAGGCAAGAGAATGGAGTAAAGTTGATAGCTACTCTTTTAGTATATTCAGTAAAGATGAAGTAAAACACTTTCATCAATATAATTGTCAATAAGGATGATTTCTGATTTTGCATTTTTGAAAATCTCAGAAACAAAAACATAAGCATCGAATATTTGACCGTTAAAAAAAATGCCTTGGTTGGTAAGATTCCTCGTTTTGAGTTGAAGCGCAATTTGTTGTACTTCATTATTCAAATTTTCATAGTTGTTTTCTATGCGATCCATTCGTTGGTTCAAAGCGTAACCTTTCAACAAATAATCCCTAAGGATATTAGTAGCCCAGATTCTAAACTGTGTAGCTTGTTTGGATTTTACACGATACCCAACAGAAATTATGACATCGAGATTGTAATGTTCTGTTAAAATCGTTTGGGTTTTACCTTCAATGGCACCGTGTTTAGTGGTTGTCGCAAAATTTGCGACAACCACTTGTTTGACCAATTCTCCTTCATTAAATACATTGTTGATATGTTTTCCTATTGTTTTAACATCTTTTCCAAATAATTGTGCTATTTGATTTCGATTTAACCAAACAGTTTCGTCTTGTAATAGAACTTCAATGTAAATGGATGCCTGATTGTCATGGTAGATTATAATTTCGTCTTTCATCATATAGTTAGTTTAGTTGTGCAAATATAAAAAAAGGTTTTGAATAATCAAGAAAAAAAATAGGGCAAAGGGCTAAAGGCAAAGGGCAAAAATGGGACAAGGGGAAAGGAAAAAGTCTGAAGACGGCAGACAGCAGACTGCAGACTTATTTAGAACTTCGAACGTTTATCGTTGAACCGCTTCTGTCACCAGTCTCCTATCTCCCGTCTCTAGTCTGCATTAGGGCGCAGGCTATATACCCCTAAAGTTGAGCTTCTTAGAATACTGGTTGCTATTCTTTCATTAAATCTTCAAGAATCGTAATTGAGTCTGTAATACACTTTTCGCAGATGGTTTCAAATAGGTTATTTTCCTTTGCGAACCGCTGCCCTTTTTCTGTTTTTAAATCACAGTTTAGGAGTCTTTTGCAGTTTATGGTTCCATGTAATGACACAAAACGATCACTAAATGACTGTATCATGGAATAGGTATGATCCTTTCTGATTTTATTATCTGCATATTTTTGACAATTGTAAATTCCAAGAACCATAAACGAGCCGGTGACCGCACCACAAGTTTCCTGTAATCGTCCCATTCCGCCACCAAATCCAATCGAAACACTTTTTGCGATGCCGGAATCCAGATGTAAATCCTCTGAAAATGTTGTTAATACTGCCTGAGCACAGTTTAAACCGGACTTAAATAAATCGAGAGCAATTTTTTCTTTCATTGTTATTCTATATCTTTATTTTCAATCAATTGTTTCAATTCTCATCAACTTTATAATGAGACCAGCTTAATTTGAATTCGTCAGACAGTGTCTGACGTTTTGAATAGGTCAAATAAAACGTTCTCATTTGTTTGAGATTTGTTGTTGAAAACCCTTTCCCATATTCATTTGATAATCTTTCTGATAAGTCAGAAATTAGTTGTTTTCCATATTCAGCACGTTCTTTCCCATTTTGTTCTTCTTCAACAATGAGTTTTCCAATTTCGAAGTAGGTTCTTGTCATTGTACTATTAATCGAATGCAAAACATTGTTCCTTGCATTGGATAATAAATCTTTAACTTGGGAATATAATCTGTTAATTTGAACCAAATTTGACATAATCTTTTAATTTTTTCACAAAGATAATATATTTTTTATTTTTAAATACATTGGTATCTTGATTTCAAAACCTTTAAAAGTGGATACTAAGATCCTTAAATTTTTTAAGATCAAGTGTCGAGTGAGTATTTGTTTTTTTTATTTATTTAGAAATTCAAATTCATTAATTGTAGTTTTTTTGGTTAATTGAACTGAATTTTGATTTTTGTCAGTATAGCCAATGACTACAAAATTTTTAAAAACTAACAATCTAAAATCATTATTAGTCAAAGAAATTGGTGGTTTAGCAAAAGAAGTATATGAATTTTCCCATCCTTTGGAATTTTTAGCTAACCAATCGTAAAACTTTTTAAATTCTTTTGAATCTTTTGAAATAATTCTTGTGGATATACTATCTAATTCTGAAGAGCTTTTCATCAAATAATTTATTGTTAAATCAGAATTTAAAAAATTCAGACCTTTGATATCAACTGATTGCATACAAGACTGAAATACAATAAAAATAACATTCAACAAGAATAGTAATCTTTTCATTATTTTCCGTGAGTTAATTTAATTATTTCTCCATTTTTGGAATTTATTATTATGAGAAATGTACCTCCACGCATCCCTTTAGGTAAAGTTCCCCCAATGATCCAATATTCGTCAATTTTATAAATCTCATAAGGTTTTTGTTTTTCTATGTTTTTTTGTCCATAGATTTCAAAAAGAATAGTTTCTGCATATTTTACGGCAGTCTCTTGTGTCTTTATAACTGTATCAACCAGTATTAATTTTTCTGATGAGTTATGCAGTGCTGAATCTAATTCCTGTTTTGCGTAATCAAATCCCAATTTTGTTCTGCCAGTCTGTGAACAAGAAATCAAAACTAATGTAAAAATCGTTACTATTAAAATATTGGGTTTCATCATTTAGGTATTTTTACTTTTATATATTTTTTAGAGTTATACTTTACGTATAAATAATCATTCTTGAGATAAGACTCATCTATGCTTTAAATGTAACAGGGAATAAAACTGAACTTTTCAACAAGATAAGGTATATCATTTTTTATGTTCCATATTTCTATAAAAGCCGTTCCATCCGTATAGGCACCTTCTTCACACAGATACCTATCGCCAAATATTTTTGGATATCCGACCAAAGTGTCAATTTTATTGAAAGAAATTTTCATGGTACAATGTCGAACAATGTTTCATTATTGTTTTTAAATAGCTCAATTTGAATCTTTTCTCCTATTCGGGTGATATCATCTAAGGTAGAATTAGTCTCTATCCGCAAAACAGGTGCTGATTTTTCTGACTTATATTGAGGTTTGTTATTATAAGTTGTCATTGCCCATTTGAAATTATTTGTATTTGCAAAATTTTTCAATTTGTCTACGAAAGGTATTTGTTCTTCCACCATCGCTTCAAATTCGATGTTAAATTTTCCATTTTCAAAAACAAAGTATATACAATCTATTCCGTTTGAAGTAATCCCTATAAATGGATATTCAGTGTTCCCATTTTGAAGTTTCATCAATGCATTATGAAGTCCATTGATTTTTATTCTTTCAGCCATCTGAATCATAGGTTGGTTTGTATTTGATTCCTTATTCTGACTATTATTTTTATCTTGGATTTGACCACAACTTGTAAGAAGAGTAATCATTATTAGAATTGGGATCGTTTTCATTTCAGCTTATTTTTTTAGTTCGTTAGGGTTTTTTACAATGATGTATTCAACCCAGGTATTATTTAATTGGGATTGTTCTAAAATCTGTATCATCTTTTTGCAATTTTAGTTCAGGTTAGTTGCTGGTATTTGTATTATGTATCGTAAATTTAATTAATTTATGTTTACTAATAAATCCATTTTTTTCAAGAGTTCTTTGGGATGCAACATTCTCAATTGCACAACCACAAATAGGGATCCAGTTATTTATTATACAAGTTTCCTTTAAATAGGATATGATCATAGTTGCAATTCCTTGATTTCTAAAATCAGGATTTACCCACATTCCAATATCAAAGTAATTATAATGATCATGAACTTTTATCAAATATCCACATCCCAGCAATTGGGAATCCCTGAAAAACATTATAATATTATTTCCATTTACAAATCTTTTAAGTTCCTCAGGTGTTTCATATAATTCACCTTTTTGTTGAAGCAAAAAAATATAATCTTTCTCCTCAGCAAATCTAATTGTCATATTATCCATTGTAAATTTATCAGTAGTAACATAATTCCTATACAAGGAGCCGATCAATGTATATGGATAAGAATTTATAAAACAGCAATTTAACAACAAAGAATCAAAAGACTTACAATAAATAGTTTGAATTGCTAACTCATTAACAATGAATTGAAAAGCATCAGAACAAATGGGAACATATTTGTCTATGATATAAAATTCAATCAATATATTATCAACAGTTATTATTGAATAACCTATGAGGTTGCCGTTAAACTCAATTTTATAAATTGTAGAATCATCAATAAACATTTCCAAAAACAACTCTTGAAATTCAATTAAAGAATCCAGGTAGTCAAACCGCAATGAACTTATTTCGTTTAATTCTACTTTTAATATCTGTATCATTTTAATTATTTGCAATTTATAATGGGACTTAAAGTCTGATAAAGGGGTTAATTTGTTTATTATCTAAACATTTTACACCTTTTGTTGATTTCTTGTTTAGCCATTTTGTCAATATTAGATATGCCATTTCCCATGAACAGATAATAAGAATAAAAAATAAAAAATTAAACAATAAATCTGTTTCAATTATATCAAAAAAAAGAGGAGAAACCCACCATAAGCCACCAAAGGATATAATTGATAATACCAGCGGTACAATTAATTTAAAAATTGCTTTTGTTTTTAAAAAAAATAAACCAAAAATATAATGTGGAATTAAATATACAAAAATGTAAAAATCAAAAATTTTAAAATTATGAATACTTAAGAAGAAAGCTAACCACATCAATAAAAAACTAATTGCACTGAATCTTGCATAATATAACAACCTTTTTACAAATGGTATTCTTTGCATATTTTCATTGGGTTACCCCTGTTTTTCGGACTAGAATTAGTTTAATTTATGGTTGCAAATATACATTTTTTATTAATGTGCTAATTAGGCGAAAGGGACAAGGGGAAAGGGGGAAGGAAGAAGTCGGCAGACGGCGGTCGGCAGACTTATTTATAACATAATCCATTAGTTTTTTATTTGTGGAAAATACTCATTTTTATGACCACAATTCAAACAAACTTCTCTATGAACACATAATAAGTGACCACACTTTTTACATTTCCATTTTTCTTTCTCCAAATCAATGAATTGTTGTAATCCCATCTCTTTTATTTTCTCCAGGTTTTGAATTGGACTTTCCCCATATTTTAAAATATAACGTTTATCCAAATCTTTAATCCGCCTACAAGGAAACTTAATGCACTCATAGCAGAGTAATGCTTCGTTTCCCTTTTTTTCAGCACATGACTTAATGCTACATACAGTACAATGATATGGCTTATTCCCGGTATTTAAGCATCCGACACATTTATTTTTCTCTCGCTGATAACCAAGACAAATATCACAGATAACGCCACAAGGAGCGATACTTAAATGTTTCATCATTTTCATTTCAAATTATTTAATATTACTCCGACCATTACTCATTCATTTTTAGTTTTATAATACAACGTTTTCTTCTTTGTCAGTCCTTTTTGTAAGTCAATTAAAATTAATGTTTTCATGTTGTAATTTAGGTTTGGTGTATGAAGTATTACGGCAAATTGTATGAGTAGTGGCAGATTGCGTGGTAGTTACATGTCAAACCGCTACGCAGTTTGAGCGGGCTACAGACCTTGATATTTAGCACATTGCCTGCCATTACTTATACAAAATGTTGTGCATAGTTTTTATTTATTTTATTTATCTGACAACTCTTAACATTTAAATCATTGTCCACTATCAATGACATTGACATCGATACTAAAATTTCAGTTTCTGCAAGCATTACCCATTTATTCCAATCAGAATCTTGAATAGAAATATGTTTGGTATTTTCCATTGACCAATATTCACTTTTTTCTATAAAAAAATCTATCATTGTATTTACGTCAAATTCAACATCTACTAAGAAATCCGTTGCATTCAGTTTTTTTACTGAAATAATTTTTTCTTCAAAGTCGTCGTAAATACTATTTACAGTCGGTTCGCTAGAATCATATTCACGTTCTTCATCACTTTCGAATAATTCTGAACCAACATATTTATCAAATAAATAATCAGTTATTACCGTATGTAAATCAAAATTCCAAAGCTCTTTTTGTTTTAATTTCTTTTCGAAGCTTTTAGATTGAGCAAAGAATAGCTTAGTCTGTTTGTCATTAAACTCACTCAAACTTGGATATACAATAATAGATTTCGAATCATAATCTTCGTTTTCCAATTCAGATATCAAATCGGGATGTAATTCATATTCACTGGTTGCAAAATCTTTGTAATTATTTGAAATAAACACAAGTTCAGGTTGAGAAACGGCACTCTCACAGTCAGTCAATAATTCTTTAATATTTTCCCAAATAAGACAGTCCCTATAACCTTTTTCATTTGAATTGAATGGTTTTATCTTATTGATAGATTTATTGGCTAAAAATTTATGTTCTGTTTTTGGATATTTGATTACAATAATTGAATTATCTTTTACAATCTTTAATAAGTGCTTTTGATAAGTCGAAACAGATTTATCAATCATAGCTTTTGTTAGAGGATTTTTTTCTTTCTCTCGTGTTAGTTTTTTAAATGCGTTTAATTCTGAATCTATTATTCGTACTGAATCTTCAAGTCTTTTACTGAATTTATTAACAACTTCATCCAATACAACTTCGGGGATGTAAATAATAACATCTCCCTTTTTCGCGCTTTCAAATAGAAGTTTAAAATTGGTCGTCACTAACCAAAAATCAGCGATTATAATATTTGAATCAAGTACTACTTTCATTTTGTCAAATTATGCACAACGGTTGGCGGTATGGTTAGTTGCCGATTTCGAAGCACTTTCCTATCAAGTTACAAGTACTTTTGATACGAGCTGTGCCGCTCGAATACGCACTGCACCGGCAATTAACTATACCGCGTGTTACCGCCTGGTGTTCTGTCCTCCAGTCCTGTAAACCATTGTCTTTATTTACTTTACATTTCATTGTCTTGTTACTTTTATCTTTACTGTCGGCTTGTGTGTTTGCGTTTTTTATTTTTTTAAGTGTCGGCAAATTTTTTAATTCAATTTCTCTTGGTGTGTTGGCTTTGCAAGCTCTTTGACAAAGCTTTGGTTAAAGCGTTGGCTCGTGGGGCTTTGGCAATGTGCTTTCAAGTGAGTAGGCTTATAAAAATATTTATCTTTCATAGCAATACAAATTATTCTTCTTTTTCTTCTTCATCGTTTGTTTTCATTGATAATAAGCGTTTTTTGACAGCATCTCTTTCTTTTGGGTCTTGCACATCTTTAGAGAGAAAATCAGCCATGAAAGTTTTAAAATATTCATTAAAACGCTTTACATAGTCCTTTGCTTTCTTAGCTAAACTTTCATCTGTATAATTTATCATTGTTCTTAATGCCAAATAGATTCTATAGAGTAAGTTGAAGTTGTTTTCATCAAAAGCCCTGTTGTATAGGATTTCAATTTCATCAGGAATTTGCATAAAACACTTTTGAATTGACTGAACAATTGGTTCAATAATTCCTTCATGACCACTAACTATATGGCCAACTCCATCCCAATCAAAACTTTCATAGTGTTTCATGTTTTTTAATGACCTTACATCTGCTCTACGAAGAAAGTGCTTATTAGAACCAACTTCATTAAGAAGATAGAGGTGGAATGCATAAACGGAATATTCTATATTGCCAACTAATCCCAATGGATAACCAGCTAACTGAGATAAAATTGCATAGGGTAAAAAATCGGAAACAAAACCTCCTTCATCCATATCGTCATCAAAATTAATTTGGATGTGTCCGATACCTTCTGAATACATCAACACTTTAGTTCCTTTTCCAATTTTTTCTAAATGTGGTGGAATTTTTATAAGTTCTTGAACTAATTCGGAGAATAGATTCACTTCACCATTATGGGCTAATTTCATTAAAACACCAGTTGCTACAATATCGCAATATGGTATTGGAGTTACAGTATCAATAAGTGTTTTACAAATTTCTTGAATTGGTCTTTTTTCTTTGCCTTCTATTAAAATTATTTCTGTTACCGATTCAATTGAATGTTTTGCAACAAGTTCTGGAATTTTAGGATAGATGACAGTCATTCCATTTCTTAGTTCCCGTAAGACAACGACTGATGATTTTATGAGCTTTTCAAAATCATCGGGAAAATTCTTCTTGAAGGTTTCTTTTGAAATTGCACCGCTACCAGATGCCACAATACTTAAATCAGCATCTGCTTTTCTCAATTCAAACTCAGCAAAAAAACAAGATGCAATTTTGCGATACAAGTCGTGAACTTGTCTTGTATAAGTTTTGTTTTCTGAAATAGTATTCAAAAGGGTGAAGTCGGGAACGGCAATGACTTTTGTGAATTGCCCTGCTTCAATATCTCCGGTAAGAAGAGAAGCTAAATGTCTTACAATTCTTGGCTCACGATATTCAGGTGTAAAGTGTCCACCATGTTCAATTAAAACTTGAAATTTGTTTAGCAGTAAATTATTTGTTTCGTTGTATTCATCGTCATCAAGCTCATCCAACTTGACTATTTTACTTTGCTCACCGATGAGTGTCTTGTATTGCCTGTTTGCAACAAATGCTATTTCCTTGAAATTGAATTCATCTATGCTGTAAAGAGTATGATGATTAACTCCTTTGAAGATGTCAATAAGCTCAATAATTTCTGCTTTGATTACTTCGGGGATTTCATTATTGAAATTGTCTAAGAGCAAATAGAATTTACTATCAGGTGAATTGCTTAATGAGTTAATTAGCCATTCTCTAATTTTGTCTTTGTTAATTGAAATTTTAGAACTTTCAGAAAAATGATTTGCTAATTGCTGAAAGATAGAATAGTTGTGGTCGATACAATCTAAATATAGAATAAAGCTTTTAGCTGATTTAGTTTTTGTAAAAAACTCGTAAAGTAGATTTGTTTTTCCACTAAAAGCAGAACCTATTAAACCGACTAATGCAGCTTTATTCGAAAAATGAGTATGAATTTTAGCGACTACTTTTCTATCAATTCTAAAATCAAGGCAAATGGGTTTAGTGAAGTCGTCAATTGTTCCAAAGAATCTTTCAAATCTTTTTGCACTGATTTGATTAATTACTTGTGAGAATAATTCGGGTTCATTATTCAGTAATAGATTGACTGCATCTTTGAAATCATTTGTTGCAAGTTGAAAGGAATTGTCAGTTAGTTTTTGAATAAATTCAAAGTCAAGATTATTGGCTTCAATTTTTTCTTTCGAATATGTATTGTAAAACTGATTGTCTATGCCATTTGAAATTAATGTCAGTGGTGGCATTGGATGCAACAATCTTGCATACGAAATTCCTTGGTCAACATCCTCTTGAGTAAGTTTTAGACCTTCTTTTTTTAATTCAAGCAAAATTGTATTCACATTTCCTATTGTTAATAGAATATCAAATATTGCTCTTGATGGATATTGGGAGGGTTCTTTCAAATCCACAAGAACATGATGATGTCCAAATTGTATACTGAAGGATTTTTGATGTTCTACTTTTACTTCTTTAAAGGTTGGAAAGACTGAAGTTAATACTCTATCAATTCTTGCCTCTAGCGTTGCTTCATTTACTGCCATATAAAAGAATGATTATTGTTTATTACACTAAATACATTTCATAAATCATAAATAAATTACATCCCATTCTTCACTTGCATCAAAATATGCCTTATGGTTTTCAGTGTATCTATCCTTGTGAACTGCTAAACAAATAAAATGTGTTGCCCTAGTCATTGCAACATAACCAAGTGGTAATCTTTTTTTAAAAGCATCATTAGTACGTTGTCTTGTTCGCTGTCTATCTGTGCTGATAATAAACTCTAAAATTTTGCTACCAATGTCGTAAACACGGTTGTAGGTTTCAAGATAAAGAGTCGCTGAATGTGTTTCGCCTTTTACTCCATGAATTGTATCAAAATGAATTTGCACTTCCTGTCCATTCGTAGTAAAATGGTAAATTCTGTTTTCTACCTTTTCACTTGCTACTTCAACTTCAGGGTTTGTAAAAAATTGTTTTAGGTCGTCATTTACTTGTCCACCAAAAGTTGCAAGCAAATCTGAAACATAGGTTTCAATTTCCACCTTCAAAATTTCAGTTTTGGAAATTGTTGTAATCCATTTTGTAATGTTATCATTCATCTTTTTGGAGATACTTAAATCGTCCAACGAATTTAGATATTGATACAATGTAAAAGGCGTAAAGTAAAATCCTGTAACGGGATGCTTGACTTTGCAAAGGCGTAAGCATTTGCAAAAAATACTTAGCAATGACTTTCTTACTTCATTAACATTTCTACTTTGTAAAGCCAACTGATTTGCGTTTTCAAGAAATGAAGTAATGTTTGAGAAATCTTTTTTGTTATAACCACGATTAAACTCATTCCAATAGGAGTTAATATTTAAACGGGAATCACTTAACCTTGCTCCAACAGCTTTACATGGTTTTCCCTTATGGAGATTATGTTGGATAAGGAGTTCTCCAAACTTGTCTTTTACTTTTAGAATAGAGTTGTTGTCAAATAAAATGATTGTCGGTTTCAAAGGTGTTGGGTTAATCCAACCAGTCATTACTTGAGGAGCAACGCAAATATCTTTTACTACTTGAACAATGTTCTCTGAAATTCTTGTTGTTTCGGTTAATTGCAAATCTGAATTTATTTTTGGTTGCCATTCATTTTGTTTATCAGATGATGAATAATTGAAAATTGACTGGTTGATGTCACCAATTTTTTGAACTATAGCAGAAGTGCCATCACACAAATAGCTTATGAGTTCCGATTGGTGAGTTTCCATGTCTTGCATTTCGTCAATAAAAATCAATGGAAATCTTTTAATGAATAGGTCTTTCAACTGTGGGTTTTCTCTGAGGTATTTGAAAGCAATTGAATATGCCTCATCATATTTAACGAATCCATCTTTTAATAATTTATTTTTCGCATCTTCAATTTTTTTATAGTGAATTAGCATCTTGTCTTGGGAGATTCCATCAATTGTAAAAGGGCTTACTTCATTGATTGTCTTTGATACACTAAAGTTGTGCATATTAAAAGATAAATAACCAATTTCGTCAACACCCTTTGCACTTAAAAACAAAGCCGTTCCGTAAAGGGACTTGAATTTATTTATCTCTTTACAGTAAGAATCTGTATCAGTAATATTTGGTGATTGTTTGAACTCATTTTTGTAAGCAGGAATAGTAAAGAATTTATCAACTACAGATTGAATTGTTCCGAAATGATTTGGATAATTGAAGTAGAAATTAGAAAAGGAATCCAGTTTGCTTTTAATTTCTGCAACTGCAACATTTGTGTGTGTGATTACACACACACCTTGTTTAAATGATTTAGGAATTTTATTCGTTAAAATAATAAGTTTAGCAGCAAGAGTTGTTGTTTTGCCACTTCCAGGACAAGCTTGAATGTCGGTGCTATCCCAAAATCGGATAATCTTTTTTTGCCTTTCATTGAATTTAAAACCAAAATGATTTTCAACGAAAGCAATATCTTCATCGGTAATATTTAATTTTTTGAAATCAAACATTGGTTACATACTTAATCGCATCTACTAAATATTTTAAGTGAGGGTCTTTCAAAATATCTTCAACATCAACTTTGGAGCTATTCAGAATTCTTGAAAAAATTTGTGCGACCACTGCCTTAGATGCTTGCTTGCGTTCTAATGGAGCATAAATCTCTACCGCAATTTCAATATCGCTTATGCCTTCAGTTTTCCAGCGTTCTAAATCTTCCTCACATTTTTCTGTAATGCCTTTGCAAACTTCTTTGGTTGCATCTTCTTGAAGGTCATTAGTGGCTAATGCTAAGAGAACTGATTTATGAATTAGATTGCGAAGACAACTTCTTGCAATCTCATATTCAAGTGTCCAAGTATTCGTAATGAATACCTGAACATCACCACCACTGTATTTGGCTTTTTTCTTTGAAACTATTTCAGCAATTTCTTGTGTAGAATATTCGTCTTCTGTCTTACGGTTATCACTAAGCAAACTAACTTGTTCAATCTCTCCTGTAAGACGCCTTTTGATTTCGTAGGTAAATTCCTTTCCTTCTTTTGGTGGAATATCTCTGTCTGTAATGCAGGAAACTTTTATTCCAATACCATTACCATCTTTTCTCTGAAATATTTTTGCATATCGCAACAGTGCTGTGCTTCCAACATTTACAACTGAAACGCCATGTTTATGTAATGGAAATCCGATGTATTCAGCAAGTGTTGGAATAATTAGATTCTCTGCATCACCTTCAACTATTATCACACCGTTTGCGAAAAATAAGTTAGCCTTTGTGTTGTCCAAAAACCTTCTGAGAAATTCATAATCTCCATTTGCTAATTCGGTTTCGCCTTTTCTTAAAGAGTAGGCATTACTGTCTTTACAAAGAATTAAATTACTGAGGTCAACTTTTGATGCTAATGAATTACTGTGAGAAGAAATGATACTTTGAAACCCTAAACTTTTTGATTGCTTGTTAAGAAAGTCAATAAGATTTAATTGAGATTGAGGATGCAGATGGGCTTCTATTTCTTCAATCAAAGAAAGTTTCAGCCCTACATAACCGCTATCCTTTTTCAGTAGCAACATTTCAGCAGCAATGAATAATAAGTTGTTTGACCCCAAACCTAAGTTTGATTCGTTTGTCTTTGACAAACCTTGCAATTCAAGTTTTTCAAGTATTCTGCCTAAATCGTTTTGAGCAATTCCAAACTTTGATGAAAGTGGATTATTTAATAACGAAAACTCTTTCAGATAGCTTAAATTAATTGTGTCAGATACTTGCTTTCCTTCTTTGTTTTCAAAGTAGTCAGTTACTTCAAGGTTTGCTTTATCCATTGTTTCTTCCAATGGATGTCTTGTGCTGTCTTGCTTTTGAAAAATTTCGTAAGCAGCAAGAATCTGAGAAAGCCGTGAACCCTTTCTGGGTGCTAATTCAAACTCAGCATCTCTTAATGGTTTTAAGTAAGTTACCTTTAATTTGTTTTTTGCTTCACCGCTTATCATTCCACTTTCTTCGTCTTCACCAGCTTTCACATCATAATATACCTCTGAAAGAGAATTGCTTTTTTCCTTTCGTCTGCCAGTCAAAGTAAGTTTCAAATAATATTTTTCACCGCTTATGGATAACCATTCTAAGAATGCAGCCGCTTCATCAGGGTTAAGGTCATAAAATGTGCAAACTATTTTGAGTTCGGTCGCTCTTGTTGTTCCGTCAGTATAGAAATCATCTTTGTCAAGTTTTATCCAATCGTTGCTGTGAGTGCCAGTAACAAATTTTATAGCATCAATGATTGAAGATTTGCCAGAATCATTTTCTCCGACAAGAAGATTTAAACCGCTTTGAAATTCTAAATCGACTTTTTTAAATTGTCTAAAGTTTTCAATATGGATTTTCCCTAAATACATTTAGCAGTGTTTTATTATTTTAAATTCATAAACCTTGAAATAAGCGTTGGCAAAAAATGGCTCTTTTGATTTTGCCGAAGGATTGGCTTTGTGTGTCGGGGCAAAAGCAAATGTGCCATTGTGGGTCGGCAAATGTTTAAAAGAATGTGCAGTTGGCAAAAAATAAAAAACATCAGGTCGGCTTTCTTGTCTTGTCAATATTTCTTTTTTCTGTCCTTTCACAATGGTTTACTTTTCAATTTTCTATATCGTTGTCTGTCTCTTACACTTGGCGGTAACTTGTTTATAACCGCTACTCTTCCGCCTCTATATTACGCTTATCTGCCCAAATGGGTTGGATAACCGTATGTTTTAATTGCATTTTTGTTTTTTTAATAATTACAAAAATAAACTGTTTTAAATATTGTCTAAAGGACTAGTGAAATTCTGAGTAATTCGAGTGTGATAAAATTCGAATGCAAATATAAACAAATTTTTAATATTCAAATAAAAAAATTAGGGCGAAGGGCGAAAGGCAATAGAAAAAGTCGGCAGACGGCGGTCGGCGGTCGGCAGACTTATTTAGAACGTCGAACGTTTAACGTCGAACCGCTCCTGTCTCCCGTCTCCAGTCTCCCGTCACCAGTCTCCCGTCACCAGTCTCCCATCACCAGTCTCCAGTCTCTAGTCCCCGCATTAGGTCGTAGGCCAGATACCCCGCAAGTTGAGCTGCTTAGGGGATGACGGTTCGGGCAGAGCGACGGAGGAGCTACTGCCCGGCCGATCAGACCCTGGCAGCGAAACGAGGAGTATGGGCCGGAGACCGACGGCGAGCCTGCGAGCCGGAGCACACATGTAAATGTAGTCGTGATGACGATAATTTAATACGGAATCTACCGTTGATGTGGCCGGAATACGGATCGGTCCTGGTGGTAAACCGGTGTACAAATAGGTGTTGTACGGTGAATCGGTCATCAAATGCTCTTCGGTTATTCTGGTAATTCTAAAATCTTGTAAGGCAAATTTTACCGTCGGATCTGCCTGTAACTTCATCCCCTTTATTAAGCGATTGATATACAATCCTGCGATCAGCCCTTTTTCTACCTCTTTGAAGTTTTCCTCTTCTACAATAGAGGCTAAAGTCACCACTTGCGAGCGACTAAGTCCGATCTTTTGCGCCTGTTGATCTCTTTTCTCATTCCAGAATCGGTTGTATTGCTTGTACATCGAGCTGAAAAACTGTTCTGCAGTGATGTCGTAATATAATTCATACGTATTGGGAATAAAAATGGATATCGTTGTCTCGGGAGTAAGCCCAAAAGTGCTTAGAAATGTACGATTGTCTAATAAGTTTTCCAGTTCATTCCTTTCAAACAGAAACTTACCATCGAGTTTTTTGACCAGCTGCTCTTTGGTTCTGATGTTGTTAAAAGTGAAACGTACCGGAACATGTTGCCCTCTTCGTAACATTTTGATTAGGGAAAAGTTACTCTCATTTTCTTTAAAAGTGTATTTCCCCTTTTTGATATTTCCTTTAAAATCAAGTATTTGTGCAGCAATTCTGAAAGTGAAAAAACTTTTCACCTGTCCGCTTTCCTGAATATCCTGCATGACAGTTTCAAAAGTGGAATCTTCGGTAATGATTAGTTTTCTAAAATTTCCTTCACCATTGGGAATGAAAAAAAGGAGGATAACAACAACAATGCCTAAAAATAAAAAGGCACCAATTCCGCCACCAATCTTTTTCTTACTTAATTTCATTGTTTGGATTTATACATTGAAGCAGATACACATTTTTGAATCCTTCAATCGTTCGTAACCAATCTTTTTGTATTCCGATCATATCAAATTCGGTGGTTTCAAAAAGGAGGAGACTCGCTTTATTGTCTTGTTGAACATTGCAATAGATCTGATGAATCAATAAGGTTTCAAAAACATATTTTTTAATCAATTCGATCGCTTCAGTGGCATAACCTTGTCTGCGGAAATCCTGATGAATCAGAATTCCTAATCCAATACGCTGGTTAAATGGATCATAATCAAAGAGATCCACAATTCCGATGGTTGTTTTGGGTTCACCCGGAATTTCATTATTCAAATCAATCATCAGACGAATCTGGCGGGTTGTAAAAATATCATCCGTTGCACAGTCAACAAACATCTGAAGGGTATATTCAGAGTAAGGTTTTAAAGTTTGGCTGATTCTCCAGATGGCAGGATCGTTTTCCCAAATATAGAGCAATTTAACATCATCTGGCTCAAGAGCTCTTAAACTAATTTTTTCGCCTTGTATAAACATCTTTAATTGGATTTAAGGTACCTTTTAATAATTCGAAGATTATGGGTATATTTTTCTGTTTCTGTATTTAAAATGCCGGTTTGATTTAGAACATCAATTCTAACAAATCCGGATGCATGTAGTATTTTTCCTTTTCCGCAAACTATGCCTGTATGAACAATTTTCCCCTCTTCATTATCAAAGAAAGCGACATCGCCCACTTCTGCCTGTTCGAAGAAATCAACCGGTTCACCCTGATGAACTTGTTGAGAGGCATCTCTTTCCAACCGGATCCCGATCGCTTTAAAAGCCAACTGCACTAACCCGCTGCAATCGATTCCCAAAGGTGTTCTGCCACCCCAAAGGTAGGGAGATCTTAAATATCCGGATGCAAATTTGAGTAATTGCACCTGATCTGCTGACAGTTGTGGATGAGATGTAATTTGTTGTTTTTCAGGAATTTCGACCATGAAAATGACATTTCCCAGAATCAGCATTCCATCATTTGGGAAAGGAAAATGGGAACCCATATAGATTGGGAAAGTGACATTAGATTCAAATTCCCGGATGAACATCAAATAGTCTGTAACGAAAAAATGTTCCGCCGACAAGTAAGATTCCACATCATCAGGATGCAATGAATTGAATAACTGAGCATCTATCCATCCTTCATAATTACAGTCTAACGTTTTGATTTTAAGCCATTTTTCTGTTTCTTCGATCACCTGATAGGGATCACCGAAAATCAGTTGAGAGCACATTTCAGCTCTATGAGAAGGTTCGATTCTCATGGTTATTTGTGCTACATGTGCAATCCCAAACTTTTCCATATTGATAAATTGTTAGAATGGAAGATCGTCTTGTGAATCATCCACGAAAGTACCTTCAAACTCTTCAGGAAGTGGATTTGCAGCAGGAACGCCGTTTCCGGTTTGAGGAGCATTGGAAGGTGCAGTAGCAACCGGTTCAATTTTCCAGGCTTTCACATCGGTGTACCATTTGCCGTTAAACTCTCGTGATTCCAGATTGAAAGTCATAATCACCTGATCGCCAATATTAAGAGCATTTAAGGCATCTGTTTTATCGCCCCACAAATTGGCACATATTTTTTTGGGATATGTTTCGATTGTTTCAATCACAAACTCTTGTTTTTGCCAGGCTGTTCCGGTTTTCCCGACTCCAGACTGTAACGGTAACTTTTGTATTAATTTTCCTGAAATTTCCATAAAATATAATCTAACATTTAACAATTAACATTTAACAATTTAGATTTAGCAATTAACATTTAACAATAAAAAAACTAAAACCTAATACCTAAAACCTAATATCTATTTCTTCTTCTTCCCAAACACCGAAACCTGGATATATCTTTCCGGATTCTCTTTGATATCGATCAGCAATTTATTGAGATTATCGGTAGAGTTGGCTAAGTTTTTGTATAATTCTTTATCATTCACTAATTTACCAAGATCGCCTTCCCCTTTATTGATCTTTTCGATCACTTGTTGAAGTTCTGTGATGGTTTGATTGGCATTTAAGATCACCTGAGCCAAATCTTCTTTGGCAATATCGCTGGATATTTTATCAAAATTATCGATAATAGCTTTTAGTTTAGGAGCTTCCGTTTTTAAAGTTAAAGCAAATTCATCCAAATTGGTCACAATTTTACCAAATTTAGATCTGTTTTGATTCAATAACAGATTTAATTCGGCCGTTGTAGATTCTAAGTTGGTAAAGATGTTTTTTAATGAGGATGGACCATTTTCAGAATGTAAAATATCTTTCAATTCTAAGGCAACTGTATCAATTGATGACATAATTGAGCCCAACTGATCTTTAATTCCATCCAATCCATCCGTAACAGCTGGGATTAGAACAGCGGTCATATTATCCTCATCTTCTGCCATTTTGGTACTGGTTCCCAATTTTAGATTGATAACCAAACCCCCTAAAATATCTTTTGCACCCAATTCAAATCGGGAATCTGAAGGAATATTAATCTCTTCATAAATATTTAAAGTCGCTTTTACTCTGGCAGGAACCTCATCTGTTAATTCAATTTTAACCACTTTTCCGATTTTGAAACCATTCACAAAAACTCCCGTTCCTGTAGGTAATCCTTTTGCGTTATCAAAAATCGCATATAAAGTTTTGTTGTAACCAAACACCTGATTTCCCATTAAAAAATTAGCACCTAAATAAAACACAATCAGTGCTGATAACCCGAACAATCCCACTTTAATTGCTTTTCTGTTCTTTTTGGTATCAATAGATCTCTTTCCGTTCTCTTTTTCTTCAGATTTCATATTCTTTTCATTAAATTTTAGCCTGCAAAAATACAAAATAATAAGCTAATAAGCGAATGTGAAAATAAGCTAATTTTTATTTAACTTTTGGTGTGATTTTTTGGTTTATTTTTGCATAGTTAAATTGATACAGAAATGGAACATAATCATACTCATGCTCACGAAGGGCACCACCATCATACAGATATTCATGGGAAGAATCTCTTTTGGGTTACTTTATTGAATGTCATTATTACAGTAACAGAAATCGTGGGCGGATTGATTTCCGGAAGTCTTGCATTGTTATCGGATGCGATTCATAATTTAGGGGATACATTAGCACTGATTTTTGCTTTTATGGCCAATAAAATGAGTCATAAGGAAGCGGATATGAAACGTACTTTTGGATACAAAAGAGTGGAGATTTTGACGGCTCTTTTTAATGCCCTTATTTTAATTGCGATTTGTTTGTTTTTATTTAAAGAAGCTTATGATCGGTTTTTTAATCCTGAACCCATCAAAGGGTTATTGATGCTGGTTGTAGCGGTAATTGGATTATTGGCTAACGGATTTTCAGTATTGATTTTGCAAAAAGATAAGGACAAAAACATCAATATCAGAGCAGCCTATTTACATTTATTAGGGGATACATTATCTTCCGTTGCAGTAATTATTGGCGGTTTAGCGATCTGGTTATTTGATATTGTATGGATAGATCCTTTGATCACCATTATTGTAGGGGTTTACATCATATATCATGCCTGGGAGATTTTGAAACAATCCACTGCAATATTAATGCAATCGGCACCCTCCAATATTAATATTCAGGAAATTGTAGAGGATATTGAAAAAATCAATGAAATTAAAGACATCCATCACATTCATCTATGGCAGCTTAATGAGGAGCAGCTTCATTTTGAGGCACATATCAATGTACATGATAACATTGACATGATTAAAGTGATGGAACTGAAAAGGGAGATTGAGCAGATCCTCGAAAGCAAAGGGATAGAACACACCACCTTACAAATGGGATATCAGTGTTGTCAGGGAAAAGAGTTTGTTATTGAACAATAATTTTTTCTTTGTAGCTTTCCAATCCATTTTCTAGTAAAAGGAAATAGATTCCTTTAGGATATGTAGAAACATCTATTTTAAAATTGGGTTCCATAATTTTACTTTCAAGAACCAATTTCCCATTCATGTCAAATAATCGATAGCTGTAAGTCTGATAATTATCTTTGTTGATATTAACCGTAACCATGTCACTGGAAGGATTAGGGAATAGAGTTACTGAATGAGTTTCCTGGCTGAAATTCTCTACATCAACACTCCCAATATTACAATTAAATGCTGAAGTGGCAACCAATGTATTATTGCCAAGTTGGCCAATATAATTAGCTCCGGTAGCACAAAGGTTATTTAAAGTAGATCTTATTCCTATAGAATGGTTCCCATATAAGGTTCCATTATATGCATATCCTTTAGCCCCACTAATGTAGAACCAATCTGTTTCATTGCCAATTTGTACTGGAGAACTTTGAGTTGTTGATACCGGAATTCCTAACTGACCAAGTCCATTATACCCCCATCCAAAGAGTTCGTTGTTTTCATTAATAGCAAAACAATAACTTGAACCTGCATTTATATACAACCAATTACTATTCGTTCCAATTTGAGTTGGACTATTTTGTTGAATAGTATTACCAAGACCCAGTTGTCCATTTCCATTAAAACCCCAACTCCAGATAGTACCGTCATCTTTTCTTGCTAAAGAAAAAGAAAAACCACCAGAAACTTCAACCCATTTTGAAATTGAATCAATGAGAATAGGATACATACTGTCTTCAGTATATCCACTGCCTAGTTCACCATTTCCATTAAATCCAAAAGACCATAAAGTACTATCTGATCTAATAGCTAACGTATGAGATGCGCCACACGATATTTGAACATAAGTGTGGGTGGTATCAACCGGAAGAGGAGTATTGGATTGTGATATTTCACCTAACCCACATTGACCATTCCCATTTAATCCCCAACCCCACATTTTTCCATCCAGTGTAAGAGCTAATGTATGAGTCAATCCACAAGAAACCGATTTCCAAACTTGATTAGAAGAAATTTGAACCGGTTCATTTCTTTGAATTAAATCACCTAACCCCAATTGTCCATTTCCATTTAAACCCCAACTCCATAGGGTTCCATCATTTTTTAAAGCAATAACATGGAAAGATCCTACTTCAAAACTACTCCAATCATTTTGTTCTCCAATTTGAATAGGTTTTTAATAATTTACGGTATTCCCAGTACCCAGTTGACCGTTCATATTGCTTCCCCAAGACCAAAGGGTTCCATCAGATTTTAAAGCGACACTAAACTCTGTCCCTGTTCCACATTTTACCCAATCATTTTGAGCAGAAAGAATCATAAAAACTGATAAGCAAAAGAATAAGATTGTAATTTTTTTCATACGTTTTGATTACATTTATTTACACTATGACTTCTTACATTGAAAGATTCATTCATTTCAACGAGGGTTCAAAAATAGATATTTTTTTTTAAATAAAGCAAATTTATTTTATGGATTCCACTTTTTCCATCGGCAAACATTCCGGAAACCGGTATAGTTATTAGGTAAATCACAGAAAACGGTATCTTTTTCCATAATAGATTGATAGGTATCCTTCCAGCTCCCTCCGGCGATATAGTAATCGTTATCCAACCATTCTGCAACATTTCCTCTGATATGAAATAATAGAGGCCTCCAAGATTGTAAATTCAAATTATAAATCATGGGAACATAAAAAGTATCATTTTGGCAAGGATTTATATCACACCAGACATGTGGATGTTTCAATTGAAAATCAGAATAAGATTTTATATCAAAATATCTGTAATTTTTTTGATATAAGGAGTCAGAAACTTTCAAAATCACTTTTCGATCTTCAATAGTGGGAAGTGAATAACATGGATAATACGCTAATTTTCCACCAATAACTAATGAATCTAACGCTCCATTATAATATCTTTCAATTGTAAAGCAATCATCAGGTGTTTGATTAGGATTATATCTTAGTTTTCCCAATTCTATTAAAAGATGTTCGAAAACCCGATCTGATCTCCATTTGGAATATTGCCTGGCTTGTTCTTGTGATATTCCAATTACTGGTAACTCTTTCAATGCCGGATATCTCCAAAATTCAGGAAAAAAATTGATGTAACACGGACCAAAATCAGCAGAATTAAACGAAATAGGAATGCATCGTTTGCATTCCGGAGAATCTTCACCATAGACATTTATTATCCAATTCGCGTATTCCAGCCAATCTATATTTGAAATTTTATTATAATCACAAAAAAGAGTGTCATTAATTGGTATAGTTCCGGGTAATGAATATGTTTGGGTGTAGTTATCTTCTTTCAGAGGATGAAAAAATGAACAACTAAAAAATAGTATCAATGTTAAAAAAAAGATAATCAATTTTTTCATTATAAGGTTCTTATTTGGATTCCACTGAAATCCCATTGATCTGGGCATACTCGGTGATCCCCTCTTTGATCTCCTGAATTAATGCATATTCAAATCCGGTTAAATACATTTTTACAATTTGATCATCTTTTAAATAAAAATCATTAAATTTGGCTTGTAATTCAATTTTCAGGATCTGATCAGCCTTTAAAATGACCTCTTTATCATAATTAGAGGTTTTGAATCTGATCTCATCCTCATCAAAAATGAGATATGTCTTTTTTCCAAATAGGTCTGATACATTTTTACCTAACCCTACTAAAATGTAGATCACTCCCTGAGCAAAGAACAGAAACATAAAAATCCATTGAATAGAACCAATTTCACCATGCTTGATCTGGGAATAAATGGGCAATCCTACTGCAAACAAAAGTGCAATAACGCCCAAATAAAGTCTCATTTTTGACTTCTTAGTTACCGGTTGTAACGAGATACTTTTTTTCATATTATTTAAAAATTTAATTTAACAACCCATTCTGAGCACATCGAGCACATTGAGCACTCGAGCATTTGAGCATTCGAGCAATCGAGCAATCTGAGCATTCGAGCATTCGAGCATTCGAGCATTCGAGCATTCGAGCATTCGAGCATTCGAGCAATCTGAGCATTCGAGCATTCGAGCATTCGAGCATTCGAGCAATCTGAGCATTACGAATCAAAGTCCCTTCAAGATCATCTCCCCTGCCCCAATCCGGTACCCTTCCGATTTGGAGGTCAGCTGTCCCTTTTCATTGATGATCAACAATAAAGGATACTCATCCTTGAACTCCATTTTAGTATCTTTTAGCAGTTTCTTTAAAAATGCAGACTGTTCATCCACAATAAATTGGGATTGTTTTGGTAATCCCCATTTTTCAAAATGGAAATTACCGGTATTTTTGGAAGATGGGATCACAAACAAAATGGTGCCACCCCAACTTTCAAACTCTTTTCTAAGTTCTGCAATATCTTTAAATAGATGTCTGGTCGGTTCTCTGGTTGGATCAATAAAACATAGCACCATCTTTTTTTCTCCCATTACAGATTCTAATGTTTTTCCTTGTAAGGTGCCGAAAAGGGGTTGTTTTAAATCAATGGACCCAAAATTCTGATCTCTTGGCACTAAATCTCTGATGATAATATCTTTTGTCACCGTTTTTCCCAGTTCAACGGTGAAAAACTCTAATCTGGAAAGTACGACGCCATCTGAATAGCGATTACCGGTTGACAACATATAATAACCGGGGTCTAACGCTAATGTTGCAGGGAAATCTGCCATTCTGGGATCATTTTCAAAATCATAGGTAACAAACTCCCCATTTTCAAATCTGGCAATGGTAAAATGGATCCAATAAGTTAGTTTTAATGATTTTTGTTTTTCTGTGGGTTTAAAATTCAATTCAAGTTTACCCTTTTGCATTGATACTGGTTTTTCAGATGCCTCAAATTGTACATCTTTCCAGGTACCATTTTCATATACATACAATTTTTCAGTTGCTAAATCGAGGTAAGCCGGAATATTCATGGATCGACAAACAGCCACAAAGAAAATATCTCTGGAAAGGGGATCCGCGATTCTCAATTCAAAAACACCTCTGGGTGAAATGGGACAATTGTAGTAGTTATCCGTTTTATTAACCACTATATTTTTTTTAATCCATTGCATAACGGCATCCACATACGTTTGTGCCCCCAATATCTTACTCATCTCCTCTTTCAGGAATGGGCGCCATGGTCTGATCAACTCATTGGCAATACGGGCTGGCATGATCCCTTTGAAATAGGGATCTTCACTTTTGGGAATGAACTCAACATGTTTGATATTTCCTGAAAAAGAGGTATAATGGGTAACATGTGCTTCCAGAATATCTGCAGGAGTATCTCTCAAATCTTTGTCGGATAAGGATTTCAAAAAGTCATTCAAAAATAGATAATCCTCTTTTTTGGAATGATTATTTAAAAATTTAATTATTTCAGCATAATTTCCTTCACTCCTTAGGATGGCATCGGCAATTTGTTCAGGTGTTAAATTTTCGTTGTGAATGGAACGCGTTTCCTCTTCGGTCATAAAAGTGGCTACATATTTATTTCTAAGAGAATCTTCATAATGCAGCCTTTTGGCATGTTTATCCTTAACTGCCTGTGGAATATCCCTGACCACCTTTTTCTCTACCGGTGGAAAAATATCGAAAGTTTCAGTATAAGTTTCACCCTCTTTTCTACTCATGATGAGGGTAATCTCATTTTGTTTTCTTACGTCAATTTTTTGATAATTGTATTTTCCATCTTTAGTTGCCCAAATCAACAGATCTCCCATTCCGGTCGTAATCTGAGCTTCCCCTTTTTCATTACTGTTTTGTTTGGCAATCGGATAATATTCTGCATAATTGTAAAGTCTGAATGTAACAACAGCATCCTGAACAGGTTTCTTATTTTCATCTAAAACGGTTACTTTAATTTTTTTGGTTTCAGTATAATGATTCAACATATTAGAAATCGTATAGAGCGGAGTTACCAGATTTTTTTCATCCGGTAAATCATTTTTACCAAAAACATTAGTGTGCACCATCATCGTTCGGGTAGCCGGGGTTGAAAACCATCCCATATTCAATTCAGGATCAGGTTCACAAGCGCCCAGATAATACCATTTTCCATCAATCCAAACCTCAACCCAGGCATGGTTATCATCAGAATGTGCCCATCTGGGTGTATAGCATTGACGAGCAGGTATTCCTACAGCTCTTAGTGCGGTAACTGTAAATGTAGATTGTTCTCCGCATCTGCCTAAAGCGGTTCTGACAGTAGCCAAAGGAGCAGATGTTCTTCCATCGGCACCTCGATAGGTCACTTTTTCATGACACCAATGGTTCACTTCCAAAGCAGCATCATACATAGACAAGTTTTTCACCCGATCCTTTAATTCGTTAAAAAAAACGATTCTTGCAGTATCCAGATTTTCATTATTCACTCTATACACCAAAACAAAGTGTCTGAAAATATCTTCCGGAATTGTTTTTCCCCAAGGCATCTCCTCTTTCGCTTTGAAAGCATATTGCACTTGTTTTAAAAAGAAATTTCCGTCATAATCAGCTAAATCGCTCAATGGCATATAGGCATATAAAAACTGTAATGCTTCTTTTTCATCTGCACTGATATTTTGATCAAAAACTGAAAAAAGCTGGGTTGCTCTTCCTTTCGCAAGCTCTTTCCTGGCTAAAAAATCTTTTTCAACTTGCGCTCTGTATTTGGCATCAGAAATAAAATGAACTGATTTAAATGAGAATAAGATTGTTAAAAGGGAAGCAATACAAATTAAGGAGATAAATTTTTTCATAGGGTATATTTTTTTTAGACTACGGACAACGGACAATTATTCATTATTCATTATTGATTATTCATTATTCATTATTGATTTCAATAGACCCGAGCTAAAGCTCGGGTCTATTGATTTTTCATTCTTCATTTTTCATTTTTCATTATATATTGTTAAATGGAAAACTTCATTCATATAATCAGGATGGTACGATTGTTTTGCTTTTCGCAAACCTTCCACTCCCCCATCTTCAGCACGATTGATATATTGGTATCCGGTTGCGATCTCCTGAGCAAACAGTTTATTGATCATGGTATAGGCGCCTCTTACATTTCGATCCGCTTTTTCAAACAGCACCAGCCAGGTATCGTCATTCAGTAAAGCGCCAATAGAAAAAGCAACAATCTCCTGATCCACTTTCAAAAGAACTCCGGATAATTGCAGTTCTGAAAAATATTGAAATGCTTCTTGTAATGCTTCATTTTCCATATTTAGTCTGGAAGTGGCATAAATCTTTTTTTCAGAGTCCCATTTAGAACTAAAATATTGAATATCCGGAATATGGTTTTTTGTAATTTTTTCAAAACTCCAGGAATAATTTTTCTCAAAATAGTGAATGTGGTTTCTTTTTGCTTTTAATGAATGTCCGTTCAACGTAGCGAGTGCATCGGTCAGATAGATATACTCAAACTCCTCTCGAGAGGGATAAAAAATATAGGAGTATCCTTCCGTTTTTAACAATTCAGCCCATTCCAGAAGGCGTTCACCATTGACGGCACAAAACTGGAAAAAACGGAGTTTATTCTGATTAGAAAAGGCATACTTTTTGATCTCTTCAAAAACTTCAAAATAATCCCCTTCTCCGACCGGAAACAAAAAATAATCTTTATTTTGAATTTGAATTTTGGAAATGATAAAATCTTTATAAACAGCATAACTGAAACCGATCACATTTCGATACAAAAACTGCACCACAAAACTATAGTTTAAAAGATTGCAATTCAGAGAGTTGAGTTTATCACCAAGTTTATTTTGATCTTCAAGTGTAACAGATTTAAAATGGAGCATACCTACTAAATTGTAAAAAGAAAAATGCGGTACAAAAGTATGAAAAAAACGCCTCTATTTTTTTTAATATAACAACATTCCGATTCAAAAATTCGTGTATTTTTGCATCTTCTAAAAAATTGAGGTTTTAAGTTATATTTTATTAATAACCAAACAATTAACAAAAAAAATGAAAAACTATTTTAAATTAATCATGATGGGTACTATTATTTTATTTGCATCATGTAAGGAAACCAAACAAGTAACCGTAAAAGAATTGACTTCTGGAATATCCAAAGCCAATATGGATACAAAGGCTAATCCTGTAAACGATTTTTATCGCTACGCTACCGGTGGCTGGATGGACAAACATCCATTAACTGCTGAATATTCCCGTTTTGGAACTTTTGACCAATTGGCCGAAAACAACAAAATTCAATTAAAAAGTTTGATTACTGATATTGCAAAAGGGAAACATCAACAAGGGAGTATTAAACAAAAAATTGCTGATTTATACAATATGGGTATGGACACTGTAACGATTGAAAAACAGGGTTCCGCTCCAATTCAACCTGAGTTAAATAAGATTGCTCAGTTAAAAAACATTAAAGATCTTCCATTTATTTTAGGAGAGATGCATCTATCCGGAAATTCTCCATTCTTTGGAATTTTTGGAGAAGCTGATCCAAAAAACAGTGCTATGAATATTGCCTGGATCTGGCAAACCGGTTTAGGAATTGGGGATAGAGACTACTATTTAGAAAAAGGAATGCAGGATATCAGAAATGAATATATTACTTTGTTAACTACAATGTTCAAAATTTCCGGATATTCTAAGATCGTTGGTATGGAAGGAAAAGAGGAACAATTAGCAAAAGATGTTTTAAAACTGGAAACAGAAATGGCTAGAGTTTTTGCCCCAAAAGAAGTATTGAGAGATCCTAATGCAACTTACAATATGAAAACTATTGAAGAGTTTCAAAAGTTGTTCCCAAACTTTGATGTAAAAGCATACTTAAATACGATTCATCTAGGAACTTTGACTTCTGTTAATGTAGGTCAGGTTGATTATATCAAAGGATTAAACAAAATTTTAGGTAAAACCGATATTAAAACGATACAAGCATATTTGGCTTGGAATGTGATTAATAGTGCTGCACCTTATTTAAGTAGTGATTTTGTAAAAGCTGATTTCCACTTCTATAACAAAGTATTATCCGGAAAAGAAGCAGATAAACCAAGATGGAAAAAAGTGATTGAGACTGTTGATGGTTCATTAGGTGAAGCAGTTGGACAAATGTATGTTGAAAAACATTTTCCTGCTGAAGCTAAAGTAAGAATGGAAAAATTAGTAGCCAATTTGAAAGTAGCGATGGAGCTTCGTTTTAAAGAACTTACATGGATGTCAGATTCAACAAAAGTGAAAGCTATTGACAAACTACATGCCATTGTTGTAAAAGTGGGTTATCCTGACAAATGGAGAGATTATTCTGCCTTAGAGATCAAAAATGATAGTTATTATGCCAACATTTTAAGATCCAGAATTTTTGAAAACAACTATCAATTAAGCAAAATCGGAAAACCGGTAGATCCAACTTTATGGGGAATGACTCCACAAACCGTTAATGCATACTACAATCCATCAACCAACGAGATCTGTTTCCCTGCAGGAATCCTACAACCTCCATTTTTTGATATGAATGCTGATGATGCTGTAAATTATGGTGCTATTGGAGTTGTTATCGGACATGAAATGACTCATGGTTTTGATGATGCCGGAAGATATTATGACAAAAAAGGTAATTTAACAGACTGGTGGAGTGAAGCAGATAGCAAAAATTTTGCTGAACGTTCTAAGATTTTGGTTGACTTTTACAATAACATTACTGTTCTTCCTAATGTTCAAGCCAATGGTGTGTTTACATTAGGTGAAAATATTGCAGATAATGGTGGTTTGAATATCTCTTTTGTGGCTTTACAAAAAGCTATTCAAGATTCTACTGTACAACAAGTTGCGATGGATGGTTTTACTCCTGAACAAAGATTTTTCATAGCTTATGCTATGGTTTGGGGTGGAAATATCCGTGATGCAGAAATGTTACGTCGCACCAAAGAGGATCCACATTCATTAGGTAAATGGAGAGTAAATGGAGCACTTCCTCATATCACCCCATTTATTGAAGCATTTAAAGTAAAAGAGGGTGACGCCATGTGGTTAGCACCTGAAAAAAGAGCACAAATCTGGTAAATCTAAAATTTAAAACAAATATTATCGTTTAAAAAACTAAAAAGAGAAACTTTTTATGAAGAAATTAGCAATGGTTGCCTTTGGCGGAAATGCGTTATTGAGAAGTAATCAAAAAGGCACATATCAGGTACAGTTGGATAATGTAATGGAAACTTGCAAGTCCCTGAACAAATTGTATGAACAGGATTATGATTTAGTAATTGGTCACGGAAACGGTCCACAAGTTGGAAATGTAATGCTTCAACATGATGCAGGATTAAAAACTTATGGAATCGAAGCGATGCCTATGGATGTTTGTGTTGCTGAAACACAAGGATCTATTGGATATATGATTGAATTAGCATTCAGAAACATCTTTTTTAAAGGTGGAATTCGCAAACACGTGATCACATTGGTTACACAAGTAGTAGTAGATGAAAATGATCCTGCTTTTCAAAAACCAACCAAACCTGTAGGCCCTTATTATACAAAGGAACAAGCTGACCATTTTGCAGCTGAAACAGGTGCGAAATTTGCAGAAGATCCTAAAGGTAATGGCTGGAGAAAAATCGTTGCATCCCCAAAACCTCTTCATATAAGTAATATTGATGTAGTTCAAAGATTAGCAACTTCCGGTTATGTTGTGATCACATGTGGTGGTGGTGGTATTCCGGTTGTTCGTAATCAACATGGTGGAAAAGGGATGGAAGCTGTAATTGATAAAGATTTAGCTTCTGCACTTGCTGCAGTTGAAATGAAAGCAGATGAGTTTTATATTCTTACTGATGTTCCTAAAGTATATATCAACTTCAGAAAAGAAAATGAACAAGCCCTTGATGTCATCACTGTAAACGATGCTAAAAGATATTTAGAAGAGGGTCATTTTACAGAAGGGTCCATGGCTCCAAAAATTCGTGCTGCGCTCTATTTCGTTGAAAATGGGGGAAAAGAGTGTATTATTACAGAAGCTGGACAGTTAGGAAATCCAACTTGTGGAACCAGAATTGTAAGAAATCCACAAATCTAAAAAAAACACCTGTTTTATACAGGAATCTTCTTAAAAAAAACAGATTATTGCATATTTTTTACAATAATCTGTTTTTTTTCTAACATTTTTGGTCAAAAATAAGACGTTTTTTTTCAATGTATCACTTTTTTCTTAAAAATTGATAAAAATTTGGTTATTTTCAAAATTCGTTATAATTTTGGTCTCGAATAAAAAAGTTATACTCATTGAGGTACAATAAAGTGCCAATATGGCAACCCTCATGCAGAGAAATAAAAAAAATATTTCAATACTTTTCCAAAAAGTTTCTTTTTACCCCTTAAAATCGATTTTTGGACACCAAAATCTGTTAAAAATGGAGGCTGAAGTAGGGTTCAAAAATGCACGATTTTTAACTTTAAATGCAAATTCTTAACATTTTTGACATAAAATCATGCGCTCGTTCAGAATTTTGGACTAAAATGTTAAAATTTACCCTTTTTTTTGACTTTAAAAAAAATTAGATATAATTTTGAATCCTCATAAAAAATTGACTACAATTTTGTCCCGCATGTATGTTGTAGCCACTAAGAATCACAGAGAGACCTATTTCATTAGTGGCTACAATTGCATGTATTCTTTCTCAAAAAAAAAATTCTTAAAATTTCAGCTTTAAACTTTTATTTATTTTTGCATTCCAATAATAAAATTAAAAATTATGAAAAAAATTCTTGCAACTATTATTTTATCGTTTTTCTCACTCAGCATGTTTGCGCAATGGGGTTCAATCACGATCTCTTCTCAAAACTTTAACCAAAGATTTTGGGTGTTTGTTGATGATGTTTTACAAAACCAATACTCTGTTAATTCTATAAGAGTTCAAGGAATGAATATCCAACAACAATACCGGGTAAGAATTGAGATGGATAACTTTGATCAAAATATTTTAGGTCAAAATATTTCTATTAACGCACAACCTCGTTTTAATAATTATGAAATTAAATTTATAAATGGGGCTTATTTGTTTAAGTCAACCAATATGAATATTAATCCCATGTTAACAATGTCTATCATATATCCGAATTATAGTTATTATAACGACTACTATTCCTATTTGAATCCTGGTTTTGGAAACTATGGGAATTATTGGGGAAATAGTGGAAAAAAATATAATAATCAAACCATTCCTTCTGATTGTCATCCTAATAATGGAAATAATTATCCCGGAGGAAATAACTATGGCAACCAAGGAAATAATGGAAATTATGGCAACCCAGGTAATAATGGAAATAACGGGAATTATGGGAATAATAATAACCAAGGAAACCATGGAAATAATGGAAACAATGGAAATCATGGGAATAACGGGAATAACGGACATCAAGGAAACAACACCCCTTGTATGTCTAATAACGAGTTTAATACCGCTTTAAATTCCATTAGAAGCGATAGTTTTGAATCCGGTAAATTGACCAAAGCTAAACAAATTGTATCCAGAAACAGAATGTGTACTGCTCAAATTGTTCAGATTGTCAGATTATTCTCTTTTGAAAGTAATAAATTAGAGTTTGCTAAATATGCATATCAGTTTTGTAACGACAAAAACAACTATTATCAGGTAACTGATGCTTTCTCGTTCCAATCTTCAAAAGACGAATTAATGAAATTTATAAATTAATCAGGATCTCCTCATTCGGTGAGGATCTGAAGAATCCCACGACTGGAATAAGAGCTGGTCGTGGATGGTTCTGATTAAAAAAACAAAAACATCCAAATTATTATCAACAAACCACTTAATCGCTTGATCCTCTTTGCGACACGCAGCCGCAAAGAGGGACATCAAGTGAAAATTGTATTTTTCCAGCCATTGAATAGCGTTATCTTCCCCATCAATGGCATTACTTAAAATCGCAAATTCAGGATATCCGTTTTTTAACAGCCAATCCAAAGCTTCCGTATTGGAATGAACTGCTGCAGAAAATGCGGATAATTCAGGAAATCCATTATGCAATAGAAAATCAGAGAATTTTTTATTCCCTTTTAAACTTTCATTTAAGGCCAATAAAACCTTTACTTCATAATCAGACAAACAAGCCATATTAACTTTTCAATCCAACGGTTTTGTTAAACACTAATTTTTGAGATGTTGAATCTTTATCAATACAGAAATAACCGGTTCTTTCAAATTGATAGTAAGGATGGGTATTTTCCAAAGACATGGTTTCTTCCACAAAACCGTCAATCACTACCATTGAATTGGGATTGATATAATCTAAGAAGGTTTTTCCTTCTTCAGTATTATCAGGTTCAGGAACAGTAAACAATTTATCAAACAAGCGCACTTCTGCTTGTTGAGCATGCTCCACCGACAACCAATGGATCGTTGCTTTCACTTTACGGTTACTTTGCTCCATTCCACTTTTGGTTTCAGGATCATAAGTAGCATGGATTTCAAGAATATTTCCTGCATCATCTTTAACAATATGGGTACATTTGATGATATAAGCGTATTTTAAGCGCACTTCGCCACCAATGGTTAACCGGAAGAACTTTTTATCAGCATCCTCTTTAAAATCGGCTCTTTCTATCCATAATTCTTTAGCAAAATGCACTTGTCTGGTTCCCCCTTCAGGATCTTCAGGATTATTGACAGCATTCATCAGTTCCACTTGCCCATCAGGATAGTTATCGATAATCAGTTTAACAGGATCCAGAACGGCCATTCTGCGTTGAGCCACTTTATTCAAATGTTCTCTGGCACAAAACTCCAACAGATTCACATCAATAATATTTTCTCTTTTAGCCACACCTACAGTTTCCGCAAAATTACGGATTGATTCAGGAGAGTAACCTCTTCTTCTTAACCCTGAAATGGTGGGCATTCTGGGATCATCCCAACCCATCACATATTTTTCCTGAACCAATAACATCAATTTGCGTTTGCTCATGATGGTATAGTTCAGATTTAAACGGGCAAACTCAATTTGTTGAGGATGATGGATTTTTAAAGTATCACAAAACCAGTCATATAAAGGACGGTGCACTTCAAACTCTAAGGTACAGATAGAATGGGTAATCCCTTCTATCGAGTCACTTTGACCATGTGCGTAATCGTACATAGGATAAATACACCATTTATTTCCGGTTCTGTGGTGTTCAGCATGAAGGATTCTGTACAAAATGGGATCTCTCATGTGCATATTAGGGGAAGCCATATCCACTTTTGCGCGAAGTACTTTAGAGCCTTCAGCAAATTCACCCGCTCTCATTCTACGGAAAATGTCGAGATTTACCTCAACAGTTCTATTTCTATATGGACTTTCGGTTCCGGGTTTAGTAGGAACGCCACGGCCCAAACTGATCTCTTCCTGTGTAGAATCATCTACATAAGCGAGATTGTTTTGAATAAGCCATTCAGCCCATTGATACAATTGATCGAAATAATCGGAAGCATAATATTCTGCAGCCCACTGGAAACCTAACCATTGAATATCCTCTTTGATAGAATCAACATATTCAACATCCTCTTTTGTTGGATTGGTATCATCCAAACGAAGATTGCACTGGCCATTATACTTCTGAGCTAATCCAAAATTCAAACAGATTGATTTAGCATGTCCAATGTGCAGGTAACCATTAGGTTCCGGAGGAAAACGGGTATGTACTTTGGTTCCGTTTTTGCCATTTTTTAGGTCCTCTTCGATAATTTCTTCAATAAAATTCATAGCTTTAGCTTTAATAAAAAACAAGCTACAAAATTACGAAATAAAGTAACAGGTTAGAGGTTACAGGTAACAATTTTTTTGAAAAATACTAAATAAAGTAACAGGTTAGAGGTGACAGGTTACAGGTAACAGGTTAGAGGTGACAGGTTACAGGTAACAAATTATTTTGAAAAACACGAGATTGGTTGAAAAATGTGTCAAAAGAAAAAATTATTAATTTTTATTTTTTTGTTTAAGACTTTTGATTGATGAAATTAACATTTTAATTATTTCATAATTTGATGAATAATAAAAATTGAATTTATCAGAATGTAAATATCCAGTTTTATAGAGGATTATTAGCCAATATTTAGTTTCATTTGCTTCTTTTAATGCAACAGATTGCTTATGGATAAAATCTGCATTACTTTCGGCAAACTCACCTTCTGAAAGCATTGCACCAATTGCAGTTCCAGATCTCAATAATTGATTAGTTAAAATAAATTCCTTTTGATTTTGTTGAATATCTTTTATCAAATTTACAATTTGAATAGCAAATGATATACTTTTTTCTTGCATAATGGTAGTTTTCATAAGTTCGATTTTAGAATAAGTAGCATATTTTTCAATCGCAAATATATAATAAAAATTCTCTATTTTTATTTTTTCAAAAAAATTTTTATTTGTATTTTGTTATCATTCAAGAAATTTTATCATATATCCTTTATTTACAAAATGTTACCTGTTACCTATTACCTGTTACCTGCTACTTGCTACTTGCTACCTGCTACCTATTACCTGTTACCTGTTACTTTATTTAGTATTTTTGTAAAAATTTACAAGTTATGAAAGGTATTGTTTTAGCCGGTGGATCCGGAACCCGTTTACATCCTATTACGTTGGCCATGAGCAAACAGCTGATGCCCATTTATGATAAACCGATGATCTACTACCCTATTTCCACATTGATGCAAGCAGGTATTAATGAGATTTTGATTATTTCTACCCCTCATGATTTGCCCCATTTTGAAAGATTATTGGGTGATGGTTCCAGATTGGGATGCCGGTTTGAATATGTGGTGCAACATGTTCCGAATGGTTTAGCTCAAGCTTTCGTTTTAGGAGCGGATTTTATTGGACGAGATAAAGCATCACTCATTTTGGGCGATAATATTTTTTATGGAGCTGATTTTGAAGAGAATCTGATCAGCAACAACAATCCGGATGGTGGTATTGTTTTTGCCTACCACGTATCGGATCCTGAAAGATATGGAGTTGTTGAATTTGACAAGGAAATGAATGCTGTTTCCATAGAAGAGAAGCCGTTACAACCCAAATCCAACTATGCGGTTCCCGGATTATATTTTTATGATAATTCTGTAGTGGATGTTGCCCGAAATATTCAACCTAGTAAAAGAGGAGAATACGAGATCACTGATGTGAACCGCTATTATCTGGAAAACAAAAAACTAAAAGTTTCCAAAATGGCTCGTGGAACAGCCTGGCTGGATACCGGAACATTCAAATCATTAATCGATGCCACACAATTTGTTCAGGTTATTGAAGATCGTCAGGGACAAAAAATTGGATGTATTGAGGAGGTTGCTTATAAAAGGGGTTTTATCAATAGTGCTCAATTGGAAGAGATTGCACAACCCCTGTTAAAAAGTGGATATGGTCAATATTTGATCAACCTTTTAAAATAAAAAAAGCCGGTTTAAAACCGGCTTTTATATTTATTTTGCACCAAATATTTTTTCTAATGCTTGTTCTAAAGCTGCGCCCCTTAAATTAAGGGCAATAATTTTTCCATCTTTATCCACTAATACAGTTGAAGGAATACTTCTAACGCCATAAATACGAGCCCCTTCTGAATTCCAGTATTGCAAATCACTCACATGGTTAGGCCAAATCAAACCATCTGTTTTAATCGCGTTTTCCCAGGAAGCTTTATCTTTATCTAAAGAAACACTATAAATTTCAAATCCTTTATCATGGTATTTGTTGTACATAGCCACTACATTTGGGTTTTCCATTCTGCAAGGACGACACCAGGAAGCCCAAAAATCGATCAAAACCACTTTGCCTTTAAGGTCAGATAATTTCATGGTTTTACCTTGTGGGTTTTGGAATGCTAACTCAGGCGCTTTTTGTCCGATGGTTGGCACTGCAGGTGCAGCTTGTTGAGCAAAAGTGAAGCTAAAGAATGCACTTAACAAAGTAACTAAAACAATTTTTTTCATACGTTTTTATTATTTTTTATTTTTTAAAAAGATTATTCAACAAATTTGAACATTTTTCAATATTCTGATGCAAAAATACACTATTTCTTGAAACGAAAAGTGATCTAAATACCGGTATTGATTTTTTCAATAGTAATGGATTAAACGACAAATCTGTTTGCTTATTATATTTCATAAAATACAATTAATCAGAAGTTAACGAAAATACGAAGAATTTTTGTACCTTTGCACCTCGATACAGAGTCCCACTATTTGGACATGTATTCTTTTGATTTAGTATAACTTAACATTAAAAAAATACAATTATGGCATTCAATTTAAGAAACAGAAATTTCCTAAAATTGTTGGATTTTACTCCAGCGGAGATCAAGTATTTATTAAAACTTTCAGCAGATTTAAAAGCTGCTAAATATGCAGGTACAGAACAACCTACATTAACAGGTAAAAACATTGTACTTCTTTTCGAAAAAGATTCAACACGTACTCGTTGCGCATTTGAAGTAGCTGCTTTAGATCAAGGTGCACATGTAACTTATTTAGGACCAGCTGGTTCTCAAATGGGAAAAAAAGAATCCATGAAAGACACTGCCCGTGTTTTAGGTAGAATGTATGATGGTATTGAGTATCGCGGATATGCTCAGGAGATTGTGGAAACTTTAGGTGCTTATGCCGGTGTTCCTGTTTGGAACGGATTAACCACTGAATTTCACCCAACTCAAATTTTAGCTGACTTTTTAACCATGATGGAACACAGTGATAAACCTTTACACCAAGTTTCATTTGCTTATTTAGGAGATGCAAAAAACAACATGGGTAATAGTTTGATGGTTGGTGCTGCAAAAATGGGAATGGATTTCCGCGCAGTAGCTCCAAAACAATGCTGGCCGGAAGAAGCATTAGTAGCCAAATGTAGAGAGATCGCTAAAGAAACCGGTGCAACCATCACTTTAACTGAAAATGTTTCTGAGGGTGTTAAAGGTGTAGATTTCTTATACACAGATGTTTGGGTATCTATGGGAGAACCTGCAGCAGTTTGGGAAGAGAGAATCAAATTGTTAACTCCTTACCAAATCAATATGAATGTTGTGAAAGCAACTCAAAATCCAAATGTTAAATTTATGCATTGCTTACCAGCATTCCACAACTTAGAAACTGAAGTGGGTAGAGATATCTATGCTAAATTTGGTTTAGAATCTATGGAAGTTTCTGAAGATGTATTCGAATCACCAATGTCAATCGTTTTTGACGAAGCTGAAAACCGTTTACATACGATTAAAGCGGTTATGGTAGCGACGTTAGGGAAATAGGCGAAGGGCGAAAGGCAAAGGGCGAAAGGCAAAGGGCGAAAGGCGAAGGGCGAAAGGTGAAAGGCGAATGGCAAATTGGGACGGAATTCAGAGATGGATTGGTCCCAATTTTTTTGTTTGGAGCGTGAAGATATGTTAAGAAAAACGAAGTTTCTCAAAGTAGTGTTTAATAAATAATACCTTTGTGAAAACCTTGTGTAAACTTCATTTTTCTTAGTGAAACAGACTAATTATATGTTTTTAATATCTCAATTTTAAAAATAAAATAGTTCTTTTAAATCTTAACACTCACATTTAGTGTTTATTATAAAAAGTATTTCATGAATAATATTCAATTATTCACTTTTGGTAAAAAAATCCTAAAAACTTCCAAATTTAGACTTTTGAACCTAATTTTTGTTCTTTATTTAGTTTAAAAACCAATTATTTTGGATTTTTTTATACTAAAATTCTTAATTTTTTAAAAAAACTTAACATTTTTGACATAAAATCATGCGCTTGTTTGGGAAAAGAGGGTTAAATGTTAATTTTTCGATATTTTGATATTTATTCAATTTTTATTTGTAATGTTGTTGCCTAATAATGAACAACAAACATTCATTAAAATAATATTCTTATGAAAAAGTCAATTTTTATTAAATTATTTTCGATTGTTTTACTGCTTTTTATGACAATTTCTGTTTTTGCACAAAATATTTCTTCAGAATCAGTTAAATTTTCAAACTCGACTTATAAACCATTTAAATCAAATTCATTGTGGTCTGTTAGTGATATGAAATATATGACTTTTGGAGATACTATTATTAATTCAAAAGAATATATGAAAGTGTATAAACAGACTCAACATCAGCCTTTTGAATTTGATATTGATCATTCTAGCTATTATGCTGCCATTAGAAATGATTCAATAAATAAAAAAGTATTTGTTATTTTTAAAGATCAGGAATTGGTGTTTGATATATATGGGTATCAAATTCCTTGTAATGCTGATGATGAATTTCTATTATACGATTTTTCACTAAATATAGGGGATACTGCTATAGTAATTGACGACTATTACCACTCTTTAAATCTTTACACAGTAAAAAGGGTAAATAATATTGAAACTATAGAAAATTCAGATTCTTTAATTGTATTGTCTAATTCTGATACAGTAAAAAGAATTTTACTACAAGCTCATAATCCGAATGTTGGTTTAGTAGTAAGTTCATATTATATTTTAGAGAGTATTGGAAGTAGTAGTGGCCTCTTCCAACAATTTCCATGTTCCTTTTTTTACGATGGGGGATGTTGGGAATTAATTTGTTATTCACATAATAATGAGTTACTTTATAGTAGTTCAAGTAATCTGAATAATGATTGTTTTCAACCGGTTACCGGTGTAAAAGTAGAAGAATTTGAAAGCGGTTCACAAAATATTATTTATCCTAATCCTTCAAATGGGATTGTATCAATTAACGGTGTTGATTTTGAAAATAGATCCATAATCCTAAAAATATATGATATTCAAGGAAGGGAAATGGTAAACAAACCAATTTATACTAATACACTAGATTTTAATTGGTTAGAAAATGGAATTTATATGTATTCTCTTTTTGAAAATGGTATTAAAATAATATCAAACAAATTAATCATATCAAAATAAATACCATATGAGATTTACATTTTTTATTTTTTCATTATTTTTAACCTTAAGTTTAACAGGTCAAAATTGTAATAGAACCAAACCAATAAATAATCAAGATATTGAATTACTTCAAGAAAACTATATTCCTAATGACACAACACCAATTTTAACAATAAAATTAGCATTTCATGTATGGAGAGATGATAACGGTAATGGAAATTATTGGTTAGATACTCCTCAATATCGAGATACATTACAATAAGTAGTGCAGTTAGTTAATCAGATTTATCAAACAAATGAACAGTTTAGTGATCCAATTGATGGTGCAGTATATATTCCTGATACTAAAGTAAGATTTGAAATTGATACAATCTATTATTACAATAAATCAATTTTAGTGAATAGTTCTTATGAATATAGTATTACGAATTATTTCAATAGCCCAAATCTTTTTAAAGAAAGGAAAAAGATATTTGCATGCCATTTAACGCCTCAACTTCATCCTGATAATGCATCGGGTTCTTCATTTAATGATTCAGGACTTGAACAAATAGTTGAATTTAAACAACAACCTGATAGTGTAAATATTTTATGTTTAGCACAAAATATTGCACATGAATTTGCTCATAATTTTAAATTAAAACATACATATTCTAGTAGATCCCCAGAAGATACTCTGATAAATGGAATTGATTTTTTATGGGATATCTTTGGAAATCAAACTCAAAGTTGGTGTAATAGTCCTCAAGGTTATGTATGTTTACATGATGCCGGTTGGACAATAGATCCATTTTTACCCGACTCAATTAACACAGCGACTAACAATATAATGAGTGGAACTAACTCAAAATTTCATTTTTCAGCATTACAAATGGGGAGGATACATCGTTCATTATCAACAGCAAATATTAGAAACTTTGCCTATGGATATTCTGATATTCCATATATTGTTTCTGATATCAAAACAATTGATTTTACCAGAAAATTTTATCAAAATGTTATCATTGAAAATGGTGGCTGCTTAACCTTGAAATGTACAACAGAGTTTGTTCCTGAAGCATCAATAATAGTTAAACCGGGCGGAAAACTTATTATTGATGGAGGTAAAATTACTAAGTCATTTAACTGCAATTATTGGCAGGGTATTATTGTTGAAGGTACTCCTTCAGAAACCCAAATGGGAGTTACGCCAAATCAAGGGATTGTAATATTAAATGGTGCTATAATTGAAAATGCTATTTGTGGAGTTAAAGTTGGTGATCAATTAGATCCATCGAAAAATGGAGGGATTGTATATGCTTACAACACAGATTTTAAAAACTGTAAGAATGCTATTTTATTTGCTCCATACAAAAATATGAATGGTAGTTTGGAGTTAGCCAACAGCTCAAAATTTACTGATTGTGAGTTTATTGTTGATAATGCTTTCGATAATACAGGATTAACTTTTGATTCCCATGTCGAACTATTAGGAGTAAATGGGATAACCTTTACTGGCTGCCGTTTTACAAATTCAAGAACTAATTATAATCCTCCAGCACATAGATATGCATCAACTGGAATCTCTGCTTTTAATTCAGGTTTTACTGTACAACCTAAATGTTTATCAAATCTAATAACTGGTGAGGTTTGTGATCTAAACGATTTGGATATTGAATCTATATTTACAGGACTTGATTATGGGATTGTGGCACAAGGAAGTGACGATTTTCACAAAGTATCTGTACTTTCAACAAAATTTATTTCAAATGACTATGGTATCTACCTTTCAGGCGTAAATAATGCGAAAATTCTTAACAACTCTTTCACCATTGCTAAAAACAACAACAATCTTGCATCCAGTCCTGTCGGACTCTACATTCTTGGTGGTTCAGGATTTAGAATAGAAGAAAATGAATTTTTAAATAATTCATTTTCTTCTTTGGATAAAATCGGAATTCAAGTTAAAAACACTGGAAAAGAAAACAATCAAATATACAAAAATCAATTTGTTAACTTAACCTATGGACAGATTTTTGAAGGAATAAACTATTCTACAAGAAATCCATCAGAAGGTTTAGTAAGTTTGTGCAATGAAAACCAAAATAATGTAAAAGATGATTTTTGGGTTCGTGAAATTAATGGATTTGATTTCAATGGCATCAATCAGCATCAAGGAGTAATGTTAAATACTGGGAGCATGATGCAAATTGTCTCTTGTGCTGGAAATACATTCTCCACTTCACCTTTTTATCAATATCAAAACGATGGGAACTATATATATTATTTACAAGACCCAAATTATTCAAGTCAAATCTTAAGTATTTACTCTTCAAATATTGATGTGATCAATGCTCCTGAAAATTCTTGTCCTTCAAAAATCAATGCATTAAATATTCAAACAATTGAATCTGAATTAACAAATATTACTTTAAATTATGCCAATTTAAAGTATAATTATAATGAATTAATTGATGCAGGTAATACGGAAGAATTGCTTCAATTAATTCAGGGAGAATGGTCTGAAGATGTTTGGAAATTAAGAACTGAATTGTTAGGTGAATCTCCATATTTATCCCAAGAAGCAATTGAATCTGTTGCTATGGAAAATTTCTTACCCCCAGCCTTACTTCTTGAAATCTGTATCGCTAACCCTGACGCAACAAAAGATCAAGGATTTTTGGATCTATTACGTTATGAAATTCCAACTCCACTACCTGAATTTATGATAGATTTAATTATCGCAAGTTGGGATGAAAGAACTTTGAGAACAGAAATGGAAGAACAACTCGCTGCTTTTAAAACGTATAAAGATGAATACCATAACTATAAAACAGAGTTTTTATTATCAGATACCATCTATAACTATTCTGATATCATCAATCATTTGGGAAGCAGAGGCTCATATAGTGATTACTTCTCCTTATCCGAAATTGCATTAAATCAGGAGGATTTTATTCAGACAAATCTTTATCTTGATATTCTTGAATACAATACAGAAAAACTTAGTAGTGAAGAAGTTGCTGAAATTTCAAGTTTTAGAGATTATATTGCGATCAGAGAATCCATTTTACTTGATAGTACAACCATTTATAATTTAGATAGTACTCAAATTGCTACTTTAGAAGCTTATGCATCTTCCAATAACTACAGAGGTGCAGTCTTAGCTAGAAATATATTGTGTTTCTTATACGATATTTGCATTGATGATGTTCCTGCTCCTCCTAAAATGGTAAGAGTTGGTTCAAATACGAATTCTAATAAAAATACAACCCCTTACATTGCATCAGTAAAAGTGTTGCCAAATCCTGCCAATACTTATGCTTCCTTTATCTGGGATATGAAATCATACAATCAACCTGCAATCCTTCAAATCTTTGATCAATCAGGAAAAGAAATGGTTTCAAAACCAATCGAAAACCAACAAGGTCAATGGATTTGGGATCTCAGAGACATACCCAGCGGTGTGTATGTTTTTACTTTGAAATCGGATCAGTTGGTTCTGTTTTCAGGAAAAGTGATTGTGAATAAATAGGGCGAATGGTGAAAGGCGAAGGGCGAAAAGAATTAGCAAATTAGCAAATTTGTGAATTAGCAAATTATAAAATTTATAGTGTAGTATTATTGGGGCAAAATTCATGGATGGATTTTGTCCCAATTTTTTTTGTTTGTAGCGTGAAGATATGCTAAGAAAAACGAAGCCACTTAAAGCACATCAGCACATTAGCACAATAGCTTTTTAGCACATTAGCACATCAACACATTAGCACATTAGCTTATTAGCACATTAGCACATTAGCTCATTTTTTTTATATCTTTGTGCATTGTATTCCTAATACTGTGCGCCATGAAAATAGTACTTAAAATTTGTATCTTATTGATTGGATTCACATTCCAACTCAATGCTCAGGTACCACAAATTAAATGGTGGTATGATGTAAATGACGCCTCATTTGGACAATCTGCTGCCGGCGATATTGACGGAGACGGATTTCTGGAAGTGGTTTTTGGATGCTATCGGAATGATAGTACTGTTTATGCCCTGAATGGCAATAATGGCACGCTTCTTTGGAAATATAACACCCATTCTGCTTCTGCTGAAGGGTGTAATGATGTTGCGCCTCTCATATACAATGTGGATGATGATGCCATCGTTGAAGTGATTGTCCCCAGCTCCTGTAACCCCAAAACTTTTTGTTTTAACGGATCAACCGGAACCATTAAATGGGAATCTAATACCAGAGGTAGCGATTCTCCTCCTGTCATTGCGGATATTGATCAAGATGGAATACCTGAAATCTTACATGGTGAATTCGGGGGTTATGTGAAATGTATCAATGCTTTAAACGGTGCAGAAAAATGGGAACTTCCGGTTGATCTCAATTCGTGGATCCAAACAGCACCCACTGTAGTGGATTTAGATCAGAATGGAGTGTTGGATTTTGTAGTTGGAACATGGAATTTTGATGGAAATGATAGTGTATATGCCTTCCGGGGTGATAATCAGTCCCGATTGTGGGCATACCCGATTCATGATTATATGTATCATGGAACTGCTGTTGCCGATCTCGATATGGATCAAAAACCGGAACTGGTGATTGGATCTTATAATGATACCCTCTATTGCATTAATGGGGAAAACGGTACCACCAAGTGGACCTATAAAGCGAATGGCGGATATATCGGATCTCCGGCAACTATAGCAGATATTGATAACGATGGGATTTGTGAGGTCGTATTTGTTAGCGCTTATAAAGTGATTGTTTTAACCAATTCAGGTACTTTAAAATGGCAATATTCGATTCCCAATTATGAACAATCATTTAGAGGAGTGGCTATTGCAGATATTAATGACGACAACTATCCTGATATCATCTTTGGAACTACAGGAGGTAAAGTGATCACATTAAATGGTAATAATGGCTCATTGATATGGTCTTTAGATCTTGCAACTCATATAGGAAATAGTAATTTTGAATTTGACCATGCTCCTCTTGTTGCAGATTTTGACCAGGATGATACCCTTGATATTTTTATTGTGGGTGGGCATGCTGAATATCCAGATTTCCAAAATAATTATGGAAGAGCCTATATGATTTCTGCCGGAAAAGGGAAAGGCCCAGATTGGTTAATGTTTCAAAAAAATCGTTTTAGAGATTCTTCATTATGTCCATTTACCCCCAATTCCATTGAAGAAACTACCAAAAATCAATCTTTTTCAATCTTTCCAAACCCCTCTTCCGGTTTTATAACAGTAACCATTCCCAACGAAGATCATTTTCAGATAGAAATTGTGAATAACCTGGGGCAGGTTGTTTACCAAGCTGATGGGAATAAAACTCTGAATATTGATATCTCCTTTTTTAGTAAAGGGCTCTATTTCATTCGCATACAAACAGAACAGCAAAATTATAGGGTTCAAAAAATGATAGTTCAATAAATTTATAGTTTCACAATCTTTTTCACAACATGTTCATTTTTAGAAATTTGGAATTCTAACAGGTAGATTCCATTGGGCAGGTGTGACATATCAATTGTTGAATTATTGGGAGAGATCTCAAATTTTTGGATTTCTGTTCCGAATATAGAGTAAAGCACAATAGTATAATTTTCAGTAATTGAAGTATTTATATTAACAATTCCCCCCGTAGGATTTGGGTAACAAAACAACTCTTTTTTAGAATGATGTTGAATTCCAACATGATCCAAAAGGGCTTCACAATCCTCCCCTACAACATTGAATAATGGGAACGATTGATCTTCGAAACATCTGAATTGATACATTGAAAATTCAACTTCAAAAGGGAGTGAATCACATTGATATTCTGACGGAAAAAGAGTTTGTAAATCGCCTGTTCCTGTACTGATGCATCCTATTCTTTCAATATATTTTCCTTTTAGTCCAACAAATGAGTTTGGAGTTGGTCTTAAATTAATGTATCGAAGAGAGATTCCATTAATCATCATGGTACCTGTTCCCGTCACTTCAACAGATGATGTATCATTACAATAGCCTAATTCGTTAGTTGTTGAAACAATCCAGGTATCCCCAACAGATGCCCCAAAATTATACATTACAAAAAATTGATCATCCCGATAATAAAAAACAGTATCTCCGGATACGTAGGTGAAATTTGTTTCACCTTTTGTTTCACCCCAATAATGAAGGATGCCATTTATATCAAAATAAAAATCCATACTAGATTTGGTAATCTTTTGGCACAATTTATTCAGAATCAATGTATCTTTTTCATACATATACTTAACATATCCACCAGTAGCCAGATTGGAATAATCATAATGCCATACAGCTCCGGAATCGACCCAAACCTGCGCATTTGATGATATTGCGATTAAAAACAAACTGATCAGAATTATACCTTTTCTCATAGCGTTTTATTTAAAAATTTGATTTAACAAAAATAGAAAAAAATAACATATTTTGTATTATATTTGCAATTAATTTGAAACCTAAAAAAGTTAGGTTAAGTTTCCAACTCTAAGTGCTTCTCCAAAACGTAATCATTTAAAGAGCTTTGACATGAAAACTTCAGACAAAACCAGGCAACAGTTATTCGAAGAGTTGCAGGAATTGGAGCAAGAAAACAATTCTTTAAAGGAAACTCTCGAAAAAAATACAGTGTTACTTCATAGAACTGAGGAGGCTTTACATGAAAGTGAAGAGCACCTCCAACTATTGTTTAATAAATCTCCATTTGGATATCAATCTTTGGATATTAATGGATTTTTTATTGAAGTAAACCAGCAATGGTTGGATACTTTAGGCTATGAAAGAGAGGAAGTTATAGGAAAATGGTTTGGAGATTTTTTGACTCCTGTTTATCAAAACGGGTTTCGTGAAAGATTTCCGATCTTTAAGGCACAAGGGAAAATTCATAGCGAGTTTGAAATGATTCATAAAAACGGATCCGTTAAATTTATTGCATTTGATGGTAGAATCGGGTACAATATTTCTGGTGATTTTCTTCAAACACATTGTATTTTGCAAGATATTACTGAAAAAAAGAGAAGTGAACATGCTTTACAAGAGAGTGCAAAAGAGTATAAAAATTTAATCGAGATCTCTCCGATAGGTATGTGTATTATCAAAGATTGGCATACAATCTATTTTAATCCGGCTGCTATTCAATTGTTTGGAGCAGAAACTGAAAAAGAAATATTAGGTAAACACATTTTTGAGTTAGTTCATCCTGATTTTCATGAACTCATAAACGAAAATGCTAAATATCTTGCAGAAAATGGGTATGTCAATATGCAAGAGCAAAAGTACATAAAGCTAGATGGAACCATTTTGGATGTTGAAACTCAAGCAAAATCGATTCGATTTAACGATACGAATGCCACTTTAGTTGTCATTAAAGATATTACGGAGCGAAAAAGGGCTGAAAGGGAATTGAAAGAGAGTGAAGAACGGTTTAAAGCATTACACAATGCATCTTTTGGAGGGATTGTAATTCACGATAAAGGAAAAATTCTGGAATGCAACAAAGGTTTATCTGAAATAACCGGGTATAGTTATGACGAACTAATTGGAATGGATGGGTTATTGCTCATTGATGATAGCACTAGAGATTTAGTTTTAAACAATATTATGGCAGGCTATGAAAAACCCTATGAGGCAGTTGGAATTAGAAAAAATGGTGCATTATATCCTGTAAGATTAGAGGCTCGGAATATACCTTACAAAGGAAAAAATGTCAGAACCGTTGAATTTCGGGACATAACTGAACGTAAAGCAGCAGAACAGGAGCTTATAGAAGCAAAATTGCATGCTGAAGAGAGTGATCGGCTTAAATCTGCATTTTTAGCGAATATGAGTCATGAAATCAGAACCCCAATGAATGGTATTCTGGGATTTGCTGAACTGTTAAAAGAACCGGATTTATCTGAAAAGGAACTTCAAAAATATATCAAAATCATTGAAAAAAGTGGCATCCGTATGCTTAACATTATCAATGATATTGTTGACATTTCAAAAATTGAAGCCGGATTGATGAAACTAAATATTTCAGAAACCAATATTAATGATCAAATTGAATATATTTACACATTTTTTAAACCTGAAGTGGAAGCGAGAGGATTAACACTTAGTAAATTCACTCCATTACCTGCAAAAAAAGCGAATATAATTACTGATCGTGAAAAAGTTTATGCTATACTTACAAATTTAGTCAAAAATAGTATAAAATACACTGATAATGGATCTATTGAATTTGGATATCGACTAATTGAAAACCAAAATAATACATCGTACCTTGAATTTTTTGTCAGAGATACCGGTATTGGAATATCAAAAGATCGAATAGAAGCCATATTTGAACGATTTATTCAAGCTGATATTTCAGATGCCAAAGCCAAGCAGGGAGCCGGTTTGGGATTGTCAATAACTAAGGCTTACGTGGAGATGCTTGGTGGAACTATCTGGGTAGAAAGCGAAGAAGGAGTTGGATCAACTTTTTATTTTACCTTACCATTTCATGTTCAATCAGAAGAAATTGAAGATCATCTAAAATCACCACATTCAACGAATAAACTGTTTGATATAAAATTAAAAATTCTGATTGCTGAAGACGATGAAGTATCTGAATTATTATTAGGGGAAACAGTAAAATTGTACAGTCGAGAGATCCTAAAAGCAAGGACTGGAGTTGAAGCAGTTGAAGCATGTAGATTAAATCCTGATATTGACTTGATTTTGATGGATATCAGAATGCCCGAGTTAGGTGGATATGAAGCTACGAGAAAAATCAGAGAATTTAATAAATCTGTTTATATATTGGCACAAACTGCCTTTGGATTATCAGGAGACCGAGAAAAAGCAATTGAGGCAGGGTGCAATGAATATATCTCAAAACCTATTCGTAAAGAGGAGCTCATGGAACTTCTATATCAATACTTTAAGGGCTAAGGGCAAAAGGCGAAAGGCGAAGGGCGAAATGGAATTAGCAAATTAGTGAATTTGTAAATTAGCAAATGATCATAAATTATGAATTATTATAATTTCGAGCAATCGAGCATTCGAAATGAATATTGTGATTATGAAGTCTGCAGTCGGCAGACTAAAAAAATATAATTTCTTTTTTATCTATTAAAAAATAACGTTAATTGATTAGTTAAATAATCGAATTGTATTATAACTTTTTCATTATTAAATAATCGCAACCCAAATTTTTTCAAGTAGATAATGTTTAAAGGATCGTTTTCGTAATTTAATTCAATAATATTTTCACCGTTGAAACAAGCTATATCATCAATTTCATTTAGAAAATTATATGTTAAATCTTTACTTTTTTTAATTATCGAAATATTAATAATATTATCAGGATAACCATATCTGCATGGTTCAAGCCATCCATAATCTTTTTCTTCTGTTACTAAAAGACCAATATTAAATGACCCTCCATAAAAACAAATAACAGTATCAGAAATGGGTTTGTTTATGATTTCGAATTTAATTTTTCCAAATTGCAAAAGTGCTGGATAAATGGTGTCATAAGCATCATTAGTATTAGTTGAATATAGAATAGTCATTTCTTCAACATAATCTTTAGTAATAAGATCAAATCCAACGTCACAACAACCCAGATTCATTATTAATTGAGTTTTATTAGGAATTCTGGAATAAATAGTATCAAAATAAGTTTTATTGTTTATAGTTTCCTGAAAAAAAATGGTATCGATACTTTTTTTATGAGGATAAATAATTATTTCATCATCAGAAGGAGTATAAGTAATTCCATTTATTGTCCAGTGCAAATTTCTTTCAGGTAAATTCAATATATCATTACCAAATTTTATTTTAGATTGACCTGAAACGGAAAATCCAATTAATATAATACTTAATAGTAATAAAAAATATTTCATTTTAATTTAAAAATAATATACTGATGAATCAATCCGCAAATATAATAAATAAAAAATTAATCAAAAAAAAATCCCTGTGTCTTTCGAATCAGGGATTTCATATAGATTAATGAAAGTTATTATCCATTAAATACGGTATCGAGTGATACTCCGCGAACTTGAGCCACTGAATAAGCATCTCTTAATTGAGCAAGAGCATGAACGGTTGCTTTAACCACTGAGTGAGGGTTAGAAGATCCTTTAGATTTTGCTAACACGTTGTGGATACCAACAGTTTCAAGAACAGCACGCATAGCACCGCCGGCGATAATACCGGTACCGGGAGCAGCTGGTTTCATAAATACTAATGAACCACTGTATCTGCCTTCCTGAGCATGAGGAATAGTTCCTTTAAGGATAGAAACGCGGATTAAGTTTTTCTTAGCGTCATCGATTCCTTTTGCGATAGCAGAAGAAACCTCTTTTGCTTTACCTAAACCGAAACCAACGATTCCGTTTTCATTACCAACGACAACGATAGCTGAGAAGCTGAAAGTACGTCCCCCTTTGGTAACTTTAGTAACTCTATTTACTGCAACCAATCTATCTTTTAGTTCGATATCTGTTGCTTTGATTCTTTTTAAATTTTTATTTGACATAGACGCTCCTTATTAGAAAATTAAACCACCTTCTCTAGCAGCATCTGCTAAAGATTTCACTCTACCATGATATAAATAACCGTTACGGTCGAAAACAACCTGAGTTACACCTGCTTCGATTGCTTTTTGGGCAAGAAGTTTTCCAACTAAAGCTGATTTTTCAATTTTAGTAACTTTTTGGTCATTGATTTCTGCGATTCTGGATGAAGCGGAAACTACAGTTATACCGGCAGCATCATCAATAATTTGAGCATAGATATCGCGATTACTTCTGTAAACCGACAATCTTGGACGTTCTGGAGATCCGTGAACATGTTTACGGACTCTCATTTTAATCCTACTTCTTCTAAATTCTTTCTTATTATAAGCCATTTCCTTAAATTTACAATGTTATTTTTCTGCTGATTTACCGGCTTTCTTTCTAACGATTTCTCCAACGAATCGAATACCTTTTCCTTTATAAGGTTCTGGTTTTCTATAAGATCTGATCTTATTAGCGATTTGTCCAAGTAATTGTTTATCGATACCTTTTAAAATGATGATTGGGTTTTTCCCTTTTTCAGTAATAGTTTCAACAGTAACTTCAGGACAAAGTTCGAAAAGGATACTGTGAGAATAACCAAGGGCTAATTCCAATTGGTTACCTGGTTTAGCTTCAGCTTTATAACCAACACCGACAACTTCTTGTTTAATAATGAAGCCTTCGGTAACACCTTTGATCATATTTGCTAATAAAGCTCTATATAACCCATGCATTGCTTTATGGCGTTTTTGTTCAGTTGGTCTGATAAGGGTAAGGTGACCATCTTCCATAGTGTAGGTAATATCTCCATCAACGTATTGAGTAAGTTGACCTTTAGGACCTTTAACGGTCACGATATTACTTTTTTCATCTCTTGTAATCTCCACCCCGGCAGGGATTGTGATTGGTAATTTTCCTATTCTTGACATAACTCTTTCCTCCTATTAACTGATGAAACAAATAACTTCGCCACCCACATTTTGTTGTCTTGCTTCTTTATCGGTCATCATACCATGAGAGGTAGAAACGATAGCAATACCAAGGCCATTAAGAACGGAAGGCATATTTTCAACACCCACATATTTACGTAAACCTGGTTTACTAACGCGTTTCAATTCGCTAATAGCAGATTGTTTAGTAACTGGGTGATATTTAAGAGCTATTTTAATGATTCCTGGGTTAGTATCATCAATAAATTTATAATTAAGGATATACCCTTTATCGAATAAAATTTTTGTAATCTCTTTTTTGGTTTTAGAGGTAGGGATCTCTACCATTTTATGATTTGCCGCAATTGCGTTTCGCATACGGGTCAAATAATCTGAAATTGGATCTGTATTCATAACTTCTTCTCTTACTTTTTAAATGTTACCAACTTGCTTTTTTAACTCCGGGGATTAAACCAGCCAAGGCCATTTCTCTGAAGTTGATACGAGAGATACCGAATTGACGGATATAACCTTTAGGACGACCTGTTAGCATACAACGGTTGTGCATTCTAATAGGGTTTGAATTGGGTGGCAATTTTTGCATAGCAACAATCGCAGCTTGTTTAGCTTCATAATCATCACTATTGATGATTTTCTTCAACTCAGCACGTTTAGCAGCATATTTTGCAGCCATTTTTGCTCTTTTAATTTCTCTTGCTTTTAACGATTCTTTTGCCATGTTTTATTTTTGATTTTTAAATGGTAATCCAAATTGTTTTAATAATGCCAAGCACTCTTTATCATTATGTGCAGTGGTAACGAAAGTGATATCCATACCATTGATTTTTGCTACTTTATCAAGGTCGATTTCTGGGAATATAATTTGTTCAGGAACACCTAAAGTATAATTACCTCTACCATCGAATCCTTTATCGCTGATTCCTTTAAAATCGCGGATACGAGGGATAGAAACAGAAACTAAACGATCTAAGAATTCGTACATTTTATCACCTCTTAGTGTAACGCGAACTCCGATAGGCATACCGCGTCTCAATTTGAAGTTAGAAATATCTTTTTTAGATTTAGTAGGAACAGCTTTTTGACCTGTAATAAGGGTCATTTCCTGAACACCAACATCTACTAATTTTTTGTCAGCGATTCCAAATTTTCCGAGTCCTTGGTTCAAACAAATTTTTGTAATTTTAGGTACTCTCATCACTGATTTGAAGCCAAACTGTTCTTTAAGAGCAGGAATAACTTCTTTATCGTATTTTTCTTTATATCTTGGCACGTACATTACTTAATCTCCTCTCCTGATTTTTTTGAATATCTAACTAATTTACCTTTTTCGCCGATTCTTCTACCAATTTTAGTAGCTTTACCTTTGTTATCAACAACCATAAGGTTAGAGATATGGATAGAACCCTCTTTTTTAACGATTCCACCATTAGGGGTTTTGGCATTAGCTTTGGTATGTTTAGATACCAAATTTACTCCTTCTACTAAGGCTCTGTACTTGTCAACGATAACCTCCAGGACTTTTCCTTGTTGTCCTTTAGCATCGCCGGCTATAACTTTAACTGTGTCGCCTTTTTTAATGTGAATTTTCATTTGCTTTGTTTTTTTAAATTTATCAATTGGTCTTTGTCAATTGTTCCTTAATTATAATACTTCGGGAGCCAAAGAAACAATTTTCATATATTGTTTCTCACGTAATTCACGGGCTACTGGTCCGAAGATACGGGTTCCGCGCATTTCTTCATTAGCATTAAGAAGAACTACAGCGTTATCATCAAATTTGATGTAAGAGCCATCATTACGACGTACATGTTTTTTAGTACGAACAACTACGGCTTTGGAAACAGTACCTTTTTTTACATTTCCGGATGGGATTGCACTTTTAATAGTAACAATTACTTTATCACCAACGCCGGCATAGCGTTTTTTAGTTCCGCCAAGTACACGGATCACTAGGACTTCTTTAGCGCCACTGTTATCAGCAACGGCTAATCTTGATTCTTGTTGTACCATAATTATTTTGCTCTTTCAATGATTTCTACTAATCTCCAGCATTTATTTTTGCTTAGAGGTCTGGTTTCCATTACTTTTACTTTGTCACCCATGTTGCATGAATTTTGTTCATCATGAGCCATTAATTTGGTAGTTCTTTTTAAGAATTTACCATATTTAGGGTGTTTTAGTTTACGTTCTACGCTAACAACGATAGATTTTTCCATCTTGTTGCTGGTAACAAGACCCTCTCTTACTTTTCTTTTTTTTCTAACTTCTTCCATAATATCTAATGTTATGCGTTAATTTCACGTTTACGTAATTCTGTAAGCATTCTAGCTATTGTTCTTCTTTGTTCGGTAATCTTATTAGGATTTTCGATGGGGGAGATTGAGTGATTCAACACTAATTTTACAAGGTGTTGTCTCTCTTCCACTAATCTTTCTTTTAATTCAGCAGTAGAAAGTTCTGCTACGACTTGCTGTTTCATCTTTCTATTAAATTTCTTCTGAATAATCTCTTCTAACTACAAATTTGGTTTGAACAGGAAGTTTTTGAGCTCCTAAACGTAAAGCTTCTTTAGCTACTTCGTAAGGAACGCCTTCTGCTTCGAATAATATTCTGCCCGGACTTACTCTGGCAACAAAATATTCTGGAGATCCTTTACCTTTACCCATACGAACTTCGGCTGGTTTTTTGGTAACAGGTTTATCGGGGAATATGCGGATCCAAAGTTGTCCTTCACGTTTCATATAACGTGTAATAGCCTGACGAGCAGCTTCTATTTGACGACCTGTAATCCAATGTTCTTCAAGGGTCTTTATTGCGAAAGAACCGAAAGAGATCTCAGCGCCACGTTTGGTGATCGCTTTCATCCTACCCTTTTGGGGTCTTCTGTATTTGGTCTTTTTAGGTTGTAACATTGTTATCTATTTTTGACAATTATTAATTCTTGTTATTATTTCTTCTTCCACCACCACGTTGAGTTCTTTTTGGTTGACCACCTTTTTGTTCTTTAGCTTCGGGTACAATGTTAAAAAGGTCTCTCTTACCATAAACTAAACCTTTACAGATCCATACTTTTAGACCGATACGGCCATAAGTTGTATGTGCTTCTGCGGTAGCATAGTCGATATCAGCTCTAAGGGTATGAAGTGGAGTTCTTCCTTCTTTGAAATGCTCACTTCTTGCCATTTCAGCACCACTTAAACGACCTGATACAGAAATTTTAATTCCTTCTGCATTTGAACGCATTGTAGCTGCGATAGCAGTTTTTACCGCTTTTCTATAAGAAACTCTACCTTCAATTTGTTTCGCAACATTTTGAGCAACAAGAACAGCTTCTAAATCAGGACGTTTCACTTCTGAAATGTTGATTTGAATATCCTTGTTTGTGATTTTCTTTAATTCTTCTTTTAGTTTGTCAACTTCTGCACCACCTTTACCGATAATTAAACCCGGACGAGCAGTGTTAATCGTAACTGTTACTAACTTTAGTGTTCTTTCAATGTAAATTTTTGCGATTCCGGCTTTGAACAATCTCGCGTTCAAATAGCGTCTAATTTTGTCGTCTTCGACTAACTTACTGGCGAATTTTCTGCCGCCATACCAATTAGAATCCCATCCTCTGATAATTCCTAATCTTAAACCTACCGGATTTACTTTTTGACCCATAAATGATTTTTTTATTCGTTACTGTTATTTAATTTATCATCTATAATGATGGTAACGTGATTTGAACGTTTTCTAACTCTGTTAGCTCTCCCTTGTGGAGCTGTTCTGATTCTCTTTAACATACGTCCACTATCAACTACGATAGATTTAACATATAATTGAGCATCTTCCAAACGTTGACCTTCATTTTTAACTTGCCAGTTTGCTATTGCTGATTTTAAAAGCTTCAATAACTTCTCAGCTGATTCTTTTTGGCTAAATTTAAGAACGTTCATTGCATAGTCAACATTTTTACCTCTAATTACGTCTGCCATGATTCTGGTTTTTCTTGGAGAGGTAGGATTGTCAACTAAACGTGCCATATAAACACTTTTTTTTGCTTCTTTACGCGCTTCTGCCGCTAATCTTTTTCTTGCACCCATTGTATTTTAGTTTAATTTTGCCAATAAAATAATTGATTGACAGAGGTTTAAGCATTTTTTTTGTCTAAATCACTCCTTTTCAATCAAATTGGCGGCAAAAATAGAGATTTTTTTAATACAAAAATCACTTTTTACAATTTTTTTTTAAAAAAATGTGATTTTATTGATTTTCTTGCAGATAACATCTCTTGGAAGTGTATTTATCAACAAGCTATTGTTAACCTTTTTCAGATGACAACTATAATTTTGGAAATAAAATAAGCACTTATTGTATTTTAGAATGGAGATATGGTGATCCCTATACTCATAGGAGCAATTTGGGGACCTTTTCCATCTACAAATAGCTTTGTTAGCTGATAACTATAGAACAAATCTAACCCCTTCCAACCGATTCTGGCATAAAAATCGAAGTGGTAATTAATTTTATTGAAGATTTGATAATTGGTAAAATTAACATTTTGGTCTCTACCTGTCAGATCTTGTCCATCATATCTTTGATTCAAATTCAATATGTAACCTAATCTTGCTCCCACAGACACTTTAAAGCCACTGGAGTGACGATATCTGAATTCTAATGGCAAATACAAGCTAACCATATTAAGTCGGCACGTATTGATTGAATCAGTGTAAGTGATAATTTTATAAACTGTATTTCCGGTAGGGTTATCGTATCCTAAAATAGCATCAGAATTTTGGGTGTGGTACATCACACCTCCACCAATTCCAAAAGAGAATGGACTTTTAGGTCCTCTTTTAATATCCCATAAAATGGAAGTGTTAATTCCAGGATTAAATTTCATAGAACTCACATTGGAAGGCATTCCCAACCAGAAACTTTGATATACATCAATCAACAATCTATCTCTAAAAACCTCCACTGATCTGTTTTTGTTTTTAGCATCTTTATCTTTGTTTTCATAATTGTTTTTATCTAAAACATTTTGAGCCACAACTAGTTGTCCTAACCCTAAAAGAATAATTGTGATGATAAGTCCTGTTTTTTTCATTGAATTTATTTTGAATTGCAAAGATACAATTTTAATTAATAAAGTTAAATAGGGTAATTTTTTTTGATTAATGCCCAAAACTACCTGAAATTATTTCCTATAAACGCCCATATCTTCAATATATTGTTGCACTTTTTCAGGCAATAGATAATGAATTTTTTTCCCTTCTTTTATAGCATTGCGGATTTGAGTTGCTGAGATCTCCATCATGGGAGCATTAATAAATGTTACATGAGGATGATTTTTTAGTTCACCACCTTGACAACCCGGTCTTGGATAAACCATAATTTGAAAATTTTCTAAAATATACTCGTAATTGCGCCATTTGTAAAAATTTTGAAGGTTATCTTCCCCCATTAAAATCAGAAATTGGTGTTCAGGATATAATTCCGTTAATTTAGCTAATGTAATAGCAGTAAAGGAAGGAATAGGAAGTTTGAATTCAATGTCACATACTTTAAATCTGGGATCATCTTCAATGGCAATCTGGGTCATATAATAGCGCTGTGCACTATTCAACAACGTTTCTTTTTTCTTTAGAGGATTTGAAGGTGAAATTACAAACCATAAATCATCCACATCACTGTTTTCTACCACATATTCAGCAATGATTAAATGGCCAATATGAATGGGATTAAAAGATCCGAAATAGAGTGCTGTTTTTTTCATCAGGCAATAAAATTCTGAATAATCAATCGGGCTTCTTCTTTCGCTTCTTCAATATTATCATTAATAATGGTGATATCAAACTGATCTTCAAAGGTAAGTTCATATTCCGCTTTTCCGATACGGGTATTTAACGTTTCCTCTGATTCTGTATTTCTTATTTTGAGTCTTTCCTTTAGAACCTCAATAGAAGGTGGTTTTACAAAAATAGCTAAGGCTTGAACTCCATAATTTTTTTTAATATTTAGAGCTCCTTTGACATCAATATCAAAGAGAATATTTTTACCAAGAGACAATTCTCTATCCACTTCAGATTTTAGAGTTCCGTAATAATTACCTGAATACACTTCTTCCCATTCAAGAAAACAATTTTGAGTTATTTTATTTTTAAAATTTTCTAAAGAGAGGAAAAAATAATCTTCACCATCCACTTCATTATCTCGTTTAGGACGGGTGGTAGCAGATATGGAAAAACTAAGATTTAAGCCTAATTCTAAGAGATATTTAACAATAGTGGTTTTGCCAGAACCTGATGGAGCCGCAAAAATGATCAATTTTCCTTGCATTATAATATTTTTTGCAAAAATACTAAAAATTGTATCCGGATTAAAATGCCAGAATACCTATTCCTAATTTAGTTCCAAAGAAATAAGTTCCAAAAATCCTATTTTTAGCAAAATTATCAATAGAACTTGGAGACAATCCCAGTTCCAGTGTTTCATACTCATCCATTTCAATAAAACAACCTGAGGTTGTTCCGCCAATAGCCACAGACCAAGTTAGTCTAAGTATATCAAAAAGCAGATAATTATATCCTAATTCGAGTTGAAATGCATAAGTTCCTCCGTTTCCATTGTTATAAATATCTGATGTATAATTATAAAATAATTTATAGGCACTTAGCATTATATATGTTCCATAAGGGGCATAGGAAGTGGAGAAATTATCAAAATATTTTTTATAATGAATTCCAACACCTTGGATAAATAAATCAGGATAAAGAATAGAATGAGGAAAAAGATCTGTAGTGGTATTGAATTGAGTTTTACTATACACATAAGATGCACTTATGGTTCTTTTCTTTCCAACAATATATTCAAAGCCGGGTTCAAATCTGCAATTAAAGTACAAGAAACCACTATTTCCATCAAAATTGGGAGCAAAATAGGAAGGTGAAAATGTACAATCCAAATTGAAAAGAGCTCTTTTTCCTAAGTGACCTTTACTTTGAGCATTGGCGTGTAGACAAAAGAATCCCAAAACAACAAATAAAACTATTTTAGATCTCATTTCTTTTCTCCTTTCTTTAAATTGTGAAAAATTGAATAAATATAATTGTTGATAAATGCGTGATTATTGTACCCATTAACTTGTTCGTCATAAAAAATCTGATCGCCTGTTTTAGTATTCAAAATGGAAACACCCACCCAACAACTTCGATTAGGTGCAAAAATATGAACTAAAGTAACCGGTGCAATAAAGGGAACTAATGGTGCAACCAGTATGATTTCAATCCTCCCAGAAGTAAAGTCACGGGGAGCAATAATCGCATCCACAAATGAAATATAGGACGTTCCAAAATAGTCTAAGGTTTTTTGAATATATGCACCTGTGTAATTGACCATTTTTACATCCTCAGCATAATTACGATCATAATTCAGAGATTGCATATTGCAATAGTGATTATATTGCTCCGTATCGAAATTATTAAAACTTGAATTATCCATAACTGTAATAGCAACACTAGTTTCTTTTGTAATCGCAGTCATTGCATTTTTGAGTCTTTGAGGTTTATTTGAATAATCATTATACCCTTTAACAATATATAAATTTGGATTCCAAACTAATATTTTCTGGCAATCTTGAAGTTTTTTATTTATGAGTTCTTCTTCAGTTGTGTCACCCTCCGGTTGATATTTGTTTTTCTGAATAGCTATCCATTGCACAAATTGTGGATCAGTTAAAAGCTCTTTTAGCATTTTGTATTGGAGTACATCACTTTCATTAAACTTTAATGTTGGTTTTTTTGCATATTGAAATTGTGATTCAACCCCTTTCTTTTTAGGTTCTTCATAAAGTTGACCCTGAGGTGCTCTGTTTTCAGTTCGTTGAGACTCTTCAGTTTCATCATCTTCAACAGTAACCTCTTTAATTTTAATATTGACATCAACAGAATCGATATTAAAACCAGGGTCTAACATGGCCATAATATGTTCCTTATTAAATAAAAAAGTGGAAATATCTTCAGCTATTTGATAAAAATATGGATTATCGGGAAATTGTTGACTATTTTTCCATGCAAATCTAAGAGCCAAAATGGAGAGCTCCTCCTTTTTAATTTTCTTAAAGAAATAGTTAGTTTGTTGAATTTCCCCTTCATTGAGTTTGTAATCTGTCACTACATCGGAAAAACTGGAATATTGTTTATGTCTGCTAATACCGTACAACGATGCAACTAAAAACGACTGAAGGGTTTCACTCTCCGGATATTTTTGAAGCATAATAAAGGTATTATAAAAAGCATTTCCATAATCGTGAACTATGAGTAGTTTTCTGATCGCTTCACATCGTGCAATATCTCTGATTTTGTAGAAAAGTTCTTCAGATTGAATAAAAGTGGCACCGGGATCCCCTTCAAATTTTGAAACTAAATTATCAATCACGATTCTTCTTTTTGCAATATTGGGATGTGTGCTTAGAGTATCAATATAATCCTCTCTACTTCTAATGGGTGTCAGGTTGACTAAAAAATACTCCTTAGGAAATGAATAATATTTATTTTCGACAAAAGATTTATTAAAAGTTATTTCATCAAAAGGAAGGTATGAGTATAATAACACATCAAAAACACCATCAACCGCATTTACATCATAGCCACTATTTTTATAAAACTTTTCAAAACCCACTTTATCTGATTCAAACTCATGTTCTCTGGATCTATAGTGATAAGACATAAACTGATCTTTATAAACATCTTTTGTTGATTGTGTTTTATCATTCTTTTTGGATCTTTTTTTCTCCGTTTTTCGTTTTTCGGAGTGTTTATTAACAATATGGATCATCTCATGAGAGAGAATAAAAGCCAGTTCACTTTCATTTTGAACTTGTGCTAACAATCCGGTATTGACAATTATTATAAAATCATCAAAAGCCATAGCATTGACTACCGGTGAGTTATAAATATAAACCCTCATTTTTTTTCTAATTTCAGGTTCATCTTTCAAAATAAGATCCATGATATGATCTAAATAATCATTCAATTCAGTTCCATACAAAATAAACCCACTTTTAAATAAATATTGCAGTGTTGTATTTTCGTATTTAGAATTGTTAATATATTTTGAAAAATCTTTGGGGATGGGTCCTTTTGACTCTAATCTTGGAAAGTCGTTATTAAAATTTTGTGTATAACTATAACTAAAAGTTAAGATCAAAAAATGAATTAAAATAAAAATCTTCAATTTCATAATGTGTTTTTAATATTTATATTTTCCATTTATATCTGCAACAAAGGTAAATCCTTCATCTGTAATAACATAAGTTAACATGATTTCTGTAATATTTAATAAATAATAATCTTCATTTACTAGAATTCCAGCACAAAAATTAGGAGTTGCATATCCATATTCATCAAAATTAATTGGGGGTAATTGATTCACACTAACCCCCTGGTTGATTTTGGATTTCAATTGTTCAACGGTAGAAATATTATCATATTCCGATAGATCAAATACCACCACTTTAGTAGCATATTCATTATAAAAAACGAGCCCGTCATCAACCATATTTGATCGGGTAACAAGTCCAAAATTGGATAAATAATTAGAAGCTAGAGGAGGAACAGTTGTTCTAAAGACTTCAGATTCTTTTAAAAGTTCCTTTTCACAACTCAAAAAAGTAATCGAAATAAAAACGAAAAGTAATAATGATGAACAATATGTAATCTTTCTTTTCCATTTATAAATTTGCAAATTCATAGGCCAAAATTTTGATTGAAAATGGTTATCTGTTGATGGAACAAAAGTATAAAAAAAAATCAGAAATTACAATGACCCCATTATTTTCCAATATCCGGTTTTATCGCTTCCTATTCTTTCAATTAAGCCGCGATCTTTCAATAGTTTAATTCTTCTTTTGGCAGTACTTAAACTAATATTTAAAAAGGTGCTGATTTCAATTGCTGTTATTTGATTGTTTTCTTTTATCAAAGAAAATAGAGGTTCATTTACAGTGTCATTTTTAAGTTTTACAGTGTCATTTTGATAATGATTAAAATGAATATGTAATTCTCTATTTTTAAGAATATTATTTTCATGAAGGAGTAAGTTCCTCAAAAAACGGATAAGATAGATCTCGTTTTTATAAATATTTTTTGATAAATCTTCATAATTTGCTCTTACTAATGCATTTCGAAAAAACCATGAATAGGAAGCAAACATTTCATTATTAACATCTTTATAACCCAGTTTTCTTAAATATTTGATTAGGAAAATTGCAGTTGTTCTGGTATTTCCTTCACCAAAAACATGAATTTGCCATAGATAAGAGATAAAATGTGCTAAATGTTCAATAATTTCAAATTGATTTAGACCTCTATAGTTAAATTGTTTCTCTTGTTTAAAGTCGAATTCTAAAGTAGCATTAAGACTTTCAGCTGTAGCATACAAAACGGTTTCCCCATTTAAAACCCATTCTTGTTTTGTAATATTATAATCTCTGATTTTTCCTGCATGGTTATAAATATCCTTAAACAATCTTCTGTGAATCGTCAGATATTCCGATGGTGAAAAAGTAAATGTTTTTTCACTCAAAATTTCAGTAATCCGAGCAGATACTTTATCAGCTTCTTCTGTTCTGTTTTCATTATCAGTTGATGGGTGTTGCTTATAGTAACTTTCTATTCTTAGTTTTACTTCCTGAATTGAAATTTCTCCTTCAATATTTTGTTTGGCAGTTTCAATGAGATAACCAGAGGGTTTTAAACCATCTATTTGTTGTAATCCAATTGCGGTTTTCCAGTCTTTAGCTTTTTCCGCTTTGCTTGGTTCCCCTTGTCTCAAATATTCATCAAAGTTATTCATTGTATAGATGTTGCGTTAGTATTTTTTCAGATTTATTTTTAGTTTTAATGATATTGCAAATATAGAAAATTGTTTCAAATATTTTATAATGCTACATTACATTTTTCATTTTTTTATTATTTAATTCAATTATTTGATTATATTTGCAGAAAAATCAAGACTCATAAAAAACAGAAAAAAAATGAATTATTACACCCTGCCTTTAGTCGTTGTAGCTTTAGGAAGTAGAATAAAAACTGTGTTCAATGCTATTAAAGCCAAAGAAAATATTTCGATGGAAGTTGTACTATTTATAATCGTACTTAGCTTGAGTGTTTTTGTACTTTTATATCCATAAACAATTCTGAAAAAAGTCGCGGTTTTAGTAATCAGAAGATAATTTAAAAAAAATCTAAACTAAATTAAAAATGAAAGATATGCCAACCTGGATTATTATTACATTTATATCAGCTCCAATTGTCGCCATTGGATTGAATCTAATTTTGAGAAAACCATTAAATGAATCCGTTAAGAAAAGGAGACTTATTAGTACAATAGTATTCTTTGCTCTAATTTTTATTATTGCCTGTTTATCAATTTATTATAGTTTAAGTCTTTATGGTAATTTAACCGGTGTTTCTGCTACCTTAAAAGAAATGTTTTCTAATTGGGCTATCATATTTCAACTTCTTTTGTTCGTTTTATTATTCTTTTATCAATTTTTCAGAAAAGATAAAAAGAGACAAGAGACAAGTTACCAGAACCCAAAGTAAATACGGGATCACTATCTGTTCCGTGCATTAGGGCGAAGGCCAGGTACCCCGCAAGTTTTTTTGCTTAGGGGATGTTGGATCGGGCAGAGCGACCTTGGGAGCTACTGCCCGGCCGATCAGACCCTTAGCATAAAAAACGCGGAGTATGGGCCGGAGACCGACGGCGAGCCTGCGAGCCGGAATGCCCAAATTAATAAGCTAATGAGCTAATGAGATAATAAGCTAATTATTAATGAATAATGAATAATGAAACAAGTGTAGAAAGATTGCAGGATTTTAAAGCGATTCAACCTTTCAACTTTCAACAGCGCAGCGTTCAACTTTCAACTTTAAACAGCGAAGCGTTCAACCTTTAAACAGCTAATAGCTACAAATTCTTCAAAATAAAATCCGTCAACTTAGTATAGAGATGCAACCTCGTATTGCCCCCCATGATAAAGTGATTTTTATTGGGATAAAAGAACTGTTCATATTGAAAGCCTGCTTCATTTAAAGCAGTTACTAGTTCCATCGAATTTTGAAAATGGACATTGTCATCAGCAGTACCATGAACCAATAAGTAATTTCCGGTTGCTTTGTTGGCAAAGAAAATAGGCGAATTATCATCATAACCTTTTGGGTTTTGAGCAGGAGTAGTCAAAAAACGTTCGGTGTAGATATTGTCGTAATAGCGCCAGTTGGTCACAGGGGCTACGGCCATCACCGTTTTGAAGATCCCCTCCCCTTTCATCATCGATAAAGTGGAAAGATAACCACCAAAACTCCATCCCCAGATCCCGATTCTTTGAGGATCTACATAAGGTAATGATTGTAAATATTTTGCTGTATTGATCTGATCTTCAGATTCCATTTTTCCCATATTCCGATACACTTGCTTTTTGAAATCTGCTCCACGGGCAGCAGTTCCTCTTCCATCCACGCAAACCACTATGTACCCTTTTTGAGCCAACATCTGGTACCACAAATCATCATTCATCCTCCGCATTCCATTCATCACCTCCTGAGAACCGGGACCGCCGTAACAATAGATCAACACAGGGTACTTTTGATTTGAATTAAAATTGGCCGGTTTGAGCATCCAACCATATAAAGTTACATTATCTTTGGTAACGAAACTGATCATCTCTTTTTTAGAGAAATGGTAATCTTCCATTTTCTTTTTGAGGTTGGCATTATCGGCCAAAACTCTCAATTGTTTCCCTTTTTTATCATAAATAGCGTGAACGGGAGGCGTATTCATGTCAGAAGTTGACAATTTATAATAACTGCCTGTGGTGCTAAATTCTGCTGTTGACCAGCCATTTCCGGAAGATAAAAGCTGTTTTTTCTTGCCATCGAAGCTTATCACGTAAAGATCTCGGTTGTAGATTCCTGATTCGTTAGATAGATAATAGATTTTTTGCTCTTTCTGATCGATATATACAATAGAAGCCACTTCCCAGTTTCCGGTTGTAAGTTGGGTGATTTTATTGTTGTAATCAGAGAAATAGATATGTCTGAACCCATCTTTTTCTGATGTAAATAAGAATCTTTTTTGATCTTTCAGGAATAAAATCTCTTCCGGTAAATCGATCCAAACGGGCAATTTCTCGACATAAATAACTTTCTTATCTGTTTTGGGGAGATCCATCGCAAATAACTCCATTCGGGTTTGATCGCGGTTTAGTTTTACAACCACCAGTTGATTGGGAATCGCACTCCACATCATCCTTGGGTAGTAACAATCTTCAATGGTATCAAAACCCAGATCGTAGGATTTTTGTGTATTTAAGTCGTAATAGAAAAGCTGGATTTTAGAGTTTGCTTCTCCCGGTTTTGGATATTTGTATTTGTATTGTTCAGGATAAAGTTCTCCCCAAAGGTTCATTGAAAACTCTTTCACCTGAGACTCATCAAAGCGGTGATATCCAATTTTAGTTCCATCGGGTGACCAAACAAACGCTTGAGAAAGTTCCAGTTCCTCTTCATACACCCAATCTGCCATTCCGTTAATGATGTTGTTTTGTTTGCCGTCTGTAGTGATTTGAGTTTCTTTTCCCGATGTTAAATCAGCTATAAAAAGGTTATTATCTCTCACAAAAGCCACTTTATCCCCTTGAGGAGAGAAGGTTGCAAAAGATTGTTTTCCTTTGGTCGTATCGGTAACTAAAATCAACGTATCCTTAGCGATATCATAAACATAAAAGAATGCTTTAGAACTTCTCCGATAGATCATCTCCTGTTGGGTAGCTATCATGATTTTTTGCTCTTTGTCATCAAAATAATACTCATCGATATCTCTGACTGAAAGTTTCCCTTTTGACAATTCGCTTAATCGGGTACTTTTCAAAATGGTAGCTACCAATTCACCGGTTGAGAACTGATGTTTATCGATGCCGGAACGAGAGATCATCGTATAACAATCGGAGACAGGCATAGATTGGAAACCCGGCACATAATCGGGTCTGAAAGTTCCGTTTTTCCAGATATCTTCGAGTGTAATCTGTTTATTTTGAGCGAAAGTGACCAATATCGATAGTCCAAAAACCAATAACAAAGCGAGTTTTTTCATCATTTTTAATTTTAGGATGCAAAAATACGAAATAATGTGCTAATGTGCTAATGTGCTGATGTGCTAATGTGCTAATGTGCTAATGTGCTGATGTGCTAATGTGCTAATGTGCTGATGTGCTAATTAGGCGAAGGGCGAAAGAAAATTAGCAAATTAGCAAATTTGTAATTTAGCAAATTAGGAAATATCAATTTGGAGTTTGGTTTAAAATTATGAAATTTTCATAAGATCTATAAGTTTAATAAAATATTCTTGTGACCAAATATCTAATGGTTGCTGATTCTTGATAAAAGGTCGAACATCATTTTTGACTAAATTAATATCTGTCCTTTCAATGCGCTCTTTCATCATAGATTTAAAGATTTCAATCGAAAAATCATCTGTTGGTATTTTGTTGATTTGCTGTGTTCTATTTTGAAGATGTTTAAAATTTAAGGGAATTTGATTTCTACAATACCATTCAAAATCATACCAATCCCGCCCTTTAACACGCTTATTCCATTTTCTGAATAAAAAAGCATGAATTTTTCCTGCGAATAAATTTGGTAAAGTATAACAATTGACCATAAAAGAAAATGGCAAAAGCAATAATTTATAATCGGTTTCAAACCCTAATGGAGGGTTTTTGTCAATTTCAATTTTTATTTTTATTTGTTTTTCTGTTGTAAAAGAAAGATCATATATCTCAGTATTATCTTTAAGAAATGCCGATTCAACATTCGTTTCTGATTTTTTTTCCTTTTTTGATATGGCTACTTTTCTTCCATGAAGAGAAAATTCATCCATAATAGAATCAAAATAGTTTTCCAGATGAAATGAATCATCTGTTTCTAGTAAAGAAAAATCCATATCTTCTGAAAAGCGATCTAATCCATAAAAGATTCTTAAACAAGTACCTCCATAAAAAGCAGCTTTACTAAAAAATCCACCTCTATAAAGTCCTGCTAATACAATTTGTTGCATCACTTCGTGAGTAGCATTGATTTGATCTTCTCTGGTTGTAATAGAATAACGAGACATCATTTGTGAAAAAAGTGTAGTGTTCATAAGTTTTTGTTTATTAGTTGGTAGTAAGTTATTACTTGCGCTAAAAAATTTAGTTCATTTTTCTTTTTACTGAAAGGAATAGATTGGTACACTATATCAAGATCCAAGTCTTTAATCCACTCTTGTTCAATTCTTAGATCTTCCAGCAAGTATGATTGCATTGCTTTTAATGATTGAATTCTTAAATGTGATGTACTAACTATTAAATCACACAACGCTTTAGTAGGAGTAGCGATCAAAAAAGCAATCTCATTTTCAAAATTCTCAATCCTAAGGCCAATAGAAAAATACTCTTTAGAAGTCGTTTGGTAGGTAAATACACCAAGTTTTGTATTAAAATTTTTTGATCTTTTTGTTGTCATAGACCTTACTTCATAAACTCTTTCAGGGATCATGTTAAAGTATGACAAAGCTGTTTCTAAAGAAATATAAGAAGGTCCATATAAATGATTGGCAATAAGTTCTCTTGAAATTGTTTTCCCTGTGAATTTTTCGGTTACAACATAAAGTCCCTTTTTTAGTCTTAAGATGGTTCCATCTTTTTCTAAAGAGATAATTTTGTTTTTTGGAAACTGATAATCACTTAATAAATGTTGTAAGACAACACTAGCAATCGGAACATTTCTAAATTTTTCAAAATTAAAAATCATAATAACCATATTAAAGTGCAAAAATAGTAATTTTTTCATATCAAGTTGAAATAATTTCAACTTAATATGTTTTTTTTACTATTTTTCAACACCGTCACCTCGCATTAGATATAAATTGTAAAATGATAATATATCGTTATTTAAAATTAATATTGATAGAATTATATTCTTCTGTCAATATTTTTGATCTTTAAGAGAAGCATTAGGGCGCAGGCCAGGTACCCCACAGCTGGAACACTTAGCAAACCACCGGCAGATAGAGCGAGCCTGTGAGCTCCTATATGCCGGATGGTTTGCTTTGTGGACCAGCGAGGAGTACAGGCCGGAGACCGACCCTTTGGCAAGCGACGGGATGATTGTTATTTATTGTTGGAATTGGGTTGAGCGAAGCCAAAGGGGAATGCCCAAATTAATGTGCTAATGTGCTAATGAGCTAATGTGCTAATTATTAATGAATAATGAATAATAAATAATAAATAATAAATAGAATTTTGAAGTAAAAACTGAAAGCTGATAACTGAAACCTGATAACTGATAGCTGATGGCTGATAGCTGATAACTGATAACTTTTTAACAAATAATAAGGAAATAGGCTTGAAAAAAAATCGTACTTTTGCCGCACTATTTAGAAACCAATATAATATTAAATAACAAGCAATTATGAAAAAATTTGATCCTTCAAATGCGATTCAAGATTTAAGACAATTCGGTGAATTTGGTGGTGTTAATCCTTCTGTAACCGATTCAGCTACTTTCACTTTCATGGAAGCTCATACCATGACCGACACTTTCCACGGAGAAACTGAAGGTTGTTTTTTATATTCCAGACACTGGAATCCAAGTAACAAATATTTGGCTGATGCTTTAGCAGCTATGGAAAATACAGAATCTGCATGGGTGACCGGCTCCGGAATGGGTGCCATTACTAGTGCTATCCTTCAAATTTGTAGTGCAGGTGATCATATTGTGGCCAGTATGACAACTTATGGCGGTACTTTCGCTTTCATGAAAAACTACCTTCCTAAATTCAATATCGAAGTGACTTTCGTTAACATGAACGATTTGGATGGTGTTAGAAAAGCGATTCGTCCAAATACCAAAATGTTGTACGCTGAAACCATGAGCAATCCTTTATTACGTATTGCTGATCTTCCCAATTTATCTAAAATTGCTCATGAACACAATGCAAAATTAGTTGTTGACAATACTTTTACTCCACTTATCGTTACTCCTGCTAATCATGGAGTTGATGTTGTAGTTTACAGTATGACTAAATTCATTAACGGTAAAAATGACTGTGTTGCCGGTGCAATCTGTTCAACTCATGAATTCATCAATAGCTTAATTGATGTAAACAGTGGTACAGCCATGCTTTTAGGGCCAGTTTTGGATCCAAAATTATCTTCTTCAATCTTAAAAAACTTACATACTTTGCATATTCGTATGATGCAACACAGCAAAAATGCGATGTACTTAGCTGAAAGATTTAAAGAGATCGGTTTAAAATTCAACTATCCCGGTATGCCTGAGCATCCTGATCATGAATTGTTAAAATCTATCATGAATAAAGATTATGGTTTTGGTGGTATGATTGCCATTGATTTGGATACTGAAAAACGCTCTTTCGAAGTGATGGAAAAAATGCAAAATGCTGACATTGGATACCTTGCAGTAAGTTTAGGTTATTTCAAAACTTTATTCAGCAACTCCGGAAAATCAACCTCATCAGAAATCCCTGAAGATGTTCAAAAAGAGATGGGTATGTCTGAAGGTCTAATCCGCTTCTCTGTAGGTTTGGATATGTATATTGAAAGAACTTTCGAGAAAATCGTGGAATGCTTGAAATAATGTGCTAATGTGCTCATGTGCTCATTTGATACTATAAAAGTTGGGGGAGACTCCAACTTTTTTTTACTTTTTGCTTTAATCAATAGACCTGAGCTAAAGCACAGGCCTATTGATTTTTTACTTTTTGCTTTAATCAATAGACCTGAGCTAAAGCACAGGTCTATTGATTTTTATTTTTTACTTTTTACTTCTTACTTTTTACTTCTTACTTCTTCATTTTTAATTTTTCATTTTTAATTTTTAATTTTTCATTTTTCATTTTTAATTTTTAATTTTTCATTTTTCATTTTTAATTTTTCATTTTTAATTTTTAATTTTTAATATATTTGCACTTTCTAATTCATTAAAAAATTGAGACAATGAAATCAAAAATTATTCTATTAGTTTTATTTACTTCAATGCTTTTTTCATTACAGGCACAATATGAATCCTTTTTTGGAGATTCTTTGACAAAATATAGCATTGTGAGTCAGATGACTATGAAAAATGGCACAATTGCTCCGAAAGACCACGATCCCTATCTAATTGGTATGTGTGTTGCAACAATTGAATTTTATATTTTTTCATCAGACACTATTTCTTTTGGGAATCAGGTATATCATTATTCCGGAATACAACCTGAAGGAGGTGAAGATGGTTATCTCATTCGCGAAGAAGTAAATACCGGAAAAATGTACCGATATTTTCCTTCTTGCGGTATGGAAATCCTTCTATGTGATATGTCGTTGAATCCGGGAGATACATTTCAGTTATTCCCTCCATCTGCCATTCCTGAAGTGTGGTGGAGCGGTTACCCTGAAGCTGGAAGCACTTTAATTGTTGATTCCGTAAGTTATGAAAATGGCAAAAAAGTGATTTGGTTTCCACAAATAAATGAATCTTCTTTCTTCTTCAACACATCTGAACAATATGTTCAATATGATGTAAGATTAAAATTTATTGAAGGTATAGGATCCACTTATGGTCCATTTGGATATTTGCAAAGGTTTATGGAACCTTATTTACCTTTGGTTTTATGTATTGAAAAAGATGGTGTACAAGATTTTATGTTAAACGAACACCTTGGATGTTATCAAGTAGGGGTAGGGATTGATGAAAATCAATCGTCCACTATTCATGTATATCCTAATCCCACAGCTGATCAGATTACATTAAAATCAGATCCATTATTTTCGGAACAAACCTCTGTAAAGATTTACAACAGCTTAGGATTACTCGTTTATTCTGATTTTTATGAATCGGGTAAATCAATAGATGTAAGTGCTTTCACCAATGGAATTTATATAATTATCATTCAAGATGATGCACAAAAATTCATTAATAAATTTGTTAAAGTAAAATAGTTTTAGACGATTTTACCATTTATTTCCATCTTTCTAAGAAAGGGATTATCGATTCTGCTTTCAAACGGGCTTCCTGTTCATTAAGTCCCATCATGGCGACACCGATTTGAACATTTTTATTGATTTTTTCCTCTAAAGTGATTCCTTCATCCGTAAAATGTCCTTTTTCATAACAGAAACTGCAAAACTCCTTACTTTTAGTATGATTAGCATGGGAACCGCCCCCTTTGGGATCTTTAAAAAGGGGAATTCCACAACTTTGACAAATTTCAGGGTTATCTTTTCCTTGCATCAGATAGGAGAGCTCTTTACAGGTCATAGTGGGATTAAACTCAACAATTTCGTAGGATGCCAATTTGTTTTGAAAGAAAGGATCCATCATTAAAATCCGATCAAGTTGTTCCCGTTCCTTTACGGTTGCAATAATAACACCACCGGTTCTGGGTACCTGTCTACCGGAGATAATAAAATATCCCATTCGGTATTGTTCAATCAGAAATTGAGTGTGTTTTTCTAAATGTTGGTCAATAATATCCGTAGAAACCAGGTAACGTAAAGAAACAATAAACATAGAAACAGTTTTTAAAATAGAAGCGCAAAAATAAAAAACTTTTTTACTTTTTCAACAACTCTTTATAAACTTTATAAAATTTATCTAATTTTGGTTTCACAACTAATTGACAATAAGGTTCTTGTTGATTCAATTCATAGTACTCCTGATGATAATTTTCAGCACTATAAAAATTCGTAAAAGGGGTTATTTCAGTAACAATCGGGTCAGGAAAAACCTTTTGAGCATTTAATGTTGCAATAATTTTTTCAGCGGACTGTTTTTGTTGATCATTATGATAAAAAATCCCGGATCTGTATTGTGTTCCAATATCTCCCCCTTGTCGGTTTAATGTTGTGGGATCATGAATGGTAAAAAAGATCTCGAGAATTTTTTCCAATGAAATTTTTTCAGGATTATATGCAATTTGAACCGCTTCTGCATGACCTGTTGTCCCGGTGCACACTTCCCGATAGGAAGGATTTTTCAGATGCCCTCCTGCATATCCGGAAACAGCTGAAACGATACCTTCCAATTTGTCGAATGCAGCTTCTACACACCAGAAGCATCCGGCTGCAAGGGTAATGGTATCTAAAGTCTGTTCCGGTTCAAATGTAAGAGATTCAGAATTAACACAATATCTTTGGCCGGTTTCAGTAGGTCCATCGTCAAAAACATGGCCCAGATGTCCGCCACAATTGGCACAGGTGATCTCCACTCTTCTCATTCCGTGCGAATAATCGGGAGTTTGTACGATTTTTCCACCTTCAATCTCTTTATCAAAACTTGGCCATCCACATTCAGATTCGAATTTCATATCATGGGTAAACAATTCGGCTCCACATCCGGCACATTTATAGATTCCCTTTTCATTATGCATATAATATTTGCCGGAAAAGGGTCTTTCGGTTCCTTTTTCACGAAGAATATGGTATTGTTCTTCCGTTAACCGCTCTTTCCACTCTTTTTCAGTCAGATTCTTCATATTATTGGTTTTATTTTTGTTATCATTTTGATTTTCATTTTGCGCATTTCCGCAACTATTGAAAAGAAAAATGAGAAGCAAAACGTTGATTTGTACTATTGTTTTCATTATCAATTTTCGTTTTCAAAAATAACGCTTTTATTTGAGAATATTTTATTGATTCTTTCAATAGGAAGCTTTGATTTCCTCAATTCAAAAAATAATATTGTTATATACCAAATTTTGGAATATTTGCAAAAACAAAAATTGCAAATGTATGTGCAAAAACATCCATTTATCTAGATGATTTTTTTCAAAATAGTATAGATAATCAAATACGGTCAGGTAAATTCTCTTCAGCAAGTGAATTGATAAGATCAGCTTTGCGTCTTTTTGAACAACAGGAACAAAAATCTAAAATTGTTGTAACAGAATTAAAAATAGGAGAGAAATCCTCTTTAATATCTGATTATAAAAGAGAAGAAGGCCTCAAAAAACTGTATTCCAAACATATTTAAAATGGAATATAAAATTAGGGAAAAAGCTTTAGAGGATTTAGAAAATATCTGGCTTTATACTTTAAAAAACTGGTCTATAGAACAAGCAGATAGATATTATAATTTAATATTTGACGAAATTGAATATGTAGCTGCTTTTCCATTATCAGGTAGGGATTTTTCCATAATTCGAAAAAATTATAGATACACAAAAGTAGAATCTCATATAATATTTTATAAATATTTCAAAAATAAAGAGATTGAAGTAGTTCGTATATTACATAAGAATATGGAAATTGAACAAATTTTTAGTTAAAAACAAAACCTGGAAACGAAACTCCTTTTGCACAATTTTTAAATATTATTGGAGTTATTTTAAGATCTTTATAAATTTTTCTAAAAATGAAAATAAAATATTTAATCGTTTTGTTATGTTTTTCTTTTCTTTTACTGTCACTAAATTCTGTTTCATTTCTGGAACAACAAAAAAAGAATGAAAAAGTTAAAACTGCGATCGCACATAAACAAACTATAATGAATCAAAAACTAGCTGAGAAAGGATTAAAAAATTCCAATTTTCAATTGATGGTTGTTGCCTATAAAGCAGAAAAAGAGCTAAATATATATGTTAAAAAAAAGGAAGATAAAACGTATCAGCTTTTAGAAACCTATTCGATTTGTCGTTTGTCAGGTGTTTTGGGACCCAAACGAAAAGAGGGCGATTTGCAGGTTCCTGAAGGATTTTACCATATCAATATGTTTAATCCCAACAGCAATTATCTCCTATCGCTAGGCATCAATTATCCTAATGAATCAGATCGTATAAAAAGTGACAAAAAAAATCCCGGAGGCTCTATTTTTATTCATGGCTCCTGTGTCACGATCGGTTGTTTACCGATGACGAACGATAAAATTGAGGAGATCTATTTGTATGCCGTTTATGCAAAAAACAATGGTCAAAATAAGATTCCGGTTTACATTTTCCCTTTCAAAATGGAGGATTCTACTTTTACAAATTATAAAAAAACGTATTCTCAAGACCCTAAGTTGATCACCTTTTGGGAACAATTAAAAACAGGGTATGCTCTATTTCAAAAAGATAAAAAAGAGATCAGTTATAAAGTGGATTCAAAAGGGGACTACCTTTTTGAATGAAAAATGAAAAATGAAAAATGAAAAATGAATAGTGAATAGTGAATAGTGAATAGTGAATAGTAACTTCCAATTTAGTTAGTTTATATCAATTTGCAAGCCTGTAGTCGGTGGTCTGTAGTCCGTAGTCTTTTATAGGCTTTGTGGGAAGTACATAATGAAACCGATTATTTTATAAATGGAATCTTATCAAACCTTTTAATCAAGCTCAGCTGGATCTCTCCGGAACTTAGTGCCATTTTAAAGTTGGGGGAATAATAAGTGTATATCAAATTATTTCCATAATTGATAAAACAGCTCCAGGTTTTTCCGTGGTGACCAATACTAAAACGGGGAATCACTGTCGGATAAATCATGAACTGTTTTGTTGAAGTTATAATCCCGCCATTACAGCCCACTGAAAGCGCAAGAGAACAAAAAAACTTTTTAGGTAAAACAAAGGTATAAGCATATCCCGATGAGATTCCTATTTGGATATTGGTTAATTTTGTTTGGGTGGCCTCTATAAAAAAGTAAGGTATTTCAGAATTGATCTGACTATAATAGACTCCTCCACCTAAAAGTACGCTACCGGCTGATTTCAGCTGTACCCCTTTTTGGCTAAACGCAGCATTGTATGAAAATTTGGATGAATTAAAAATATATTGTCCAAAAAATCCAAATTTGATCGCTTTAAGATCTTCATAAACCATATAATCACCATTTAATTCATAGTCATCATCATAAAAACCTGTATAAACTTGTCCAATGATGTCAAAGGAAAACCGATCACCAAAATTATGATATTGAATATCAAAAGAATGGGTTTTTCCTTTTTTATCATTGGCTAGAAAGCCTAGTCCGTAGCTAAAGCTCATCCCCATTTTTTTATAATTTACACCAAATCCAATAGAAACAGGTCTGTTTGGATCAAAAGTGATCTCCTGATTGTCTTTCTCGTACAACAGGGAAACAAATTTATTGGAAAATGTAACTTTAAATGCCAACTGATTATTATACTTCTTAAAATAGGTAGTATCCTCTTGAGCAGATAGATCTTTAGTAATAATACCAGTAAAAAATACAAGCAATAAAAATAGTTTGGCAGTAAAATCAATTCTGTTGATCATCTAATATAAATATCAGGTTCTTCTTTTAAAAATGAGTCGGCAAAAGTAATAAAAAGAATGATGTTCGAGGTTCGAAGTTAAACGTTCGAAGTTCGACGTTCGAGGTTAGACGTTTGAAGTTCTATCGAGGTCGCCACAGCGAGGCGTTAAATTTGTAGCTAGCAAAACACCGAGCAAATTCTGCCGCTCCGGAGGAGCGTTATATTTGTATGAGCAAGTCTGCAGTAGGCCGACTAGGTCAGTTGGATAGGTTTTCTATTTCTTAGATTGATTTACATGCAACCCCTATCGGGGTTCTAGAGGTTGCGGGGATACCATTCATCCGTAGGTGGCGCTTCGCTGACCTACGGTTATTCATATGCAACCCTTCGGGTTGAACCCTGGGGAAGAGCTCTGTAATCTTCGTAGTAAAGCTGTATCATTATTCCGTAAACTTCGCAAACCTGAAAAATGAAGCCAAAATTAGTGCTCATATCTTCTCCATTCTTAAAAATTCAGCAAACATACGCGACAGTCACTCTTGGCTGATTTAGAACCGATCATGGATGATTTGGATCCACTATTCACTTTTCACTATTCATGGCGTCGGCGTTTCGATACGAAGCTATATATTTCTTCGTTTCTTTAAAGTATCGTAAAGGCGCTTCTACTCAACGACCTTAAATTTCCCCATATTTCACTGAACTAAGGTCGCTGAGTAGAAACCGCATTATAGACAAAACTTGGAAAATATGACAAAATAGGTTTCGTATCGAAGTGCCGACACCATGAACAAGCATTAGGGCGAAGGCCAAATACCCCGCAAGTTGAGCTGCTTAGGGGATGACGGATCGGGCAGAGCGACGAAGGAGCTCCTGCCCGGCCGCTCAGACCCTTGCAGCGAAACGAGGAGTATGGGCCGGAGACCGACGGCGAGCCTGCGAGCCGGAATGCCCAAAATAATGAATAATGAATAATGAATTATGAGAGCTCTTTCGTCTTGCACCTTGCGCCTTGTGCCTTTCGCCCAATTAGCACATTAGCACATTAGCACATTAGCACATTATCTCTCTTCAGCATTCAAAATAAAAACACTATATTTGCACAGAAATATGTTTTTTCATATCTGGTTGATATTCAGCAACACAATAAACTAAATCTAACATTTAATTAAATTAGTTGGCAAAATGAAAAAAAAATCAAAATGGATATATGGGGTAATCTTGTTGTTGATCATCATAACATGGTTTTTCATTAATAGATCAAAAAATAAAGAGACTATTTCCTTATCGAAAAACAAAGTGCAAATTAAAGTGGATGCTTATGTTGTTGCTCCAACTGTTCTCATAAATGAAATTTCTGTTTCAGGAAGCTTGCTCGGTTTCGAAGAGGTTACCCTTAAAAATGAAATTGCCGGAAGAGTGATCAAAATAAATTTACCTGAAGGTCAGTTTGTTAAACAAGGAACATTATTGGTGAAACTTTTTGATGATGACATTCAAGCTAATCTGAAAAAATTGCAATCGCAATGGTCCATTCAGGAACAACTTTGTAAAAGACAAGCAGAACTTCTGAAAGTTAACGGTATTAGCCAAAATGATTATGATCAGAGCCTTTTGCAGTTAAATTCAATAAAAGCAGATATTGAAGTTCAAAAAGTACACCTCAGAAAAACAGAGATATTAGCTCCTTTCGATGGCGTAATCGGATTACGGAACATCAGTGTGGGCGCTGTCATTGAACCTTCAACAAATTTAGCGACAATCCGCAGAATGGAAAAATTAAAACTTGACTTTAGTGTTCCCGAAAAATATAGTCCGGAGATTAAACAAGGAATGAAAGTAAAATTTACAATGTACGATGAAGCTAATTCTTATGAAGCAACCGTTATCGCTACAGAACATGGAATTGATGAAGATACTAGAAGTCTGAAAGTAAGAGCAGTGGTTACCAGTCCGTCAGAACATTTAATTCCCGGCGCATTTGCCAATGTACTTCTTAGTTTCGGAGAAAACAAAAATGCCATTATGATTCCAACAGAAGCGATTATTCCTCAAGAGAAAGATAAAAGTGTTATTATCGCAAAAAATGGAAAGGCTCATTTCGTTTATGTTAAAACAGGAGTTAGACAAGCTTCAAAAATTGAGATTATTGAAGGAATTCAACAGGGGGATACTGTTATTACTAACGGTATTCAATTTTTAAAAGAGGGTAGTAAATTGAACTATTCCAATGTAAAAACAAATTAATTATGTTACTATCAGATATTGCTTTAAAACGGCCTGTTGGTGCAGTAGTGATGAGCCTGGTTATTATTCTAATGGGAGTATTAGGATATAACTTTTTAGGAATTCGTTTATATCCAGCCATTGATCCACCCATAATAACCGTTAGAACAAATTACACTGGGGCAAATGCTGAAGTAATTGAGTCACAGATTACCGAACCCTTAGAAAAATCTATTAACGGGATCGAAGGAGTAAAAACAATTTCATCTCAATCTGCTGTAGGTTCAAGTACTATTACAGTTGAATTTGAACTTGGCGCCGATTTAGAAAAAGCAGCTAATGATGTTCGGGATAAAGTATCCCAAGGGATGAGAAGTTTACCCCAGGACATTGACGCACCCCCTATCGTTACAAAAGCAGACGCAAACAGCGACCCTATAGTTATGCTAACCGTTCAGAGCACTATGATGAATGCTATTGAACTAAGTGACTATGCTGAGAATGTATTACAGGAAAAATTTCAAACTATTCCCGGTGTCAGCTCTGTTGCTATTTATGGTCAACAAAAACCGGCTATGAGATTATGGCTCGACCCCAAAAAGATGGCTGCCTTTAATCTGACTGCATCAGACATAAATAAAGCATTAGATAATGAAAATGTTGAAATGCCTGGTGGTAAAATTAGAGGTAATGCTACTGAATTAACAATTAAAACATTTGGTAGACTAGAAACGGAAGAGGATTTTAACAACCTGATTATTAAACAAACCGACAATCAGGTGGTTCGTTTAAGAGATATTGGAGAAGCAGTTCTTGGGCCACAAGACGAAGAATCGGGTGTAACTATTAATGGGGCTACCGGGATTATGTTAGTATTAATTCCGCTACCCGGGGCAAACAATATTCAGATTGCTGATGAGTTTTACAAGCGTTTGGACCAAATCAAACAAACCATGCCCAAAGGACTGGAACTAAATATTGGTCGTGATAAATCTATTTTTGTTCGTCAATCCGTTCAAGATGTAGTTGAAACTCTGGGCATTGCTATCTTATTAGTTGTTCTCATCATTTTCCTATTTTTCAGGGACTGGAAGATCGCTTTACGTCCTCTGATCGATATTCCCGTTTCCCTTATCGGAACATTTTTTGTGATGTATATTTTTGGATTTTCCATCAATGTATTGACACTTTTAGGGATTGTTTTGGCCACAGGGCTGGTCGTTGACGATGGGATTGTCGTCACCGAAAATATCTTTAAGAGGATTGAGCGTGGAATGGATAAATGGAAAGCTGCTTTTGAAGGTACACGTGAAATATTTTTTGCCGTCATTTCCACATCCCTAACACTGGCGATTGTTTTCATTCCTGTAGTATTTTTACAAGGCTTTACAGGCAGATTGTTCCGTGAATTTGGTATTGTTGTGGCCAGTGCTGTATTAATTTCAGCTTTTGTTTCCCTCACTTTAACTCCGATTTTAAATGTAAAACTCGGGGGTTCTAAGTCCCATCACAATCGCTTTTATCAATTAACTGAGCCTTTTTTTGTTGGCATGGAACGGATGTATCGAAAAGGTCTCATCTTTTTTATAAAGAACAAATGGATTTCATATTCCATTATGGGAATTTGTGTCATTTTAATCGGATTTTTATCTTTGAATTTGAAATCAGAGTTGGCTCCATTGGAAGATCACAGTTATATTAGGACAATGGTAACAGCTCCTGAAGGTTATGATTATAGCACAACTCAGAAAATATTAAATCAAGTTGCAAAGTTAAATTTTGATTCTGTTCCCGAGGCGAACTATATTATGGCTCGGTACGGAGGTGGCCATAATTCAAGTGCTAATACAGGTAACGTTACCGCTTTCCTTTCCGAACCAAACGAAAGAAATACTTCACAACAGGAGATTTACGATCGATTATCCAAAATGTACAAAAAGGTTCCGTATGCGAGAGTTATTGCTAGTCAGGAACCAACAATTACAACTGCCGCTTCAAGAGGATTACCTGTTCAATTTGTAATACAGAACCTTGATTTTGAAAAGATACGTACAGTACTTCCCAAATTCCTCGAAGAAGCTCAGAATAGTCCGGTTTTTAGTAATGTTGATGTAGATTTAAAATTTAATAAACCGGAGCTGAATCTTCGTGTAAATCGTTTAAAGGCATCAAGTCTGGGAGTTACCGAAAAAGATGTTTCTGACGCACTGAATTATGCCTATAGCGGTAGTCGTTACGGCTATTTTCTTAGAAACAATAAGCAGTATTATGTCATCGGACAACTGGCTCGTGATGATCGGAATATGCCGGCTGACATCACTTCATTGTATGTGCGGAACAATAAAGGCGTTATGATTCAACTCGATAACCTCGTAAAACTGGAAGAGAATAGCAGTCCTCCAACACTCTACCATTTCAATCGATACAAATCAGCTACTGTTTCTGCGAATCTTGCAAATGGTAAAACGCTCGGGGAAGGGATTGCCGAAATGCAAAACATTGCCGATCGTTTATTAGATCCTTCCTTTAATACAGCATTAGCAGGATCTTCCAGAGACTTTGCGGAAAGCAAATCGAATATCTCTTTTGCTTTATTATTAGCATTATTATTAATCTATTTAATATTAGCTGCCCAATTTGAAAGTTTTATTGACCCATTCATTATTATGCTTACGGTGCCAATGGCTATCGCGGGTGCAATGTTGTCATTGTGGGTTTTCGGACAAACCTTGAATATCTTTTCAGAAATTGGTATGATTCTGCTGATTGGAATTGTTACTAAAAACGGAATTCTGATTGTTGAATTTGCCAATCAAAAGCGAAAAGCAGGAATGAACAAACGTGCAGCCGCTTTTAATGCTGCAGCTGCCAGATTCCGTCCGATTTTGATGACTTCACTGGCCACCATGTTTGGTGCACTACCTATTGCACTTGCTCTTGGTGCCGGCGCATCTAGTAGAGTATCTCTGGGAATTGTTGTGGTCGGAGGTTTGTTTTTATCTCTTTTACTCACCCTATTTGTGATCCCTGTAGCATATATCGTGATGTCAGCCAAGAAAAAAGAAGAAATAATCAATTTTGATACGATTTAAAAAATAAAAATATGAGAATTATTAGTTTGTTATTTTTATTTATGACATTTTTCATCGCCAATGCGCAGAAAATCATGACGGTTGAAGAGGCTGTGAGCCTGGCTTTGAAAAATAATTTCGACATCATAGTTGCCCAAAACAATGTTGATATCGCCAAAACGAATAATACACCCGGTAATGCCGGAATGTTACCTAATGTTAGATTAATCGGATCCGGATATTATGAACTCAATAATGTAAATCAGATTCTTTCAAGTGGTACTGAGAATGCTTATCCTTCACAGGCTGCTACATCCCTTAATGCGGGGGTTGAGCTTTCCTGGACTCTATTTGATGGTGGAAAAATGTTTGTGACCAAAAATAAACTAAATGAAATTCAAACGCTGGGGGAAATTCAGTTCAAAGAAAAAGTTTTACAGACGGTATCTCTTGTAATTTCCGTTTATTATGACATTGTACGACAAAAACAAGAGTTAATTGCTATAAATGAGGTTATTAACTTTAATACAGAACGGGTAAAAATTGCCCAATCGAGCATTGTGGCCGGATCATTCACAAAAACCGATTTGCTTAATGCTCAAATTGACTTAAACGTAGCCAGGGAGAATGCTATTAAACAACAATATACCATTGATGCAACGAAACGAAAATTAAAAGAATTACTTACGCTAAATTTGGATGCCGATTTTGAAGTTGTGGATTCTATCACCGTTACTTTTGTTCCTGATAAAAATGACTTGATGCAACAACTTAATTCAAGTAACACTACCCTGTTATTTTATCAAAAGCAGACAGATATTGCGCGGTTGACAATGAAAGAGAACACCCGTACCTATTGGCCACTCATCAGTTTATCAGGGGGATACTATTGGAATCAGGCGTATGCTTCCATGGGTTCTATTTTAAATAATCGCTCTCTTGGGCCACAGGTTGGCGGTTCAATCGTGATCCCATTGTACAGTTCCGGTGAAACCAAGAGGAAGGTTTCCATTGCAAAGATACAGGTTCAATCATCTGAGCTAGAATTAGAACAAGTAAAACTTCAGATGAATATGGAACTGGAAAATCTCCTCTCCGAATATAATGTCCAGACTAAACTATTAGAAATTGAAAAAGAGAATAACGCTTTAGCCAAAGAGAATCTTGATCTTAGTTTAGAACGGTTACGATTAGGGCAAACCACATCCCTCGAAGTACATCAGGCTCAGGAAAATTACATCCAATCGAGCACCCGACTCCTCAATTTTGAATATGCCCTAAAAATAGTTGAAATAAAAATCAAGCAACTCATTTCGACATTGTAAAACTATTCATTGTTTTTGGGCGTTCGACGTTCGACGTTGAACGTTCGACGTTCGAAAGCTATCAGGTTTTGGATTTTAGGTTTTGGGTTTTAGGTTTTGGGTTTTAGTTCTTCCTTTATTTTACTTTTTACTTTTTACTTCTTACTTTTTACTTCTTACTTTTTACTTCTTACTTTTTACTTCTTACTTTTTACTTCTTACTTTTTACTTCTTACTTTTTACTTCT
>JAGDMF010000027.1 GCA_017860455.1 Bacteroidota bacterium
CTCGAACCAAGGACCCTCTGATTATGAGTCAGATGCTCTGACCAGCTGAGCTAAGGGACCCTCCCTTTCGGAATTGAGGTGCAAAAATACAAAAAAAAGTGTTAAGAACCATCAATTTTTTTATTTTTGAACAGAAAAAAGAATTAGCAAATTAGCAAATTCGTAAATTAGTAAATTAGCAAATTCGTAAATTAGTAAATTAATTAGCTTATTAGCTTATTAGCTTATTAACACATTAGCTTATTACCATCTCCTCTTTGAGGTCATCATAATCCATTACAACCTCAGTCTGGGTTTCAAAACGGTTCATGAGAATCTCCTCAGCAAGCACATCCTCTACATATCGTTGGATACACCTTTTTAATGGTCTGGCGCCATAATTGGGATCCCACCCTTTTTCTGCTAAGAAATCTTTGGCTTTATCTGTTAATGTTACAGTCAACCCTAAACTTGCGACTCTCTTGAGCACTTTACTCAATTCAATATCAATAATTCTGATGATATCAGGTTTTTCTAAACTATTGAAATAGATGATGTCATCAATACGGTTGATAAACTCAGGTGCAAAGTTTTTCTTTAGAGCTGTCTCTAAAACAGAATGTTCCAGTTTGGATTTATTCGATTGAACAGCAGCTGTTGCAAAACCGACACCGGTTCCGAAATCTTTTAATTCGCGGGAACCAATATTGGAGGTCATGATCAATATGGTATTTTTAAAATCCACTTTTCTACCGATCCCATCCGTAAGTTGTCCTTCATCAAACACCTGAAGCAGAACATTATAAACATCGTGATGTGCTTTTTCAATCTCATCTAAAAGTACAATAGAGTAAGGCTTACGGCGGATTTTCTCAGTCAATTGTCCCCCTTCTTCATAACCAACATATCCCGGAGGTGCTCCGATCAAGCGGGAAACCGTATGTTTTTCCATATATTCACTCATGTCAATCCGAATCATAGCATCCTGGGAATCAAAAAGATACTCTGCCAATATTTTAGCAAGGTACGTTTTTCCAACACCGGTTGGGCCTAAAAATATGAAAGTTCCGATCGGTTTGTTTGGATCTTTCAATCCGGCACGATTTCTACGAATCGCTTTGGCTATCTTTTTAATCGCTTCATCTTGACCTATAACTTTACCTTCCAGTTCAGTAGCCATCTGCATCAATTTTTCCCCTTCATTCTTAGCAATTCTTCTAACCGGCACACCAGTCATCATAGCCATCACTTCAGCAACATCCTCTTCGGTAACGACAGGTCTTTCCAATTTAGATTCAGCTTCCCAATCCTTTTTAATCAATTCAATCTTTTCTTCGATTTCTCTAAGAGAATCTCTATATCCTGCAGCAGCCTGGAATTGTTGATTTTTAACAGCTTCATCTTTCAGTTTTTTCAAACTGTCTGCTTCCTTCTCAATCTCAATCAATTCCATGGGAACATTGATATTCTGAATATGAACGCGTGATCCTGCTTCATCCAGAGCATCGATCGCTTTATCGGGAAGACAACGATCGGTAATATAACGGGAAGAAAGGGTAACACAAGCCTGAATTGCCTCATCGGAAAAACGGACAATATGATGATCTTCATATTTATCCTTAATATTATTCAGGATCGCAATCGTTTCTTCAGGAGTAGTCGGCTCCATCATGATTTTTTGAAATCTTCTTTCCAAAGCACCATCCTTTTCGATATATTGGCGGTATTCGTCAAGTGTTGTAGCACCAATACATTGGAGCTCTCCGCGGGCTAAAGCAGGTTTAAACATGTTAGAAGCATCTAAGCTACCTTGTGCACCGCCGGCTCCCACTAAAGTATGTAATTCATCAATGAAAAGAATCACATTGGGATTTTTCTCGAGTTCTGTAAGAATACTTTTAACACGTTCTTCAAATTGTCCCCGATATTTTGTACCGGCAACTAATGAAGCCATATCTAAACTCACAACCCGTTTATTCATCAATGTTCTGGATACTTTTCCTTCATTGATTTTAATGGCTAATCCTTCGGCGATGGCAGATTTACCCACGCCTGGTTCTCCAATTAAAACAGGGTTGTTTTTCTTACGGCGACAAAGGATTTGGGCAATCCGTTCCAATTCTTTTTCGCGACCCACAATCGGATCCAGTTTTCCTTCAGCTGCATAACGGGTTAGATCTTTACCAAAACTATCCAACATCGGTGTTGAACTCGATCCTTTGGGAGCATTTTTTCTTGTTCTGGACTCTGAACGACGATCATCCTCATCGTCATCATCCTCATTTCCGGAATAGAAACCGGTGGGTTCAATATCGGTGTTGTCTTTTTTCAATTCTGCAACGATAGAATCGTAAGTTAGTCCGGTTTTTCTAAATAACAATTTGATGACATTATTGTTATCTCCTCTGTTATCTTTAATAAGAGCCAAAAGGAAATGGATCATATCGGTCGTAGCACTTCTACAATCCCGGGCAATAATATATGCCAGGCGGATCATGTTTTCGGTTTGAACATTATATTTAATCTCCTCAATTTCTACAGCAACATGATTTTCATTATTTTCAAGCATCTCTTCCAGTTTAGCTTTTAATGGAAGCATATCGATTTTAAACAAATCGAAGATCTGCATCGTGGAGCTATAGTTGGGGTATTTAAAAATGGCTAATGTAACATGTTCAATTCCAACAGTTTGATATTTATATTGAATGGCAATTTTCTTGGATTCATCCAATGCGTATTGCATTTCATCAGATAATTTAAAATCCATAATATTTATTCTTTTTAGTTAATTTAACTTGCAAAAGTAATTAAAATTGTGCAGAATTGCAAACAAAAGCAAATAATAACCTCTAACAGATATATTGATGAAATCTATATATGTTTAACAATACAAAGATATTATCTATACTATTTTCTAAGTGAAGTATCAATAATTCGTTTATTTTTGCGTTTACATAAAACACAATTTAATCCAAAATGAAAAATTCAACCTTTTACTTATTTTTTTTGTTGTTCATTTCTTCCTTAATGACAACAGCTCAGAACGAAAACGATTATAATACTTTAAAAAAATACAGTAATTTTGGATTAAATATAAGTGGAGTAGTCTACAGAAAAGCAACTTTTGTTGCTGATTACGGTGAATATAGGGTTAAATCACCTAGTTTACCTTCGTTTAGTTTTGGATTTACGTATTCCATTCCAATATACAGGAGTTGGTCGATAGAAACCGGTTTAAATGTAATTCAGGAACCCGATTTATTTGCTGAATATGAATATTTAGATGGTGATTTGCCGGAAGGTTTTAATTACGCTTATAGAAACAAAGTGGTTGAGTATAATTATTTTATTCCAGCGATTCCTATTATGGCTGAATATAAGTGGAAAATTGGAGTTCAATCATTTATGAGTTTTCAATCCGGATTTAACTTAAAATTCCGGGTTCTATCCGAAGGTCAATATATTGAGAGTTTTAACAATCAAGGTACTACAATTCCTACTTTTACATTGAATTCATACTATAAAAACCGCTATTTTTCATCCGATTTTGTCTTAGGATTGGGGTATTGTTATCCTTTTAAATCTTTTTTATTAAAAACAACACTCTTTTATAATATGAGTTTTAATCCGATCAGAATAGGGGAATATAGATTTAGTAATTTATTAATCAGTCCAAATTCGAAAGGTAGTTTTAAATTATCAGGAAGTTATTTTGGTATACAAGTTTCTATAAACTTTTTGAAATCAAAAAAAGTGGAACGCAAATAAACATAGGCCCATAGACTAAAGTAAAATGAATAATAAAAAATGATAACTTTATGTCACAGTGTTTCACAGTGTTATACGGTGTATCACAGTGTTTAAATGTGCGTATTTTTAATTTCTAAAACATTGTGGAACACATTAGTACACGGTGGTACACTGTGATATAAAAAAATGAATTTGAAATATTGTACCAAAACACACACGAATAGTAAGAATAAGTTACTAAAACCCAAAACCCAAAAACTAATTGTTAAATGTTTACTGTTAAATGTTAATTCCCCTTCGCCCTTCGCCCTTTGCCCTTCGCCCTTCGCCCTATTAGCTCTCTTCCTTGTAATAAATCTTGTAAAACTTCCTTCCCTCTTCATCAATGCCGGATTCTAAAAGGTTGCGGTTGCCATGAACATAAATATGGAAATTTTTATCCAGTTTAATCACACTTTTGAAGTTTTTTTGCTCCTTTTTGACCGCTTTATCATTGATATTGAATTGATCCACAATCTCTATATCCTGCTCTTTGGTTTTTTCCTCTTTGAATTGCTGGAAACTTTCAATAATTTCCGGTTGTGTAATCACCGTCTCTTCAAAATCCGCAATATCAAAGGTTTCTTTCTCTTTAAAATACTCAACAGACCGCTGAATAAGATCCACCTGATCCCCTTTGGAAACTTCAAATTGTTGAGGAAGCTCCTCCTTAACAAACTGACTATAAATGGACATCACATTTTGGGTGTAGAAAAATTCATCTTCACGCTGTTTAACATGCAAAAACTGATTCATCCAATACAAGGCTTCAGAGTTTTTATTGGTGTGATCCACGATAGAGGCCACAAAACCTTTCTCTTTCTCAATGTTAAAAACGATACATCCCTTATCCAGACGATTGATATTGATCCCCTGTTCGGCTTCAAACACAAATTGTCCGTTTTCAGAATGAACCTTTAAAAACTGATCTTTATTTTCAGATTTAAACAGTCCAATAGCGTCAGCCATTTCACCATCAACTACACAGTCTTGGAAATAAACCACATATAACTCTCCACTTTTGATTTTGGGATGGATACTTTGTTCATACAAAAATTTGGAAAGATGGATCGATTTTTCAAAAAGTTGCTCTGGCTGTTCAAAGATGGCACAAATATACTGGTACACTTCATTGTATTTTAGATCATTTTCATGAGCAAAGCGGAAGTATTCTTCAGACTTAAAAGGGGAGAGAAAATAGGTAGCCAGTAAAGTATTGATCGAATCGTTTGTTTCAATCAATTGTTTGGAAAACTCAATTCCCTCTTCATTGTTTTTATTCCCCACATGGTGAGCGGCAATTTTAGTGATAACAGCAGTATCGAAGTGATTCATATTGTTAGGTTTATCTTTTTTTATAATTTTATATATTATTAAGTGCAAATATATAAAAAAAAGCGGTTTTTTCCCTATTTTTGCATTATCAAAATTAAATAAACAAATCGATGAGTGACGACAAGAAAATAATCTTTTCTATGGTGAACGTTAGCAAAACGTTTCCACCGCAAAAACAAGTTTTAAAAAATATCTATTTATCATTTTTTTACGGAGCCAAAATCGGCGTTTTAGGGTTAAACGGATCAGGAAAATCCTCTTTACTTAAAATTATTGCCGGATTAGATAAATCATTTCAAGGGGAAGTTGTGTTTTCTCCCGGATATTCAGTAGGGTATTTACCTCAGGAGCCTGAAATGGATAACAATCTGACTGTTAAAGAAGTAGTGATGCAAGGAGTTCAGGAAGTGGTAGATATTTTAGCAGAGTATGAAGCTGTGAATATGCGTTTCATGGAGGAGCTGACAGACGATGAGATGAATAAACTGATCGAAAGACAGGGTGAACTTACCGAACTCATTGAACATCATGATGCCTGGGAATTGGACAGTAAACTGGAGCGTGCGATGGATGCACTTCGTTGTCCTGAACCTGAAACCCCCGTTGCAAATCTTTCCGGAGGTGAACGCAGAAGGGTTGCATTATGCCGACTTTTATTATCAGAACCCGATATTTTATTGCTGGATGAGCCCACCAACCACTTGGATGCAGAATCTGTGGAGTGGCTTGAAATGCACTTACAACAATACAAAGGAACCGTTATTGCGGTTACCCACGACCGTTATTTCTTAGATAACGTTGCCGGTTGGATCTTAGAACTGGACAGAGGGGAAGGGATCCCATGGCAGGGCAATTACTCCTCCTGGCTAGAGCAAAAGACACAACGTCTGGCGATGGAAGAGAAACAGGAATCTAAAAGAATGAAAACATTAGAAAGGGAACTAGATTGGGTGAAAATGAGTCCAAAAGCTCGTCAGGCTAAAGGAAAAGCACGTTTAAATGCGTATGATAAATTGCTCAATGAAGATGTAAAAGAGAAAGAAGAAAAGTTACAAATCTTTATTCCTAACGGTCCAAGATTAGGAATGAACGTCATTGAAGCGATCAATGTGACAAAAGGTTATGGAGATAAAATTCTTTTTGAAAATTTGAACTTTACCTTACCACCAAACGGTATTGTGGGGATTATTGGACCAAACGGTGCCGGAAAAACTACATTGTTTCGTTTGATCATGGGGATTGAAACGCCGGATGCAGGAGAGTTTAAAGTGGGAGAAACCGTAAAAGTGGGTTATGTAGATCAACAACATGCCCAGATTGATCCCGAAAAAAATGTCTGGGAAGTGGTTTCTGAAGGGAACGAACAAATGATGCTGGGCGGAAGATTGATCAACTCCAGAGCGTATGTTTCCCGGTTTAATTTCAGTGGCCAGGATCAGGGAAAAAAGGCAGGTGTGCTCTCCGGAGGAGAAAGAAACCGTTTGCATTTGGCTTTAACATTAAAATCAGAAGCCAACGTATTGTTACTCGATGAGCCAACCAACGATATTGATATCAATACTTTACGTGCATTAGAAGAGGGACTTGAAAACTTTGCAGGATGTGCTGTTGTGATCTCTCACGACCGTTGGTTTTTAGATAGAATATGCACCCATATTTTAGCCTTTGAAGGGGAATCTCAAGTATACTACTTTGAAGGAAACTATACTGAATATGAAGAAAATAAGAAAAAAAGATTAGGCAACGATACTCCTAAACGGATCCGTTATAAAAAATTGGTAAAATAAACCTATGAAAAAAAAAGTTCTTTATCTGATCCTATCCCTGGTTTTTATTTCAGGAATAGAACTACGTGCACAAAACGATTTTGAAATCGCTAAGAATGTTGATATTTTTGTTTCCATCCTGAAAGAGTTAAATTTAAAGTATGCCGATGAGATTACACCGGGTGACTTAGTGAAAAATGCCATCGATGGGATGTTAAACACTTTGGATCCCTACAGCGTTTATTATCCGGAATCACAGATTGAGGATTACAGAATCATGACCCAGGGTCAATATGGTGGCATTGGAGCACTTATTCAACAGTATGGAAATGATGTGGTTATCTCTGAACCTTATGCCGACACTCCTTCTCAAAAAGCAGGATTAAGAGCTGGTGATAAAATATTGAAAATCAATGGACAATCCACAAAAGGGAAAACGTCAGATGATGTAAGTACCATTTTAAAAGGGCAACCCGGCACCACTTTGACGATTGAAGTGGAACGGGCATTTACTAAGGAGAAACTTACTTTTAATATCAAAAGAGAAGAGATCAAGTTTCCTACAGTTCCCTACTATGGAATGCTCAATGAAACAGTGGGTTACATCAAATTGGATCAATTCACTGAAAAAGCATCTGCTGAAGTGAAAGAAGCCTATAAAAAACTGAAAGATCAGGGGATGAAATACCTCATTTTAGATTTGAGAAACAATGGAGGAGGTTTATTACAAGAAGCTGTAAACATCATGAATATTTTTGTAGATCAAAATGTATTGATTGCCGAAACAAAAGGGAAAATTCCGGAACAAAATTTCAAATACTATACCAGAAGTGCTGCTATCGATAAAGATATACCCGTTGCTGTTTTGGTGAATGAATTCAGTGCATCAGCTTCTGAAATTGTATCGGGTTCGTTTCAGGATCTGGATAGAGGTGTGATTGTGGGTAAAAAAACATTTGGTAAAGGATTAGTTCAAAATGTGGTTCCCCTAAGTTACAATACCTCTTTGAAAATTACCATTGCCAAATATTACATTCCCAGTGGCCGTTGTGTACAAAATATTGATTATTTCGACAAAGATACCAATGGGGTGGCTCCTCATATTCCCGATTCACTGGCAACACCTTACAAAACCAAAAATGGAAGAACCGTTTACGACAAAGGGGGCGTTGAACCCGATATCGTCACTGATGAGGTGACTCCAAGTACCATTTTAGGCACATTGGTGCAGAATAATATCATTTTTGATTTTGCCAATCAATACAGAACCAAACATGATCAACTCATCACTGCTGATCAGTTTGCTGTGGATGAAACCTTATTTCAGGAGTTTCTTGCTTTTGTGAAAACAAAAGATTTTACTTATAAAACGGAAACCGAAAATATATTGGCAGAATTGATTCTTGCAGCTAAAGAGGATCATTATTTTGAAGCAATCCAACCGCAGTTAGATCTACTCAAAACAAAAATTGAACAAGAAAAAATGAATGATCTTTTGAAATTTAAAGAGGAGATTTCACAATTTTTGGCTAATGAAATCGTTTCCAGATATTATTATCAAAAGGGAAGAATTGTCAATCAACTCTCTTATGATCCTGATATAAAAGCAGCTATTAAAATTATCACTGACAGTAATCAATACAATACAATTTTAAACGGAAAAAAGTAGGTTTGTGACCCGAACAAAAATTCATAGGATACTCTATTTAGGTAGTTTACTTATCATTGCTATCTCTTTGCCACTCTCCATGTTCATGATGACTGTAGGGATCATGGTGATGTTGGGTAATATGATTCTGGAGTGGAACTGGGCTCAGAAATGGGAACGAATAAAACAAAACAGACTAACGTTATTTCTCATTTCCTTTCCGTTATTGTTCTGGATAGGGTTTATCAATACAGATTTATGGTCACAAGCTGTAAATAGTTATCTGATGAAACTTCCCATGTTGATTATTCCATTGGGAATAGCAACGGAAGCACCATTAAAACGAAGTGAAATCAAAGCTATTTTTTATGTCTATTTGGGATCTGTTTTATTTACGACGCTTTATTCCATTTATTTTATGTTTACTCATCCGATACAAGATATCAGGGAGATTTCAGTCTTTATTTCACATATCAGATTTAGTTTAAACATAGTTTTGGGGATTGTGATCATCACTTTTTTGATTTGGAACAAAGAGTGGAGAGATCGTAAGTTAACACCTGTTTTGATTGCTACCGGAGTTTGGTTTTTTCTGTATTTATTTATATCACAAACATTAACGGGGATTATCATTTTATTCATTTTGATTTTCTTTTTAATGTTTTACATGTTCCTCTTTTTCAAAAAAAGGGTAGAGTACAAAATCATTTCCATTCTGTTTTTTGTCTTATTGGTGGGTCTCATTTCTTATGTTTCGATCATTACCATTGATTATTTCCATACGGATGAAAAAGAGATACCAATCCAAAGAAATACTAAAGCAGGTAATCCCTATTGGCACAATCCGGATACCTGGGTAGAAAACGGGCACATGATTGAATATTACCTTTGTTTAGATGAATTGAAACAAGAGTGGCCCAAAAGAAGCAAAGTTCCAATAGAAGAGGTGCAACACGGGTTGATCCGTTATTTAAACTCCAAAGGATTACATAAAGATGCAGAAGGGATTCAGCAACTGACAGATGAAGATATTAAAAATGTTGAAAATGGGTATGCTAATGTGGATTATACGCATGGAATCGGACTGAAAAGGTCGTTATATCCAACTTATTTTAGTATCTCACTTTATCAGAAATTTGGAAAAATTCACCAATCATCCTTATTAGAGCGCATAGAATTATGGAAAACCACCATTACGATACTAAAACACGACTGGTTATTTGGGGTAGGAGTAGGGGATCACAAAATGGAGTTGGATAAACAATTGAAACTTCAAAATTCGGAGATCACTAAAAAAGAGAAAGGGTGTCACAATCAATATTTAACAATTTGGTTATCAGGAGGTATTTTTTTATTATTTCTTTTTTTAATCATGATGTTAGCTCCCCTATTTTTCAAAATTGAGTACCGACTACTATACTTGCTGTTTTTTATCCTCATATCAGTATCTATGCTTACCGAAGACACGATTAACACCCATGCAGGAGTTACATTTTTCTCCTTTTTCAATGCCCTCATTTTATTAGGTGTTGGAAGATTAACCAAAGAAAAAGAAACCGAAAAACAAAATAATTAAGCTCATGAAAAACATTCAAATAGCTACAGAAATCAAGGTTTATAAAGATAGAACCGAATTACCTGATGATATTTTCAATTTACTGGTTGAAGCTGAACAAGCGGCACAGAAAGCGTATGCCAAGTACTCGAATTTCAAGGTTGGAGCAGCCGTTTTGCTCAATAATGGATTGACCATAAGTGGAAACAATCAGGAGAATGCAGTATATCCCACAGGATTATGTGCTGAAAGAACGACCGTATTTTATGCATCGTCGCAATATCCGGAGGTTCCCATTTTAAAAATTGCGATTACGGCTATCAATGCACAGAAACCGTTAACGATACCTGTTCCACCCTGCGGCAGTTGCCGGCAGGTATTATTAGAATATGAGCAAAAATTCAATCAACCGATCGAGGTGATCATGGCGGGCGAGAGTGGCGAAGTTTACGTCGTAGCCTCCGTATCAGAGTTGTTGCCATGCACATTCCATGGGGGGTTTCTTAAATAGACGGCGGACAGCAGACGGCAGACGGCAGACGGCGGACGGCAGACAGCAGACGACAGTAAATAAAGGTTTTATAGTCTAATAAGCGAAGTAAATAATTATTGCCTTTGTTCTTTTAAGTAATGTATCATTTTATGGATACCGAAAATAACAGTATTTAATTTTTCTCTTAACTCTTCGGCTTTACTATGATTACAAAATCCAAAGTCTTCAGATAAATATAACATACTTTTAACTTCTGCACAACTTCCTTTTGCGATATGAAGATATCGAATATTTAAATTATCGGTTCCTGATTCTGAGCCTTCTGCAATATTATTAATTATGGAGATTGAAGCTCTTTGAATTTGATCTTTGAAAGAAAAATCTTTAGAAGTTTTAAAAATTGCATAGATCTCATTGACAATCTGTCTTGATTCTTGCCAGATTCTAAGTGTTTCAAATTTACTCATTTGCTTAGTTTTTAGAGTTAATATTAGTCATAAAATTTTTTCAAAAATAAAAATAAAAATGGAATGATTTACAAAATCAACGAAGTTTTCTTTTAAAAAAATGTTTATTTCTTAACTTACACAATATCAATCCAATATCCTAAAAATTGTAAAAAAAGATATTCTATTAACGTCTGCTGACTGCCGACTGCTGACTACTGACTGCCGACTGCTGACTGCCGACTGCTGACTGCCGTCTGCCGTCTTATCTATTAAAAAGCACCCCTAATTGAACAGTTGGGTTATAAAAAAACTGTTTATCCGGAGTTCTTGAGGTGAGGCATATCGTTTGGAATGTTAGAGCTATTTTGGAGGTTAGATAGAAATCCACACTCACGATTGGGGAAAAGGTAAAAACGCTATAGTGATATAGGTATGCATCATCTAGAGTTGTTCCGGTTTGACGTTCAATATGTAAATTATCTACACCACCCATACCGGCAAAAAGGGAAGCAGTAAACCGCCATTTTCCGGTTTTGAAACTCCCCCCGGCAAAAAGACCGCCATACCCAAGTTTCATATAAGAATTTTCAGAAAGGTTTGAATTATAATGAGTTGTTTGACTTCCTCCATACACACCGCAGGTAAAATAGTCCCAGAAATAGAACCGTAAGATCCCACCGATAGCGTTACTATTCCCTTTAATCTCCTGAAATCCATTTTCAGCAAAGGTAAATCCTGGCTGATAAAACAACATTCCGCCGCTATAGTGATCTTTTTTAGTTTCCTGCGCATTCAGGGCATTACATAATGACAAGAAAAGGAGAGCTATAATTATTTTTTTTATAATATCCATATCAAATTTGAGTCTTGGCATGATTTTGATGCAAATATAAGGAAAAAATTTAAGTTGAAAAAAATTATAAAAAAAACATGTTTTTGTGGAATAATGTATCAAAATATTGTATTTTTGCAACCTGATTTTCACACAAAAAATGAAATGATAATGAACAAAAAAACTCTTTACACCTTTTTATTTTGTATAACATCAATTGTATTTACTAATGCTCAAATCGTTCAAGTCGGAATAGTAAAAGAGCTGAATTCTCATGGTAAACCGGTTGCCGGTGTAGGAATATCGATCCTGACTGCCACAGATCTTCAACCGGTTGTATCGAATTCTGACGGAACTTTTCGGTTAGTATTTAGCGAAAAAAAAGCCGGTGATCAGATTTTTAATATTAGAATTATTAAAGAGGGTTATGAAGTTGTTAACACTTATGATTTTAAAAATGGATACACCTTATCCTCTCGTGATACGATGAGAATTATAATCGCATCAAAAAATGAAATAGAAAAAGTAAGATCCAGATATTATAACATCATTTATGATTATCAAGCCAAAGAGTACAAAAAAAATATTGATACTTTAAAAAAAGAACTAGATAATCAAACTATTACTATTGAAGAATATAGAAATAAAGTTGCAAAAATTGAAACTGAACTCCAGGAAGCGAATGATAGAATTGAAGAATATGTGAATTTTTTTGCCAGAATAAATAAAGATGATTTGGATTCTTTGAGCTCTAATGCTTTGGTCTTATTAGAACAAGGGAAATTTGAAGAAGCGATTGCCATTTTTGAACAACAAAATTTAATTTCAGAGTTAAAAACGAAAGTTAAATTACGGAATCAAACCAATGAATCAATCCATATTATAATTCCAAAACTTCAGGAAGAAGTGAATTATAGAATGTTAGTGATGGGACATGAAAATATTAACAAGGTGAAAGATATTCTTGAAAATATTGTACAATCAGACACATCCAATTTCCAATATCTATTTGACTATGCCCTCTTCTTATCTTCACAAAAGAACATGGATGAAGCATTGAAATGGAGTAACAGGGCTTTGTTTCATGCCAAAACATGTGAGAATAAAAGTGATGTTTTACAGATGATAGGTCATCTTTATTATCAGTTAAATGATTTTAATTTGTCCAAAATTAATTTAACTAATGCCATTGAAGAAGCTGAAAAGTTGAAAGAAATAGATTTTGATAAATATTTAACCAAAGTTTGTTTTCCAATCAATACATTAGCCAATATTTATCTGGATCAAAACGATTTTACTAATGCTGAACGATTATTATTGGTGAACCTGGAAATTAGAAGATTGTTAGTGGGAAAAGACTCAAATAATATTAAGAATTATGCGATAGGATTAAATAATATTGCTGAATTATACCGCAAAATTTATGATATTAATAAAGATAGTCTCGTTTTTATAAAAGCTATTAATTATTATGATGAAGCCATTTTGATTAGAACTTCGACCAATAAAATAAATGTATTTGACAATAAATCATCACTTTCAACACTTTATAATAATAAAGGAACCCTATTTTTATCTGCAAAAATATTAGATTCAGCAAATTATTATTTCCAAAAATCTTATCAAATTTTGCAATATCTTATTTCCGTAAATCCCAAAAAATATGAGGAAGATATCATCTATTGTATTATCAATCTGGGTGTATTAAATTCAAATCTAAAACAATATCAGGATGCTCAAGATTATTATGCGCAAGGTTTGACCTATTGTAATCAATCATTACATGAAAATCCACAATTGTTTTCTATTTTAAAAGCTAAAATTTTATGTAATCAGGGAGTCCTTTACCGAAAAATGAAACAAAATGATAATGCTCGATTGTCTTATCTTGAAGCGATAGAGATATATCAGAATATTGAACCGAATTGTTCCGCTGCTTTAGCTGAAGCTTATAATAATCTAAGTGTATTACATTATTCTCAAAGTCAGTTTGATACAGCTGCAACTTATATGAAAAATGCCAGAGATTTGATCGAATGTCTTATGAAAAAATCTCCTGATACGTACAAATTCAAATATGCAGTCTATACGTATAATATTGGATATTTTTATTTTAAAGCTAATGATAAAAAGAATGCAATTCCGGAATATAAAAAAGCTAAAAAACTATTTGAAAAATTAGAAAACCAATATCCGGATAAATGTAAAACCTACTTAAAAGATATTGAGGAGGAGTCTAGTCAACTAAAGAAAATTAAAAAAACTAAAGAAAAAAAATGATAGGTTCTGAGAAACGGAATTCTTATGATCTATTAACTGATGAACAGTTAATTCAATGCATTATTCAAAATGATGAATATGCTATTGAATATTTTTTCTATAATAAGTGTCATAAAATGTTTTCTAGAATAATCTGGCAGGTATTTTCTTCAAAAGTTGAAATGGATGAATTAATTGATGAATTTTATATATATTTACAAGAGAATAATTGGTCAAAATTGAGAGGCTTTGTTGGTGATTCGGCATTAATGACTTGGTTGACTGTTGTTGCAGTTCGCTTTTTTGTGAAAAATAAGCAACAAATGACTAATACCGGAAAAATACATACTCTAAATTTTGATGAAGTTGGTTCTGAATTAGATAAAATGGGTGTTTTTAATTTTGAATCTATTCTTAGGAAAAAAGAACTTTATATTGCAATAAATAAAATCAAAAATGCGAGATATAGATGGGTGTTATTAGCGGAATTAAATGGACAAATTCCTGAAGAGATGGCGATTGATTTAAAAACGAATGTTGGGAATATTTATAATTTGAAAAAAAGAGCCAAAATAGAATTAGCTGAACTTTTAAACGAGTGGAAAAATGGGTGATAGAAAGCACATATCTGATGAATTATTAGCTCGTTATTTGGAAAATAACGTTTCAGATTTTGAGCGCCAAATTGTTCATGATTTTCTTGAAGAAAATCAAGAAGAGATGGATGCTTTTCTCATTGCAGCTCAGGAGATCGCTTTTCAGGAAATGGAGAAAAGGAAGTCAGTGGGCGTTTATTCAAAATCTCTGCTTGAAAAAGAACTTATAAGTGATGATGTCCGTTATCAAATGGCAGGACATGGTGAAGTTAAGATGGCAGCAGATAGCAAAACAATAGAAGCAGGTTGTGCTATCCAGGCACAACAACTCATATTAAGTAAATATGGTATCTCTGTTTCTACCAATGAGTTGTTTGATGTAGCCAGAATGAATGGGTGGTTTATGGATAAACTGGGAAGCCCTCTTGATTATGTCGGAGAATTATTAAATCATTATCAGATTCCTGCAGTTCAAATGAGAAATGCCAACATTTATCACTTGATCAATGAATTGAGTCAGGGACATCAAGTGATTGTTGGGGTTGATGTTAACGATTTATCCTTAAATGAAAAATGGCATCGGTATGATGAGGTGATGTGTGGAAAAGAAGCAAACCATGTATTGATTGTGGCGGGAATTGACACCAAGGATCCCAAAAATCCAAAAATAATCTTATCAGACCCATCACGACCTGATGCTCAAAAGATCTATTCCGCTAAGCAATTTATGAATGCCTGGGAAGATTCCGGATTTTTCATGGTTGCAACTACCCAACCGGCTCCTTTACAATACAATCCTGAAATGAAGTATTTTGACTATAATGCAGGACATATTAAAAAAATTGCGGATATTGCTTATACTGAAATTGTAAAGCGTTTAGCTGACGAAGGTTATATTGTCAAAAAAGATACTTTAAAACCGTATCAAAGATTTCTTCTTTTTTTAGGCATAACCATTTGTCTTCTTTTGGGAGCTCTGTTTACCTGGATGTACTTTTCCCCATTTAATATGAAAATCATGTTCCATGAGGATTCTTCCTATAAAATACCGGCACTTCCTTTTGAAGATGGGACTCTTACAATATCATTTGAGGATATGAAAACCCAAACTTTTCGAATTACCAAAGAAAATTTAAGTTGTATAATACCGGAAATAGAACAAAAATATAGAGGAGAACAGGCACATATACGTTTTAAGGCAGATCGTTTTCAGACGATTGATACGATCATTAAGATTCAAAAAAATCTCAATTTCTCCATAAAACATGATCAATCCTTATCTTGTATATTTGGAACGGTAATCAGTGCGATAGATGGAAAGCCCATTCCGGATGTAAAAATACAAGTACAAGATATTCAGGTACAAACAGATCCTACAGGATATTTCAAAATTCAGATTCCATTTTCAAAACAAAATAAAATTCAAACTCTTAAAGCCTCTAAAGAGGGGTATCAATTATGGAGAGGGACTTATGAACCCTCTTTGACGAATGGATGGGATATTGTTTTGCAAATGGAAAAGTAGGAAAGATTAGAGCCATCAATATTTGTGATTATTATTCACAAATAATAGACATTTTATCACAGAAGAAAAACAAAACAATTTTTATATTTGCACCTCCAAAAATGTAGGAAAAAATATAAAAAAATCCATTTTTTTCATTTGTATGTGACTAATTTCAAAAAATCTCTTACTCTAAATAAAATAAACGATATACTATGGAAAAAATTGATATTGGAAAAAAGATTAAAGAGAAGTTCTCTGAGAGTAATTTAACTATAAATGAATTTGCGGAACAATTGAACTGTGAGCGAACGAATGTTTACAGGATATTTAATCGCAAAAGTGTAGATACAGAGTTGCTTTGTAAAATCTCAAAAATTTTAGGATTCAACTTTATGGATTATTATTTACAGAATGAAAAGATAAAAAATGATTCTTTAAAGTTCTCATTTGAATTTATTGGCAATCAATTAATCATTCACAAAACATCAGAAATCAAGGTGATTGTGAAGGAAGATATTGCATAGGAGGAAATTTGAAAATACGAAATAATATATGATATGCTGCCCGTTATGTAAAACACTCAATGAAGATAGATCCAACTATTGCAGAAATTGTGGAAAAAAGATACAATTGTTATCCAATCCGAATCAGATATTTAAGAATAAAGAGAGATTCGTATTGATCTTCTTTTTGATTGTTTTGGGTGTTTCTCTGACAACTTTTATATTTTCTGTCACTACCAATATTTACAACGCAAAAATTTCATTATTCTTGACCATACTAGAAGTAATTCAATATAGTGCATTTATTTTCTTAGCACAAAGTTTTAAAAATAAAATATTGAAAACTACCGGTATTGTAGTTTCGATTTTACTTATATGTTATACGATATATTTTACTTTGTATCAATTTTACTTTTTACCTTATATCTATCTGTTTTATGATTCAAATGTCACACTCGGGTTTTAAAAACTTTTTAAATTAAACAATGAACTGTCCTCGCTGTAAAACATATATAAGCCTACCTTCAGATTATTGTTCCAATTGTGGAATAAATTTAGGCATATACAAAAATCCTGAAAAAGTGGAGAAAAGGTTAGAAACGATCATAATCATTGTTTTTGCCATATTTCTGATCAGTTCCCTCATCAATTTTTTAGTACTTCAAAAATCCCATGATTTCTACTTAGAAAACAACGCAGATTATTTTAGTCTCACAGAAATAATCAAATCTCTCGTCCTCATTCCACTAGCATTAACCCTCAAAAACAAACCCTGGAAAATAACAGCCCTCATCATAGCCCTCGTCAACATTTTCTGCACTATTCATTGGTGTTTTGATGTTTTGTGGTAAGGGGGGGATTTAAAAATACAAAATGAAAAAAATTACATTATTTCTATTAGCATTGTTTTGTCTGATAGGTGTTCAAGCAAAAACAATTACGTTTATTTCTACAAAGCAAGCTATTATGATTCCACCTCAGAAGGAAATTTCTCAAAATTATTTTAAAATCGAATTTGTTATTGGACAAAATAATTCATGGGTAAATTTTAAATGTGATTATCCATCTAACAATTTAATGAATTTAAGAGGGGTATATACTATTGTACAAACAAAAAAAGTAAATGGAACAGATTATTATACTGTTATTAACACTAATGGAATTTATTTTTCTATAAGTGTTGATGTTGAAGCAATAACAATAAGTATGGTTGGGACTAATATTTTGTATGTTTTTTATTTGAGTAATGCATATTAATTATAAAAATATAATAAAAAATCAATTTTAAAATCTTTAAAATTAATAAAAATGGATAATAACAATATAATTCAAATAATTGGAGAAAATCCTGATAATATCATAAGCGATGATGTGCAACAATTATATAATGATACTTGTGCTATCAAAAGTCAACAACTAGTTCTAAACGATTTTGGTATTCAAATTTCTGAAGATCAATTGGTTCAACAAGCTGAGAATCTAAATATTTACCATCCAGGACAAGGAACTTCACCAGAAGATGTTGGAAAACTTCTTGAACTAAACGGGGTTCAATGTACACAACATGAAAATGCTTCTATTTATGACTTGACTTCTGCATTAGCAAAAGGAGAGAAGGTAATAATTGGAGTGGATTCTGGTGAGTTATGGAATGGAGAAACAATATCTACAAATGATTTATTAACAGGTGAAAAAGCAGATCATGCTTTAATTGTGGCGGGAATAGATACGACGGATCCTAATAATGTTCAGGTAATTTTGACAGATCCGGGAACAGGTCAAGAAGGAGCACGATATCCAATGGCTCAATTTTTAGATGCCTGGCATGATTCTGGAAACTTTATGGTGACGACTGATGTTCCAGCTCCTTTGGCTTATAATCCTGAAATGATAAATTTTGACTATTCACAAGGTCATATTCCATATATTGGTCAAATGCCTTATGATTATTTTGAACAGACGATACTTCCTTTTTCTCAAAATATCTTAACTGATCAAATTTTATCAGACCTTCTATCAAACGATTGTATCAGTATGATGCAAGGAGAGATTAACACGTTTTCACCGGAACTGATCCACAGTTTTGAACATTCATCGTTTGATTATTTGTTACCTGATATACTTGAAAATCAATTTTTTGACGATTTTAAAGTATCTGACAATACCGATTATTACAATGATCAAAACCGACAACAAGATGATTCTCTCCATCAAGGAGATATTAATAATACACAAGATCATCAACATAATGATGATGATTTCTTTAATCACATTCTATAAATGAATAAAATCAGATACAAAAATAAATAAAATTCAAAATGAAAACATTTAACGAATTAAAAAATAACATACTTGGGTTATTCGACGATACTGCAAAATTTGCAACAAACAATGGTTATAAAGGAACAACTGAAAATTTATTGAAAGTAAAAAACGATTTTCAAAAGAAAGAACTAATGGTGGTTGTTTGCGGAGAAATGAAAAGAGGAAAATCAAGTTTATTGACAGCGTTTCTTGAAGAAGAAAATATTTTTCCAATTGATGTTAACACTTGTACGAATGTTGTTACGGTTGTCAGGTATGGTAAAACAGAAAAAATAGAAGTTTTTTTTGAAAAAAGAGAATCAAATGGTGATATTAAATATGAATCTTCTTTAATAAGAAGAGAAGAGATAGAGAAGTATGTTACAGAATATGGGAATGAACAGAATAAAAAACATGTAAATTGTATCGTTGTCGAAATTCCTAATAAAAAGTTAAAGGAAGGGTTTGTATTTGTTGATACTCCCGGGGTTGGTAGTTTAAACTTTGCACATGCACAGGTAACTTATGGTTTTTTGCCAAATGCAGATGTTATGCTGTTTGTTAGCGACGTATTAAATCCATTAACTGACTCTGAACTTAAGTTTTTTGAGAAAGCATATGGTTTTTGTAAAAATATCATTTTTCCCTTAACAAAAAGTGATAAAAAAACGTCCGAGGAAATTCAATCAACGATTAATAATAATATTCAAAAAATAAAAACTATAACTCAATTTAAGGAAGATGATATACATATTATTCCGGTTTCCAGTAAAATGAAGATAAAGTTTCTCGAAAATCAAAAAGAGGATTATCTAACAAATAGCAATTACCCCAAATTAGAAAAGTTGATTTGGCAAACCATATATGACAACAGATGTAAAATACTGATCTTGCCTTTTATAAAACAACTCTTAGAAGAAATTCAAAGTCTGAAAAGCAATATCAATGTTCAGATAGAAGCATTGAATCAAGATAAAGAAATAGTTGTAAAACTCACAAAGGAATTTCAGGAAAGATCTTTGCAAAGGAAGACTTTATTAGATGGTAATGCAAAGTGGAAAAGCGAAATGCAATATGAGTTAAGCAATATTATGATTGAAGTCAACCAAGAAATACATAGTGAATCAATTTCTATATCTGAAATTATGAACTCAAGGTTGTCTCAAAAAGGTGCGGCAGAACAGCTTGATATTATTGTTTCCGAAATTAATGATTTATTAAGCAATGTAGTTTTCAATTCGCGTGATAGCATTTCAAATAGGACTTTAGAAATTGCCAATAATGTTTCGTCCGAACTGGGTTTGTTGATAGATGTCAATGCAGAAGCTCTTAACAAGGTAGGTTTCTCTCAAGAACAAAAAATTGGATATAATAAGAACCAAAGATCTTATCCTGACAAAATTATAGACAAAGGACGACAAATAGGAATGAAATCAATGGGTGGAGCTGCAATGGGTGGTGTTATCGGAGCAATTGCAGGAGGGCTTTTGGGATTATTCGCCGGACCTGCCGGAATTATTGCCGGTGCTCAACTAGGAGCCTCTTGGGGAGCTGGGATAGGAGCCGTCGGAGGCACAACAATAGGCACAATTGGCGTTGTAATGCATTCAAAAGATGAGGATATACCTGCTATTCGGATTTCTTTAAGCAATTATATCAGTAGAAGTATAAATTCTATTCAAAGTGGCATTAATCTTTGTATACGCGAATTAACTAAAGGCTTAACCGATGAATTATCTAATCAAATTTCAAATCAAATTCAACAAATAGAAACAACAACTGCGCAAATCAAACAAAATCTCACATTGAAACAAACTGAAATCCCGAAACATGCATCAAAATTGAATAGCCAAATATCCATGATCGATGGATTAGGAGCTTCTGTTGAAAAAGTAATGTCAGAGATTACTCCCTTAATTTAAGATTAGACAATATGAAAAAGAATAAAATTCCTCTGTATACATTATTAAGTCAGAATATACATAGTATAAATAAATTATATGAATGCTTAAATGTATCAAAACCTAATTGGAAAATGAATTTGCCAGATAAGTTGTCATTATTGATTGAAAATATTTTTGTCAGCAATGTGACTTCGGATAATTTAAAAGGTATAACTCAATTAATTAATGGAGCTACTAAAATTGCGGAAGATAAAATGTTGGCAGTTAATAATTATGAGAAGACAAATGAGCGTATTACTGAAGAATTAAAAGTAAAAAGACAGGAAATACAAGATTTGAAGGTTAAGATTGAGAACAATAATAACTCTAAACCAACAAAAGAAGATTTAAATGAAGAAATCAATGAACTCGAAAAAAAAATAATGCAGCAATATATAACATTCGTAAATGAAATCATACATATGCGTGATAATCTGTGTATGAAAGAAGAAATGTTGAAATTGGATGATAATTACCAAAAATCAACTTCTTGGAAACTGATTCAAAATTTATTTCGTGAAACTGAAAACATTCTGAACAGGATGGGAATTACTGTTATCAATCAAACCGGAACTTTTGAAAATAATAAACAAATGGTAACAGACACTGTATCTACTGATTGTGAAGAGTTGGATAAAACTGTGGCTCAAACATTTCGGGAAGGTTACCGTACAGTAGACAAACTAATCCGCCCTCAGGAAGTAATCTTATATTCTTACAAAAGATAAATTATAATGAGTTTAAAAAATGAAGTAGCCAAATTGCTTTCAGATGCAATCCGAATGTGTGATGCATGTGAAGAGTCTTCGGAGTTAGGAAGGGAAATTAAAGAATTTTCAGGACGCTTAAACCAACCTTTGAGAGTTGCTGTTGTCGGTATTATGAAAGCTGGAAAATCAACTTTTATGAATGCGTTAATGAAGGATAAACTACTTTACACAGGTAATGAAGAAACTACCTATACGGTAAGTTGGTTTAAATATGCCCCGATACCTTCGCTTACAATTGTTTTTAAGGATAATAAGGGGAAAGAGAAAGCTCCCTTTACAGATATTGAAAAGTGGACGGTGCGAATGAAAGCAAAAGATAATCACCGAATAAATGAAGTAAAATATATTGAAATCTACTACCCGAACGAGGTATTAAAAACAATGGAATTGATTGATACTCCGGGACTAAACTCTGCATTTAAAAACGATGCAGAAAATACATTAAAATTCCTTGGAATATCACTCGACAAAGCAAATGAATTAGATGAAATAACCATTCAGGAAGCTTCGCTTGCCGATGCAATTATTTATGCTTTTACACGTAGTGCAGGAAGTACCGACAGAGATATACTTAGCGAATTTCATGGGAATAGTCTTACTTCTTCTACATCACCCATAAACGCTTTAGGCGTGTTTACACGATCTGATATTTTTTGGGAACCGGATTCTGAAAAATCACCAATCGAAATTGCTAAAAGAGTAACAGATAACACCATGAAAAATCCGGATATGAAACGTTTACTCTATACTACACTTCCTGTCGTGGCAAAAGTAGTGGAAGGATTGGTTTCACTTAATGAACAGGATTGGCAATATCTTGAACAACTAACAAATATAGATCAAGAGATTCTAGGTAACTTATTAGATTATTTACCAACATTTACAAATCAAGCTGTAAAAGATTTTAAAGATGAATCTGTAAGGAAATATATAGGAGCCCCAAAAGACAGAGAGCGTATTACTAACCTATTGGATGGTTATGGTATTTTTGAGGTTGTAAACTCCTTGCGGAAAGGTCTATCTCACGATGATTTAATTGAATTGTTATATGAAAAAAGCGGAATAAAAGCAGTAAATAATTTAGTTACAAATCATTTTGGAAATAGGTCTTTTTTAATTAAAACACAATATATTCTTCTTCACTTGCGCTCAAATTGTTTCAAATTAAGTAAAACAACTAAAAATCAAAATCAAAAAGAGATATGTAGATATATTCTTGACGAAATTGATCATATTGAAACTACTGAACATGCGTTTCAGGAATTGAAAATATTGCAAAACTTTTATAATTCGCTTCTTAATTTTGAAAACCAAGATGAATACCTTGAATTTATGCAAATTACAGGTGAAAATGGGAAAAACTGTGAAGCAAAGCTTGGTCAATCTTCTACATTATCAGTTTCTGATCTAGCAAATATAGCTTATAAAAAAGAACTTTCTTGGAGAGCTAAAGCAAATGACATTGGCATTAACCGTTATTATGAACATGCAGCCAACACAATATCACGATCATACGGAATAATACATTATCATTTAAATGAACTATCAGGAAAGTAAAGCAGAATAATTATGAGAGTTGGAATAGATTTAGGAACTAGTTATTCAAGCATCAGTATATTAAATAAGGACGGAAATCCAGAACCTATAAATGTATCCACAGGGATGAGTGTTTTTGGAGATAATTATTCGCTTCCATCTGCTATATATATTGATCAAGGAAAAATAATTGTTGGTCAGGCGGCAATTCAATCACGAATGAGGAACCCTGAAAACTTTAAAAGCGAATTCAAACGTGATTTAGGACAGGAAATACCTTATAATATTGGTGATATGCAATTGTTACCTCAGGATCTATATAAGGAATTGTTTATCCACATGAAGAATTGTGCAGAAAAATATTCAGGGGAAATTGTAGATTCCGCATGCATTACTCATCCTGCAAACTATAATAGCCATAAAAAGGAATTGATCATTTCTGCTGCTAAAGCTGCCGGTATCTTGCAGGTAGATTTACTTGACGAACCGACTGCAGCTGCTTTATATTATTATCACGGTAAAACAATAGAGAATGATAGTACCCTTTTGGTTTAT
>JAGDMF010000028.1 GCA_017860455.1 Bacteroidota bacterium
AAACCTGATAGCTGATAGCTGAAAGCTCTTCGCCCTGAGCCTGCATTAGGGCGGAACCGGAATGCCCAAATTAATGTGCTAATGTGCTAATGTGCTAATGTGCTAATGTGCTGATGTGCTAATGTGCTGATGTGCTGATGTGCTAATGTGCTGATGTGCTAATGTGCTGATGTGCTAATTATAAATGAATAATGAATAATGAATAATGAAAAAGTCGGCGGACGGCAGACCACAGACCACGGACTACTGACTACAGACGAGTGAAATGGATGAATTTTAGCAATATACAAAACTGATAGCTGATCAGCTTGAAGTGCCAAGTTGGCACCGCAAAAGAGCCAATCTAACATTACCTAAGTTCATTTGAATATAAATACTGGATTACGGTCTGCCATCTTTTTAGTTTTACAATGGACAAAACAAAAGGCTAGAGATTATTTTTCATTTTCATTATTTGATATGGCTTCAAATAATTTCAATTTAATTTCTTCATTAATTTCAGGTTCATTAATTATCGAATTAATAACTTCAAAAAGCAAATCTTTGTCAATTGCTCCGGATGCCACGTGATAGCTAATATTTTCCATTTCTCTGATAAATTTCGAAACTATAAACACGTAACCATTTATCAACAAGAAATGGGCTCCCAATGCAATAGCAATTCTTTTATTTCCATCGCTGAAACTGTGGAATTTGTTGGAACAAAAAAATAAATGGGTCAACTTATCCACAAATTCAGGGTAATAGACATCGTTCTGAATATTTTCTAAAACACTTTCAAGTTTGCCAATCTCAAGAATGCCTTCATCGCCACCACCACTAACTTCGATTGTTTTTTGATGAATTTCTATAGCTTGATCAATATCTATATAAAACAATCTCATTCTCTTTCTTTTAAGCGTTTGAATACATCCTTAGCATCTTCAAGTCTTTCAGCAAGTTCTTTGCTTTTTTCGCCAATAAATCGCTCAAAATCTTTTACAGGAACAGCTCCTATATATTCTTCAAGCTGTTGATGTAATATATCTCTAAAAGCTAAATCACGACTAGCCATTTTTCTTCTTGCTTTCTCAATTAGTGGCACCCATAAAGGTAACTGTTCAAATGCCAAAAAAAGGTTATCAAGTTCAGAACTTGTTAGTTTTCTACCTAGTTTATTGAAGCGTTCTTCAATGAGTTTTGCTAAACCAAATTCATAACTTGAAATAAGGTCTAAAACCTCACTATACATTGTTTCCCGTAAGTTATCTTTTTCGCTTAGTTTTAAAATTTGACGATATTCAGTTGCGTGCTCTTTAAATATTGATTGGTAGATTTTGTTTGTATATATTGCATATTTAGCATTTCCCATTGCTATATAATTTTCCAAAGCATCGGTAAATTCTTTTCTGTAACTTTCTTCTTTGTAATAGTTAAGAATAAAGTCTTCGTCTCTTTGGTTTATATATTTTGTGCTACCACCTGTACGTTTGTTGATAGTGTCGAGTACAATATCGAGAACGATCCCTCTAAGGGTCTTTGCTTTTTCGCTTTCAGTCAATAACATACCTATGTTTAAGAAAGCACGGAAATTAAACAGACCAAGTTGAGGAGATTTGTCGGCGACATTAATGTCGTCTACATGTAGTTCTTTGATTGTTAACTTGAAATCTTTCAAGCGCTTACCCTTTAAAATAGCGTAACCATTTCTTCTCAATTCATCTCCGTTGGATTCTATGTAACGGTCGATTGTTCGTTCATCAACTTCATAAAAATGAGCAAGTTGTGCTTTAGTAAGCCACAGTTGGTTTTCGAATGTTACAAAAAGTATTCCTACTGCATTTTGGATTTCTTCAATTGCATAGTTATTATTTAAAATATTTTGTCGTGCTATGGTTGAGTTTGTTAAATCTTTCATTCTAAATATATGTCATTTTAATTTCTAAAATTCACTTTTATTATTTCATGTACTATATGGAAGATTATTAGTTTTGTATCTTCTTCTCAGGTGCAAATATAATAAAAGGTTTTGAAAAATGCAAATAAAAAAAAGTCGGCAGACGGCGGACGGCAGTCTGCAGACAAGTGAAATTGTTAGTTTTTAGCAGAGTACAAAACTAAGACCCAAAACCCAAAACCTAAAACCCAATAACTAATACCCAGATTTTCACAGATTTTTTTATGGAAGATTTTTTGAAAATAGGATGAAAAGAATCAGTGATAATCAGCGTTTGAAAATCCGCGTCATCAGCGTTCCAATTCAAGACTGCAGTCGGCGGACGGCAGTCTGCAGACAAGTGAAATTGTTAGTTTTTAGCAGAGTACAAAACTAAGACCCAAAACCCAAAACCTAAAACCCAATAACTAATACCGCTCTTCGCCCTTTGCCTTTCGCCCTTTACCCTAAAGGACCACAGTGTTTTACAGATTTAATAACCAGTCAATTGCATTCATTTGTTTTACGCCATTATGACTTCCATTTTCGTAATCCATAGTTATGAGAATTCGTTCGTTAAAGTCAGGAATTTTAGAGAATGGTGCAAGCTCTCGATCGAGTGTTTTTTGATCTTTTACTGAATAGGCGACCTGAATGTACTGTGTAAATCCATTTTTATTACGAACGACAAAATCGACTTCCAGTTGATCTGTTTTTCCAATCCAGACTTGTGAATTTCTTCGAATAAGTTCTAGATATATGATGTTTTCTAGTAAATGCCCAGAATCAGAAACTAACTCTTTTCCAAGTAAGGCATATCGAAAGCCTAAATCTACAGCATAATATTTTTCTTGCGTTTTCAGATGCTGCTTCCCTTTAATGTCATATCTATTCACCTTGTAAAATAGAAAAGATTCAACAAGTGTTTCAATATATTTCGAAACCGTTTTGTTATCAATTTTTTTCCCATTTGAAGTTAATGAAGAAGCAATATTTCTGGCTGAAACAGTTGATCCGATTGAGTCAATGAGAAAATGGATAACTTCATGATAAGAGTTCTCATAATAAATGGTATGCCTTTTTCGAATATCATTTTCATAGATATTTTGAAAAACAGTTTTCACATATTCATAAGCATAATTTTGCCCAGGTTCAGAAAGTCTAATCGCTTCGGGAAAACCACCTATTCGAAGATATTCTGAAAAAGCCCGATCCAGATTTAACTTTTTTTCTGAACATTCAATGTACTCAGAAAAGGAAAAGGGCAATATATTAATTTCAAAAGCTCTTCCAGTTAGCAAAGTTGCTAACTCACTCGATAATAAAAATGCGTTAGAACCCGTAACATAAAGATCTATATTTGGAGTAACAAATAAACCCTCTAATAATTTCTCAAACTCATGAACATTTTGAATTTCATCTAAAAAGATATAATTTGTTACATTTTTATTCAATCGTGTTATAATGAAATTATAAATTTCTATCCAGTTTTGTTCTGCAAGCAAACGAAATTCAGGTAAATCTAAATTTATTGAAATAATGGCAACATCTGGATTATTGACTTTTAATAATTCTTGAAACTGTAATAATAAAGTTGATTTTCCCGCACGACGAACACCAGTCACAACCTTAATTAAATTTTTATCTTTTAAAACAAGTAATTTTTCAAGTTCCGATTTTCTTTGAATAGTTTTCATTATAAGAATTTTATGATGCAAAGATACAATAAATTCCTCAAAGTTAGTGAAAAACGATATTTTGAGGAATTTTTAATTTTTTGTTACACAGGGTTTCACGGACCACAGACAACGGACCACGGACTGCAGACATGTGAAATGGTTGAATTTTAGCAAAATACAAAACTAAGACCCAAAACCTAAAACCCAATAACTAATACCTGAAAGTTTTTCGCCCTTTGCCTTTCGCCCTTTACCCTAAAGGAACACAGTGTTTCACAGTGGATGCACAGTGTTACACAGTGTTTTTTTCTTAGATAAAAGACGGCAGTCGGCGGACGGCAGTCTGCAGACTTCTTACTTCTTACTTCTTACTTTTAACTTCTTACTTCTTACTTTTAACTTCTTACTTCTTACTTTTTACTTCCTTTCCCCTGTAACTGAATAATATCCGCCCCATAATTTTGTCCTTGCTTATAAAACCCACATATCTGCTGTCGAGTGCATTGTCCCGGTTGTCACCTAATACATAATAGCTGTCTGATGGCACAACAATATTTTTGATATTCGATTTTGTGATGTCGTAAGGCACTTTATATTTGTAAATGTAATACGTTTCTCCGTTTGGAAGTTTTTCTTTAAACAGCTCAACAGGGATTCCATCATTGATTGTTTCTTTTATAAATACTGCATTGCCCGGTTTGCCGTTTATGCTTACCAGATTGTCAATCAATTCAATATTGTCATGAGGTAGCCCAACAACACGAAAAGTGTAAATTTGATTGTCCGGACCTGAATAAACAACGATGTCTCCATATTCTGGTTCAGTGTTTTTATAGGCTTTCAAATCAGCAATAAACAAATCTCCGACTTGTAATGTTGGATTGTTTGCAGATGTAGGAATTTTAAACGTTTGAATACCTAACACTTTACTACTGTCATAAAAGAACATAACCGCAAACATACAAACAGCAATCAGAAGATGATAATACCAGGTGTTGTAAGGTTTTAAAATATATTCCTTTTGCCTGGTAGCATTTTTCACGCTGTCAATGATGATATAAATTCTTAATGTAATGTGAATGCATAATAAAGATAAGAGTCCATAAAATGAGGTACTCAGACGAGTAACTCCAAACAACAATGAAATAAGTATAAGTAACCCAAAGAAAATTACCCCTTTTTTAGCATGTCCGTTGTAAATTTGTCCCAGCCCGGGGAAAAATAGTGAAAGCAAAAATGCGATGAATCCATTTCGGGGTTTGATAATAGCTGGTTTTTCGATGATCGGTTGTTCCATATTCTGTGAATTAAATCATTAATACGTTGCAAAGATAGGGAATTAAAGACAAAAGACGAAGGACAAAAGACAAAGGACTAATGAAATTGTTGGTTTTTAGCAAAATGAAAACTGAAAACTAATACCCAAAACCCAATAACTAATACCTGAAAGCCTTTCGCCTTTTGCCCTAAAGGAACACAGTGTTACACAGTGTTTTTTTCTTAGATAAAAGACGGCAGACGGCGGACGGCGGTCTGCAGACGAGTGAAATGGTTGAATTTTGCAAAATAAAAAACTGAAAACTGAAACCTAAAACCTAATAGCTGATACCCCTTCGCCTTATAAACACACAGATTTATTCTGGTTCTTTTTTCCGATAGGAATCAATATAGGTGTCAAAGGAATCGATTAGGAGGTCATCTTCACTTAAGTAGAGCAATTTTTTAATGGGACTTCTATCGATGCCTCGGATCAAACTGATTAGATAAAGATCGTAATCTAAAGATATTACATCAATGGATGATAAAATTTCAGAATGATCAATCGGGATTGTTTGAATACCGGATTTGTAAAATTCAGAATTAAAATTATTAAAATCTTTGTACATTCTGAAGGTATAGGGAGTTTCTGAAACAAATACAATATTTTCTCGATTAAACAAGGTATTGATAGCGTAAATTTGATTTAGGGTATCCAGGATGATTTCAGTTTCATCTAAACAGATAAATGGCATTATTTTTCCATTTTGTGAAAAAAAGGAACTATAAAAACTGGAAGCGTCAAAGAAGAGAATCTTACCACTATAGCTAAAACGGGGATTGTTATCTATTTGCTCAAGATCCTGATAGATCCGTTTCTGAAGAATTTTTTCTACAAATTTCGGGGTAGTGTGTTTTAGAGAATCTATCAAAAATTGGGGAATGGAATTGAGTAAATAATAGGAGCCTTCCATAATGGTAGAAAGAGTATCCTGAATGGTCAGATTTGGTAATTGGGATTTATTTATTATTGCAAAATAGAGAAGATTCATCGTTTCAGTAATATCAAAATGAGAACTAAATTGCCGTAATACGATTTTTTCTTTATGATCGATTTCATCAATGATATATTCTTCTTTAACATAATGGAGGGTATCATCTCTATATTCAGAGATCGGTATTGTTTCTAAGGAATAATCGGATACAAAAGATTCATATACTTTTTTATAATGAACAATCCCTTTATATTGATCAGACCCGAAATTTAGATAGCTATAAGTTTTTCCCTGATAATAGTTTCCATAATCATGGATCAAATCGATAAATATGGGTTTATTGTAATTCAGACTATCCGATAAAAGGGCAGCATATTTTCCTATAATTTTCGCATTGTTAATTTCTTCATAATAAGAACCAGTTCTAAATCTAACGGTCACATTGTCATATACATAAACAAATTCCCTATCTTGATGAGCGTTTACAAAGAGAGGAAAAATGATGATAAAAAACAGAATAAATTTTTTCATATTTTCTGGGGAAATTAGTATTCTTTGAAATGCAAATATAGAATTTTTTAATGAACAAATAACAAATATCATTTAACAAATAACAAATAACAAATAACAATTAACATTTAACAATTTGCCTTTCGCCTTTCGCCTTATAGGAACACAGTGTTTAACAGTGGATGCACAGTGTTTCACAGTGTTTTTTTCTTAGATAAAAGTCGGCAGTCGGCGGACGGCGGTCTGCAGACGAGTGAAATGGTTGAATTTTGCAAAATACAAAACTGATACCTAAAACCTAAAACCTAATATCCTATTACAAGTCTTCCAGTTTTTTCAAAAGTTCGTTGACAAGGGAGTCCATTCTGGAGAAGGCGAACCACTTTTTGCCTAAGTCTTTGAGAGAAGCGCCGAGATGATAGAGTTCGGTTTGGTCGATGATGATAAAACGGTCGTGAATTTTATTTGAATAAGATATTTTTAATGGAGGATACTGTTGATTAAATTTCTTGATGTCCGTTTCATTTATATTTGATTTAGAATGTGTAATTATTTTAATATTTACATTTTGCTGTTTTTTAGATAACATATCCAAAACACAATTATCCATATAATTGTCAATTAAAATGATTTCTGAATTTGTTTTTTTGATTATATTAATAAAAAAGCTGTATGCATCATAAATTTGACCATCATAAAATATTTTTTCTTTATCATTATAATCCTTGTTTGAAAGTGCATTGAATATTTGCTCAAATTTTAGTTCATTCTCTTTTTCAGAAGTTAATTGTCGTACTTCAATGGCATCTAATCTATATTGAAAAAACATACTTGAATTGATTAATTTTCTCAATTCAACGAAGGCATTCATAATTTTAATACTCATTTCAACCGCTATATCACTTTTTATGATACCTGTAAGCATCGCTACACCTTGTTCTGTAAAAGCATAAGGAAGGTATTTTCGATGTTGGCCTTGAGCATGTTTTAAGGTCACAATTTGTGACCTTAAAAGGTCATATTCCTCTTTGGTCAATTGAAATCGAAAATTTAAGGGAAATCTGTTGATATTTCTTTTGACAGTTTGATTAAAAACTTTTGTTTCCACTTCAAATAATTCTGCAAGATCACTGTCTAACATTACCTGAATTCCTCTGATTGAAAATATTCTCTGTTCAACGTAGTTTTGTATTTGAGTTTCCATAGTTTGAGGTAGATTAATGAGATAAAAAATATTGGCAAAGATAGTGAATTAATGACTGCAGTCGGCGGACGGCGGTCTGCAGACGAGTGAAATGGTTGAATTTTGCAAAATACAAAACTGATACCTAAAACCTAAAACCTAATAACTGAAACCCAAAACCCAATAACTAATACCTGAAAGCTAATGGCTGATAGCTAAAACAACTTTAATAAAGAAACCCGAAAAGCCATAGTGGTACTTCGTTTCTGAATCCGCAGGTGATCCCATCAAGAGCTAAATAGGAATTTTGAAGACCCTGAATCTGCTTGCTGCTTTTGTTCTTTCCTCCAATTTCAAAATAGTACTGATCATCAACACAAAAATCTGTATTTTCTGTAAAAGTAATTTTGTGGTTTTGTTGTAACTGGTTGAAAAAGAAAGTTTCACGCAAATTACCGACATCCGGATTGTTTTTGGATAATGCAAATATATAATTTGTGTTTTGCAGAAAAATCTTTTCAGGTTTTACCAGTTGACGCATACCTGTTGCTTTCTGTTTAAGCATTAAAATCGTATGTGATTTTTCAAGATGTTGTAAATAATTCATTAAACTGGGACGCGTTACACCTACCATTTGACTCAATTGAGAAATGTTTGGAGTGTAAGGAATCATTTCAGACAAAATATAAAACAACTTTTTAATTTTGTGAATGGAATCAAAATCTATCCTTTCTACATTAGGCAAGTCACTCTCCATCACAGTATTAAAAGTTTGCAAGACACGATCATTATAACCGGGAATATCTTCTTGGTAATAAGGATAATAACCATATTGAAGATATTTTTGAAAAGCTGATAGAAGAGATTTTGAATGGTTTATTTGATTTATAATATCAATATGATGAAGGAGAATATGATCTAAAATATAATGGCTTTGAGACGTTGGAATAATACCTTCAAAAATTAAAAATTCACGAAATGATAAACCAAACAGTTGATAATGACGCACTCTTCTGCTCAAATCACCATCTGCTTTAAAGATTTGCAACATGGAGGATCCGGTAAAAACAAGTTTTAGTTTTGGAAAATCATCATAAATATTTTTGATCTCCTGAGCCCAATTAGGATATTTATGTACTTCATCGAGATACAATTCCCGGCCACCATAAGTGTAAAAATCATTAGCCAGTGTATATAAATTGTTGTTGCTGAAATAAATATTATCTAAACTAACAAATAAAATATCCTCAGGATTATGACCATGCTTCTCTTTGATATGTTGTAGGAGTAAAGTCGTTTTTCCGGTACCACGAGCACCAGTTATGCCAATTAGTCGATTGTTCCAGTCAATTTGTTTTAACAAATAGCGTTCAAAGCGCATATCTGTTTCTGAAAGTTTACGATAAAAAGAAAGAAATAATTGTTTCATGATTATAATTTTCTGCAAAGATACGAATATATTATATAAAATACAAAAAAGAATGAAAATTGTATAATAGAGAATACAGACAGCCGTCCGCCGACGGCTGTCTGCAGACAAGTGAAATGGTTAGTTTTTAGCAGAGTACAAAACTAAGACCCAAAACCCAAAACCTAAAACCCAATAACTAATACCTGATAGCCCTTTGCCTTTCGCCTTTTGCCCTAAAGTAACACAGTGTTTCACAGTGTTTCACAGTGTTTTTTCTTAGATAAAAGACTGCAGTCGGCGGACGGCAGTCTGCAGACGAGTGAAATTGTTAGATTTTAGCAAAATACGAAACTGAAACCTGATAACTGATAGCTGAAACAACACACACTCCATTTTTTTGCAAAGACACAAAAATGTTCGGAAAAGTCAAAATATTTTGATTTATTTGAACATTTTGATTAAAAGTTGCACACTTTTATGTTGCTTAATTGCAATGCTATTTCTTCCATTATGTAAATTAAATTTAACAATTCAGAATCATTTTGAAACTAATTTTAACAAAGTTATTTTATATTTTTTATGATAATAAATTGAAATACATATAATTAAAATTATTGAGCTTAATCTTAAAAATCAACCATTTCTTTAAAATAAATTTGTTCCATTAAATATAAAAATCACATTAAACAGAACCTCGAAGAGGTTGCAAAATTAATCTTACTACTATGATACACTCTAATTTTTTATGCCACATCATTCTCAAAACAAAAAAGAACCAAAAAACATTATCATTGGAACACTCTGATGAATTATACAAGTTTATATGGGGTGTTTTAAATCGAAATGAATGTATTCTTCATAGAATAAACGGAATGGAAGATCATATTCATTTACTTGCCACAATTAACCCTGAATTAGCCTTTTCTGATTTGATAAAAGAGATCAAAAGAAATTCCACCATTATGTTAAAAATGGAAAAAGGTTTCGAAAAGTTTAAAGGGTGGGATCGTGTATATGGTGTATTTACATTAAGCGTGGACGAAAAAGAGAAGTTATCCAATATTATTAAAAATCAAAGAGAATATCACAAAACAGTTTCATTTAAAGAGGAATTTGAAGCAACAGTCAAAGAAGCAGGGTTAGATTTTGATCCGAAATCATGGGAGGAATAATTGAACAAGGATAATTCAAAATTCTATAGGTTAATCATTATCAGGAATTGACTAAAAGGTCGGCAGTCGGCGGACGGCAGTCTGCAGACAAGTGAAATTGTTAATTTTTAGCTAAATACAAAACTAAGACCTAAAACCCAATAACTAAAACCTGAAACCTGATAGCTGAAAGCTTTTCGTCCTTCGCCCTTAAAATACCGCCTTGATGAGGTTGTAGGCGATATAGATGCTGAACCCCAGGATGAGGATGCCGGAGATGAGGTCAATTTTTTTGAGGAACCGGAAACTCATCTTTTTCTTGAATTTCATAGTGATTCCGCACAAAATGAACCACCAGCCACCGGAGCCGATTAAAACCCCTAAAAGGAGCGGAATGGCGTTCAAAAGGCTAACATTGATGGCGTCAAAGCTGGTGAATACGGCTATGAAAAAGAAAACGGTTAACGGATTGGTTAAGGTTAACAGTAAACTGGTGAGGTAATCTTTGAATAATCCTTTCGATTCAGGAATCATCATCTCCGGATCTTTAGGTTTTTTGGTCAAGATCGAGATCCCAACAACTATTAAAAAGATAAATCCTATGAAATGAAACCAGTTTTTATAGTAAGATAAAAAATCGGTGACCAATTTGACCCCCAGTGCGGCAACAATTCCGTATAAAAAGTCGGCTGTTGTGGCACCTAACCCAGACATGACACCGGAAACATACCCTTTTTTGATGGTTCTGTTGATACAGAGAATCCCAATCGGACCTACCGGAATAGCGACACAAAGTCCGAGGAAGATTCCTTTAAACAGTAAACTGATTTCCATATCAAGATGTTAAGTTCAATAAAGGTTATGTACTCCATATTTTTTTTACCATACGGCATAGCCTAAAAAACAGATGCAAAGATAAAAAATTATTTCAAATAATCAATCTACTTCTTTTTTCTCAAAATTTTCGATGTGTATCAATCTGATTTTTTCGTTTTCAAAGCCCCCTTTAGTCCATTGTTTAAATTTAAACTTATACACCATTGGAGTATAACTATTGGTTTTATCCTGAGAGCCATACAAATACTGATCAATAAAATACTTGGTGATATCGTAACCCTGGAATGAGTATCTTTCTAATTGACAAGGGGATTGATAGGTTTCCACATAGTGGTTTTTATAATCAATAATGGTTGTATTATTAAGGTCCACAAAACAATTAGTTAAATAAAACAGATTCGGGATGGAGTAGAAATCATCATCTAAGCTGCTGATATTGAGCCACTCTTCCGGAAAAACCAAAGAACATGGGAATTGGTTTTGGATACCGGAGAACAAACGCATCTGATTGATGATGTTGGTGCGGTTTTGAAATAGGGCAATGATCACATTTTGCATAGAGGGTTCCAGTTCCAGTTTTAATGAGAAGGTTTCAGGTTGCAATTTGCTTAGGATGTAAGGAATTTTATTTTCTTTGAAGTAGTTTTCATACACTCCTAATTCTGTTATATTTTCCTGATCATACCATAAAATCACCTGATAATTGGAGTAGTTTGGAAACATTTTTTTATGAAGCGTTTCGGGCCTTGTGGTCAGAGGGGGAACCAGTTTGTAAACGGAAGGGTTTTCTGATACAAAATCTGTACGGGTTGAGAACGGATTGATGATGGTGATGTTATGATCTTGTGCATAGCTGGCAGCAATAGGAAAAAGAGCACCATAGAAAGGGCCAATAATAAGATCCACATCTTTCATAAGTGCGGCATCATTAAGAATAGATTTGAGTTTTTGCTCATCAGTGGTAACGTCTCTGACAATCACATTTACTTTGTAAGGCGAGTCTTCATAAGTTTGAAGTGCCAGTTTGGCACCTTCCCAAAAGCCGATCATTTCAAACGAGGGGATCTCATAAATATCCATATCAGATTCAATAGTACTGATATCAGGTATGGTCTCATCCAAATGTAAAGGTAGTAAATAGAGGATTGTGATCTCTTTATGGGTTTGTGCCAATGTAATTTGAATAGATAGAATTAGGGAGAGTATAACTAGAAATCCTTTTTTCATAATTTGTTGTTTTTCGATGTGCAAAAGTAAAAAAATTATATTACTTTTGCACCCGAAATATTAACTCAAAAAATAAAGTCATGGCTTTTAAAATTGATCCAGAAACTTGCACCGCTTGTGGTAGTTGCAAAGATGAATGTCCTGTTGATGCTATATCTGCAGGTTCAGTTTATACTATTGATGCTGACGTTTGTATCGACTGTGGCGCTTGCGAAAGCGTTTGTCCTACAGAAGCTATCCACGCAAACTAAGTTTGGAAGTAAGAAAAAAAGAAAAGGCAGTCTAATGACTGCCTTTTTTTAATGTTATCCGGATCGTAGTTCCTCGATCAACAGTGGAAGTTTTGACAAATATATTTCCTTTGTGATAGATCTCAATGATCCTTTTGGCTAAGGTAAGCCCTAAACCCCAACCCCTTTTCTTTGAAGTGTATCCCGGTTTAAAAACATGTTTGATCTGTTTTGGTGGGATTCCTTTACCAGTGTCAGTGATATCAATATGTATTTTTTTACCCTCTTCGGAGAGTTCAATATAAATTAATCCTTTTCCATCCATGGCATCTACAGAGTTTTTACAAAGGTTTTCAATGACCCACTCAAAAAGGTATCTGTTTAATGGAATTGTTAATCCATCAGTAAGATGATTGTAGATTTTAATTTCCACTTTGGATGAGATTCGGGTTTGCAAATACACCATAAACTCTCTGATTACCATTTCAATTTTTTCACTTTGGAGTTCCGGGACAGATCCGATTTTAGAGAATCGTTGTGCAATGGTTTCCAATCGGTTGATATCTTTTTTAATCTCATTGAGGATCGAAAGATCCACATTCTGATCTTTGAGAATCTCATACCAGGCTAATAACGAAGAGATTGGAGTTCCCAGCTGATGGGCTGTTTCCTTAGACATACCGACCCAGACACGATCCTGTTCCGACTTACGGGCAAAACTGAATACCAGATATGCGATGATTATAAAAACAAAAATGAAGAAAAACTGGATATAGGGGAAAAAGCGCAAACGAGTCAATATGGCAGATTCTTCGTACATAACGTAGCAGGTTCCCCGTTGTGGAAGATCGATTTTAATAGGCGTATTAGCAGCTTCCATCTCCTGAATCAATTTGATCCAATCGAGCTGTGACTTCATTTTGGTAGTATCAATATGACCAAAATCGTACACTTTGGTTTTGGTTTCATCCGTAATAATCACGGGTGTTGAAGCATTATTGATTACCACTTCCTGGAAGAAAGATTGCACCAGATCGTTAATGAGGATTCTCAAATTGGAGTATATCTGAGACTCTTTATAGTAAACCAAGGTATATTTTCGTTTGTCGTAAGGTATTTTAATCACTTCATAATCAGCAATATCACCACCTAATTCGGAAATGTTTTTAATTTTTTCAATTTTAACATCAAAACTGGGAGGGATCTGGACATTTCCGGCTTCATCAGTAAGGATAGTGGGGATTGTAGTATTTGAAGAAATAAAGTCAGCATAAAAAGTGATATCTTCATCGAAGTCCACTTCACTCACTTTCTGGATCGCTTTAGCAAGGAGAGAAGCTCTTTTTTTCTCTTCTGTACGGATCACTTCAAAGAAATTATCGGTATGGGAAACCAGCTCCGCTTTATAGGTGATAGCGTCGGCCCATATACGCACTTTTCGGCGCTCCTCCTCTGCAATCCCTTTTACTAATGTGTTGGAATAGTAAATCAACAGAATGAAGATCACAGATGCTGAGGTGAACAGAATCCATTTCCATTTCCGTTTTTGGGTGTAGAGGTTCATGATGATCTGTTTATAAACTATTCATTAGTTTATCTATGATGTTTTCAATCGTGATTCCTTCAGCTTCGGCTTTGTAGTTTTTAATGATTCTATGTCTTAAGATATTGTGAGCGACTGCTTTAACATCTTCGATGTCTGGTGAAAATTTACCATTAAGTACGGCATGAGTACGAGCCCCAATAATTAAAAACTGGGAAGCACGAGGACCGGCACCCCAGGAAAGATAATCTTTAGCCCATGGGTGAGCATTTGCAGTGTCAGGTCTTGTAGAAGAAGCTAACTTAACGGCATATTGGTAGATATTATCGGCGATAGGGATCTTTTGCAATAATTTTTGATAAAAAATGATCTCTTCAATAGTTAAAACTTGTTTTGGTTCCATCATATCCCCATGAATGGTTGATTTAACAATATCAATTTCTTCATTAAAGGTTGGATAATCCAGATAGATATTGAACATGAAACGGTCTTGTTGCGCTTCAGGAAGGGGATAGGTACCTTCTTGTTCAATTGGGTTTTGAGTAGCCAGAACAAAGAAAGGATTGGGAAGGTCATACGTAACCCCGTTCATACTCACGGAACGCTCCTGCATCGCTTCCAAAAGGGCAGATTGGGTTTTAGGAGGTGTTCTGTTGATCTCATCTGCTAAAACAATGTTGGCAAAGATGGGTCCTTTTACGAATTTGAATTTTCTGTTTTCATCCAGAATCTCTGTTCCCATAATATCGGAAGGCATCAAGTCGGGTGTAAACTGAATTCTATTGTAAGTAAGGTTTATTGTTTTAGCGATAGTAGTGATCATCAATGTTTTAGCTAAACCGGGCACTCCGATTAAAAGGGCATGACTTCTACTAAACATAGCCATCAGGATATTTTTTATCACTTCATCCTGACCTACAATAACTTTACCGATTTCGGTTTTTAGTTCTGCATATTTTTTTACAAAAGCTTCAATAGCTTCTACATCATTTTTAAATTGAATATCCATGGATCAAATAGAATTAATAGTTATGGAATTTGCCATTCATTTACAAAAGGACAACCTTTATATTTTTCTGAAATTTTAATATTGGTTACTTTCACTTTATTCAAAATCCATTTTTCAATAGCATTTTGTTTTTTTTCTTCTAAAGCAGCATTTTTAATAATATCATAATCATCTCCAAGGTTTGCTTTATGTTCTTTAATTTTTGTTTTTAAGTAAAGAATGCGTAAGGATAAAATACCGTCTTCATTTACATAAGGGATAATATTGGAGTATTCGCCGGGTTTCATTTTAGATAAAACAGCATAAACAGTTTGGTCTAAAGATTCTTTATCAAATTTAAAGGATCCTGAATATTTATTCACAACCCAACCACCGTTATTTCTGGTTAAATCATCGGAATAGCTAAGGGCAGCGTCGCTAAAATCGGGATTGGTTGTTTTAATAATCTTGATAATGCTATCCAGATACTGAATTGCTTTTTCTTGTTCTTCCATGGAAGGTTTTGGTTGCAATAAAATGTGAGCTACATTAATCTCATCCCCTCTTCTTTCAATCAGTTGAATGATGTGATATCCTGATCTGGTTTGGACAATCTGAGACACTTCTCCGGGTTTTAAAGTAAAAGCGACTGCTTCAAATTCGGGATACAACTCTCCTCTTTTAACAAACCCTAAAACGCCACCTTTAGGGGCAGAACCGGGATCATCAGAATACAAGCGAGCCAACATAGAAAACTTATCCCCTTTTAAAACGCGTTCCCGATATTCGTTTAAGACCGTTTTAATTTGCATAATTTCAGCTTCACTAACAGGTGGGGTTTTTGTGATATGTCCATATTCATAAGATTCCGGAATCATAGGCATACTATCAGCACTGAATTTTTGGAAAAAACTTTTCACTTCTGATGGAGTTATTGCAATTCCTTCTGTGATTGATGATGTAATTCTTTCAGAAACCAAAACATTAAACATAGGTTCTCTCATATCTTTTTTGATATCTTCAATCGATTTTCCGAAGTGTTGTTCAATAATTTTGGGATCTCCACCAACGGATTGCAACCAAACCTGCATTCTTGCATTAATTTGATTTTCAACATCTTCTTCCGTAATAATTACACTATCCAGTTCAGCCTGATGTACCATAAGTTTGGAGTAAATAAGCTCTTGTAAAACGGAACATTGAACAGCATATAGGTCATTAACATCTCTGTTTTGAGCAGTTCGTTCTGTCACTGCTTTATCCAAATCGGATTGAAGGATGATCTCTTTTCCAACAATAGCGATGATAGCATCTACGGTTACCTGGGCAAAAGAGACTCCAACGAAGAGGCAAAGAAAAACGACTATAAAAAATTTCTTCATTTATTTATTATTTAAGCTAGCGAAAATACAAAAAATTTAGGATTTGTAAAGGGTTATTATTCCTGATTTACAGGATTCTTAGAAGCAACGAAACGGAGCACTTCAGTAGTTTTTTCATAAAGCACTAATGTATCAACCTGAATGGTGTAGTAATTGATCTCTCTTTTAATAGCACCTAAAAATTGTCTTTCTATTTCCATATTGGCACACATTTTTTTGGTTGCACCACTATTTTCCATAGAGATTGTTTTTTTATTTAGAATAAATGTGCCAAAAAACTTATTACAACCGGTTGATCCATTGTAGTTTCCGGTTTCAGAAAACAGGATATAGGGAGAGCTTCCAATAGCAGGAATTTCAGTTTTATTGATTTTAACTACATTCCAAACGGTACCGATTAATGGTTTATTTTCAATTTTTTTATTGTTTTTCAAAACGGAACAACCCACAAAACTGATACCTATAAGGAGGATGAGGGAGCATTTTAAAATTTGTTTTTTCATAGTAAATAGATCTAAGTTTTATTATAACGAACGATTTGAAAAATATTGTTGATTGATCTCATCAATAAAATCTAATATCTCTTCTTTGCCAACAGTTGATACTGCAGAAGTTTTAAACATAGGGGGAAGTTCATCCCAAGATTCAAGCATACTTTTTTTAAAAGCCTCCATATTTCTATCACATTGTACATTGGAGAGTTTATCCGATTTTGTAAAAATGACACCAAAAGGGATCCCATTTTCCCCCAACTGATCGATAAATTCTAAATCATTTTTTTGAGGTTCCAGTCTGGAATCAACCAAAACGAATAATAGTTGTAAGTTCTCGCGATTACTAACGTAGTCCCAGATCATAGTGGACCACATTTCTCTCATGGTTTTGGAAATTTTAGCATATCCATAGCCCGGGAGATCCACCAAATACCATTGGTTATTTACGATAAAATGGTTGATTGTTTGTGTTTTCCCCGGTTTACCAGATGTTTTAGCCAGTTTATTATTATTGGCAATCATATTGATCAATGAGGATTTACCCACATTAGATCTCCCAATGAAAGCATATTCAGGTAGTTTTCCGGTTGGACATTTTTTCCAGTCTACAACACTTTGTAAATAACTGATGGTTTTTATTTGCATATTGACGTGGTCAGGGATTACTCTTCTTTATTTTTCCTTTTGTAGGATAGGATATGTCTTTTTTTCTTTTCTTCATAAATGTCAGCAATTGTGATCATAATAGCGATCTCTTCCACGGGACCGAATTCAGGGTTAGCAGAAGCCCCAAAACATTGCATGGTTGATGATAAAGAGATATAAGATTTGATTAGAGGGGGAATACTCTCTTTTAAATTTCTGATATTTTCATTTAAATTGCGAAAATCTTGCTTATAAGTTTCGTGAGAGAAGAATGATTTCACCACTTGCATCCCTTTGTCTGATTTCACAGGATGGAAAGGTTTAACTAAAGATTCATCACCTTTAAAATATTTATTCAGGAATGCCAAAATCCAGTTTCTAGCCAGACGGTTATAGCTGTCATACATGGTCATTTTCCCGAAAAAATATTTAGCTTCAGGGTAATCAACGGAGATAGCTCCAAGCCCGTCCCAAAGATTATCTAAAGAGAAGAGTCCTAAGCGTGGATTGGTAGTTCCCTGATATTTTGGTTGAACAAAACTTCTTCCAAGTTCGATACAATCCTGCCATTCGTTTTCAATAAATTTAGGGGAAAATTCAAAAAGTTTAGAAGTGGGAGTGTGAGGGTATCCTTTTTCATCTAAAGGAACTTCTTTACATAAAATGTAACGATAGGAGCTAACGATCTCTTCAGCTTCTTCATTCCAAACGATCAATTGTCTAAATGGTACCTCAGCTATATCGTATTCATCGATATCCACTTTTTCACCAGTTCCCCCACCGGCGGCACGAAATGTAACTTCCCTTAATCTTCCAATTTCCAACATAATATTCGGGGAGTCATGAGCTGTAATTGAGTAAATCAAGTTACCTCCGACGTTGGTGGTGCGGAGAAATTTTTCTTCTGTAAGTTCTGCTTTTAATAGCTCTTTGTCTATGGGGTTAATAATCTCTTCCATTGAATTATTTTTTTAATGCGTAAACCTGTTCTTTCAGCCAGGTTGTCCATTCGTAATCTGTTTTGCTTTTATCAAATGTTTGGTAGGGTATTGGTTTTCCGAAAATGATATTAAAAGTTTCCCCTTTATGTCTAAACACTTCGGAAGGGAGGAATAACATTTCAATATTCACTTTGATACCCAATCTACGTCTCCAGCGGGCAATTCTGTAGAAACGATCGGTATTTCTTCCATCAAAAAAGACAGGAATAATATCTCTCTGATACTCTTTTGATTTTTTCACCACTGTTTTTTTCCATTCCGGATCCATCAGAATACCGTTGTTTTCTCTGGAGCATAAACCTGCAGGAAAATAGATGATCAGGTCATCGGAGGCAAATACTTCATTAATGTAGTTAGAAACATCACGATTGTTAGATCCATGTTTATTGATGGGGATCAATACGTCATGTAAAGGTTTCACTTGCATGATAATATCGTTAGCCGGAATTTTAATATCAGACCTATATTTGCTCATAACAGCAAGCATAGCAACACCATCAATGCCACCTAAAGGGTGATTACAAGTGATAATATATCTACCGGTTTTGGGAACATTCTCTTCATTTACAATGTTATAAGTAACCTGGGCAGCCACCTTAACGGCATTTTTAGCAAATTCTAATGCAGGATCCTGATCATGTTTTTCTAAAAACTGGTTTAATTGATCCTGACTTACAATTTTTTCGAGAGCTCTGATCACAAATCGGGGTAATAATTTAGCCAATTTGGCATTTTTAGATGCAATAGCTGTTTTAATGTCAATTCTCATTTTGTATTATTTGCTAGAAGATAACCAACTATTTGGGTTGAGGAATGTGGTATTTTTCCACACCTCAAAATGTAATTCATAGATATCGGAACCATTAGATTTGGCAACTGTACCCAACACTTGTTTGGTTGTCACCTGATCCCCTTTTTTCACATTAACAGTTGCCAAATTCTGATAAACGGATAAATATTCACCATGTCTTACCATCACCACCTTGCTTCCCATCATATCTAAAACGCCGGTAACAACACCATTAAAAACAGAGCGCACATGTGTACCGGGTTCAACCAGAATATCTATACCTCTGTTTTCAATCATAACAGAAGGAACATCGGGATGAGGGGCTGTACCAAAATCTGAAATTTTTGTTCCTTTTGCCACCGGCCAGGGAAGTTTTCCTTTATTGCTGATAAAAGAATCACTTACAATTTTTTCATCAGGAGTCAACTCAATCACGGTTGATGAGGTTTGTTTAGGATTCTCAACAGTTTTATTTGTTTTATTATCGGTTGTTTTGTTGTCTGTTTTTTTAGTATTCTTTTTGGCATTGGCTGCTTTAATCTCATTTTCAATTGCTTTCTTAATGGCAGCGTCCAATTCTCTCCGTTTTTTTTGTTTTTCTTTTAAATCAGAAGCTAAAGCTTTCTCTTTTTTCTTTAATTGTTCTGCATTTTTAGTTTTGGCTTTTCTGTCTTGTTCTAAGTTTTTAATTTCTAATTCCTTACCATCTAGAACAGCTTGTTTTTGTTCTTTTAAAATAATGATTTCAGCATTTTTAATCTCAATTTCCTCTTTTGTTTTCTTGATAAGGGCAACCTGATACTTCACATTTTCGGCAAAGATTGCGTAATATCTGGCTCTTCTAAACATTTGGGAAAAATCATCAGCGGACAGCAAAAATGTTAAACGATCCACTAATTTTCTGTTTTTATAGGCTAAATAGACCACCCTTTCGTAGTCGGTTTTCATATATTCCAACTTTTTGTCTAAGTCCCGGGAAAGTTTAATATTGAGTTCCAGTTCCATTTCGTACTGATACAGTTCATTATTCAATTCTGTAATCAACACTTCTCTGTTGTTGATTTGCTGACGAAGTAACTGAATTTCTTGTAAAGAAGTTTTTTGATTTTTACGAATTTGATCCAATAATTTTTGGGTATTTTCAATTTCATTTTCAATGACCCGCTTATTGTTTTTTAATTTTTCACTGGAATTTTGAGCAAAGAGAACACAAATAATTGTTAACATGCTAAATGCCAATAAAATAAACCATCTCTTCATCTTGTCTTCGAACAATTTTTTTTTAGAATTTCCTAACTTACAAAAGTACAGAAACTTCTCCAATTTTTGGCACCTTATTATATATAACTTATTAACATAATGATGTTGAATGTTAATATTAGAATCATACCAAAACGCAAATATTTTATTTTTATTTTTGCATATTATTGGATTATGATGATTTTTAAATTGCTGAAAACTACACTGTTTACTGTTTTAGTTTGGGCATCAACTTGTTTGTATGCTCAAGATTCGACACTATTGGTATGTAATTATCCCGATTTTGATGCATCTATCTCTTTTTTTGATGTGGATCAATCTGAAAATATTTACATTGTGGATCAAAGTTCCACATTAACGAAGATGGATATTCAAGGGAATCTGAAAGGTAGTTTTAATTATGCTTTATATGGCACATTAACTTCCATTTCGGTTTTAAATCCCATGAAAATCATGTTGTTTTATAAAGAATCAGGTATTCTTCTTTTTTTAAATGATGATCTGGTTCCAATAACCAAACCTTTTGAATTACTTGATAAAAATTATCAGAATATTACTTGTGCTGTGTTTACCGGTTCTGATCAAATTGTTCTTTATGAACCATATGAAAGTAAAATAGTTATACTTGATTTCAATGGTAATGAAATCTCAAAAAATCAACTTTCCTTTGAACAGTTTTCCCCTTTTACCTTGATTCCTAACTCAAGCAAAGGGTTTGTATTTCAGGATTCCATAAATGGTTTATTTTTTTTTAATTCATTTGGATCTTTTGAAAAACAATTATTTATTCTAACTCCATCAACTATTCAGATTTCTGGAGATGTTGTAGCCTACTTTGAAAATGGAAATTGGAATGAATACAACATGAAAATGTTGAGTCAAAACCAACTCGAGATGCAGAAACTGATTCCCAATACCGTGAATATTCAAAAAATAATAAAAACTAAAAATCACTTTATAGGAATTAATGTTACCGGAAAATTATTTATCTGTGAAAAAAATTTTTGATTAAAACTTTCGTTCATTACAACTTAAAACGTGAAAATATAAACCAATAATAAAACAAAAATGATATGAAAAATTTGAAAATTCTCTTGATTGTTGGGGTTTCAGTGCTCCTTTTTTCAGGTTGTGTTACAAAATCTAAATATGTGGAATTGGAAAACCGTTACAAAACCTGTTCTAAAGATTTAGAAAATGTAACTTCTGAAAAAATTGATTTTGATAATAAAAGCAGAGAATTAGAAAAAGAGGTTACACAGTTAAAAACATCTGTTGAATTACTAAGAACAGACACGATGACTTTAACCCGAAAACTAAACCAATCCGAAAAAAACTTAGCTAAATTAAAAAGAGATTATGATGATCTACTTAGAAGTTTTACTGATTTGAATGTGTCTAATAATGAAGAAGTTAAAAAATTAATGTTAGGAATAGACAGTATTAGGGTTCAGTTAGTGCAAAGAGAGGGAGAACTTCGTGAAAAAGAAGCAAAATTAGCTGATTTACAAGAAATTCTAAAACAAAAGGATGACGAAGTGCGACTTTTAAAAGAGAAGGTGATCAATGCCCTAAAGGGATATATGGATAAAGGATTAAAAGTATATGAAAAGAATGGGAAAGTGTATGTTTCCATGGATGAAAAGCTGCTATTTGCATCTGGAAGCTGGGTGGTTAGTCCTGAAGGAATAAAAGCATTGCAAGAATTAATGAAGGTTTTGGAAACAGAAGTAGACATCAATGTGTTGATAGAAGGACATACTGATAATGTTCCCTATAAAGGTAATGCACAAGTAAAAGATAACTGGGATTTAAGTGTAATGCGTGCTACTGCCGTTGTAAAAGTGATTCTTAAAGATTCAACCATTGATCCCAAAAGAATTTCTGCAGCAGGAAGAGGTGAGTTTTTCCCAATTGATCCTGCTGATACACCTGAAGCACGTGCCAAAAATAGAAGAACTGAAATCATCCTTACACCCAAATTGGATGAATTGTTGAAAATTATTGAAAGTAACTAGTTGAATAACATTTCCAACTTTCCTGAACAACTACTTACCTGGTATTCAGAACACAAAAGAACCTTACCATGGCGAGGAGAAACAGATCCATATAAAATATGGATTTCGGAAGTAATCTTGCAACAAACAAGGGTTCAACAAGGATGGGATTATTATCTTAAATTTATTGCTGAATTTCCAGATATTGTCTCATTAGCTTCTGCGCCCAATCAGGATGTAATGAGGGTTTGGCAAGGATTAGGGTATTACTCACGTGCCAGAAATTTACAAACCGCAGCACAGCAAATTGTGAATCAGTATCAGGGAAAATTCCCTGAAAAATTTGAAGATATCATCTCCTTAAAAGGGATTGGACCTTATACAGCAGCAGCCATTGCATCTATTGCATTTGAAAAACCCTATTTTGCCGCTGATGGCAATGTGTATCGAGTGATAAGTCGATTGTATGGAATTTTGGAAGATATCAATCTTCCAAAAACAAAAAATCAAATACAGGAGATTGGAAATCAGATGATTCACCAGGTATCACCCAGTGAATTTACACAAGCTTTAATGGAATTTGGAGCCATACATTGTACTCCTAAATCGCCAATATGTTTAGAATGTCCATTTGACAAAAACTGTTATGCCTTAAATCACAATATGGTAGATTTATTGCCGGTTAAAGTGAATAAAGTGAAGGTAAAAAACAGATATTTTCATTATTTTATTTTTGCGCAAAACGATCAGTTATTAATAGAACAGCGAACACAGCAGGATATATGGAAAAATTTGTATCAGTTTCCAATGATTGAGACCTATGAACCAGACATTGATTTAACTCTTCATGATTTAGATTTATATCAAATAAAGAGTATTAATCAGATTACAGAACTAAAGAGGTACAAGCATAAATTAACCCACCAACAGTTAGATATTCGTTTTTATAAAGTTGATGCGATTAAACCTGTGATTCAATCGCATCAGATGATGGTATCTAAAGAGGAATTATCTTTTTTAGGGTTCCCTATTGTGATTGCCAACTTTATTAAGGAGTTTATTAACCCATGAAATGGTTATTTCTTTATTAATCCAAGAATTTCTTTTTCAAGTTGATCAATTTCAGATGGTCTTTTGGCATTTTTAATTAAAAATTTACCATTTTTATCCATTAAAAAATACCAGGGAATGGCATACGTCCCATTGGCATCAAATTTCTTAATCAACTCTTTAAATAGCTCTGGATTCACCCTTACATTAAACCCTTCCAAATTGTAATAATAAACCATTTTTTTCCATTTAATAGAATCACTATCTTTATCCATTGATATATAAACGATAGGAATATCATATTTTTGGAGTACTTTATTAAGATCAGATTTATAATCAAATTCCTCTTTACATGGACCGCACCAGGTTGCCCAAACGTCCACAAAAATGATGCGTTTTCCCATTTTTTGTGCCACTTCTGATAGAGTGTTTATCGATTGATACTTTTCGATAAATTTAACATTGTTATTATTTTGAACACCGTTATTAAACTTTACAATTTCAGAAATATAAGGTTCAATAAAAGGAGAAAATTTACTTTCAGGAAACGATTTTTTAAATTGATTGTAAAGAGGGACCAATTCTGCTTCATACTCTTTTTGAAAAGATTTTTCAAATAAATGATTAGCGAAATAGAGTTCATGTAAATCGGAAGGTAAGTACTCTTTAGCTTTATTCTGATAATAGGTAATAGGGTTAGATTTATTAATCTGATCCCATTGTTCCTGACTAAAAACGCCATTCAAATATTCTTTAAAATAGATATAATTTTCTGCATAAGAGTAGCAAGAGATAGTTCTTTTAAAATCAGGGTTATTTAAAAGGGGATTTCTATATAATTCTTTCCAAAAGGCAGCTATTTCAGGAGTAAATAAATTATTTTGAAATAGGATAGATCTTATTCCTTTAATCCAGATAACTTTTCCGAGGATGGCGTCATAAAAGGCTTGTCTATCAAGTGCAATGAAGTTAAATACTTTTTCAGAAATTTTTTTCTCCTGATATAATTTTTTAAAATCAGAAATCACTTCATCTCTTTTCTTATACAATTTTGTTTTAATATCAGAAGCAACGGTATCATCAACATAGACTAGTGCGTAATCATCAATGGTATAAACTTCAGGAAATTTTTTACATAATTCTTGTAAAGCTTTACTTTTATCATTTACAAAGAAATGTTTTTCTTCATTGGACAAATCAAAAGTCACGGAATAAGTTTGACCGGGTTCAATTAGCAAAAGACCACTCACTTGACCAGGAACGGCTAAACCAATAAATTGTAGATCTTTAGAATCAACAATAATTTGAAAATTACCGAGGGAATCGGGTTTTATTGAATCTCTAAAATTCCAGCTAAAGGAACCGTTAACTGGTGCGGTGTAGAAAATTGTTTCCGTTATCTCTCCTATAATTTTTCCATTAATAATAATTTTATCTTTGTTACTTTGACAGGAAGAGATAACAAGAACAAAAAATGCGATGATGATTTGGTAAATTTTCATAATCTCTGAAATTTTTAAATGTTATAATGAGAACGGAGGGGAGGGGCGATTTATTATTAAGGAAATGAATATAATTATTGAGAGTTCATTTTCCGGCGGAGCTCTTAATAGGGTATTCTATTAAATGATTGGTGAGATTTTCGTTATTTTTTTCATTTTAAACACTTTATTAGATCTGGTGATTTTTGCATCAAAATAGAACCAATCTTTTAACAGAATAGAAAATATTTTTTTAGATTTTCACATTTTGGAATATTTTTTTTATTATATTTGCCTCGTTATCAGTTACTCACTAAACTCAAAATACTATGA
>JAGDMF010000037.1 GCA_017860455.1 Bacteroidota bacterium
AACGGTTTTCGGTGATTGTTTAAATAAAATGTTTGATGTTAAAGAGAATGGATTATCCAATCTGTATGATTTAACTGAAGCGCATACTGCGATCATGGAACAATATTTCTATCATCCTGACCATTTAGGCAGTACGAGCTGGATTACCGATGGCAGTGGCAATGCGATACAGTACATGCATTACTTACCTTACGGGGAGGCGTGGATTGACCAGCAAAGCACTTCCTGGAATGCCCCATTTACCTTCACCGGCAAAATTAAAGATGCCGAAACCGGGTACAACTATTTTGGAGCAAGATACTACGACTCCCAATTAAGTGTGTGGCTTTCAGTGGATCCAATGAGTGATCAATATCCATCGTTAAGTCCCTATACCTATTGTGCCAATAATCCGATTATGATGGTGGATCCGGATGGGAGGATGATAATTATAAAATTTGCAGGAAATGAATACATTTATAAAGATAGACAATTAACGATTAATGGTTCTGCGTATACTCCTGAAGCAAATACTTTTGCTTCGGATATGTTGAATTGTTTAAATGAACTATATGATAACAGTGCATTAGGAAAAATTATTATAGATGACCTAGTCAATTCAAATAATAAATATTCTATACAACAAACTAGTGGAGAATCAAATTTTACACCTAATCAAGGCGGAAATAGCACTGCTTTAAGTGGAGCTAACAGTGAAGGTAATAATCTTTTAAAAAACACATTGATAAATGCTGGAGTTGATATAACTCAAGGTGCAGGTGGTGAAATAAATATAAATACTAGGTCAAGTTTTATACCTTTCTTACCCACTACAGATGGACCAAGGGCTAATTTAACAATGGTTTTGGCTCATGAATTATGTCATGCTTGGGACGCTAGATGGGGTCTGATAAATTGTCTTAAAGAATGTGAATGTTCCGGAAAGGATGTTTCCAAAAACGAATATCAAGCATGCTTTAATGAGAATAGAATTCGTGCCCAATTTCTAAGTGGAGCTTTACCTATTAGAACTCACTATTGTGCAACACCAGATGGTAGAGAAGGTTCATGTCCTGTTCCAAATGGAACTGAAAGTTCAAGACCTAGTTGGTATCATCCTAATAATTAAGAAAATGAATATATCTTTTTTTACATTTTTGTTTTTGTTAAGCTATTTAAATCCTTTTCAAAAAACTATTCTACCAAATGATTCATTTCAAAAAAATGATTATTGTGGCATTGTTTTCGATTCAATTCCTAAAGATACCATACCCTTTTATTATTATGCGGTTGAAAAAAATGGTTATTCGTATGCAAATGTATGTGTCAAGAAGGGTTATTCTAGTCTAAAATTGACATTTCATGATAAACTTCCTTTAACTCATTTCTCTCCTGATGGACTAATCAATATTAAAGGAGTGAATTTATTCGTTGATCCTCTGCAAAATGATCCAAAAAAGATTGAATTTGGTACATACGGTTTTCCTATCGAAGCAAGAAAAGTCTATTCAGGCAGGCCGGCAAGTGCTTCCAATTTAAATGGGTTGTATTATATTCCGGATGAATGAAATGATGATTTATTTGGTTTTTAATTAGATAATGAGAAGTTTGAAAATAATAAAAATGAATTAAATATATTTAGATATGAAAAATGGATTAGAAGTGAAAATTAACAAATTATGAAAAGTAATAATTTCTTTATTGTTATTGTTTTATTGATTATAAGTCAAGTACATTTATTAGCTCAGAATCAACCTTCAAAAGCACAAATGGAAGAACAGAAATTTCCTAAAAAATTTATTTTTATAAATTGGGAACTTTATTCTGATTCTAATGCAATAACTTTATTTTATTCAAATTATCAAAACGAATTCAATTTCAAATATCAATATGATTCATTAAAAAGCAAAAGCTATTTTCCATATTTAATTTTTGATTCACTTACAAAATGTTATAAAACTGAATATGGGGATTATCCAAAATATTTTTATTTTATGGAATCTTTTGATACTATTAATGCCTGCTTTAAAGTTGTTGATAAAGGTATTAGACCGGTTTTTAAAAAAGGGTTTTTACATTTACGAAGAATTTTAGTTAAATATTATATTCTTGAATATAATAACGATCTATATCAGGTTTTCTGTTTAAATAATAATGAAAAATATAAAAAAGGTGATTTAATTCACGCAAAAATAACAGATATATTTCCAGTAACTACAAAATATTATAATCCTATTGGTGATTGGATGCCAATTTTAACATATATTTCGAATGGCTTTGTTTTTACATTTATGAATGATCATCAAATTTATAAATTTTGTTATTGAAAATACATTCAAAATTTTATTATTTTCCTCGCTGAGGTCACAGGGAACGCTGAGTTTTATTCCACTGAGTTCTTTGTGATAAAAATTATAAATAAAAAAATTTGATTGTTTTAAAAATTAGTATTTTGATTGTGGTAGTTTCACAGTGTTTCACAATGTTAATCGATGTTTCACAGTGTTTATGTGCTCGATTGCACGAATGCTCAATTATTCATTTCAATATCCCCGAGCTAAAGCACGAATCTATTGATTTTTCATTTTTCATTTTTCATTTTTCATTTGACTGCATTAGGGCGGAGCCGGGAAAGCCCGCAAAGGAGTAAGCCGATGTGATGCAGGGAGAAAAAGAGCGAACTTGTGAGCTCCTTTTTCGACCATGCAGTCACACGGCTTACGACTGCGGACTTGAAGGCGGAGACCGTGTGGTGGCGGCTGCCGGAATGCCCAAATTATGCTCTTTTTCTATAATTAAATATCGCTACGGAGTTGATGAATATCGCAAAACATCCCATGAAGAGAAAATGGTACTTGATGTCGTGAAATCCACTCCCTTTCATGATTACCATGCGGTTGACATCAATGAAGTAGGTGACCGGATTAAACCGGGAAACCCATTGCGCCCATTTCGGCATGCTGTCGATTGTGGTAAATAAACCGCCCATCAGGATGAAGATCATCATGAAAAAGAAGGCTAATGACATCGCCTGCTGCTGGTTGTTGGCTAATGTGGAGATAAATAGCCCAATACCAATCACAGCGATGAGGTACAATCCTAAAAATCCGTAAAGCAGCAACAACGAGCCAACAGGAACGATTCCATATATTAATCGAGCGACTACAAAGAGACCAATGCTGAAAATGATCATCCCAATGATCCAGAAAGGGATCAGCTTGCCTAATATGAACTGGTATTTTTTGATGGGTGTTACATTGATCTGTTCGATCGTTCCCATCTCTTTTTCCTTTACAATATTCAACGTGCACATGTAGGCGCCGATCATCGTAACCAGTAAGACCAAAATGCCGGGAACCATAAAAGTCTGGTAATCTAAATTGGGGTTAAACCAGTTGCTGTTGCTGATCTCAATCGTTGGGATACCATTCATCCTGCTGTTAAATCCCGATTTGGTTTGCAGTTCCCGGTTAAAATCACCGATAATCCGGCTCAAATAAGCACCACCTACACCCGCTTTTACGCCATTTATGGCATTAACTGCGAGAAAAAGGGACTGCTTGTTCTCCCGATATAAATTAGCCTCAAACCCTTTTGGAATCTCCAGGATAAGATCAGCTTTGTCTTTTTCAATCTGATGTAAAGCATATTGGTATGAATCACTGACACTTGCAAGCTTGAAATATTTAGAAAATTCTATTTTAGAAGTGAGTTGACGCGAAACGGAAGAGTGATCGTGATCCACAATAGAGATGTTGATGTTTTTAATTTCAAAATCTGCAGCCAAAGGTAAAATCAGCAATTGTAAAACCGGGGCCACAAAAATGATCAGCAGCATCATTCTATTTCTGAAGATCTGCCTGAATTCCTTGATTAATAAGTGCCTTAGTGTTTTCATGCTAATCTGATTTTGAATTTTTTGATGCTCATAATAAACAAGAAACAGGTCATCCCAAACAGAATCAACGTTTCTTTCCAGATAGCGCTGAATCCTAACCCTTTGATCATGATCGATTTAATCATAATGTAATACCATTTAGAAGGAACGATGTTGGAGATCCACTGCAAAACCACAGGCATATTCTCTACCGGAAACATAAAGCCGGTGAGTAGAAGCGTGGGTAATAACATACCTAGCAGAGAGATTAACATCGCAACTTGTTGAGATTGTGTGACATTAGAAATCAATAATCCTATTGACAATGCACATAAAATGAACAGGATACTGATTGCGAAAAGGAGTAGCAGGCTGCCGTTGATTTGCAATCCTAATAGTGTGACACTCAGCAAAATGATCACCGAAAGGTTGATGATGGAGAGCGCTAAATAGGGGAGTGCTTTGGCAATAATCACTCTAAAAGGGTGGAGTGGTGAAACCAGCAGCACCTCCATGGTTCCCATCTCTTTCTCTTTCACAATGGAGACGGAAGTCATTAAAACACAAACTAAAAGCAACACTAACGCCATTACTCCGGGAACAAAGTTGGTTGCTCCTTTCAATTCAGGATTGTATAACATCCTGATTTCCGGATTGATTTGCAATGGAATAGAGAATGTACCTAAGAGTTCCTTTTGGTATCCCATAATGATGGAAGTCACATAATTGGTCAAAGTGGTAGCCAGATTGGGATCAGAAGCATCAGCAATGATTCTGATTTGTGCTTTGTTCAAATGGGACAAATCTTCTGAAAAATGTTCCGGAATCATGACCGCCAGTTTGATTTTCCCCTCTTTAAAGGTTTCTTCAATCTCATTCTCATTCAAGACCGCTTTTTCGATTTCAAAGTTATTGCTTATTTCAAGCATCTGAATAATTCTTTGACTACCTGCATCTTTGGCAAAGTCGCACACTACAATTTTGGTATTTTTCACCTCGTTGGAAAGGGCAAATCCAAATAAGACAATCTGTGCGATCGGTAATCCGAAAAGCAGTAACAATGTTTTCCAATCGCGGAAAACATGATAAAACTCTTTTTTAATAAATGCTAATAATTGTTTCATGATTTAATCGCTTGTTCTTTGTGCCCCTCTGGCTAATTGATAAAAAAGATCATCCATAGAAGATGCTCCGTACGTTCTTTTCAGATTTTTGGGTGTATCCAGTGCTTTAATGGCGCCGTCCACCATTATGGAAACGCGATTACAATACTCCGCTTCATCCATATAGTGAGTCGTAACGAAAATGGTAATTCCCTGATCAGAAGCATCATAAATCAGATCCCAGAATTGTCTGCGGGTAACAGGATCCACTCCGCCGGTTGGTTCATCCAGAAAAACGATGGTAGGTTCGTGAAGAATCGCAACGGAAAAGGAGAGTTTCTGTTTCCATCCCAATGGGAGTGACCCCACCAGTTTGTGTTGAGACTCCTCCAGATTCAGTTTAGAGATGATCACCCGGCTTCGCTCTTTGATCTGTTTTCCCGAAAGACCGTAGATTCCACCAAAGAAACGGATATTTTCGATTACAGTCAAGTCCTCATACAATGAAAACTTCTGACTCATGTAGCCGATCTTTTTTTTGATTTGTTCCGTTTTTCGATAAATATCAAAGCCCGCAATGGTAGCTTTTCCGGATGTTGGTTCCAATAATCCGCACAACATTTTCATGGCAGTGGTTTTTCCGGCACCATTAGCCCCAAGAAATCCAAAAATCTCCCCTTTGGTAACCTGAAAAGTGATCTGATCAACGGCAGTAAAGCTACCGAATTTTTTGGTTAACCCGTTCGTTTCTATTACAATCTCCTCTTTCATGACTTCATTAATTTGATAAAACAATCTTCGATAGATGGAGCAATTTGGGTGATTTCAAGCGATTTATGATGTTTTAGGAATGTCATAACATCTTGCAGATCCAGAAGATCCGTTTTTAAAGTAAAATGGAGCGTATCACCAAAAGAGAAACAACTTTGAACAGAGGGATGATTTCTCAAATCATGCAGTAATTTGCTCATCTCCTCCGATTTAGCTGCATATAAAATGGAATCGTAGGAGGAAGTGATCGATTGTGGCGTATCAACACTCAGGATTTTTCCCGACTGCATCAGGGCGATCCTTTCACAAAGGTTAGCTTCATCCATGTAAGGAGTAGACACCAGGATGGTGATTCCCTGCGCTTTTAATCGTTGAAGCATCTCCCAGAACTCTTTACGGGACACGGCATCCACACCGGTAGTGGGTTCATCCAGGAAAAGAACTGTTGGACGGTGAATCAGAGCACAACAAAGAGCCAGTTTTTGTTTCATTCCTCCGGAGAGTTTTCCTGCTTTTCTGGATTTGAAAGGTTCAATCTGCACATAAATATCTTTAATCAAATCGTAATTTTGAGCAATGGTGGTATTGAAAACGGTTGCAAAAAAATGCAAATTTTCTTCCACCGACAAATCCTGGTACAAAGAGAACTTTCCGGGCATATAGCCCACTTCGTTCCGGATCTTTTTATAATCTTTCACTACATCATACCCATGAACTGTTGCATTCCCGCTATCAGCCAGCAAAAGAGTGGTCAAAATACGAAACAGAGAGGTTTTCCCGGCTCCATCCGGGCCAATCAATCCGAAAAGTTCAGCCTCCTGCACTTCAAATGATACCTGATCAACCGCAAGCACAGTACCTTTCTCATAGGTTTTGACAATATTTTCTAATACAATTCCGGACATAATCTAAAAATTAATCTCACCATACATCCCCATTTTATAGGTTCCGTCATTGATCACTTTTACTTTTACTGCATAAACAAGGTTTGCCCTTTCATTTTTGGTTTGAATGGTTTTAGGCGTAAACTCTGATTTGTCGCTAATCCAGGTGATGATTCCTTCTGTTTCTTTGAACTTTCCGTCACCTGCATCTGTAAACACTTTTACTTTTTGATTCAATTTAATTTTAGAGAGTTGCTCGCCGGAGATGTAAACCCTTAAAATAATGGTGGATAGATCTGCCATTTTATACAATGGCTTGCCGGTTGCTGTAGCTTCATTTACTTTAGCGTATTGAGATAAAACTGTTCCGTTCATTGGATTTCTGATGATACACTTCTGGATTTGATCCTCAATTTGTTCATTTTGAATCCTCAATGGAATACTCTCATTGGTTAATCCATCAGCGTTTATTTCCAAATTGGAGTAGAGGGCATCCAATTGTTTCTTCAACACTTTATATTGAGATTCAATATCATCTAGTTGTTTTTGGGTTGCGGCATCATTTTGAACCAAATTGGTAAATCTGATACGTTCTTTCTGAACACTGTTAATTTGTTCCTCCAAAGAAGCGATTTGCACGGCAATATTAGGTTTGCGACTCAATACTGCCTTAATTTGAGCATCAATTTGTTCCCTTTTTAAATGGAGTTGAAAGGTGTCGATATATCCAATCACTTCGTTCGCCAGAAGTGTTTTCCCTTCCTCAATATTTAACATTTTGATGGTTCCGATCCCTTCAGCAGATATGATATATTCATCCGCCTCAAATGAACCTGTAGCGTCAAATGTTCGTTCCTCTTTACATGATGTAGCGAATAACACCAATATGATTAATCCTAAACTTAATTTTATTAGTTTCATGTTTTTTATTATTTTCCGATTGTTGATTGATATTGATATATGGCAATGGTCATTTGCATTTTATGTAATAAATAATCTTGTTTTGCTTTCTCTTCCGCATTAATAAAGATAAGGTAATCATTAGCTGTAATGGTACCTTCAGTAAGTTGAATTTGCGCATTCTTTTTGATTTTTTCTCTCAAGGTTATGATTTTCTGATCGTTTTCCAACATTTTTTGATATTTTTCAATCTCATTTTGTTGTTGAATCAATTGCATATTATTGTTGAATAAGAAAAGTTCTTTCTGCACATCCACACTATTTTTTTGGAGTTGAACTAGTTTCTTTTCTTTAGAGATGCTATAAAAAGTAGATAAATTCCATTGTAACCGAACGCCACCTATGTAGTAAAAGTCAAAATTGGGATTCAGCATGTTTAGAGCCGGTTTTCCGTATCCTGATTGTAAAAACAATGAAACGCGTGGGATCGATTTGATATTCAGGAATTGGTTTTGGTATTGAATCACATTTTTCTGATAATCAAAAACCAAAAGTTCTGGTCTTTGACAATTCTGAGAGCTTCCGGCACTCCATCCGGATTCAAAGTTATTATAAACCAATTCAATAGAATCTTGTAAAGGGATTCCAATAAATTCAGATAAGAGTTGAAGGTACACTTTACGGGCGGTTTCGATTTCGAGTCGGTACTGTTTGGTTTTCCATAATTCAGCCTCCAGTTGATCAATATTGGTTCGGAGAGCCAACCCATTTTTAACGAATGTACTCATTTTATCGATTCCGGTCTGAATATCTTTTTGCAACAGATCATTCAGCACGAGTTGTTCATTCAATAATTGGATTCCCAAAAAAAGCTGATTGATTCTTTCTTTGATTTTGTACAATTCCACTTCAATTTTTTGTTCCTCCAAAACGCCGGAAGCCTGAGTCATCTTTTGTGAAGTTCTTACTGTTGCCAAATCAGTAAGAGGTTGCACAACTTCCCCGTAAATTTTGTATTGATCTTTATCAATAGAAGGAAATTCAATATTCAACTGGGGTGGGAGGGTTCCGTTCAGCTGAATTTGGGTAACATCCGATTGATAGGTCGCTTGTCCGCCAATACTTAATTGAGGAAAATACCCTTTAGAAATATTGGAAAGGGTATATTGGGTAGTTTTCTCGATCAATCCTTTTTGTTTCACCAAAGGGTAGTTCTGTTCTGCATATTTGTAGCAGGAATCGAGCGACAATTGTTGAGGTTTTTGGGCCAATAAGGGATTTAAAATAGTTGTTACACTAAGTAAAATCAAAAACCTTTTAACATGTAATAATTGATATTTCATAATTTAATATTTTGAATCAAAGTAAAGTAGGAAGGATTTATAGGATTGGAAAACATAGATTCAATCCAGAGAGGAACCAGCTTTTTACGATCATACATCATTGCTTGAAATTGTTCATCAGTAAGGTTAAAAATCTCTTTTAGTAAGGGTTTTCCGATGAAAGGGAAAACAAGCATACCGATAATATTAACAATCATTTGAATGAGAGCTGAATCGGGGATATCATTATTTCCTAAATCTTCTCTAAATTGTTTTAAAATATAGGATCCGATAACCACTTGATGGAGGCACATCCTTTCACTCAAACCTTTAGGGTTCATTTGGATCTCATTCAGGATAAAGATGGGGAGTTGAGGCTGAGAGATCAGAAGATCAATGTATTGATTTGTAAAATCCTGCATTTTTTCCTGAAGAGAGGTGTTTTCATTGTTGATAAGAGCTTTTAAAGATTGGAAGAAAAGGAGCATCGTTTCCCCCATGATAAGGTCAAAAAGTTTCTCTTTGCTTCTGAAATAGTAGTTCAAAAGGGCCAGGTTAACGCCGGCTTCATCCGCAATATCGCGGGTTCGGGTACCGGCATATCCTTTTTTCTGGAACACTTTTCTGGCTGCTTCCTTGATTTTTTCCTCCGTAGAAGGGTCTTTTTCAGATATTTCAATTTTCTTGGACATATTTTTGTTATTAATGACGCTGCAAAAATATATTAAATATTTGAATAAAACAAATGTTTTATTCATTAAATTTAAACAAATGATTAAAAAAGGCAAAGGGTAAAAAGGCGAAGGGCAAAAAGGCAAAGGGCGAAAGGGGAAAGGCGAATAAAATTAAAACCCAAAACCCAATACCCAATACCCAAAACCCAAAACCCAAAACCCAAAACCCAATACCTAATCTGGACAAGCCAGAAATAAAATAGCACACTGATGACGCTGATTAAACAGATTACCACAGATTAGAAATATGCTAATGTGATAATAAGCAAAAATGGTAATTTTTTTAAAAATTCGTTTTTTAATTCGTGAATTAGTGGCATTTGTTTTTTGTTGAAAGGTTGAACGCTTCGCTGTTTAAAGTTTCAAATTGAAATACAATTAAACCTTTCAACCCTTTAACCTTTCAACCATTAAAAAATCTGTGTAAATCAGTTCAATCTGTGTCATCAGTGTGCTATGAAAAACTTAACTAAAATGGCGTTAAAAAGAACAAATAATTCAGAAATTACCTTTATCGATTCAGGAGATTCAGCAAATAGAGGATCCGGAATATTTAATCAGTTAAAAAAAGGACATTTAATAAGGTTTACACCAGCCGATTGAAGAGATAGAATCAATTTTAACAATAGGGAAAATATCATCATTGGTTTTATCAATTCCATCTGGGCCAACAGAGTAAAGCGTATAAAACTGATCAATTTTTCTATATTGGTACAATTGAAGTATTTTTTTATTGATAGGGGCAATATCTCTAAAAGCAAGATTGGTAGAATATTTAAAGTCGTGTTGTGTTAATGAATCGGGATACACACCCATTTTCAGTTTATAGTATTCAATCTCCTTAACGATTTGATTCAAATTATTCTGAACCCGAATGATATTTGTTTTTTTGAATATTTTTTCAGGTTTTTGGTTGATCCATACTCCAAGATAAGTAATTAGAATAATCAAACCACCAATAATGAATACATTTTTACTTCTTTTATCAAAAAACATTTTTTTATTGATCCCTTTTTTTTGTCTTACAATATTAAGATTGGTATCAATAATTCCAATAAGTTTTGAAATTTCAAAAGAGTCAACTAAACAATTCTTTGGGATTACGATACTATTTCCATTAAAAAGAGTTAAAACAATAAAATCTTTGAGGGAATAAAAATGGGAAATGGCATACCAGCTCAATTTTTTTTCATTTTTATCTGTTTTGATTTCTATTTCATCATTTTCAAAAGTAATTATTTTTCGGGATAAGAGGTCGGGGTATAAAACCAGGTGTTTAAGTAGTTTAAAGTTATGATATTGAAAATAAAGAAAGAAAAGAATCACATAGACGAGGGAAGAGATTATTAAAAAACGAGATAGGGATATCAATTCAGATTTCCAATCGATTTGAGAGTTAAATGTAGCTAATTTTAAGATAAATGTTATAATAAGGATAAAAATGATTATTTTTTTGATTGATTTGAAGAAGAGTTGTTTATTGGATAAAAGATAATCCTTTTTAGAGATTTGAAATTCGACGGTCATAATATTTATTTTGGCACAAAAGTAGCATTTTTTTAAAAACTGCGGGATGGATTATCGGAATGGTCGAGGGGTCGAATGCTTGATTGTTCGAATGCTCGATTGTTCGAAAATAGGGGTGATTTATCCGACGGAGCAATTGTAAACTAATCTAATAAATGATTGGTGAAAAATTTTGTAATTAAATGAATTGTAAATAGTTCCAAAAATTTTTAAATTTGCATATCTACACTAACATTCATTTAATAGAATAGAATATTTCGTAGCTATACTAGATAAATCAGAACAAAAAATAACAACTAAAAACTTTTATTATTACCTTTTACTTTTTACCTTTT
>JAGDMF010000029.1 GCA_017860455.1 Bacteroidota bacterium
GATTTTGGATTTCCAAATGGGTGATTGGATTTGAAATTGGGGGTCCTCAATTGGCTATTCTGATAAAAGATTGTTGAAGGGTCGAAGCAAAATCACAAATTTTTTCAGATTGCTACAAATAAACTAATTGCAATAAATTTTATCAACCATTTAATAGAATACTCTATTTAGAGCTTCGTAGGTCAAAGATCCCCTCATTTCACCGTAATACCCTTAATTCCATCTCCAAATTTATATTTATTCACTTTCATTACTTATCATATTTTAGCGCGTACTTTTTTTTATTATTTTCGCACTATATTTTACTACTATGAAAAAATTAAACTTTTTTTTAATTATTGCTTTTGGTCTGCTCTTTGAATGTCTGAATGCACAAACTATTGATTTAGAAGGCGTTTTTAATGGAAAATATCGTATGGAGGACCTCCAAAATCTATCCTGGAGACCCGAAACAAATCAATATTCTTATACTAAAAATGATACTATCTTTTGTATTGATGCTCCTTCAGAAAAAATTAAAGAAAGAATCTCTCTGCATCAAATTAATAATAAGATAAACGGGAAACCTCTTAAGAAAATCCCTTACTTTTCTTGGATTAATAAGGATCTTCTTTATTTACCCGCTACAAATGAGATTATCTCTCTTTCTTTTGCTGGTGTTCTTAGCGGAAATCCTCTCCCTGAAAATGTGATCGATCAATCTCTTAAGTACAAACTTTTTGTTGTTGAAGAAGAGGGCCATATTTTTGTTAAAAGTGAAAAAAATCAATATGCAAATATGCTACTTTGTCCTGATACCGGACAAAATATTGTATTTGGTAAATCGGTTCACCGCAGTGAATGGGGTATTGATGAAGGTCAGTATATTTCTCCAAAAGGAAACTATATTGCTTTTTATCGGATGGATGAAAGTATGGTTGATGATTATCCATTAGTGGATGTTACCGGTTCATTAGCTGTTGAAAAGCCTATTAAATATCCTATGGCCGGCAAAAAAAGTCACCAGGTTAAAGTGGGTATTTTTGATGTGCAAGCTTCTATTTCTTCCGGTAAAACAGTGTTTCATTATATTCAGACTGATATTGCTGATGGTGAATTTTTGACAAATGTTACTTTTTCTCCTGACGAAAAACATCTTTTTATTACTCATCTGAATCGTGCTCAAAATACCGCTTTGTTGATTCGTTATGACGTTAAAACCGGACAGAAAGATAAAATTTTGATAGAAGAGAAAGATAGTAGATACATAGAACCCAGGACACGTCCTCATTTTTTGACTCAATTTCCGTTTTTTGTGTGGCAAAGTGATCGGGATGGTTGGAATCATCTCTATCTTTATACCTATGAAGGAAAATTAGTTACACAGTTAACTAAAGGGTCCTGGCAAGTTACGGAATTGTATGGTATGGATTCTAAAGAGGAGAATCTTTACTTTGCTTCTACAAACCCTTCACCTATTGGTAATTATATTTATTCAATTAGCCTAAAAAGTAAAAAAATTAAACCCATAGCTATAAATGAAGGTACTCATAATCCCATTTTTTCAGATGATAAATCTTTTTGTATAGATTATTTTTCAAATTTGGAAACTCCAAGAACCATTTCCTTAATCAACCTTAAAGATGGAAAAACAAAAACATTATTAAATGCAGAAAATCCCTATAAATTAAGCAACTTGGGTGAATCAAAGATTTTTACAATAAAAAATAATAATGGGGATGATCTGTATTGTAGAATCACTTATCCACCTCAATTTGATCCAAAGAAAAAATATCCTGTTTTTATGTACGTTTATGGAGGACCACACTCTCAAATGGTAACTAATACATTTCTTTCAGGGGGAGTGTTTCTTCAATACATGGCTCAGAAAGGATTTATTGTTTTTTCTTTAGACAATAGGGGAACAGACAATAGAGGCGCTGCTTTTGAAAAATGTATCCATCGTCAATTGGGCAAACTGGAAATGGAAGACCAGATGAAAGGAGTTGAATATCTTAAATCTTTACCTTTTGTTGATTCTAAAAATATTAGTCTTGACGGCTGGAGCTATGGTGGTTTTATGATTATGTCATTGATAACTAATTATCCTGATCAATTTAACACTGCAACCTGTGGTGGTCCTGTTATTGACTGGCGGTGGTATGAAATTATGTATGGAGAACGTTACATGGATACACCGGCAGAAAATCCAGACGGTTATGAGGCAGCATCGATTCTTCCAAAAGTTAAAAATATTAAAGCCAATTTATTGGTATTTCAAGGAGCGCAAGACAACACAGTCCTTTGGCAACATTCGCTTAAATTGATCAATCAGGCAATAAAAGATGGTATTGTGATGGATTATTTTGTTTATCCTAATCATGAACACAATGTTAGGAGCAAAGATCGCGTTCATTTATGGAAAATGATAGAAAACTATCATATTAAAAATTTAAAATAGTTGTGCTATGAAAAAATATTGGATCGGTATATTCCTGTTTGTTATTATCATTGGATCAGGTTTAGCTTTTTATGGAATCAGTAAAACAGCCAAAGAAGAGAAACTGGTAACAACAACAGAAGATGTTGATTTTTATAAAAATGTGCTGGCTTCACCATCAATACCCAAATCAGTTACTTTTTGTGGAGAGCAGGTTCCTATTAATCTCTATTATGTTAGGGAAGGTCTGGAAAAGGAACTTATTATCCATTGCTATCAACATTCCAGAACGGTTCAGGTTTTTAAAAGATCATCACGATTTTTCCCTGAAATTGAAAAAATATTACAAGAGGAAGGTGTTCCTGAAGATTTAAAATATTTATGCGTTGCAGAAAGTGGATTGGAAAATGTTGTATCTCCTTCTCAGGCAGAAGGTTTCTGGCAATTTATAGCTGCTACCGGTAAAAGTTATGGATTAGAGATTACTGATCAGATTGATGAAAGATATCACATTGAAAAATCAACAAGAGCAGCATGCACCTATTTAAAAAGTTTAAAAGAGAAATTCGGATCATGGTCTTTAGCTGCAGCAGCCTACAATATGGGTGAAAACGGATTACAAAAAGCTATCAGTGATCAATCAGTTCAAAACTACTGGGATCTCTATTTGAATTCTGAAACATCCAGATATCTCAACAGAATAATCTCATATAAATTAATGTTTGAAAACCCTGCAAAATATGGGGTAAATTTTAAAGTATCTGATTACTACAAACCTATTCCGTATAAAGAAATTACAATTGATACGACAATCAATAGTTTGGCTGATTTTGCAAGAGCAAACAATATTCTATATCGGGAACTCAAAGAATTAAACCCTTGGTTAAGAAGTAAAACTTTACTAATTAAAGGAAAACAATACACTTTTAGAATTCCGGAAAAATCAAAAATGAATTACGAAGAATTGTATTAAAAATAACAGTCCCTTTTTCCTGTTTCAATATTTTCTAACTCATCTATAACTGTTTCTTTTCTTTTAGATGAAGGGATCTCTTCTACCATTCTTTTGATTAGAGCTAGTCCTTTTTCACGGGTTTCAGGACCGGCAAAGTCATACAAATACTCTTTAAATGAGAACAATGCGTTAGGTAAACAATATTGTTTGATTAAGCCCGGCTTTGCTAAATCCATAAAGTCAGCACCAACTCGACCATGACGATAACATCCTGTACAGAATGAGGGAACATAACCACTATCAATCATTCCTGAAATCACCTCTTCTAAGGAGCGATGGTCTCCCAATGCAAATTGGCTACCCGATTTATCTGCTACATGACTGTATGCTCCGGGATTGGTTCTGGAGCCGGCAGATATCTGACTGATACCATAATTAAACAATTCTGTTCTTAATTCATCACTTTCACGAGTACTTAAGATGATACCGGTGTAAGGCAATGCAATCCGAATAATGGCAATAATTTTTTTGAAATCATCATCACTCACTTTGTGGGGTATATTTTCAGGAAGTGGAGCACCTTCTGCAGGTTCAATTCGTGGAAAACTGATCGTATGTGGACCACAACCAAACTTTTTCTCTAAATCATTCGCATGTTCCATCAAAGCTAGTATTTCAAATCTATAATCTGCCAAGCCAAACAAAACACCCAATCCTACATCTACAACTCCACCTTCCATAGCACGATGCATTACATTTAATCGATATAAGTAGTCACTCTTTGGGGTGTCTTCGGGATGATACTCTTTGTACAATTCAGAATCATAAGTCTCTTGAAAGCAAACATAAGTTCCGATTTTTTCATCATGAAGTTTCTTAAAGTCTTCAACAGACATGGGAGCTAACTCTACATTGATCCGTCTAATATTATCTTTTCCTAGCTGAACTGAGTACACTCTTCTTATAGCTTCCACTACATAATCCACATTATTTCGAGGTGATTCGCCACAGATTAGTAATAATCTTTTGTGTCCATCTTTCAGCAAAATTTTAGTTTCAGCTTCAATTTCATCAAAATTTAAAATTTTACGGGTTAAGTTTTTATTGGCTCTTCTAAATGCACAATATGTACAATTATTTACACAAACATTCCCGGTATAGAGTGGAGCAAAAATCACGAGTCTTTTGCCATAAATTTCCTCTTTAACATATTTAGCAACATCCATGATTTGATAGATTTCATCATGGTTTTTTATTCTTAACAATGCTGCAACTTCCTCTAAATTAAGCCCTTTCAATTGTTTAGCTTTATTTAGAATAGTTTCTAATTCATTTTTTGTGGGTTCAGCACCTTCTACTAAAGCATAGAGTTTTTCTCTATCTATATCAAAAGTATGCTCAATATTATGGTCGTTTTTCATGAAGATAAAAATTTACATTTATTTCCACAAAAGTACAACTTTTTTAAGTATAGCAAAGTAATCTTTATTACAAACGGCAAAAAAATGTAGCTCCGCCGGGAATCGAACCCGAATTTAAAGTTTAGGAAACTTCCGTTCTATCCATTGAACTACAGAGCCTTTTAACAGCCTATCCGCAATGAAAATATTGATTTACCAACTCCATCATTTTTGAAGGATTCGCTTTGATTTCATCTCTGATTTTTAGATCATTAAAAGATTTTAACTCTTTAATAATATCATCAATCATCTCAGATGGAAAAACGCCATGTTTCTCAAATATGGTGCGGTGTTGTGATAACTCATCAGCTGATTCCCAGCAAGAAGCAGGAAGTTGCGCCAATGTATCCAGTTTTTCTTTGTTTTCAGATTTGTGAATATTCACATCCACATACGTTTTGGTTGCAAATTTTAGTGCATCCTCCATCTCAAATCCGTGTCTTGCTGCTACAGTTAACCCTGCAATCAACAAGTAAATATCTGCTGATCCATCCGGACATCTGAATTCAACGGTTTGTTTTTGAGAAAGATCCTCATTTACAGGTTTCTCATTAGGATTGATTTCTGCAATCATATCTGTAGTATGAGTCCAACCAAGTGGAACTCTTACTAAAACGGAACGGTTTCTGTCTCCCCAACAAATGGAAGTTGGAGCTTCCTGATGAGGTACCAATCTAAAATAGGAGGTTGGGTTGGTATTTCCAAAAGCAGTCAGTGAGGAAGCACAAGTCATGTAACCTGCAATGGCTGTTTTAGCAATTGAATTTAATTTTCCTTTATCAACCATTTGATTTACACCATCTTTTACAATTTGAGTATGGATATGCAAACCACTGCCTGCTTTCCCTTCCGTTATTTTTGGAGCAAAGGTTACATCAAAACCATATTGATAAGCTACATTTCTGATAATCCATTTTGCAATTACCAATTGATCAGCAGCATCCATTGCATCCGTAACCAGAAACTCGATTTCGTTTTGTTCATAAATCTTATCTCCTAAAGTAAAATTACCCACTTCAGAGTGTCCATATTTAATTTGTCCGCCACATTTGGCAATCAATAACATGCATTCTGTTCTGAAATGTTCAAATTTGGTAAACGGCATCGATTCATGATACCCTTTTTGATTAGGGGTTGGAAAACAATTATCATTATCTCCAATCACATAAAATTCTAACTCTCCCATGGCACAAAAATCCATCCCGGTAGCATGATGGAATGATTTTAATGCTTTTCTTAGGATAAATTCTGGTGAATTTTCCATAGGTTTCCCATCTTTGTTAAAATAGGAACATAAGAAACATAACGTTGGTATTTCACAGAAAGGATCCATAAATGCAGTACTGAAACGGGGAACAACATATAAATCACTCGATCCGGCATGCATAAATGCAGGAAAAATATTGGATCCATCTACACGCTCACCAGCAGATAAAACCTGTTCAATATAACTTTTATGCGTTACTACAAAATTTAGAGTTTTCATCCTGCCATCACCGGCAACATATCTGAAATTGACCATTTTGATCTCTTTCTCTTCGATGAATTTTAAAATATCAGATTTTGTGAAATCTTTTGGACTCTTTTTCAAGTACTGGACCAATGGATTTAAGTTCATTGCAATAGTATCTTTCATTGTATAATGTTTAATTTTTGGGTTGATATAACGTATTTATTGTGAAATTATTTTAAAATATCTTTTGATCTCAATTCTCATACGATCTAAACTGGCAAAACTTACATTTTTAGGTTCTAAATCTTTCTTCAATAATACCATTCCACAAGTGGCATTTCCAATTGCTGGAACTAAATTCACTTCTGTAAGATCATTGAGTTTATAATCTCTTATGACGACCCTGTCTAGGTTCTCATATAATTCATCAAAAATAATCTCATTGTCTTCACAAAAACTTTGAAGAATAGGAATAGTTTCATCCCAGGCCAAAGGTTTGTGTCCCGGTAAATAATAGAAAATAACTGCATTATAATCCGGAATATTATCGCTTTGTATAAATTCAAAACGACTCATATTGTTGATTGTGTACATCTCATTAACCACATTGGATTTGGTATATGCATCAGGATTTGTTTCTACATCCTGTTTGGTTGCAGATGCCACTGAACGAACCCAGTTGTAAGTTTTCTCAATAGCATAAGAACCATCTTCTTTGCGGGTGGTTTTCCATACTTCTGTTTCTAAAATATCTTGATTCTGTAAAGCTAAATTAACGGCTACAGGTAAAATATCCAAAATTCTTTGAGTTCCATAACCGGAGGTGATCACTAAATAGACCCATTCCCGACTTTTAGATTGTAACAGATAAATCTCACGTCCTTCCGGTAACCTTTCTATCATGACAACACCCCATTCTCGCGGTAATGTGTTCTTAATCTGCACTTTTTGACCCTGATACTGATTCGCAATATTCAAAAAATCACGAATAAAATCATCTGAAACAGGATATAATGTGACATTATCTGTCAGATTTGTTTCAATTAATGAGGGAATTAAAGATACCGGATACTCTACCGTTTCACTGTTTGATGATGGTTCTGGGGTTTTTTTAGATTTACAAGAAAGTATAGTGAGTAAAACAAATAAAAACAGCGATAATTTAATTGTGTTTATAATAAGCTGCTTTTTCATAAATAGTTATTTATTAATAAATTAAGTTTTTAACTCAACGGAGCAAAGATACAAAAAAGATTTGTGTTTTGTATCTCATTTTAAAACCTAAATCATGAATTCAAAATGACTATTTTAATCTGCTAAATGATATTGAAAAACTAAATTAGATATCTTGGATAAATAGATAGCATCTAATACATCAAAATTATCAAATCTCTGACTGTCAATGTCTAAACAACCTACTATCGTGCCATTTCGATCATAAAGAGGTACTACAATTTCAGAGTTAGAACGGGAATCACAAGCAATATGTCCCGGAAATTGATGAACATCAGGAACAATTTCAGGCTCTTTTTTCAGGATGGCACTCCAACAAACACCGGTGTTTTTTTTCAGTATTTGACACGCTACGGCACCTTGATAGGGTCCAACCATCAATTCTCCATCAACAAACAGATAAAATCCGGTCCAGAAAAAATGGTCCATTTTGTGATGCAATAATGCTGCAATCGTAGCCATTCGGGGTATAGGTTGATCCGTTTTAGTTAAAAGAGTTTCTAATTGTTCCAAAACTCTTTGATACCTTTTCTCTTTTTTGGTATTCTGGATTGAAGTCATAATTCAGGAAATTGAGTATGTTTAACGATAATATTAATTTGCGGATAACGCTCCTTTATCTTTTTAGCTAAAGAATCAGCAAAATAGATCGACCGGTGTTGTCCGCCGGTACATCCAAAGTTTACCATTAAATGATTAAATTTTCTTTCTAAATAGTTGTCAATCGATAATTGAATAATCTGAAATATATGTTGCTTAAATTGATCAACTTCTTCATATTGTTCCAAATAGGATTGAACTTCCAAATCTCTACCTGTAAGTGATTTATATTCAGCAAAACGGCCAGGATTGGGAAGTGCTCTGCAGTCAAAAACAAAACCGCCACCATTCTCACTCGGATCTTCAGGAATCCCTTTTTTATAAGAAAAACTTCTGATAGAAATTGTCAACTGATCATCCGGAAATGGGCTACTAATCTCAAAATCAGTTTGTGTTATCCTTTCCAAAACAGCAAGTAGTGTCGGTATTTCAATCGGAAGTTTAAGATTTTGTAAAATTTGCGCAATATTCTTTACTGCATAAGGGATACTTTGTAAAAACAGAGTTTTCTTTTCGTAATACCCCCGATAGCCATAGGCTCCCATCGCCTGCATGATCCGAATCAGCACAAATCCCTGATAATATTGTGCAAATTGTTCCCGATCCAAATCAATTCGCTCACCCATCTGATCTAAATAGTATTCATATAATTGATCTCTAACCTCTTGTGGTAGATTGGCTTTTCCATCATAGAGTAATGATGCCAGATCATATTGCAAAGCACCTTTTCTTCCACCTTGATAATCAATAAAATAAGGTTTTTCATCATAGATCATGATATTTCTGGATTGAAAATCACGAAACATAAAATAATGAGAGTCTGCCTGAGATAAATAATGAATAAAGGATTGAAAGTCGTTTTCCAGAAGTTGTTCATCAAACGGAATATGAGCCAATTTTAAAAAGTAATATTTAAAATAGTTTAAATCCCACAACATCGATTGTTGATCAAAAGCATCTCGCGGATAACAAACCGAAAAATCGATCCCTTTTTGACCAGCTATCTGAATTAGCGGCAATTCTTGTAACACGTTTTTATAATAATTTAGAGTTTTTTCCCCTACTGAACTCCCTTTTCGATTTTGATTCATAAGTGAAAAGAGGGTTTCATTACCCAAATCCTGAAGTAAATAATATTTTCGGGATGGATCAATCCACAATATTTCAGGAACATGAATCCCTTGTTTTAAAAAAGTATCTGTAAAACTAAAAAATGCTTCATTCTCCTTAATATCGGCATTGATTACGCCAATTAAGGATGGTTTTCCATCAAAATAAAAACGATGATATGCTCTGGCCGAGCCTGATTGAGGTATTTTTTCAACATCTGAACACTTTTGTTGATAGTAATTTTCCGCTATATTTCGTAAATGATTTGGCATATTTTATAATTTAACATTTAACATTTAACATTTAACGTCGAACTTTTAACCTCGAACGTTCAACGTCGAACATTTTACATCGAACGTTCAACGTCGAACGTTCATCGTTTCAATAATTTTCCGGAAGGCAATAAGAGCATGTCTTTTTTCAGATTCCGGAGTTTGTCCGGCAATATGAGGTGTTAATGTAACATTTACATTTTCAGTTAAATGCATCAATGTTTGATCCCATTCTGCTTTGGGTGGAATTTGTAAATTCACATTTTCATATTCTAATACATCTAAACAAGCATGAGCGATTATTCCTTCATCAATAGCATTTAATAGATCAAACGTATTCAATACAGCACCTCTTGACGTGTTAATCAAAAGGGTTCCTTTTCTCATTTTTTCAAAGATATTTTTATTGAAAAAAAAGTGATTGTCGCGGATATAATTAATATGTATAGAAATGACATCGCTTTGTTCCAGTAGATACTCTAAAGAAATTTCTTGTACATTATTATATATTATATCATTTTTATATTTATCATAAACAAGAATCTTTGGATTAAACGGACTTAAAACATCAACAAATGCTTTTCCTGTATTTCCAAAACCAATAATGCCAATAGTTAATGAGCCAATCTCTCTACCTTTGTTTTTTTCTCTAAGCCATAAACCTTCTCTCACTTCTTGGTTGGCTTCAGTTATATGTCTTAAGTTATTTAAAAGAAGCGCCAATGCATGTTGAGCAACAGCAGGGGCATTCCCTTCAGGAGTACTGATACAAACAATTTCTTGTTGAGATGCAAAAGTAGTGTCAATGTGTTCCATACCTGCACCTAAACGGGCAATAAACTTTAACCCTGGCTTGGAAGCGATTACATGTTGATCAACACTAAATTTACTTCGAATAACTAAACCGATATACTCATCTGGAAGATCAATATATTGTTGTGCAGTAATATTTAATATGGTTGAACAAGAAAATCCTGCCCCTTCGAGTAATTCGGTAAGGACAGGATCTGCTTTATCTACAATAAGAACTTTGCGAACCATTATAAGGAGAAATGGTTATTTCTTGCTTTTTGGCGTAAAGTTTTAAGAGCTCTTTCTTTAATTTGGCGAACGCGTTCACGACTTAAATCGAGACGATCCCCAATTTCATCAAGAGTATACTCATGGGTTGTGTTGATTCCGTAGTAAAGTTTCAAAACAGCTCTTTCGTTTTCAGGAAGGATAGAAAGTACTTGTTCAACCTCTTTATTCAAAGATTCCTGCATAAGATTACTATCCGTTCTTTCGTCGGTATCCGGAACAAATGTATCAATGAATGCAGTATCCTCTTCAGGAGAAATGGCGGCATCCATTGATTGAGTGTGGGAGTTCATCTTTAAAAGTTCAGCCACTTTATATTCAGGAAGATCTACGAACTGAGAAATCTCTTCAACAGTAGGTTGTCTTTGAAGCGTTTGCTCCAGTTTAGCGATCTCTTTTTTAAGTTTATTGATACTACCCACTTGATTTTGAGGTAAACGAACAATACGCGCCTGATCGGCGATAGCCTGATGAATAGCTTGACGAATCCACCAAACAGCAAAAGAGATAAATTTAAACCCTCTCGTTTCATCAAATCGGGTAGCGGCTTTCATCAAACCTAAATTCCCTTCATTAATTAAATCCTGAAGGCCGATACCTTGGTTTTGGTATTGTTTTGCGACAGAAACTACAAATCTTAAGTTGGTTTTGGTCAACTTTTCAAGAGCTTCGAGGTCACCCATTTTAATTTTTCTTGCCAATTCAACCTCTTGTTCTGCAGAAATTAGCCCCTCTTTTCCGATATCTGCCAGATATCTATCCAGAGATGCACCATCTCTGTTGGTGATTGATTTGGAAATTACTAGTTGTCTCATAAAAAATAGAAATTTTACAAATTCTTATAATTAGTTAGTTATTAGGTTATTAATCATCATCAACACTTCATTGTTGTAATGTTAGTATATATATGACGAAATTATAACGAAAAAGTTAACAAAAAATTATATTTTTTTTATTTTTTTTCCGAACAATTAATAATTTTATATACTTTTGCCGACCCAAAAATATAGTATCAATTAAATCAATTATTAACATGTACGCAATTGTAGAGATAGCAGGGCAACAATTTAAGATTGAAAAAGATCAAAAAATCTTTGTTCATCGCCTAAATGCTGAAGAGGGTTCCCAAATTAATTTGGACCATGTGATGCTTGTGGATAATGACGGTTCTATCAAAGTGGGCGCTCCAACCGTAACAGGTGCAAGTGTTTCCGCTACCGTTTTACAACATCTAAAAGGAGAAAAAGTTCTGATCTTCAAAAAGAAAAGAAGAAAAGGATATCAAAAAATGAATGGACACCGTCAATATTTGACATCCATTAAAATTGATGATATCAACATTTAATTAACGGAGTATTAACGAATAAAAACAAATACGTATGGCACATAAAAAAGGTGTCGGTAGTTCACAAAACGGTCGTGAATCCGAAAGTAAACGTTTAGGCGTAAAAATATACGGTGGTCAAAATGCAATTGCCGGCAATATTATAGTTCGTCAAAGAGGAACTGTTCATAATCCAGGCGTTAATGTAGGAATGGGAAAAGATCATACTTTATTCTCTTTAGTTAACGGAACAGTACAATTCAAGAAAAAAGCTAACGGTAAGTCTTTTGTTTCTGTTGTTAAAACAGAAGAAGGACAATCTTAATAGTTTTTTAACTCTTACAAAATAAAAACGCTCACCAAAAGTGAGCGTTTTTTTTATTTCCTTCTTTCCATTTCATCGTGAATTTTTGACGCCAATTCAAAATCTTCACTCTCAATCGCTCCCTGTAGTAATGTTTCTAACTCTTCATCCGTCATCTCCTTAATTTTATGATCTATAAAAAGATCATACTCTTCATTTTCCATCAATTCATCATCATCATCCGAGGATTCATTGGTTGTATAATGGGATGGAATAATCGAAACTTCTTCTAAAACAGAAGTTTCAATAAAAAGAGATGCTTGTGATAACAATGCGATAGCAACAGCATCTGAAGTTCGTGCATCTAAAACTTTTGTTTCAGTTCCATTCGTTAAGAAAACATTGGAATAATAGATACCTTCTTCAAATTTTTCAATCTGCACTTTGGAAACTTTATAATCCAATGCATCAACTAAATTCTTAAACAACTCATGCGTAGTGGGTCTTCTCGAACTAATTTTATTGAGCACAAGGACAATTGTTTTTGCTTCACTTAATCCAATAATAATCGGAATGACCCTTTCTCCCATTTTCTCCTTTAAAATAAGCACATAAGCATCATTCGGAGTCTGGGAGTTCTGAACATCAACAATTTCCAGCTCAATATAAGTTGACATAACAATTATGGATTTATTTCTTTTTCTTTTTCAACAGGTTCAATATATTGGGGAATCTGATCTTTTTTCACAAATGAGTAAATCAACAACCCTAAACCGATCAGGATGAAGGGAATACTTAACCACTGTCCAATTAAAAGTGACATGGCTCTCTCCTTTTCAACTTGTACTTCTTTAAAATATTCTATAACAAAACGGGCGGTAAAAATTACAAATAGTAAAATTCCGGTAGTTCTGGCCACAGGAATTTTCCCTTTTGCTATTTTGAAATAGTACCAAATCATAAAACAAAACAACAAAAAGTAAACCGTAGCTTCATAAATCTGAGAAGGATGTCTTATTGTGTTCACTACACCAAGTCCACCGTGCGTGAAGTTGAAACCCCATGGAACAGTAGTGATACTCCCAACAATTTCATGATTCATTAAATTACCAATTCTAACAAATGCAGCAGCTATCGGAATCACAACACATAAACGATCCAGTAACCAAAATGCATTCATTTTGTGTTTCCATGCAAAATAGGATAGAAACAATAGCAAAGAGATTACTGCTCCATGACTTGCTAATCCTTGATAACCAATAAAATGCCAGTTTTCATCAAATGGTAGTATAACCATTAAGGGATGATTAATAATATCTTCCGGTTGGTAAAATAAAAAATGGCCCAGCCTTAAACCGATTAAAGTCCAGATAATGGTCCAGAGAGAAAGCTTATCCAGCAATTGTTGACTTAAATTTTCTTTTTTAAAAATTTTCTGAAGGGTTAAATAGGCTAAAAAGAAACCGGTGGCTAATAATACACCATACCACCTAATCTGGAGAGATCCTATCGAAAACATGACAGGTTTTACGGTCCAGGTAACAAATGCTAAAAAAGAATTTATCATAGAGTCAATTGTATATAAAATTCGTATCGCAAACATACAAAAAAAATCTTATTTTTGCAGATTGAATATCAAACATTGATTCAGCATATTAACAAAAATAATTATAAATAAAAAAAGGATATAATGGCAAAAGTATTAATTATTGGCGCAGGAGGAGTAGGAGCGGTAGTAGCTCATAAATGTGCATCCGTTCCGGAAGTGTTCTCCGAAATCATGTTAGCCAGCAGAACAAAATCAAAATGTGATAAAATTGCTGCTGCAGTAGGTGGAAATAGAATTCAAACAGCTCAGGTAGATGCTGATAATGTGCAGGAAACAATTCAGTTGATCCAACAATATAAACCGGATCTTGTCATCAATGTGGCTCTTCCATATCAGGATTTACCAATTATGGACGCCTGTCTGGCAACCAAGACCAACTATATGGACACGGCTAACTACGAACCTAAAGATGAGGCAAAATTTGAGTACAAATGGCAATGGGCTTATCAGGATAAATTCAAAGAAGCCGGAATTATGGCATTGTTAGGTTGCGGGTTTGATCCCGGAGTGACCAGTATTTACACCGCTTATGCAGCAAAACACCATTTTGATGAGATCCACTATCTGGATATCGTAGATTGTAATGCAGGTGATCATGGAAAAGCATTTGCCACCAACTTTAATCCTGAAATCAATATCAGAGAGATCACTCAAAAAGGTAAATATTGGGAAAATGGTCAATGGATTGAAATTGAACCCATGTCTATCCATAAACCGATTCACTACCCAAATGTAGGAGAAAAAGAATCGTATCTTCTTTATCATGAAGAATTAGAATCTCTAACAAAAAATTATCCAACACTAAAAAGAGCCCGTTTCTGGATGACATTTGGACCAAAATACATCAATGTTTTGAATGTACTTCAGGAAGTAGGTTTAACCAGTATTAAACCCATTAACTTTGAAGGTAAAGAGATCGTTCCACTTCAATTCTTAAAGGCTGTTCTACCTGAGCCAGCGTCATTAGCTGAGGGTTATACAGGCCAAACATCTATTGGGTGTCAAATTAAAGGGATAAAAGATGGACAAGAGAAAACCTATTTTGTATGGAATAATTGTGACCATGCTGAGGTAAACAGAGAGATTGGGGCTCAGGCTGTTTCTTACACCACTGGTGTTCCTGCCATGTTAGGTGCTAAAATGATTTTAACCGGAAAATGGAAAGGAACCGGGGTGTTTAATGTTGAAGAGTTCGATCCGGATCCATTTATGGCAGAAATTGGCAAATATGGGCTCCCCTGGAATGAGGAGATCAACCAACCATTAAGTGTTGAAAAATAGTTGTCAATTTCCCTGATATAAGGCGTTCTTAATTTTAAGAACGCCTTTTTTGTTAAAAATAGTCACTTTTTTTTAAAAATATCATTTTAATAAAAAAAAAGTTATATATTTGTCGCTCATTTTGACTGTCGTGAGACACTCATGAAATTTTCATCCTATTTTGATGGAAACACAGCTTAAATATAAATTTTATCAATAAATTCACAAGCTTGAATAAACACAAACAAACACATTAAATATTAACCAAATTTCTAACTTATGAAAAAATTTCTATTTCTTTTGCTTGCAATGATTTTTGCAATGCAATCATGGGCACAGTCGAATTTTACTGCTGCAAATGGTACATCCTCTGATGAGTTTTTACCAGTTTATGGTTATTGGATGGATGCCAACCAACACAACCAAATTATTTATCCTGCTTCATTTTTAACACCACTAGTGAACTCAACAATCTCCAAAATAACTTTTCATGCTAGCACAGCTTATCCAACAAGTAACTGGGGAACAAATACTGCAGTAATTGGGCTTGCATCCACAACACAATCCAATTATTCTTCAGCAACGTACTGTACAGATCCTGTAACAACTGTGTTTACAGGCACTTTAACAGTAGTAAATAATTTATTGGAAATCACTTTAACTACTCCTTTTGTGTATTCAGGTGGAAATCTATTAGTTGATATCGTAACAACAACTGCTGGTTCTGGATATTACAACCATGTATTTTTAGATGGTGTCGTATCAACAGGTGGAGGTATTTCACAATATGGATCAAATAGTCCCACTTTAAGAGATTTTGTCCCTAAAACAACTTTTGCTTACACAGGTGGAACACCTGCTGTTTTTACTTCAGCTGCTACTTCAATTAATGCAACTTCTGCAACTTTAAATGGTAGTTATTACAATATGACTACTACTACCTACGGTTTTCAATATATGTTAGCTTCTTCTACTGATTGGTCAACTGCTACCAACGTAGCAGCTACAACAAATCCTATGGTTGAAATAGTACCATCTTTATTACCAACTACAACATATAAATTCAGAGCTTATGCCAATGATGGAACTTCCAATGTATATGGCGATGAAATGACTTTTACAACCTTAGCCATTTCGGCTACACTTCCTTATACCTGTGATTTTGAAAACCCTACAGAAAATGGTCAATGGGCATTCATCAACGGAACTCAAGCCAATCAATGGTTTATTGGCGATGCTTCCTTAAATCCTGATGTTAACAACACATTAGGTGGCTATAATGCTTTATTTGTCACCAATGATGCCGGTACAAGCTGGGCTTACTCAGGTGCTTCCGGTGCATCCCCTTCCAGAGTTTATGCATATAGAGATATTGAAGTTCCAATTGGAGCAAATGAATTAAAATTATCTATTGATTGGAAAGCCAATGGTTATGGATATGGTGACTTTTTAAGAGTATATTGGGTTCCAACAGATGCTGCAATTGTAGCAGGTTCTGTTCCTCCCGGTGCATTAGATGTGTCCAATGCATTAGGAACTTTTTATAATAATACCAATAATAACATTCATTTACAATTAGATACCGTATGGTTAACCAACGAATTTGTTATTAATACAACTCAATTCCCTAATTTAGCAGGTAATACCTGGAGATTAATGTTCCATTGGAGAAACGAAAACACCAGTGGTGTAGCTCAACCACCTGCAACTGTGGATAATATTTCTGTTCAAATTGTTACTTGTGCTACTCCAACACAATTAGTGGCATCTAACCCAACAGTTAACTCTGTTGATTTAGCTTGGACTGAAAACGGTACAGCAACATCTTGGATTGTTAATTATAAAAAAGTAACTGAAACTACATGGCAAACTGTTACTGCTTCAACAAACCCATTTACCGTTCCAAATCTTGATCCATCTTCTGTTTACAATTTCAGAGTACAATCAGATTGTGGAACTGAACAAAGTTTATTCTCCGGCATTGTAAATAAAGCCACTGCTTGTGCACCGGTTACTACAATTCCTTGGACTGAAGGTTTTGAAGCTATCACAACTAACAATGAATTGCCTCCTTGCTGGGTATCAACTAATTTAGGCAATTACACCTATACTCAAATTGCAGATTATTCCTATTATAATAGATTTGCCCGTTCAGGAACAAAATCAGCCTATTTCAGATATGGATGTAATGACAGATTTTACACTGTTGGTATCCAATTAACAGCAGGTGTAAGTTATGATTTTTCTTTCTGGTATATCACTGATGGATATAGTGGATGGAATACTTTAGAATCAGGTGTTTATTCAGCTCAAACTACTGACAGTTTAATTCAAACTATTGCAACAGTTACAAGTCTAACTAATACTTCTTATCAAAAACTATTGGGATCATTTACTCCAACAGTTGATGGTGTTTACTATTTTGGCGTATATTGTCAATCTTCGTATAATCCAATGTATTTAACAATAGATGATTTTTCTGTTAATGTTTCTCCTACCTGTTTAGGACCTGTTAATGCTTTGGCTACCAATATTATGCCAACTACAGCTGATGTAGTATTTTCTCCCGGAGATCCAAATACTATCAATTATCAGATTTTTTGGAAACCAGCTGCATCTACCACATGGTTACAAGATGATATCATGGGAGATACAACTTATACATTAACTGCACTAACTCCAAATACAATTTACAATGTAAAAATTGCTGCAGATTGTAATGACGCTACATATTCCAATTTTACTGAATTCAATTTCCGCTCCGCTTGTGATGTAAATACCGTTCTTCCATATACTGAAAGTTTTGATACTTATGGTGGAGGTTCTTATACCAATTATCCATCTTGCTGGACCAGATTATCTACCTATGGTAGTTATCCATATATTTATAACTATGACTATTTTAGTTCTCCTGGTTCATTATATCTATACTGTTATAATAACACTTATACATTAGCTTCCATTAATGATTTTGATGCAACCATTCCAATGAACTCACTTAAAGTGAATTTTAAAATGATGGGTTGGAGTACCTCTTACAATATGAAAGTGGGTATTATGACTAATCCTGCAGACAGAAACACTTTTGTTCAGGTTGGTGCCACTCAAACATTAAACAGTACAGGTGTTTGGGAAGATAAAGAGGTTATTTTATCTTCTTATGCCGGTACAGGTAGATATATCACTTTCCTTGTGGAAGATGTTGCTGGGAATACAAATTACATGTATCTTGATAACGTAGTAGTAGATGAACTACCTCCTTGTCCTAATGTGTATAATTTCAATACAGAAGTATCATCTACAACCTCTTTCTCTGTAAACTTTGATAACTCAACAGATGATGGAACAGGATTTGTACTTTCTTATGTTGTTAACCCAACAACATTACCTTTTGATCCTGAAACCGGAACACAAGTAAACATTCCTACCGGAACAGCTTTACCATTTGCAGTTGGGTCTTTAAATCCTGGTGATACTGTTTATGCTGCTGTTAAAGCCGCTTGCGGTAGCCCTTGGACAACTGTTCAAAGTGTAATTCTTCCAACAATTATATCCCCTGTGCCTTACACTTGCAATTTTGAAGATACTACTCAAAATGCAACATGGACATTAAGCAATGGTACACAACCTAATATATGGTACATTGGAGCTCCAGGTGCTAATGGTGGTGCAGGAAATGGACTTTATATTTCTAACGATAATGGTGCAACTGCATCTTACAATAATACAGTTGCATCAACTGTTATGGCTTCTACTTATATCCAATTTAATAATGCAAACGAGTTTGCATTCTCATTTGACTGGGCAAACTACGGAGAAAGTGGTTATGACTTTGTTATTGCGTATTTAGTTCCACTTTCTTATACGATTACTCCCGGAACAATGATTCCTGATGCTTATAGAGTTACTCCAAACTTAAATAGTTCTTCAGCATGGCAAACTCATAATGTTGTATTAGGATCTCAATATTCCAATACCGTTAAAAGATTGGTATTCCAATGGAGAAATGATACTTCAGCAGGATCACCTCCTCCTGGCTTAGTGGATAATGTATCGATTCAACCATTAACCTGTGCATCTCCACACGGATTGGTTTATTCAAATGTAACTGCTTATACAGCAGATCTTACATGGAACAATTTCCCAGTTGGCGCTGAATATGTAATTGAATATAAAGAAGCAAGTGCATCTGTTTGGAATCAAATATCAACACTTGATACTACTTATCAATTACCATTATTAACACCATCTACCACTTATAATGCTCGCATTAAAGCGGTTTGTACCCCTGGTGATACTTCTTTTGCTTCAAATATGGTAACTTTCACCACTGCTTGTGTTGCTTTAGTTCCTCCAACTATTGCTGAACCTTTTGCTACTATGACACCATCTATTTGTTGGACATTAAAACAAGGTTTATTACCTGCAACAGGTAATGCGAACCTTTCACCAATAACTTATGGTTGGACTACAAGAACATCTTTAGGACAAAGTACAGCAGCTGTTAATATGTATTCCACTTCTTGTCAATATTGGTTAATTACACCTTCTATTGATTTAGGAACAGGAACATCTCAATATCAACTTGAATTTGATTTGGCTATTACTGATTATTATAACAGTAGTGTAAGTAATATGGATCTTTCCCCAAATGCTCGTTTTGTAGTATTAATTTCTACAGATAATGGAAATACATGGAACTCAACAGGAATCCTTAAAGATTGGAATAACTCAACAGGAATACCATTTAGTACACTTAATAATACTCTTCAAAATCAAACTATTCCATTGTACGATTCTGTAGCTATGGCTCCATATTCAGGTATCGTTAAATTCGCTTTCTTTGCTTTTGAAAATGATGGTTCTTATACTTATGACAATGACCTACATATTGACAACTTTAAAGTTATGCCATTTAACCCTTGTATGACACCTACTTTATTGAATGTATCCAATATTACTGCAAATACTGTAACGTTAGATTGGACAGAACCTAGTACTTCTACTGCATGGAATATTGAATATGGTCCTGCTGGATTTACACAAGGAACCGGTACTGTTGTTCCTGTTACCAGCCACCCATTTATTGTTCCAGGTTTAACTGATGCTACAATGTATGATTTCTATGTACAATCCGATTGTGGATCAGGTAATTTCAGTAACTGGTCAAGCAAAATTACTGCAACAACAACATGTTTGCCAATTACTACATTACCTTGGAATGAAGGATTTGAATCGATTACTACAACGAACCAACTTCCAGCATGTTGGTCATCTACTAATTTAGGTACATATACTTATACTCAAACTTCTGATTATACTAGCTACAATAGAGTTGCCCATACAGGCACAAAAGCTGCTTATTTTAGATATGGATGTGATGATAGATTCTTCTCTCCAGGATTCCAATTAACAGCAGGGACTGCATATCAATTTAGTTATTGGTATATTACTGATGGATATACCGGATGGAACACCCTTGAATTAGGTGCTTATTCCGGTCAAACTGCTGCTACTTTAGTTCAAGCAATTAATACCGTAACTTCTCCAACTAACGGCACTTATGTTCAAGTTATCGCATCATTTACACCAACCACTTCCGGTGTGTACTATTTTGGAATTTATTGTCAAGCAAACGGTGTACCTTGGTACTTAACCTTTGATGATCTGTCTTTGACTGTTGGAGCACCAGTATGTGCTATTCCTACTAACTTAGCTGTTTCAGGTGTTACTTCATCTACAGCTACTGCTACATGGACAGCCGGTGGATCAGAAACCCAATGGGAAATTGCATACAAACCAACTGCTGATGCAACCTGGATGACTGCAATTGTGAATACAACACCTACTTATATTCTTCCATCATTAACTGCTAATACTCCTTATGATGTAAAAGTAAGAGCTATTTGTGGAGCCGGTGATTCCAGTTCCTACACTGCTGTTGTTAACTTTACTACATTACAAACATTATGTAATGCTCCAACAGGTTTAGCTGTTTCAAATATTACCAATACCGGTGCATCTGTAAACTGGGTAAATGGTGGTACAGAAACTGCTTGGGAAATTGATTATAAATTAACTGCGGCTTCTACATGGACAACAGTTCCTGTTACATCACATCCTTTTGCATTTACAGGATTAACTACTTGTTCGGATTATGATGTAAGAGTTCGTGCTATGTGTGCTGCTGGAGTTTATAGTGATTATACTGCAGTGGTTAACTTTACCACTCCAACTCCTGCTCCAACCAACGTTCAAATAATTCCTGCATCTATTACAGATCAAGGTGGAACAGTTACATGGACAGCCGGTGGAACTGAAACTCAATGGATTGTTGAGTATAAATTAGCTTCTTCAACCAACTGGACAACTTCAAATGTATTAACAACAACTACTTATCCAATTGTT
>JAGDMF010000007.1 GCA_017860455.1 Bacteroidota bacterium
GGCGAAGCCGGAAAGCCCGCAAAGGAAGAAGCCGATGGGATGCAGGGAGTTAAAGAGCGAGCCTGTGAGCTACTTTAACGACCATGCAGTCCCACGGCTTATTACTGCGGACTTGCAGGCGGAGACCGACGGCGAGCCTGCGAGCCGGAATGCCAAAAAAAAAGACTACAGACTAATGAATAGTAAAAGAGATAATAAATAAAAGGTAAAAGGTAAAAGGTAAAAGGTAAAAAGTAAAAGGTAAAAAGTAAAAGGTAAAAAGTAAAAGGTAAAAAGTAAAAAGTAAAAGATAAAAGTTTTTAATGGTAATTTTTTGTTCAGACTTATCTAGTTTGCTACGAGTATTCTATTCTAATAAATGATTGTTACTGTAGATATGAAAAAAATGAAAATTTATATCTATTAACTAATCAGTTATTTGTGATTTTTTTACCAATCTTTTTTTAGATTAGGATATAATTGCTCCGCCTGATGAATTTCCCCTGCATTTGAGCAATCGAGCATTCGAGCAATCGAGCATTCCAAGCATTCCGAGCATTAATTTGAGACTATTTTTATTTTTTTGCTAAATGCTATTTTTTTATTACTTTTGCTTTTTAACTTATTTAAAACAATGGAGGATTTACACTTCAACTTCTCGATACCTATACAAATAAGAATGAGTGACTTAGACCCATTTAATCATGTAAATAATGGCGTTCAATGCAGCTATTTTGATATAGGTAGAAGTGCTTATATTGAGAAAATTTTGAATGAAAAAATTGACTGGCTCCAAATTGATCTCGTTTTAGCTCATATTTCTATCGATTTTATCGCTCCTATTAATTACGAAGATACAATTGAATGTGCTTGTAAAGTAGTTCATATTGGAAATAAAAGTTTTAAAATGGTGCAATATTTGATTGATAAGAATGAAAAAATTATAAAAACAAAATCTGAATCTGTAATTGTTGGTTTAGATCGGGAAAAATTAATTGCTATTCCTATCAAAGATCATTATAGAGATAAATTAAAAATATTTGAAAATCAATATGATAAACATAACTAATTTACACAAAACATACTTTGGAGCTGCCCCTTTGCATGTGCTTAAAGGGATCAACCTAAAGATAGAAGATGGTGCGATGATCTCTATTATGGGAGCTTCCGGTTCTGGAAAATCTACTTTACTCAATATTCTTGGAATTTTAGATAATTATGATCAAGGAGATTATTCACTGGATAATCTTTTAATCAAAAACCTTAACGAAACAAAAGCTGCGGAACTTAGAAATAAATATATTGGATTTGTTTTTCAGAATTTTAATTTGATTCCATACAAAAATGCAATGGAAAATGTCGCTCTTCCTTTATATTTCAGAAATATTTCGAGAAAAAAAAGGAATAGTATTGCTATGGAATATTTGGAAAAAGTGGGATTAGCTCCATGGGCACACCATTTCCCTAACGAAATGAGTGGTGGACAAAAACAACGTGTGGCTATTGCCCGTGCTTTAATTACAAATCCAAAAATAATTCTGGCAGATGAACCTACCGGTGCATTGGATAGCAAAACTTCTGAAGAAGTAATTCAACTTCTGAAAGAAGTGAACCAAACAGGAATGACTATCATTATTGTTACACACGAGCAAATGGTTGCAGAAAACACCCATAGAATAATTAGAATTAAGGACGGAATAATTGAAAATTAGTATGTTTGGAATTTTCTCTGAGATCGCAACTACTTTAAAAAGAAATAGACTCCGTACTTTTCTTACAGGATTTTCCATCTCCTGGGGGATTTTTATGTTGATTATTCTTTTAGCTGCCGGAAACGGACTCAAAAATGGGGTGACTTCCAATTTTGGCGACAGAGCTGTCAATAAAATCACTTTATGGGCTGGTATGACTTCAATCCCATACAAAGGATATCCCAAATGGAGAGAAATCAAATTTGATCAAACTGACTCCATTTATTTATCAACAGGGTTAAAACAAGTGGATCAGGTTGTTCCAACATTTGATCTCGGGGGTAAAACTATAACCAGAGACAAACAAAGTACGACTGTAAGTTTAAGTGCTGTAATTCCTGAGTTTACAAAATATAATAATGTTAAAATTAAAAATGGAAGATTTATCAATGATATTGATATAAAGGAGTTTAGAAAAGTAATGGTAATTAGTGACAAAGATGCCCCTATCCTTTTTGGACAGGATGATCCTATCGGTAAAGAAGTAGTATGCGATCAGATTTCTTATACCGTTGTTGGAATTCATAAAGCATCAAACCGTTGGCAAAACGAATTTTATGTCCCATTTTCTACATTAAACGCCATTTATAATCCTTCCGGAAAATTAAGTCAGTTCACAATTACCGTAAATGGATTAAAAACAGCCGAAGAAAATAAAAGCTTTAATCAGGAAGTCAAAAAAACCATGGCTCGTAAACATGAGTTTTCTCCGGAGGATGAAAATGCTATATACATTTGGAATATGTTAGAAGATTATCTCCAAACTATGAAAATTTTCAATGCGATCAGTCTTTTTGTTTGGATTGTAGGAATTGGAACTTTAATAGCCGGAATCGTTGGAGTTGGGAATATTATGTTGATTACTGTAAGGGAAAGGACAAAAGAGTTTGGTATTCAAAAAGCATTGGGAGCAAAACCTTCCAAAATATTATCTCAAGTGGTACTTGAATCATTAATCATTACTTCCATTTTTGGGTATATCGGAATGATCTCCGGAATTATTCTCACAGAAATTATCAATTTGGGGATGACTAAATATGCAGTTGGACAAACCGAAGAGTTTGCCATATTTAAAAACCCAACTGTTGATTTAGGAATTGCCATTTCGGCTACATTGGTATTAATAATTGCCGGTGTATTAGCTGGTTATTTCCCTGCAAGAAGAGCTGTAAAAATTAAACCTATTGAAGCACTAAGATACGAATAATACTACAATCCTGAATATGATAGATTCTGATAAATTTAAAGAGATTTGGCAAACCATCACCCGGAACAAAACCAGGAGTTTTCTTACTGCTTTTGGTGTTTTTTGGGGCATGTTTATGTTTATCGTATTGATTGGTATTGGGAAAGGATTTGAAACTGGTATGCGGAAAAATGTAGGGAATATTGCACCTAACTCCATGTTTGTATTTGGTGGACAAACATCTATCGCATATAAAGGTCTCAATTCCGGACGTTTTTGGCGAATGAATAATGATGACCTTGAGATTCTAAAAAAACAACTTCCTGAAATTGAAAATATTTCAGGATTGGTTTTTGCCGGAGCTCCTGCAAAAACTACCCGAAAAGAAAGATCGGGTGATTTTTCCTATCGGGGAAATGACCACATTTATTACAATATTGAACACCAGACCGTTTTATATGGCAGAGTTTTTAATCAGATTGACCTGAAAGAAAAAAGAAAGGTTTGCTTACTCGGTAATAAGGTTTATGATCAGTTGTTTAATCCGGGTGAGGATCCCATTGGAGAAGAGATCTGTTTAGGTGGAATCTACTATAAAGTGATTGGAGTTGTTAAACCATCCGGCAATATCAATTTTGGAGGTGATGGTGGGTCAACCATTTATATCCCAACAACTACTCTGCAACAATTATTTAATAGAGGCAATGATGTTGATATTATAGCCATTTCTGCCGGTGATGATGTAAAAATTAAAGATTTGGAAAAAAAAGTGATTGAAATTCTTAAATTTAAACATCGTATTGCCCCGGAAGATCCAAAAGCAGTCAATACCTTCAATTTACAAGATATGTTTTTGATGTTTAAATACTTATTTTTAGGTATTAACATTTTAATCTGGATTGTAGGTATGGGAACTTTATTGGCAGGTGTTATTGGAATTAGTAATATTATGCTGGTTTCTGTAAAGGAAAGAACGAATGAAATTGGTATCAAGCGTGCATTAGGCGCAAAACCGAATGTAATCACCAACCAGATTGTATGGGAAAGCCTGGTATTAACTTTCATTTCAGGATTTGCCGGCATGTTTTTCGGAATTTTAGTTTTAGTTATAACTGAAACACTATTAAAAGATGCTGAGATGTTTTCAAATCCAACCATCTCATTTACAATGGCTGTTGTATCCGCTGTAATCATCATTTTATCAGGAATACTTGCCGGGATCATTCCGGCTAAAAGTGCAATAAAAATCAAAGCTATTGATGCTTTAAGAGACGAATAAAATTTATATATTTGCAATTCAATTTTGGAACAATGAAAAAGATACTCAAAACCACGTTATTCATAATTTTTGGACTAATCGTTGTAGGAACATTTGTTTTTTTATGGAGTAAATCAAGAGTAAAAGAGGTAGAATATGAAATGATCTCCGCTGAAACCAAAACAATACAAAAAAAGACTGTTATTACAGGAAAAGTAGAACCTCGTAATGAAGTTGCCATTAAACCTCAAATTTCCGGAATTGTGATCGCATTGTACAAGGAAGCAGGTCAATTGGTAAAAGCGGGTGATGTAATAGCTAAAGTTCAGGTGATCCCCGATATTTCTCAGTTAAATAGCGCCGAATCTCGTCTCAATGTAGCCAATATCAATCTGGATCAGGCTAAATCAAATTACGAAAGAATCGAAAAACTATACAAATCAAAGGTTTCTTCTAAAGAAGCCTACGAGCAGGCTTTAACTTCATACAAAAGTGCAAAAGAGGAAGTGTCAAATGCCACTGAAAGTATCCAGATTATCAAAGAAGGAATTTCCCAAAAAACCGCTCAATACAGTAATACTTTGATCAAGGCAACCGTTTCCGGAATGATTCTCGACATCCCTGTTAAAGTAGGTAATTCTGTGATTCAATCTAACAATTTTAATGATGGAACCACCATTGCTACTATTGCCAATATGGGAGACTTGATTTTCATAGGGCAAGTTGATGAAACTGAAGTGGGTAAGATTAAAGAAGGAGATCCTGTTGTTTTAATAATTGGAGCCATGCAGGATGCCCGTTTTGATGCTGTTTTGGAATATATTGCACCCAAAGGGTCAGTCGAAAATGGTGCAACTGTATTTAGTATCAAAGCTGCTGTTACTCTAAACAAAGATGGCGGTTTTATCAGATCAGGTTATAGTGCCAATGGAGAAGTTATTACTCAAAAAGTGGATAGCGTAGTTGCCATCCCTGAATATGCTCTTGAATTTTCCGGTGATAGTGCTTTTGTTTATGTCGAAAACACTGGCAATAAAAAAGAAAAATTTAAAAAAGTACCAGTTAAAGTGGGTCTCTCAGATGGTTTTTATATTCAAATCAAAGAAGGAATCACGCTGAATACTAAAATTAGAGGAAAAGCAAAATTACAAAATATTTAATTTATAACTATGGATTCATTATTCTCAATTTTTTACAGATCAGTCTTTATTGACAATATGGTCTTTGCCTATTTCTTAGGGATGTGCTCCTATTTAGCTGTTTCAAAATCAGTTAAAACATCCTTTGGGTTAGGAATTGCCGTTTTTTTTGTGATGGTAGTTACAGTTCCATTCAACTATTTGATAGATAAATATCTATTAAAAGAGGGTGCGTTGATTTGGATCTCTGACTTTTTCATGGATATTGATTTATCTTTCCTTTCTTTAATCATTTTTATTGCAGTTGTAGCTTCTATTGTTCAATTACTTGAGATGATTATTGAACGTTTTTCTATGAAATTATACAATGCATTGGGAATCTTCCTCCCATTGATCGCTGTAAATTGTGCTATCTTAGGGGGATCATTATTTATGCAAGAAAAAAACTTTACTACTGTTTGGCAAAGTACTTCTTACGCTGCTGGTTCCGGCTTAGGTTGGATGTTAGCAATCGTAACTTTTGCCGCTATTAATGAACGTATCAAATATTCTGCCATACCTAAACCGCTTCAAGGTCATGGTATATCATACATTATCACCGGTTTAATGGGACTAGGTTTTATGGCTTTCTTAGGGCTTTAAAAAACATAAAAAATGCATGAATCTACTACTTTTCTAAGAGATTTAGCGACCCAAATTGTTCAAAACAAAGCTATTTCTCTTGAAAAAAACCTCATCATTTTACCAAACAAACGTGCTAAAAGAGTACTTCAAAAGGAGATTGCCCTCCTTATTGATCAACCGTGCTTCTCCCCTACTATTTTAACCATTAACGAATTTATAGAATCTCTGTCCCCGCTTCGATCTATTCCAAAAGAGGAACTTATTCTTATCCTTTTTGATACATATATTACGCTGGATTCCTTTAAAAATGAAACATTTCAGAGGTTTTTATCATGGGGCTCCATTTTTTTAAGCGATATCAACGAACTTGACTTGCAATTAGCTGATGCACCTCTCATTTTTACTAATCTTTCTGAAGCTAAAGAGATTGAAACCTCTTTTTTAAAAGAAACTCTTACGGAAAACCAAATCAGTTACCTTCAGTTCTATGTTCAACTTAGTGAAATATATCTTGTTTTTCATCAGAAACTGATTTCAAAAGGAGTTGGTTATGAAGGAATGATCTATCGGGATGTGGCAGAACATCTTTCAAAATCAGACCATAATGATTCTGAAATAATCCAGCAATATCATTTTTATAAAAAATTTATTTTTGCCGGATTTCATGCCCTCTCCCCTTCTGAAATGACCATTTTAGAATATTTCTATCACAGGTTTGATACCTCCTTCATTTTTGATATTGACCATTTTTATGATACTCAATACGCTCCGTTTGTGAAATCGCTTCAAAACAAACTGCGCATTCCGGATATTCATATTAAAGATCATTTTAGAACAATTCCTAAAGAGATCCATATTTCAGCAGTTCCGGGTCAAATGAATCAAATTTATCATGCCATTGATATTTTAAATTCTATACAACAAACTCAAGGGGATTTAAATGACACAGTTTTAGTTTTTGGAGATGAAAGTTTAGTTGTTCCTTTCGTTCATGCTTATGATTGTACGAAAGCTAATCTCACCATGGGCTATCCTGTAAAAAACAGCAACCCATACCTTTTGATTCAATTGATATTCAGATTATTAAAGAATGGAAATCGATTTTATAAAATTCAGGGAAACAAAGAACTTATATACTATCACAAAGATGTAATTGCATTTTTACAAAATCCTCTAGTTGTCAAAGGGATCATTGAAAGTGACTTGAAAGCCGGTAATTTGGTAAATGATATCATCGCTAAAAATCAAATATTTATTAATCAGTCGAATCTTCCTGAAGAGATCCCACTCTTTTCACTTGATGGGTTTTCTTTACTTCAAGAATTGATCCGATTTATAGAAAAGATTGAATCCCATTATAACTACGATTCCCCCGATTTTAATATTTTAGGGATGATTAAGGAACAAATAGATAACACCATTCAATTGTTACAAAACAATCCTCATTTAGATCAATTTTCAGATTTATCTTCAGTAGAATTTTTTCTTTTTTCTAAATTAGATACCCTTTCCATTCCTTTTATGGGTGATTTTGACAAAGGGTTACAAGTGTGTGGATTATTGGAAACCAGAACACTGGATTATAAAAATATTATTTTTCTTTCCATAAATGAAGGGATTCTTCCAAAAGGAAAATCACAACCCTCATTGATTATGTTCGATATTAAAAATCATTTCAATTTACCTACATCAACCTATAAAGATTCAATTTTCGCCTATCATTTTTTCAGGTTAATGCAAAGGAGTAAACTCGTGCACATTTTATACAACAACGATTCCGGCAATTCATTAACAGAAAAAAGCAGATTCATTTCTCAACTTGAATTTGAAATTGAACGCAGAAAACTCACCGATTCAATTCATATTTTTAAACACAATATTAACAATCCTGTTAAATCTAAAAATATCGAATCGCAGTCTATTACAATTCCAAAAGATGATCGGATTTTAACAAAATTAAAAGATATAAATTACTCTCCTTCAGCAATTTCAACGTTTATTCGTTGCCCATTGGCATTTTATCTTTCTAAAGTAGAAGAACTTGAACTTCCTGATAGTGTTGATGAAAATGTTGACAATAAGTTAGTGGGTATCATTATTCATACCATTTTAGAATCTATTTTCGAAAAAATTAAAGAAAATCCCTCAGATTGTGACATGATTTTTGATCAGGTTTCAAAAGAGATTGATTCTATTGTTCAAAAAGCATTTCAAAACAATCCTGATATTAAAAATGCCGATATTTCTAGAGGAAAAATATATTTAGCCACTGAAATTGTCAAAAAAAACATCATAGCATTTATTCAGATTTCAAAATTAGATTTTTCCAATCATGATATTCATGTTATAGGTAATGAAGTAGAATTATTGAATCAAATGCAAACCAAATTTGGGACTGTAAATCTAAAAGGAAAAGTGGATCGAATTGATTTAAGGGATGGGGTCATTACCATTTTAGATTACAAAACCGGCACTGTTGATCCAAAAAAATTGCAATTGGAAGATCCTGAAACATTACTTACAGATGAAAAGCAAAAACAGTTACTACAATTATTGGTTTACATATATATGTTTCACAAGAGTGATAGCAATCATAACTTACTGAAAACTAATCAATATCAAGCCGGAATTGTTGCATTTAGAGAAGTTCTATTGCAAAACAGTGATTTTATTTTATATGCAACTGATGCTCGTGATAAAAAAAATAAATCATCAATTCTTGGCATTGAACAAATTGACATAATGGAAGAACTTATTGTTACAATCATTGAAAAAATTCTCAATCCAGATATTCCATTTACACAAACTGAGGAGTTATCCCATTGTACATATTGTGATTTCAGTAATATATGTCGCAAAGGAATAAGTGATTCAAACAATTAAAAAATGAATATAAAACATACCCATATAACTAAAATTGGACCCATTGAATTAGGGGAAGGATCACCGATTGTGATTCAAACCATGACGAACACCAACACTTCTGATATTCATGCTACTGTTGAACAAACAAAACGAGTGATTGAAGCAGGAGCTGAGATGGTTCGGATCACTGTACCAACCTTAAAAGAGGTGGAACCGCTTCGCGAAATTATAAACATATTGAGAGCTGAAGGAATCAAAACCCCCATTATTGCTGATGTCCACTATTTACCTGAAGTAGCTGAAGCAGTAGCTGTTTTCGTTGATAAAGTAAGGATTAATCCTGGTAATTTTGTTGATAAAAGAGAGTTTAAAACGATTGAATTAAGTGATTCTGAATATCAGGAATCACTCGAAAAAATGGCTCAAAAGGCTCAGCCATTCATTGAAATCTGTAAAAAACACAACACAGCCATTCGGGTAGGTGTCAATCAAGGATCCCTTTGTGACAGAATTGTTAGTCGTTATGGGAATACCCCGGAAGCAATGGTACATTCAGCTTTGGAATGGATAGATCTATGTGAACGTTTTGAATTCACAAATCTGGTTTTCTCATTAAAGTCAAGTAATGTTAACACCATGATTAGGGCCACCCGATTGTTATATGAAATGATGAACCATAGAGGGTTTAATTTCCCAATCCATTTAGGGGTTACGGAAGCAGCAGATGGGATGGAAGGAAGAGTAAAATCAGCTATCGGAATTGGTGCATTATTACTTCATCAAATTGGAAATACCATTCGAGTATCTTTAACAGAAGATCCTCAAAATGAGATTCTATTTGCAAAAAAATTGGTTCAAGCCATTTCATTATTTGAAGTTACTCATTATACCGTTCAAGATCAAACTTTACTTATAACAAGTGACCAAAAAGATAAAGAATCTTGGTGGGCTGAATGTGGTGCTGTAGCCGGATATTTTCATTACGATCAGGTTTTCCGGGATGTGATCATCCAAAATAAAAATTTCAGCAAAAAGGAGTGTACCGATTTAGCTAACACTATTTTGCAAGGCTGTAGAATCAAATTAAGTAAAACGGAGATTATCGCTTGTCCTTCTTGTGGAAGAACACAGTATGATATTCAGAAAGTGCTTTCGTTAGTTAAAGAGCGGTTTTCACAATATCCCAATTTAAAAATTGGGGTAATGGGTTGTGTTGTAAACGGCCCTGGTGAAATGGCTGATGCTGATATCGGAATTATTGGAAGTGCTAATGGTAAAATGGCCGTTTATAAAGGGACTCAAAGAATATCACCCTTTTTAGCCATTGATGATGCTTTCCAGATTTTAGAAAATGAGATCAAAAAATTAAATTTAAAACAAATATAATAATGAAAAATTGTCTCAGTAAATTTTTTTTCCTTCTATTGGTGATCTTTCCATATTCAGGAATTGCACAATTTACTAATTCCGATCAACAACAGTTGCAAACCGTTTCCAATCTATCCGTTTCAGATATCGTTTTAAATACACCTATCCCCTATTCTGTAAATAATGCAAATTCATATTATTTTCCTTATGTATTTTATCAGGAAGAGTACTCCTGTGCGCAGGCAAGTTCATTAGTTTATCTATTTACTTATGAATTAGCTGTAAGAAGAAATAGATTTGTACTATTCGATGATCCATACAATAAGTATCACATTCCGAGTCACTTTGCCTGGAATTTTTTCAATGAAACCAATAGTTTTAAAGGAGTAAGTTTCATGGATACCTGGCATTTGATTAGAACTGCAGGATCTCCATTTACTCCGGATTGGGGGACTACTTACTTTGGAGGGTCTTCCAAATGGATGACCGGATACTCCAAATACTACGAAGGAATGAAAAACAGAATTTCTGAAATGAAAGCGATTCCAACGGATACTGAAACAGGAATTTTAACATTAAAACATTGGTTAGCAAACCACTGCTCAGATGATGTAATGGGAGGGTGTGCCAATATCTTTGTTTCCAGTAATCAACCAAATGGGATTTTACAACCAGGAACTGAAGAAGCGGGCAAACATATTTACACTTATTTTTCATCTCCTACTCACTCTATTACTATTGTTGGGTATAATGATTCCATTCGGTATGATTTTAATAATGATGGACAATACACGAATGGAATAGACATCACAGGTGATGGTGTTGTAAATGTGAAAGATTGGGAGATCGGTGCCGTGTTGATTGTAAACAGTCATGGTCCAACTTTTGGAGATAATGGTTTTTCTTATTTACCCTATAGATTGCTGGCCAATACAAGCTCTAACGGAGGGGTTTGGAATGCCTGTACTTATGTTGTTGAAGTAAGAGATGAAGTGTTCCCTCAAATTACATTTAAAGCAACAGTCAAACATAATCGCCGGAATATGGTTAAAATTTCTGCAGGAATATCTTCTGATACATCAGCAACAAATCCTGAAACAATCATAGACTTTGGCGTTTTTAATTATCAAGGTGGCCCTTACTATATGCAAGGAGCTGCTTATGAGGGATATCAATCCTTAGAGTTGGGTTTAGATGTAACTCCATTGCTAAACGCTATGAATCCTGACCAACCTTATAAATTCTTTTTTATTATTGATGAAAATGACCCATCCGGGTTAGGGACAGGTGAGATTACAAAATTTGCTTTAATGGATTACACTTCCGGAATGGGTACCGAATTTGCGGCTACTCAAACCAATGTGAATTTAACAAACAATAATAGAACAATGGTTTCTGTTGTCAGATCAATTCACTTTAGTAAACCTGAGATCTCAACCGGAATCGTGAATACGATCATCAACACTCCTTTTCAAGTGCCGTTAACTGCCACACAGGGAAAACCACCCTATCGTTGGGATTTTAATTATGATTATAGTATAGAAGAGTTTTCGGGTAGTTTTCCTACTATAAATGGGACAAATTTGGTATTGAGTAGTAGTGATAACGGTTATGGGACTCTCAATATTCCTTTTAATTTTCCATTTTTTAATCAAAAATACAATCAAATTGTAATCAATGCGGATGGATTTATCACATTCCGTTACGAAGAATTAAACTGGCCCTATTTATGTTCTAAAGAAAATCAAAATAGAGCAACCAAAATGATGGCCCCATTTTTAGCAGACTTGGTTTTATCTTCTGTCAAATATGAAATGGATACAAATATTGTTACTTTATTTATTACCGGTAAAGTTAAAAATGAGATTGATAATGGAATAAGATTTGTTGTCAAATTATATAAATCAGGAGTTATTGAGTTTTATTATGGGGATATGATCTATTTGAGTACCAACTTTGAATCCGTCATTTCAAGGGGAGATGACACCCATTATTTTAGAACTGAAATTTCAGGAGCAGCAGCACCACTATGCAGCAATCGCAATTTTAGATTTATTCCACCTGCTCGAATCGATGGACTCAATATTTCCAGAACCGGTATTGTATCAGGAAATTTTCCAAACTCCATTTATAGTGGTTTATTTAGTGTAACCTGTTATGATAACAATGATGTTAAATGTAATAAAAATATCTATTTTAACTGCACTCCCGTTAGTATTTCAGAAAATCTTACTTCTAATATGATCCAGGCTACACCAAACCCCAGTTCAGGAGTTTTCAAAATAGCTAATCCAAATAGTTCCTATTCGATAAAAGAGATTTTCATTTATAACTTAGCAGGAAAAGAGATTCGGTCATTTTCAATAAATCAATACAGTACAGAAATAAATTTAACAGATTTACCTTCTGGTGTTTATATTGCAAAAATCGTATTAGAAACAGATCAGGAACAAAAAATTAAATTAATAATTGAACATTAATTATAATGAAAAAATTCTTTAACCAACTTTTTTTATTTAGTATTCCCGGGCTTACATACATTATTTTAGCAGTCTTATTGATGCCCACTTTGCTTTCATTACAAAATGGCCCATCAACAAAAAGACAGATCGATACTTCATTTAAAAATGCCATTAAGCGGGATTATGAAATGCTCATCTTAGGAAATAGCAGAACTTACAGAGGAATTAATCCAGATTTTATCAAAATGAAATGTTATAATTTTTCGCATGATAATGATTCCTATAATCAATCCTATTATAAACTGGATTTTATTATTAAAAAACATAAAAAAATTAAATACTTGATTCTTGGAATGGACTATTTTCAATTCAGTATTAAGTCTGATACCAGAAATTATGTTTATGCTGATTTTTTTGCTAAAGAGTATTTGAATGATTATGAAAATGAAAATATTTTAAAGAAGAAAATTGAATATTATTGTGGGAATGCAGATCCCAAAAAGTTGTTATCCCTATTTCCAAAAGAAAAAAAACCTGTTTTAAGAAAAAATGGACAGTTAGCTATGTTTGGATTTTCAAAAGAAAGTGATAAAATTGAAAGGAATATTAAACGTCTGGATTTTCAAGTTGACTATTTTGAAAAAATTCTTAGATTATGTAAAAATCAAAATATTAAAGTAATCATTGTAACACTTCCTACAAGAGTTAATGAATTAAAATCTTACAATGAAAAACAGCTAATTGAATTCTATTCATTTTTTAATAAATATATTGACAACAAAAATACTTTCTATTTGAATTACTGTTATCATGAAGATTTTAAAACTTTTGATTATGCAGATGCTACGCATTTAAATGAATCCGGAGCAAATCATTTTTCACATTTATTAAATCAGGATTTAATGCATCTGATCTACCCACAAAGTAATTAATATTTAAAACAATTTTCTAAAACACGATTTTATAATTAAGAATAAAAAAAATGTCTTCAAAAATTCTTATATTTGCATAAAGAAAAAGTAAACCATATGATCCAAACATTTAATCAACTCAAAAAAAATCTCAAAAAAGATTTATCTTTATTACCGGTCATTAAAATAGCATTACTCGGTGATACAGCTACACAGTTTTTATCTACAGCTTTAAAGGGTGTCGGCGTCGAAAAGGGTTTTAATTTTGATTTATTTGAAGCAGATTATAATCAAGTTGAGCGCCAATTTTTAGATACTACTTCTGAACTGTTCCAATTCGATCCAGAATATATCATTGTTTTCCAATCTACTCATAAACTTTTATCGAAATTTAATACCACTTCTATAGAAAAACAAATCTCGGTTTTTAATGATCGAATAGCGTTTATTAAAACAATTTGCAGCACAACTTCAACCAGAATTATTTATTTTAATTATCCTGAGATTGATGATCAGGTGTTTGGAAGTTATGCCAACAAAGTTGAAAATTCGTTTATTTACCAAATTCGTCGATTGAATTTGGAACTTATGAATCTTTCACAGCAATTTCCTAACCTATTTATTTGTGATATCTCATCAATTCAAAATAAATTGGGTAGAGATTTCATGTTTGATTCTTCGGTATATGTGAGTACAGAGATGGTTTTATCAATTGATACCATTCCTTATATAGCATACAGAACAATCGATATTATTTCTGCGGCACAGGGATATTTTAAAAAATGTCTGATTTTAGATTTGGATAATACGTTATGGGGTGGAATAATTGGAGATGATGGAATTGAAAATATACAACTGGGACATGAATTAGGCATTGGCAAAGCATTCTCTGAATTTCAACAGTGGATATTAAAATTAAAAAACAGAGGTATTATTCTAGCTATTTGTTCTAAAAACAATGAATCAATTGCAAAAGAACCATTTGAAAAACATCCTGAAATGGTTCTTCATCTAGATGATATTGCCGTTTTTGTTGCGAATTGGGAGAATAAAGCCGATAATATTCGTAAAATTCAATCTATTTTGAATATTGGTTTTGATTCAATGGTTTTCATTGATGACAATCCATTTGAAAGAAATCTGGTACGGGAAAACATTCCCAATATTACAGTTCCGGAACTTCCTGAAGATCCGGGTGAATATCTGGAATATTTATATAGTTTAAATCTTTTTGAAACCATTTCCTATTCCAATGCAGATTTAGAGCGAACTAAACAGTATCAGGTTGAATCTCAAAGAGCTGCTTTACAGTTTAGTTTTACTAATGAAAAGGACTTTCTAAAGAGTTTAGCTATGGTTTCAGAAGTGGCTCCCCTTAATCCATTTAATATACCCCGTGTTGCACAATTATCACAACGCAGCAACCAGTTTAACTTAAGGACTGTTCGCTATACTGAAGCTGAAATTGAAGCTTTGGCACAAAATGATCAATTTCAAAACATTACATTTACACTTTCAGACAAATTTGGTGAACATGGGCTCATTTGTGTTATCATATTAGAAAAACAAAACTCTGATACCCTGTTTATTAACACTTGGTTTATGAGTTGTCGTGTTTTAAAAAGGGGAATGGAAAACTTTACTTTGAATACAATTGTAAATTATGCCAAAAAGAATGGATTCAAAAAAATATTGGGTGAATATATTCCAACATCTAAAAATGGAATGGTTGAAAATCATTATATCCAACTTGGGTTTTCACCGGTTGAAAATATTAACCATCACCTTTTTGAACTAGATGTTGAACATTATATGGATAAAGAAACTTATATAACTATTAAATAATAAATTATGGAAAAAACTGCAATTTTAAGTCAAATACAAGAAATTTTTCGTGATATTTTAGATGATGATACTTTAATATTACAATATGAAACAACGGCTCAAGATGTTGAAGAATGGGATTCTTTAACACACATACAATTAATTGTAGCAATCGAAAAACATTTTAAAATTAAATTTACTTCAAGAGAGATTTTATCATGGAAAAATGTCGAAGAAATGGTAGAAAGTACATTTATAAAACTGTGATAAAATGATCATTAATTCTCTTTCATTTCTATTATTCTTCATTTCTGTAATTCTCATATATTATACCTTTTTAAAAGAAAAAACGGTTCTCCAAAATTGGTTGATATTTTTTGCTAGTTACTTCTTTTACGGAATGGCTAATTGGAAAATGATTCCAATATTATTCCTAACTACCGTAATTTTTTTTATTTTAGGCCAACTCATTCAAAAACATAAAGGGCTTCCAGCTACTTTTTATACTACTTTTGGAGTCATTTTAGGTGTTGGTATTTTATTGTATTTTAAATACTTGAATTTCTTCATCCAATCTTTTACCGATTTGCTGAATGGGATGGGTTTTCAAGTCAATTTTGAAACATTTGCTATTATTTTACCGCTAGGTATCAGTTTTTTTACATTTAGGTTAATCAGTTATATCATAGAAATCAATAGAGAAAAGATTGAAGCCACAACCAATTTTATAACTTTTGCTACCTATATTTCTTTTTTTCCATCATTAATGTCTGGGCCTATTGATAAACCCAACGGATTTATTCCCCAATTAGAAAAAAAACGTAGTTTTGACTACAATTTAGCAGTTGATGGAACACTTCAAATCATATGGGGAATGTTTAAAAAAATGGTAATAGCCGACCATTTAGCTCATTTCATTAATCCTGTTTGGAATGATATTTCTCAGCATAGTGGAATTACACTGATCCTCACTGCTCTTCTTTATTCCATCCAAATGTACACTGATTTTTCGGGTTATTCCGATATGGCAATTGGGGTAAGTAAAATTTTAGGATTCAGAATTTCTAAAAATTTCAATTATCCATTTTTCTCAAGAAATGTAGCTGAATACTGGAGAAATTGGCATATTTCTTTAACATCATGGTTAACAGATTATATTTTCATGCCGTTAAATGTCAAAATGAGAAATTATGGGAATACCGGATTAATTGTTGCAATTATGATAAATATGTTGGTAGTTGGATTATGGCACGGATCAAATTGGACTTTTGCCCTATTTGGATTTTACCATGGTGCTCTTTTTATTCCTCTGATTTTAACAGGTTCTTATAATTCCAGAAAAAAATTAAAAACTAATACATGGGGATTAGCTAGTTTTCAAGATACATTAAGAATTGTTGGAACATTTTTACTGGTTACTTTGGGATTAGTCATATTCAGAGCAGATTCAATTTCTCAGTTTTTTGAATTTATTCGTGGTATTTTTAATGTTGCAAATCCTTATTTCCATTTGAATTCTGAAATAAATAAATTAACACCCATTTTTATTTTTACAACCATCATGTTTGCTTTAGAATGGATATACAGATCATACGAATTTCCTTTGCTAAAAATCATTGAAATAAAAAAGAGCCCTTTAAAATGGATTTTTATTTATGGAATAATAATGATTATCATTTTGTATGGCAAATTTGATCAATCCAGTTTTATCTATTTTCAATTTTAACAGTTATGTTTAAAAAATATATAATTTTCATTTCTTCTATTTTTGTTCCTATTCTTTTGATTCTTTTATTGGTTAATATAAAAGTTGATAGTGGATTTGTGGTAAATAATAGAAGTAATGAAATTTCAAATATCCTATTGTCCGGAAAGAATGCTGCTGTTATTGTTATTCCTTCGCAATGGGGAAGTTTGCAAAAAGCATTGGTTAAAAACAAGTTACAATCAGACAATAAAACCCCTTCTGAAATTGTCGTTTTTGGGAACAGTAGATCTTCAGAAATTCATTCCGGTTTATTTCCTAACAACACTTTTTTTAATTGTGCGTTACCTGGAGGAAATGTTTTAGATATGATTGCAATTTATGGTCTGTATAAAAAATCGAATTTACTCCCAAAATATGTTCTGATTTCTATTGATCCATGGTCATTTTATGCCAGAAAAAAATCAACAATCAATAATGATATCCATTATTTTGCTGATACTACATTACCATTAACTGTTAATCTAGATTTAATTAATGAATATAACAATGGTTTAAATTATTTAAACATCAATGAACCAAAACTAACAGAAAAAAAAGATTCAAAATGGAATCTTAAAACCTTTAAAGAAATTTTAAATCCAACTTATTTTCAGTTAAACATTAAATATTTAATAAAAAAAACAGTTTTGGCCACAGATCAGTTGAAAAAGAAATCATATTTTGTAATAAGATCGGATGGCGGTTATTCTTTAGCTTTTCCAAATCAAATTGATTCAATTGCCCTGAAAGAAAAATCAAATCAATTTGTAGAAATCCATAAATCAAACTATTTTATAACCATTGATAATCATTGTATTTATTGGACTTATTTTAAAAAATTATTAACCCAACTTCAAAAAGATGGGGTTACACCAATAATATATATTTCTCCTTTGAATCCAATTGTTTATGACAACTTAGCCCAAGTTGATGAAATTGACTTAGAATCAAAAATACGTCAATTTTGTGAGGAAAAATCAATAATAGTATTGGGATCATTTAATCCTCACAGGTATGGGTATCATACCATCGGCCATAATTTTATAGACTACTATCATCCAACTAAATCAGTTGTTGAAACTATTTTTAAATTTCACCAAATTGAATTGGATTCTATTGGAATTCAAATAAAAGATTAAAATTTCTTCTTATTTCATTTTTTAAAATGTAAATGATATAAAACAATGAAAACAGCATTACTCATTATTGACATTCAAAATGATTACTTTGGAAATGGCGCTATGCCTCTTTGTGGTGCAACAAAAGCAGCCGAAAATGCAGGATTAATCCTGGCTCATTTCAGAAAAGAATCAAAGGAAATAATTCATATACAGCACATTGCAACAAGACCATCCGCTACTTTTTTTCTTCCGGACACTTTTGGGGCAGAGATTCATAATTTAGTAAACCCATTACATACAGAAAAACGGATTACCAAACATTTTCCCAACAGTTTCAGGGATACTGATTTAGACATCCATTTAAAAAGTCAAGAGATTACAGAATTAGTGATTTGTGGTATGATGACTCATGTATGTATTGATTCTACAGTTAGGGCAGCTAAGGATTTCGGGTACAATATTACCCTCATTGGAGATGCCTGTGCTACCAAAGATTTACAGATTGGTGAAAAAACAATCCCTTCTGAAGAGGTGCACTATAGTTTTCTTGCTGCATTAAATTATTTTTATGCATCAGTAATCAGTACAAAAGAGTTTTTAAAACTTAATCAGAATGAATTAAGTTAAAAGATTTGATACTCAAATTGATTATATTTAAGAGTTTATTTTTCAACTATGAACTTTTGGATCGTTTATTGTAAATAAAATTTTGCATTCATTGTATTAAAAAATTACTATATTTGCAAATCATATATATGGAGTTCAGAAACCATTTAAACGAGGCGAACCGAAAAGCCAAAAGAGTAGGGATTTAAAATTAAAAAAATAAAAAAATGAGTACAGAAAATGTAGAATTAATGCGCATGGCCAGAGAATCTCTAAAAGGGAAATGGGGTTTGGCAATTGGAACTTTTGTTGTATGTATGATCATAGTCGGAGCTATCCAATTGATCCCAATGGGTGGTGGTCTCCTTGCCATTTTCATTACAGGTCAGTTTACATTAGGATTGACAATCTTTGCTTTGTCTATTTCCAGAAATCAAGAAGCAAAATTGGAACAAATTTTCTTAGGCTTTAACAGATATGGTACTGCATTAGGAGCATATCTCTTAATGGCACTTTTTACATTTTTATGGACTTTACTTCTTATTATTCCCGGAATCATTGCAGCACTTTCTTATTCCTTAACTTACTTTATTTTAGCAGATGACGAAACTATTGGTGCCAATGACGCTATAGACAAAAGTAAAAAAATGATGGATGGGTATAAATGGAAATTATTCTGTTTAGGATTAAGATTCTTCTTACTAGGGTTACTTTGTATTTTAACTTTAGGAATTGGATTCTTTTGGTTATTTCCTTATATACAAGTTACTTATGCGAAATTCTATGATGATGTTAAAACTAACTATATAGAATCTCAACAAGTTTAAGATTTTTTCAAAAAAATGTACATCAATAAACATTGAAACAAGGCGAATAAAAAAGCCGACAATGAAAAGTATTACAAAATATCAAAATTCTGTATCTTTTACAACAATTGACGATCCTCAAACAGTTAAAAATGAACTATTTGAAGTGTTTATATCTAAACTTGAAGAAAGGAAAGCATCCTCAATCAAACAGGAGGAAGATTATATTTTGTACAAAGTAAATTTTTTTAGATTTGTTTCAAACTGGAATCTATTGAACACCATTTCTGATGGATATATTCATTTTGAAATTACAGATCATCAAATTGAAGTCAATTACCAGATCAGATTCAATGACATTTTTTTCATTTCCTGCTTTATGGCTTTTGCTTCAATATTAGCAGGATATGACATTGTTGCTAAGATAATCATACCAATTCTCATTTTTTTAATATATTATGGATTAAATGTTTCTATTTGTATTTTAAGATATAAACATTTTATAAAAAAAACCATTACAGAATATTTAGAAAAAGATATATGTTCCTTAACTAAAGAACAAGAAGAATGGATCGCTGATGATTCAAAATGCGATGCGTGTGGAGCCACCTTAAAACCATCAGATAAATATTGCCAGAATTGCGGATTATTGGTGAGAATTGATATGTAACTCGTTATAAATAAAATAAAAATGAATCAAATAAAAAAGAAAACATTTCATTTATTAATTATCATTTTTGGATTATTCTTTTGTAATTCAATTTTTTCTCAAGAACAAACAGTTGGTAAAGTGAAAAATATTGATTATGAGAATATGGACATTGTTCTAAATGGCAAAGTAAAATCAGTAATGATCATAACACATGAACCTGATTATTCTTGTGATACAATAAAGCCATACTTTGATTACACAATATTTGAAGGATTCATTCCGGGTGTATGTTGGGTTGTACAATGTAAGGTTGATACTCTAATTTATAATTTCGACTCCCACTTGGTAATATCCCAAATAATAAAAAATAACTTTTTAGTAATTAAAGAAAATGTTGGGAAAATTGAAAGAACAGAATATAACTTTACAAATGGCTTAATTCAATCACAAAAAACTACTATAAATGGCAAAAAGGATCATTTTATTCGATATAAATATGATTCTCATTGTAATTTAATTAAAAAAACTGTGGTTTCTAAAAACTATAAATCAATTGTTTATTATCAATATGATGAAAGGGACAATTTAATCGAGAAAAAAGAATATTTGCAACATAAAAATGATCTCTTTTGGCCCAGATTACGTAGTCAGGAAAAATACAAATATGATTCTTCCAGTCATCTTATTGAAAAGAAATGGGCCGGAAATAGAGTTAATGTTTTCAAATATGATACTTTAGGAAACAAAATCGAAGAAGGATACTATTCCAAATTTACTGCAAAGAGTTCAATCTATTATCCAAGTAAAGGATTTGAATATGATTCAAATAATAACTTAATAAAAAGTTATTGTTTAAGTGATGTAATGCCATATAAAACTGATTGTTATTACATCTATGACAACCAACAAAGGATAATTGAGAATAAAGGTTTAAAAATCGGGAATGATACTGTGGTTGATTACCATTATATTTTTGCATATAATGAAAATGGAAAATTAATCAAAAAAGAAGCGTTAATTGGAAGAGGATTTTGGGAAAATAATTATGAAAAAAGTTTTAATATGATCATCTATCAATACAATGAATATGGTAACATCATTAAGCAAGAAAATTATGGTAGTGAAAATAATAAAGATCCCAATATTATTCAATTTTTTTACACATACGATTCTCATGGTAACTGGATCAAAAAGGAAACCTGGATGGGAAAAACAAAGGATAAATTAGAGAGAACAAAAATTGAAGATCGAATTATTGAATATTATTAACATATCCCAATCCCTCTATTTTTTACTGATCTTATATAACTCCGTAATCATCTGTCCTCGTTGGGTTGACCAATATTCCAAATCACAGACAATAATCAGATTTTTTCGGGCACGACTTACAGCTGTATTGATGAGATGCATCCCTTTACTGATAGGCCTTTGGGTATCCACAAACCACTTGTCGAACGTATCCACTACACTCAAAATGACCGTATCCCACTCCCTACCCTGCGAACCATGAACAGTAAGAAACTTGTATTCATTTCGTTCCTGAGGCATGTTTTTCCCCAATAATTTTACCTGATTTTTATAAGGCGTTAATACAATATAATCCGTATTTCCCTGCTTTTTAAGATTGAAAATCAAGTTTTTAATCTCTAAAACTTCATTGATAGAACATCTCGATCTTAATTCATCCACTTTTTTTGCATCTATAAAGTGTATTTGTGTTTCACCATTAGGATTTAATGAGTGAAATGATGGAGTATATACATTTCGGGCTAATAATCTGGCCAGATTGTCACCAAAACGATACGTGGCATCTAATGAAGTTTGTACCATATAAGAGGGTGCATAAGGTGCATTTTTCAGGTATTGATCTCTGCAAATATCTCTTTCAAATCTAAATAGCGTATCTAGAAAAATGGATGATTGAGCCCATAAGAAGACATTGTGGTATTGTTCCTCTTTTTCAATATCAAAATCATTAATTTCACATACCGGCGGTAATTGTTTGTGATCCCCAAAAAAAGTTATGGGTGTAGAACGATTGAAGAGGGTGAGCGTTTTGGCCATATTAGCATAGCCTGCTTCATCTAAAAACAGATGATCTACAATCAACTTTGTGTCTGTATAACGTCCAATATAGCCATCAATTGTGCAGGCAACCAGATTGACCAGTCTTAAACGTGCTTCCGTGGAATTGGCAGCAATATGATTCCGTTTTATTTGCAATGCTTCAATTTGTGCCTCCAAAATATCCCAACTGGTATTCATATATTCTTTGAACAGAGGCTCATCTGTTTCCAATTGCTTTTCAATCATCTGAATCGAAGTAACTAATTGTTTGTGAACCATTTTACAATTAAAGAGGGAAAGTTCTTCCATTAACATCTCCCATTCAGGGAACTGTACAAACTTTTGCTTTATGGAATCAATAATGGGTTCTGCTTTCTTATGAATTTTGATCCGCTCCTTTTTATCACTTGGCATAGTTTTCGAAAGCTCCATCAATTCATCAAAAAGTGGAGGCAGATTCTTGATCTGATCGTACATTTCCCAGGTTTCGTTGAAGTCTTGTACCCTTTTCAATATATCGATCTGATTGTCAAAATCGGTGAGATTTTTAGTAATTCCCTGATCTTCACATACTTCAGGAAACATCTCTACAAAATTTTTGGAAGGAGATCCCAATCGTAAAATTTTACTTCTTTTTACACCTGCTTTGTCTGTCATTTTAATGACAGCCCGCAGCACTTGTTCCAAGGCATTATTAGTTGGTGCAATTATGGCTACTTTATCCCCATTTTTGATATAATGGAGTATGGCATAAGAGAGTACAAACTGTGTTTTACCGGTACCTGGCGCACCCCAAACATAGGTAAAAGGATTTGTAAACACCGTTTTAATAGCTTCTTTCTGATTATCTGATGGTTGTAAATGCTTTTCTTCAAAAAATGTGATATTGTCAACCGATTCTGCATATTTGGATGGCAATGAAGGAAGTTCAATCTTCGCTCCATTCATCTTAAACCAGGACTTAACCCTTACAACCAGAAATTTTAAATCAGAAATTACTTTTAAATCTGTATGTCTTAGCGATTCAAATGCAGGTTTGGCCTTTTCTCCCGGTTTAATCAACAGAAAATTTTTATCAGTATCGTATTCTACTACTTTGACTGCTAATGTATCATACCGTTTTCCATTTCTTAAATTTTTAAAAAAGAGGGCCTCCGTATCAACTATTTTTCCTGCAATTCTAATTTTGAGGAGCATATCAGATTTATGAATATATTCCAATTCAAGGACATCCAATTCCTGAATCCCTTTATCATTTTGATTTAAAAAGTTGTAATACGCTTCGGCGCTGTTGATTCCTATTTCTCTGATTTCAGGTATGGTCATAATGGTAAGTTTTATTTAGTTTTATGAGTTCGTGATATTAATCGTGCAAAGATAGAAAATAATTTAACAGATAACAAATAAAAAGTAATAAGTAAAAAGTAAATGAAAAAGGTAATAGCCCTGTACTTTAGTGCAGGGCTATGATTGAAAAAAGTGAAAGTAATAAATTCATAATGAAAAAATTACATTTTAACATTTTATTTGTAAAAGTGATCATTTTTTTACTATTTTTGCAATTGAATTGTAAATTAGTCAAAATTTGCATCATTGTAAAACACAAAAATAGTTATATGGATTTTAAGTCTAAATTAGAAAAAATGAAAAAGAGATCTATCCCTTTAGATCTTTCATTTTTTAAAACAGAATATGAAGACACTCATATAAAATATTATCGGTTAGCATTACTCTATATCGGAATATGTTTTCCTTTGACTGCATTTATATATAAATTTTTATCTATTCATTTTATTGATCCCTTTTGGTTGAGGGTAATCATTTCATTTTTGTTTTTATCGGTTTGTATTACAAGCTTTAAAATTAAATTCATATATCATAACATCGTTGCACTATTTAATTTTTGTCTTTTTACAATATTCCTATGGTCTTTATATATAGCCAGTATTAACGATTTTTCATTGGTTACATCGATCACCTTTATTATAGTTGTATCGATTAATTGTGCTGCTATAAAGAAAACACGATACATTTTATTTTATATTGTTTTTTCAACAATAATAATGGTTCTATTCTTTATCAGATTTAAAATTGATTTTGAATTAGGTTTCACCATTCTATTATTAACTATGACTATTCAATTTGTGGTATATCTTATTATAAAATCAAAAAATGAAGCAGAATTATTATTGATTGATAGTGAAATGAAAATGAGGTATTTGATTGATGCATTGGGTGAGGGAATCGGAATTATAAATGAAAAAAATATTATTCTATATGCAAATCCTTCTGCTCATCAAATATTTGAAATTCAGGCAAATCAGTTATTTCAATCACCAATATCCTCTTTTTTAATTGAAGAATCTATTAAATCATTTATTCAACGTCCAAAACTAGATAAAAACTTTAATAGCCAAACATTTGAACTACTTATTCAAACCAAAAATAACGAATGTAAAACATTACTTGTTACAGAATCTTTATATAATATGGAATATCATGATTTTTATGGTACTATCATGGTTTTTAGAGATATTTCAGATCGCAAAATTAAAGAGATAGAATTAAAAGAGGCTAAAAAAAAGGCGGAAGAGAGTGAACGGTTAAAATCTTCATTTTTAGCTAATATGAGTCATGAAATTAGAACTCCAATGAATGGAATCATTGGATTTACTGACCTAATGAGCCAAACAGAATTAACGTATGAAGAACAAAAACATTACAGTTCGATCATACATCAATGTTGTCATAAGTTATTGAATGTGATCAATGATATTATTGACGTTTCCAAGATTGAAGCAGGAATGGTTGAAGTACGAAAAGATGCAATGGATGTAAATGATCAGCTCCAATTAATTTATCAGTTTTTTAAACCGGAAGTGGAAGCAAAAGGGATGGAATTGATTATTAAATATGGATTAAAAGATCATGAGTCTTCAATTATTACTGATGCAGATAAATTTTATTCCATATTAACTAATTTGGTTAAAAACAGCATCAAATATTCTCATCAGGGTTATATCGAGTTTGGATATCATGTAATCAATGAAAATTCAAATATAAAAGAACTTCAGTTTTATGTTACGGATACCGGAATAGGGATTCCTATTGATCGTCAAGAATCTATCTTTGAGCGTTTTATACAAGTAGATTTAGATAATAGAAGATCTTATCAAGGTTCAGGCTTAGGGCTTTCAATCGCAAAATCTTATGTTGAAATGTTAGGTGGAACAATTGGAGTTGAATCTGTAGAAGGGATCGGTTCAACTTTTTATTTCACAATACCTTATCATACTGTTCAAAATTGATTTTTTTCTAAAATAAATCGTATATTTGCAGGTTAATATTCGTAATATACCGGTTTATGAAAAAATTTTTATCTGTTATTTTATTTGTCATTTTAACCTATTCAGGTTATAGTCAACAACCTGTAAATGAGATCTTTTTAGATTCATTATACTCAATTGCTCCGCAATTACTTTCAGTCAAAGATCAATCAATATTGCAGGACTTGCCGGTTTTTTCAATGGATGTTGTTCAAAGAAATTCTTCAATTCCTTCTATGGTTGACAATTCACAAACCTATTATTTCCCTTACATTTTTTATCAATCAGCTTTAGAGTGCGGACAAGCCAGTACGCTCACTTATTTATTCACTTATGAATTAGCTGTAAGAAGAAATCGTTTTGTACTATTTGACAATCCAATATACACCTATCATATTCCTTCCCATTTTGCATGGAATTTTTGTAATGGGGGAGCCAGTTCCGGAGTAAGTGCAATGGATACCTGGCAGGTGATCAGGACAGCAGGTTCTCCTTTTACACCCGACTGGGGAACTTCTTATGCTGCCGGTGGTGCCAGTAAGTGGATCTCCGGATATGACAAGTATTATAGAGCTATGCAAAACAGAATTGTGGATATGTACGCAATTCCTACTACAACAGCAGAAGGAATCAATACTTTAAGACATTGGATTGCAAATCACTGCACTGGTGAAGGACAAGGTGGAATGGCCCATTTTTACTGCACTTATCAAGGAACAAACGGCACTTTACCCGCTGGAACTCCTGAAGGTGGAAAAGCTGTGATGACCACTTTCTCGTCTTATGTAAATCACTCTCAAACCATTGTTGGTTATAACGATTCCATTCGATATGATTATAACGGAGATGGTCAATATACAAACAATATTGATATCAATGGAGATGGAGTTCTTAATGTAAAAGATTGGGAAATTGGAGGTGTGATTTTTTGTAACTCATTCGGAACCGGTTGGGGGAACAACGGATTTGCTTACCTACCCTACAAAAAATTAGCAGAAACACATACCGAAAACGGAGGAATCTGGAATGCCTGCGTTTATATCGTAAATCTTAGAGATGAAGTGTTCCCTCAAATCACCTACAAAGCAACCATCAAGCACGATAAACGTGGAATGATCCGATTAACCGCCGGAATCAATCCTGATATAAATGCCACAACACCTAGTACTACTATTGGATTTAACGTTTTTAATTTTCAAGGAGGTGAAATGTCAATGCAAGGTGGTAGTTTAGAAGCTGATAAAATACTGGAATTAGGTTTGGATGTTACCCCTTTACTAAACTCCATGGAACCAGGTGCCCCTTATAAGTTTTTCTTAGGCGTTACTGAAAATGATCCAAGTGGAACAGGAACCGGTCAAATCGCAAATTTCTCTGTAATGGATTATACTGGATCAACTCCTGTAGAAATTCCATGTAACAGTACTAATACTGTAATTGCTAACAATACAACAACTTACCTTGGAGTTAGTCATACTTTAAACTTTACAAAACCCAATATTACTACTGATACTGTTACTGTAAGTGCTTTTGAGAATTTTTCTAAACAATTAGAAGCTGAAAATGGAGTACCTCCTTATCGCTGGGAACTTTCTCATGAATACAATCTGGAAGAATTTACTGCACCTTACCCTACAAATGATGGTACAGTTGTTTCTTTATCCAGTACAGACAATGGGTATGCCACCATTCCACTCCCTTTTAGTTTTCCATTTTTTGAAACCAAATACAATCAAATTGTGGTTTTTGCAGATGGATATATCGCATTTCGATACGATACATACAACTGGCCATTTTTAAAAGATGCTGATAATCAATTAAGAACTTCCAGATTTATTGGACCTTTCAGAGGTGATCTGGTGGTTTCTTCCTTGAAAAAAACGTCAGATGCCAATAGTATCACCTTAACTTTCAGTGCTAATATTAAAAGTCAAACCGCTAACAGTGTTAAATTTACTGTAAAATTATACAATACAGGCGTAATTGAATATTACTACGGAGATATGAGTTACACCGGATCCAGTTTTATCTCTGTTTTATCCAGAGGTGATGCTATTATTTTTGCCAAAACGGCGATTTCAGGCGTACCTGCTGCTTCTTGTGCTAATAGAAATTTCAGATTTACTCCTCCCCCTTCAATTGCAGGATTAACTTTAACTCGAACCGGTGAACTTACCGGAAGAATGGATATGGCTTTAGATCATGTACCTGTGGCCGTTACCTGTTGTGATAACAACGAAGTTAGGACTACTAAAATTATTAATTTCTCAAGTACTTATAATTCTGCTTTATTGATATCAAACATTGATGTAAATGCCAACGGAAGCACAAACATTTGTGCCGGTGATACCGTTATTTTATCAGTTACTGTTAGAAATGTGGATACAATTGGATTAGATGGTTGTAATCTTAAATTCTCTATACAAGATGATTATATCACCTTATTAGATAGTACAGAATATTTTGGATATATTGCAGGAGGAAATGAATATATTTTAAACAATAGTATTAAATTCGTTGTTGATGGAACCACTCCTAACAACTATAATGCCGAATTTGCTACTCTAATTACGACATCAAGTAACATCAATTCCAGTGGTGTTCAAAATTTTATTATCAAAGGAAGAGATATTGATGTGATCGATTTTAGTTTAGTATCCGGAAATAATAATGTATTTGACCCGGGAGAAAATAGCAATTTTACAGTTGTAGCAAAAAATACAGGAGCATCTGAAATCAATAACTTACGCTTTGTAGTTCATTTTGCTGAACCTGAATTAACCCCTACTGTCGCTCAAGTAGATATTACTACTTTAGGGATTGATGCAACAACCAATTTGCCTTTTGAAATCGGTGTCAATAATAATTTTGTATCAGGAACAACTGTTGATGCCCTTATAGATGTTTATATAAATAATAATTTCTTTAAAACAATCATTATTACATTGGTCGGAGAATCTAATTGTTTTGGATTTGAAGACGGATTTCCTGCTCCTATAACCTTTTCAGATACAGCCTGGGTGATATCCAATACAATAAGTGCTGGAGGTTTACAAGCTGCTGAATCAGGTGTAATAACTCACCTACAACAATCCAGTATGTATTGGCAAAAAAATATTGTAGTAGATGGCGAAATCAGCTTCCAAAGAAAAGTTTCTTCTGAAAATACTTATGATTTCCTCCGTTTCTTTATCGATGGAGTGAAGAAAGCAGAATGGAGCGGAGAACAAAATTGGGCTTTAGTTTCATACCCTGTTACAGCTGGGAACCACTTATTCCAATGGCAATATTATAAAGATTTATCTGTAAATACCGGAAGTGATAAAGCCTGGGTTGATGATATCTGTTTCCCAACAGATAATAGTGCAATCCCCACTTTAAGTGTAACTCCTGAAACGGTTTATATTGAATTACCTATGGGCTCCACTTTAGATTCAAATGTAACATTAACCTCTACAACACCTATATATGCCATTTTTACCAATACTATATCAGATACACTTAATAATCCTGTAAACTGGTGTACGTTAAATTATCCAAACGGGAGTGTCAACAGTCTGCAATCCAGACAAATAAGATTATCTTTCAACACCCGAAACAAAGTAGTAGGCGAAGTTTATCTTGCCAATTTGACTACCAATGTGACTGATGGAAATCAGGTGATTACACCTATTCAGATGAAAGTTGTGTCTGGATTAGGAGTAGATGATAATAACATCTCCAATGTTTCTTTAGTTTATCCAAATCCTACCAAAGACTTCATAACCATAAGTAACAAGGATCAAATCATCGAATCTGTTCAGGTTTTTGATGTAAATGGGAAACTATTATGGGAACAATCTGTAAATCAAAATATGGTTGATCTTAACCTTAGTTCAATCAGTTCCGGAATTTACTTTGTGAAAATCACAACTGAAAACCAAGCAGTTCAAAATGTAAAAGTGATCAAAAACTAATTGCTGCCACTCTGACTAATGGTTTTCTCTACTCCTCTATTCCTGTTCTACTTTTTACCTGTATTTTTGGTATTGTATTACATCTCCAATCATAAAATTCAAAATATTTTATTATTGGTTTTTAGTATTTTCTTCTACACCTGGGGCGCCCCTAAGTTTATCCTGATTGTTCTTGGTTCATTGCTGATCGACTTTTATATCATCAAAAAGATGAGCCACTATGAAGGGAATAAAAGAAGATGGTTCCTAATCGCTTCCATTATTTTAAATACAGGTTTTCTGTTGTATTTTAAATATGCCAATTTCTTTGTTGAAAATGTGAATAGCATCATGAGTTGGTTTGGAATAGAAGCTGTTTCGTGGACCAAAGTGTTACTACCGATTGGAATCTCGTTTTTTACATTCCAAAAAATGTCCTACACGATTGATGTGTATCGCAAAAATGGAAATCCATTGAAAACGGTTTTTGATTATGCTCTTTACATTCTAATGTTTCCACAACTTATTGCAGGTCCAATCGTTAGATACAAAGAAGTGGAATCACAATTATACGATAGATCTCAAAATAATGGATTCGATAATCGTTTAGTTGGATTTATACGATTTTCAATTGGGCTTTCCAAAAAAGTTTTAATTGCTAATGTATTGGCGGAACAAGCGGATGCCATTTTTGCAGTATCACCCGATTATTTCTCTACGGGAACAGCATGGATAGGATTATTAGCATATACATTCCAGATCTATTTTGATTTCTCTGGATATTCAGATATGGCATTAGGAATTGGAAAAATGATAGGATACGAATTTCCTGAAAATTTTAATTTCCCCTACATTTCACAGAGTATTTCAGAGTTTTGGAGAAGATGGCATATCACTTTAGGAAACTGGATGAAAGATTATCTTTATATTCCATTGGGTGGAAATCGGGTTAAAATTCAAAGGATATATCTAAATCTGATCATCGTTTTTACCATTTCCGGTTTTTGGCATGGTGCAGCCTGGACATTCATTGCCTGGGGTGCTTATCATGGCATTTTCCTGATTGCTGATCGGGTTTTTCTTCTCAAAATTCTTCAAAAAATCGGTAAAATACCTGCAACCATCATCACATTCTTCTTTGCAATCATGGGATGGGTTCTGTTTCGTTCCGAATCAATCTCTTATGCGATAAGTTTTTATCGGAAACTGTTCAGCTTTGACAATCGTATGGATGAATTCTATTTTGATAGCCGATTAGTTACTATTCTTTCTTTGGCTGCTCTTTTCTCTTTTATGGGAATTATTAAAAAAGTGGAACTCTATCAATATGATCTTTATAATAAAAATATAAAACTTAAACCTTTAATTGTCTCCGTTTTATGTGCTGTTGTTTTATATGTTTTATGCGGAGGTTCTTTGATGGCAGGAGGTTTTAATCCTTTTATCTACTTCAGATTTTAATTGTAACTATGACAAAAATTAGAGATTCTTTTAACAATAGAAATTTGATCACTAAAATATTTTTTGGGGTTATCCTTTTTGTTTTATTGATTCCTGTAGGATTTTCATGGTTCAAACATGGATATGGTCCTGAATTAAACAGCATCAATAGATCGAAAGTATCAATCAAAGATCTAACTTTAAAAGATTTTATCAATAATAGTTTTCAGGATAAAATGGAATCTGCCTGTAAAAACCCCATCTCTTTTGGAAACTATTGGGTACGGTTTCACAATGAATGGCAATATAGGTTATTCAGAGCATCCAAAACTGAAAAACTGATATTAGGGAAAGAGGATTATTTCTATGAAGAGATGTATATTACAGAATATCTTGGGCATAATTTTATCGGGGATCAACTGATGAAAAAACGGGTTGAAGAGTTGAAAAATCTTCAGGATATCCTAAAAAAAGAGTATCAAATTGATTTAATTCCTGTTATTGAACCCGGTAAAGCGTATTTTAGCCCGGAATTTATACCGGACAGATACCGTCCCGACCAAAAAGGGCGTTCCAATTATGAAAGTTTTATTGATTGGTCTAAAAAACTTGGAGTTACCTATTTAGATATTAATCAATATTTTAGAGAATTAAAAAAGAATGCTCCTCATCTGTTGTATTCAAAATATGGAGTTCATTGGAGTACTTTTGGATTGTGGAAAGCTGCTGATACTTTAACTCATTTCATAGAAAATCAATGTAACATCAATTTACCGAAGATCATCCATTTGGGAGATACCAATTCCACATTCAACAAAGACTTGGATTTTGATTTAGAGCCACCTATGAATTTGTTATGTGAACTTCCTCATGAAAAGATGAATTTTCCTATCAAAAAAATAGTGGCAAGCAACAACTCAACAAGACCTAAAGTATTAACTATTGGCGATAGTTACTATTGGGGACTGATCAATTCAGGATACACCGAACAAATGTTTTCTCAGCACGACTATTGGTATTACAATAAAACAAAATGGCCCAATATTTGGGCATGGAACGATACCGTTAATATATCACAGTTAAAGCAACAGGTTTTGGAGCATCAGATCGTATTGATCATGATCACGGATGCTAACATATACAAATTTGGATGGGAGTTTTTAGAACAAGCATTAGTACAATTTGCCCCTAACACCAAAATAGATCCTGATTTACTGATTATCAACGATTTATTTCGGGATAGCAACTATTACAATCAACTTCGGATTGAAGCTATTCGTCAAGGAATTTCATTTGAAAAATATCTTCAAATCAAAATTCAGGAGATTAAACAACGAAAATAATCGAATGCTCAGAATGCTCAATGTGCTCGTGTGCTCAATGTGCTCATTATTCATTATTCATTATTCATTTGCCTTTCGCCTTTCGCCTTTTGCCTTTCGCCTTTCGCCCTTCGCCTTTTGCCTTTCGCCTTTCGCCTTTCGCCTTTCGCCTTTTGCCTTTCGCCTTTCGCCTTTCGCCTTTCGCCTTTCGCCTTTCGCCTTTCGCCTTAATTAAATTCCATAAACTTCTTTAATCGCATCAGAGGTTCTTTCAAAGATTTTATTTTCAGTTAATTTTATTTTATAGAATGGCTCATTTTCAATGGCTTTCAAAATCAACTCATTAACACCGGCAAGGTAAACTGTTTCGTTTGAAGCTTTTAATATCTCAACCAACTCACCCAAATATTCTACACCGTCATTATCCGCATAAAAAGCATTTCTAAGAGAGATAACGACATATTTATTATTGATTATTTTATTTACTGTTTCAATATGAGCTGGCATATTGATATAAGTAAGTGTCCCGGTTATTTTATAAACTACCAGTTCTGCAGTCAATGTTTCTCTTTTGGCAACTGCAGGGCTCAATAAAGTCTCTTCCAATTTACCATCTTTCCATAATGTAACTTCTGTACTCCCGTAAGAAACATGATTCACAAAAATAAGTAATGAAATAAAACTACCTACCAAAAGTGCAGTGATTGGATCTTCAATAACGGTAATAACTGCAACTGTTGTAGTGATAGCGAAAGCTGCTTTTTTGTTATAAATCAATTTAATAAAGTGTTTTACTTCAGACATACGGATGGCAACCACAAACAAAATAGCCCCAATGATTACCATAGGTAACATTTTAAAGAAAGTTAGTAGAAATAAGACGATGATTGCTAAAAAGAGAGCACTTATAATACCTGAAACTCTACTGGTTGCGCCACTTTTAATGTTTAAAGCAGTTCTTGCTAAAGCAGCAGTAGCAGGTATCCCACCCATCAATCCGGAACCTAAGTTAGCGATAGAGAGTCCTAATACCTCTTTAGATCTATTGAAAGGAACCTTCGTCATCTGTTTTGCAATCTGACCAGAAAGAAGTGTTTCCAAAATACCGATCACTGATACTGCAAACGCAGTTGACCATATTTTTTTTGTGAAAAATATGGAAGGGTTAATTTCTTTATAGAAGTTTTCGAAAAAAACAGGTTTGATATCCGCAAACTTATCAGATAGTATAGTTAATGAAAAGGTTGAGTTTGTTTTATCTAAAATAATAGCTGCAATAATTCCAATAAAAGCTATAATGATAGATCCCGGAAGTTTTTTTATTTTTTTATCCCAAAGAATGATAAACAAAACACTAAAAATGAAAATGGCAAAAACAGCCCATCGAATTTTAGAAAAGTGGGATAAAGTAGCCACAATATTATCGATCATATTCTCTGTTTTTGCAACACCTGTTACCCCTAAAATGGAGTCCAACTGTCCAAATGCAATTAAAAAAGCAACCCCTAGAGTAAATCCTTGTACAACACTTCTGGGGATAAAGATGATATACTTATCGAATTTAAAGATATAGAAAAGGAAAATGATGATACCGGCAACAATGGCGATGATTGGTAAAGCAAAAGAGCCATTTGTTATGGCAAAAGAGATTAAAATACCTGAAAGGGCTCCGGTTGGTCCAATAATATTAAACGGACTTCCCCCTAGAAATGCACCAATTAGACCCGCCCAAAATGCGGTTATAATCCCTTGCACAGGAGTTGCACCTGATGCAATGGCAAGTGCTAGTGATAAAGGTATGCTGATAAACGCAACTGTAAGCCCTGATTTCCAATTTAATTTTAGTTGATTTTTGAGTAATTTAGAATCCATAATTGAAATTTTTTAAATAATAAATGACAAAATTAAAAAAATGTCAAAGTTTATAAAAAGTTATAAAATATAGATTATCAATAATTTACGAAGAGTAAATAATAAATAATGATCAATTTTTTAGATAAGAATTTGTTTGGCAAAGGTAACGAAATCTTTTGAAATAGGACTACTTTTCTTTGATTCTGTTATGGATCTCCTGAATTGCCAGAATATTTCTTGGTGATATTACATCTATCCATCCTGATTCAATGGGAAAGGTTCTTTTATTTTTTACTGCTTGAAGTTCGGTATAAGGGTATGTGGTAACAAAATATTGGAAATCCTCTTTTCTGACAAAAATCAGATCAGGATTTTCATCAAAAAGGAATTCTCTGCTGACACTCCATGTTTTTAGTTTTTCACCAACATTTCTTCCACCTGCCCGAATGATTATATCATGAATGTGGGTGTTTTTGGGAGCAGTAAAATCTCCTGCAGGGCCATATCCGACAACGTAATATACTGATTTTCGTTTTTTGGTTGTGTCTATTTGAATTTGTGCCATTTGCTGTTTCAGTTCTGATACTTTTTGAAATGACAATGACTCTTTATTCACTATTTTACCCAAATTTAGGAGAGCTGAGTAGATTCCTGAAATTTCATTTTCCTCTTTTATTGCGATCACTTTGATCCCCGATTTTTCCATTTTATCCACATCTGCTTTGGAAATAATGGAACCAATGAGTACTAGGTCGGGGTTAAAAGAGAGTAGTTTTTCAATATTAATCTGAACAAGGCCTCCTGTTTTGGGCAGTTTTTCAGTTTCTGGCGGGTATTTACAAAATTCAGAAACGGCAACTAATTTTTGTTCTGATTCGAGTAAATAAATAAGTTCGGTAATAGCCGGTGAGAGGGAAATAATTCTAAGTGGCTCTTTTTCAAGTGTTACCGTTCTATTGTACGAATCATGAACTTCTAAAAAGAAGCCCGCCGACTCCTTTTGGGGGGAGCGGCAGGCTACACACAGAGAAATAAAATAAAAATATACTATTACCTTTAACAGGTGGATAGCCTTCACAACGTTCTAATTTAGGAGTAACTCGTTATATTTTCTGAGGGTGTCCAATACATTCACTTTTACATGAACAAAATCATCAGTACCTGCAGATTTTAGAGTTTCGATGCATTCTGAAGGGTAACCGGCGATCACAAAGAGTGCATTTTGCATTTTTTCTTTGGATAATTGTGCCGCTTGAACACCTAAATGAGCATACTCTTCATCAGAACTGCACATTACAATAACATTGGCCTGTGCATTTTTCGCAGCTTCAATACCCTCTTCAATGGTATTAAATCCTGCATTATCAATAATTTCATAACCTGAACATCCGAAAAAGTTAGTGATAAAACCAGCTCTTGCTTGTCTCATAGCCAAATTGCCTATTTTGAACAAGAAAACTTTTGGTCTTTCATTTTCTTTTGCAAACTGTTCAGTTGCGATTCTAAGATCTTCAAATGCTTTAGCGCCATGGTAAGATTGTAATCCGGATGAATCGGAAGCACAATATCTTTCCATTTTGTCAAGCATCATCTCATTAGTATTTGGATATTGATTGGTTCCCAATAAAATATATTTACGGGTTGCAATATCCATATTTCTTTTATTACAACTTTGTAATATTTCAGCTTTCACTTCACCATTTTCAACCAATGCAATCATCCCACCATTCTTTTCAACATGTTGGAATAATTTCCATGCATGTTCAGCGATAGAATTGGTTAAATTTTCAATATAGTAGGAACCTGCAGCAGGATCAACAACCTGATCAAAGTAAGATTCTTTTTTAAGAATAACCTGAATATTTCTGCTGATTCTGGAAGAGAAATCATCTTCTTGTTTGTAAACCATATCAAATGGTTTCAATGCAATAGAGTCGGCCCCACCAATAGCAGCTGCCATTCCCTCTGTTGTTGATCTTAAAATATTAACATAAGGATCATACAATGTTTTATTCCAGGAAGAAGCAACGGTATTGATTTTAAGTTGATAAGCACAATCACATTGAGGATTATACTGATCAACAATAGTTGACCAAAGTAATCTGATGGCTCTAATTTTAGCTATTTCCATGAAATAGTTGGTGCCAACTGAGAGGGTAAATTGTAATTTACGGGTAATTTCATGAACAGGAACCCCTTTTTCAGAAAGATAAGCAATATACTCCCCGGCAATTCCGAGTGCATATCCTAATTCCTGAATGATCGTTGCTCCGGCGTTATGCAATGCCAACCCGTTTACATTAATAATTCTGAACTTTTTAAGATCTTTAGTTAAATCAAGTAATTCTTGAACCTGATCAAGATCTTCTTGTTTAGAACGGTAAAATTTACCTTGTTTTAACGCAAAAACAATAGCATCAAAGTTAATGGCTCCGATGATTGTTTCTTTATTAAAGTTATGTTTATCAATATAAGCTACAAAAAGCTTAACTAGTTCAATATAGGATTTGGAGTGGTTAAACTGTACTCCATTTTTTTCAAGATCAATACCGTTTAAAAGCAATTCCATATCAGTAGCAGAAGTGATGTCAGCACTATTAAATGCTATCATATTGGCACCTCTGGTTAAAGCATCAATGGCAATCATATTTGCTTTTTTGGGATCTTTTTCGGTAATTTCCTGAACAACTTCCCAATCATTAGTATGAGTTTTATACCCTCTGGTATAAGGAAATTCATTAGGAAGTGAGTCTAAATAAGAGATATTCAACAGATCTTCAGCTCTATAATATGGACGAACATCAAATCCCTCATCAGTGTGCCAAACCAACTTTTTGTTATAGTCGGCACCCTTGAGATCTTTCAAGATCACCCCTTCCCATTCTTGGGTAGAGACTTCAGGAAACTGCTGAAACAAATTTTGGTTACTCATAACTTTTTTTAGTTCTAAAAAAATAGGACACAATCAGGCTGCAAAGATATAAAATAATTTTTAATTTTCACGTATCAGAACTTTTATTATTTTCCCGATATACATTTTATGAAAATCGTTCTTTGGATATACCGATTCAGGGATACTTTTATCTACAAATCCTTGATATTCAATATTATCTGAATATATCTTTTTACATTCAATAACTAAGCGTGCCTGTTTATAATAAACATTTCCCAAATCTGTTGCAATTGGGATTAGTCCGGTTTCGGAAATTTTATTCACAAATTTGCCGGATGTCGACCCACAAAAATTCAAAATGGACCGATCTTTTTCTTCAAAAAAAGTAAGGGTAAAATACTCTTCTTTTTCAGTAAATTGATAAGTATATCTTTGAGGGCGAATAAATATGAAGGCAACAGGTTCATTCCAAAGATTTCCAATTCCGCCCCAGCTTGCTGTCATCATATTACAAGAGTCGATTTGACCTGCAGTTATCAACATCCAATCATCTGCAATCAATTTAACAACATTATCATTCAGATCTCTGATTGAGATCTCTTTAAAAATTTCATTTTGGGCATTGCTATTCATAATAGTCATTAAATTTAGGAATAATAAAAAGATGGTATAAAATGAAAAATTTTTCATTATTGTACTTTTTGTATCACTTTATTCATGATTTCAATAATGATATCATCAGTGATTGGTTTAATAAACTCTTTATCTTGAAGTATTTTTGTTATTTCATGAGTATCCATAATATCTTTTTTAGCTTCCTGATACACTTCATCCCAGGTTAAATTTTTAAGAGCAACACCTTCTTTGATCGCTTGCAGAGCCACATCTGCTGCCACTTTGGGGAACAATTCCCATTCAAGCATATTGGGCATAATGTTTTCAATAGTGATTCCTCTATTTTCAGCAAAATCAGCAATAGAGTGTGCTGCTTTTATCGCCATGGTATCGGTAATTTTTCTGGCTGACACCAACAGGGTTCCTTTTAATATTGATGGAAAACATACTGAGTTATTTACTTGATTAGGAAAATCTCCTCTTCCAGTTGCCACGATATAAGCACCGGCCTCTTTAGCCTGATAGGGATAGATTTCAGGAACAGGATTAGCACATACAAACACGATTGATTTTTCAGCCATTAATTTGATCCATTCAGGTTTGATGGTGTCGGGACCCGGTTTTGATAAGGCTACCAATACATCTGCATCTTTAAACGCTTCTTCAGGTTCTGTCACACAATCCGGATTGGTAATCTGACACAAATTCCATTGTACATAAAAACGAGGATCATTTTTGTATCTATCATTATTGATATGTAAAGTTGATTTACTATCAAACATAATAATCTTCTTAGGATCAACACCATCTGTGATCATTAATCTGGCAATACTGGTATTGGATGCTCCGGCTCCATATAAAACCACTTTGATTTCAGACATTTTTTTACCTACTAGTTTAAGCGCGTTGATCACTCCTGCTAAGGTAACACAAGCTGTTCCCTGAGCATCATCGTGCCAAACAGGAATATCACATTCTTTTCTAAGAACATCTAATACTTTAAAGCAATTGGGCTGAGAAATATCCTCTAAATTGATCGCTCCGAAACTAGGTTGTACCATTTTTACAAATTCAATAATCTTGTCTGGATCAGGTTCTCCATTGGCATCTTTACTATTGATACAAAGCGGCACCGCATCAACGCCACCCAAATATTTCATTAACATAGCTTTGCCTTCCATCACACCAAGTCCACCGGAAGGAGTACAGTCACCATCACCCAAAACTCTTGTGGAATCACTAACTACAGCAACCATATTTTTCCGATTACTGAGTTGGAAAGAGGAATCATTATTATCTCTTATCGTTGTAGAAACAGCAGAAACACCTGGTGTATACCATACATTAAACCAATTAAAACCATAAATCGGAGCTTTAGGAAGGGTTTGCATTTTGCCTCCATAAAATTCGTGCATCGCTAAAGCCATCTCTTTATAAAAGAGGGTTTTAGATTTAGCTATCTGTTCTTCTGTAAACTCTTTCGGAAGTAAATCAGTGATATTGTCTAAGTTGATAAATTGATTATTTTTCATTGTAATGTATTGTAATATAGATTATTAATTCATAAATTGATCGAATTGTTCTCCTGTTAAAAGTTGAAGTTCAATAGCTGCTTCTCTTAAAGTTAAACCATTTTTATGCGCGTGTTGTGCAATTTTGGCAGCATTATAGTAGCCAATATGGGGATTTAATGCCGTTACCAGCATGAGTGAATTTCTTAAATGTTTGTCAATAACCGACAAATTTGGTTCAATCCCAATGACACACTTATCACAAAAGGAGTCCATGGCATCAGATAAAAGGGTAATAGAATGAAGAATATTTTTGGCAATAAGAGGCATAAAAACATTCAATTGTAAGTGACCTTGCATAGCTCCTGTTGTAATCGCCGTATCATTTCCAATCACCTGACAACAAACCATGGTAAGGGCTTCACTTTGAGTGGGATTCACTTTTCCGGGCATTATAGAAGATCCGGGTTCATTTTCCGGGATAGTGAGCTCCCCAATTCCACATCTTGGACCTGATGAGAGCAACCGGATATCGTTTCCGATTTTCATGAGAGAAACAGCCAGTCTTTTTAGAGAACCTGAAAGTTCCACAAATGAATCATGAGAAGCCATCGCTTCAAATTTATTGTGAGCCGGGATAAATGGTAGTTTAAGGTTTTCGGAAAGAATTGCAACTACTTTTTGATCATAACCGTCAGGAGCATTGATTCCATTCCCTACGGCAGTTCCGCCGGTTGGCAATTCATATAAATGAGACAATCCATTTTGAATTGCCTGAAATGAGTGTTCTAATTGAGATACATAGGCAGAAAATTCATCACCCAGTGTTAAGGGAGTGGCATCCATTAGGTGCGTTCTGCCAATTTTTTTGATTTCTGCAAAATCAGTTTGTTTTTGTTTAAATGCAGTTGTTAACTTTTGTAATGAAGGAAATAATTGATTTACAATACTCTCAACAGCTGCTATTCTCATTGCGGTTGGGAATACATCATTGGTAGACTGGGATTTATTCACCTCATCGTTAGGGGACAATTTAGGAGCATCCGGGAACAACTGTAAGGCCAGATTAGCAATCACTTCATTGACATTCATATTGGTTTGGGTACCGGAACCGGTTTGCCATACACACAAAGGAAATGATTCAACATTTTGATCTTTAAGCAATTCCAATGAAGTAGATTCTATCATTTGGGCTCTTTCTGCCGGTAGAACACCACACTCAAAATTAGCATTTGCAGCAGCTCTTTTCACTTCAATAAGTGATCTTATCACCGCGTAAGGCATTCTTTCATGGGCAATATGAAAGTTTTCAACAGATCTTTGGGTTTGTGCACCCCATAAGGCATCTATTGGAATTTGCACGTCACCTAAAGTATCTTTTTCAATTCTATATTTCATAAAACTCTTTTTTAATCGTGAAATCTCCAGTTGATACCCAAATTAACAAAATAGGGTTTGATCGGATATCCCGGAGTGGTAATCATATTGTAATTTTGTATGGAAGATAACAAATTTCCAATTCTTGCAAAAATGTAAAGTCTTGAAATTCTTAAAGTTGCATGTGCATCAATAAACCAATAGTTCCCAATTTGGGATGAGTTTTGATAATAGAATGAATAGATGGCTGGAGAATAACCATTAGCAAAATAGGTCGTATTATACATCAAATCTACTCCTATCTGAAGTTTTAATTTACGTTTAAAAATATCAAAAATGTAGAAAAAGTTCATCTTTCCTGCAAAAAGGGGAACCTGAATGGAATCTGAAGAGGCATTTTGTAAAGTTAAATGAGTAGTCATTCCAAATCCTTTATATCTAAATGGAGCATACAAATTAAGTTGCACTAATCTGGAAAATTTTGTCAATTGAATAGGAGTCATCTCCGGTCCAAAAAGTACCATTTGATCTAAAAGGAATATTTTAGCAGTAAACTTAAACTCTTTGAATTTTACATAAGCATCAAGAATAGCAATATTTTGTTTTTTAAAAGTGGTATCCCATTGAAAATGATTGGATTGAAAATGGGTATAGATATAATCAGGGGAAACCCGATAAAAATCAGTCTGTACGCCAACCGTAAGTTTTAATTGGGGAAATTTCCATTCTCCGGATAGATTTGCAATAGCATCGTTATGAATATACCCACCAAAAGAGTATGAAAAATTACCATACAAATCCACATTTTTAATTAATCTGATGTTTCCTCTGATAAAAGGAGTAAAAGAGTGAAAAGAGTAATAAGTTCTTTGATCTTCAAAATATTCATGCATAACACCTGTTGCCACTTTTATGAAATTATTGGCTGTACTAATGGGTGTAAAAGGTGTAAAATTGGACCATTGAATTGAATTCACAATCTTATAACATCTCAAGGTATCAAAAGTGGAATCAGATGCAAATGTGTAAATTTGAGACAAGGCATTGGTGTCCAGAAAATCAAAAAAACTCGATGTAATAGTTTGAAATTGTGCATTATGTGTTATTGTTCCTAAGTTTAATTTTGCAGTTTTAATAGTATAAAAATGTTGCCAGTTCATATCTTGAGTTAAAACATGCATAACACCATTATTAGAATTAACTGGATAACCTTCCGGTTGTTGGATTGTATCAAGACTCCCACCAGTATTGGCTAATCCATTATTCTCATTATTAGCTGTTCTATTAATTATATAACTTGCTCTAAATCCATATTTTTTATTGGGCAACAAGTATTGAATCTGCGCATCTCCTACAATCCCTTGAGTTTGCTGATGAACATAATATCCAATATTGCTATTAGCTGCAATATTGATCGAAACAATAGCATTTTTTACATTTTGAGCAAAATTAACCTTTAATGAATTTTCTGAAGAAAATCCATAAAAATAGCCAATTTTTGTATAGGAGGTTTCCAATTTATAGAGGACTAAATCATCCTGGGTTTTAAATAACAAAGGGTAAGGATATTTGATATATTGAAATCCCATGGATCTTGAAAAATCGAAAATCATAGATTGATGAGCTTGTCCAAAGATTCCGAGTGTTTGGTATATATTTTCAGAAAGAAGAGTCGGAGAATAGTGATTCACTTCAACCATCTGAGTATCTATCTCTTCGAACTTCAAAGGAAAGAAAAAATGTTGTTTAATAGGAGCTGTATAAACGGGTAGGTATTCAGGTGATAAAGTTTTGGTAGAATCCTTAAGTTGTTCATTTGAATTAGATTGTCCTTGTGTAGGTATAACAAACCAAACTAACAGGATGAACAATAGATAAGAATTTAATTTACAAGACATTGAAATATTTGATTTAGATTTCAAATTAATCTGCTAAATTACAACTTTTTTCAATTCTATATTTTAAAAAAATTGAATGGTTTTTCATATTTTTGCAAAAAATAAATGAATGTTTAAAATTTTAAATAAAAATATCATTTTTCAATGGTTTTTATTGGCTGTTGGGTTATTCATTTTAGGATATCAAATCACCAATATTCAATTACCAAAAGAGCCAATAGGGTTTCCTGTTTTTTTTAATTTTATTTTTCAGATTGCCCAAAAATCTTTAATAACCTATAAAATAATTGTTACTTTCATCATTTTATTAACGTTGTTGTTTATTCAAATTTACTATTCCAACAATAAATATTCTCAAAAACCATCGATTATTCCCTCCATTGTTTATGTTTCGGTTTTACTATTAACACACTCATCAACAACCGTTACGCCTATTTTATTTACCAATTTATTTATCATATTAATATTGGTTATCAATGATTATTATTTCAGATTTAATTCAAAAAGCAACATTTTTTATTCCGGCATCCTGATCGGCATTGCTATTCTGTTTGATCCTTCTGCCATATTTTTGATTCTATTTCTCATTATTGCCATGATTATCAACACTGTCATTAATCCTAAAGATTTATATATTGCCTTAATGGGATTATTAACAGTTCTTATATTTATTCTAGCTTTTTTCTTTTTCTTTGATCAATTGGATATTTTGTTCACTAATTTCAAACAAATTCAACTATTTTCCATTTTCAGAAATCCAATCAAATTGTCGGTATTCCAGTGGGTTTTTATCCCTTTAAATATTTTCATTTTCCTATTTATTGTTTTTAGAATCAATCAATACTATGACAACAAAGTGATTGTACTCAGAAAAAAAATCATCACTTTTAATGCTTTGATTTTTATTTCATTTATAACATTTTTTATTTCAAACTGCACTATTCTTCAACTCATTGGGTATTATTTTATCCCGTTTTCAATCGTAATCAGTCTTTTCTCGCAGTTAAAAAGCAAATTTTTTATCAGCGAGATTATTGTTGCACTTTTCTTAATCGGATTATGTCTTTAGCATCCCATTATTCAGAAACTTCTCTCATCGAGTGTGGTTGTGATGAGGCCGGGAGAGGATGTTTAGCCGGCTCATTATTTGCAGCTGCGGTGATTTTTCCTTACGATTATGTTAATCCACAAATCAATGATTCTAAAAAACTTAATGAAAAATTAAGAGAAAAATTGAGAGAGGAGATCATTAAAGATGCCATTGCTTATGCGGTTGTAGAGATTAGCGCTCAAACCATTGATTCCATTAACATTTTACAGGCTTCCATAAAAGGGATGAATGATGCTATTTTACAATTAGCTATTAAGCCTGAACTGCTCCTCATTGATGGAAACCGTTTTCATACTCAGACCGGAATTCCATATCATTGTATCGTAAAAGGGGATGGAAAGTATATATCTATTGCAGCGGCATCCATATTAGCTAAAACTTTCAGGGATGACTATATGAAGAATTTGGATCAGGAATATCCTCAATACAATTGGAAATCAAATAAGGGGTATCCGACTGAAGAGCATCAAAATGCTATTTTTCAATACGGCAGAACGATACATCACCGAAAAAGTTTTCAGTTAAAAAGTCAATTGAAACTAATTTTTCCTTGATTTGTTCTTTTTAACAATCTCCTGATAGATCTCTTCTTCTGATTTACCTAGACCAAAGTTCAAGTACTCCTTTAAAGAAACAGATAATGTATCGTCCGGATATTTATGGATATAGTCTCTAAATTCAATTTCAGCACTTTTATAATCCTGAATTAAATCATAGGTTGTCCCTCTGAAATAGATACAAGCTTTAACGCCTTCATACTCAGGGTATATTTTTTGGATGTTGTTAAATATTTCAATAGCTTCTTTCGCATATATTTTCCTATTTTCCTGATTATCTGCAATATCTGCCATAATTTTCATAAAGCGACCTGCTTCCAATAAATATTTAGGAACAATAGGTTCTTCCGGATATTTCAAACCAAATATTTTGGCATGATCCACAAAATTGAGAAAGATATTGGTATCAACAACACCAATTTTACGGATAGAATCAACGGATAAATAGGATTGAATCAATTCCGACTGCATTTTACTTTTCTCTTCAATTGGGTTGACATCCTTTGCTTTTTTGCAAGAATTCAATGAAATCAGTAAAATTAGAAAAACAAAAAGTAGATTTTGCTTCATGTGCTTAAATTTTTGATTTATATCTGGGTTTTACTTTCCCGTTGGTAATATCGGTTAATTTCTTTTTAAGAATCATTTTTTTGATTGTTGACACTTTATCGGTAAATAATTTACCTTCGAGGTGATCGTATTCATGTTGGATCACTCTGGCATTTATTCCGGAGAAATGTTCAGTATGTTGATCCCCTTTTTCATCTTGGTAAGTGATTTTGATATTCGATTTACGAATCACTTCTTCATGAATTTCAGGAACGCTTAGGCATCCTTCAGTAAATGCGAACAATTCACCATACTCCTCTTCTATTCGTGGATTGATGAACACTTTTTTAAGGGGTACCAATTCAGGATATGACTCAACAAATGGGTGAGAATCGATCACAAAAAGCCGAATATTAAAACCCACTTGAGGAGCTGCTAAGCCAACACCTTCAGCAGCGTACATGGTTTCAAACATATCATCGATTAACACTTTCAGATTTGGGAAATCCATCGGGATATCATAAGATTTTCTTCTAAGAATAGGATTTCCTATTAAATATACTGGTAACATAGTTTACATTTTAGTTTTTAGATACGTTTCTTTCTGCTTCAATTTCCAATTGTTGTAGATAAGATTGCAAGATGATGGTAGCGCTAATCTTATCCACTAAACCTTTATCAGCTCTTTGTTTTTTACTAAGACCTGCATCAATCATGGTTTGGAAGGCCATTTTGGAAGTAAAACGTTCATCAAAGCGGTCAATTTTAAGATTGGGGAATGTTTTTTTCAATCTGTTAACAAAAGGTTCAATAAATCTGGCCGAAGCAGAATCATTAAAATCCATAGTTTTAGGTTCCCCGACTACGATGATATCAACATTTTCTGAAGCGATATATTGAGTAAGAAAATCAAACGCTTTAGAGACATGAACTGTATCCAATCCATTGGCGCAAATTCTAAGTTCGTCAGTAACGGCGAACCCCACGCGTTTTTGTCCATAATCTATTGCCAATATTCTACCCAATTTTACAATTTTGGATTGCAAAAATACCCCTTTTTTAGACTCTATTTTATTAAAAAACCTTAAATAATCTTTTCACGTGAAATAAGGGTTCCCTTTTTTTAATTAATTTATTATAAATTCTAATCAATCAGTTATTTAAAGGGCAAAGGGCAAAAGGCGAAAGGTGAAGGGCGAATAAAGGAGAATTAAATACAGTTATTTTTTTGAATTGATATAATTTATAAGATCTTCAATGTCTTCTAAAAACATATTTTCACCAAAGTAATATCTACGGCACCACTTATATTTAATTTTGATGAATCCCTGATATGAAAAATCCCAAAATTCAAACATTTTTTGAATTGTCCATAATTTAGATCTATCCATTATTGATATTTGTTTTATAGTATTCAGTTTAATAGTTTTTTTCTTTCTAAAAATTCTATTTTTTTTATAAATCGTAATCAACTCATCTGTAATAATGATCTCTTCTTTTCCATAATTACGCCATAAAAAAATATCTATTGCAAATAATGAAGGTAACAAAAAGAAAAATAATGAAAACAGAATAGCAAATAGATCAATATTGGAAAGCTGTGAAATATAAAATATTCCAAAAAAGATAAAAAAAATGGCAAAAAGGACTAAAAAGAATGATAATCCATCTGATGATTTTTTATAGTTTGTTATTTTCATATTTAGTAATTTCCTATTACTATTTTATAGGTGCTCAAAAATACAATTTTTTCATCATTTTTTTAAAAAATATTATTTTACCTCAAAGATCACAAAGAGATTAAATCACCAAGAACACAATGAAACTCTCAGCGGATTTCATCGAACATCGAACGTCGAACATCGAACGTTTAACGTCGAACGTCCCTGTTTAGAAAATATTATCTCTAAAATCTTGTTTAAGTGGTAATTTTAAGTCTTTGAGAACGGAAGCTTTTACATTGATAGTAAAACTCCAGCCTCTTCTGTAGCCAAATGGGATCCACTTAAATGACATTTCCCAACAGTGAAGATCCCGGTAAATATCAAATGAAGTGTATGAAAAATCTTTGGCTTTAAAATCGTATCCTGTAGTGAAACCCACTTTCCATTTTTTAGTAATATTGAAATCTCCTTCAATACCTAATGTCTGTACGATCGACTGATTGTAATGGATCGCTGTATCAACGATAAAATAGTTGTAATTTTCGTTGACATTATAGTTAAAGGTATAGTTCAAGGTTACATGCCATGGATTTGAAAAATCGGGCCGTGTGTTAGGAATTCCAAGTGTACTTTCTGTAAATAGCGAACTGGATTCAGGAGTTTGTGTTGTAGGAACAGTTTGTTCTTTTTTAATTCCTTTGAAAAAATCGTTATCTAACCGCCAATTTACCCCCAACTGAAAGGAAGAGGAACTAAATCTAAACAGTTTTTTATTCACCTCCCACTCGGTTTTATTAATGCTTATTCCTTTATTATTAACAACATAAGGGTCAAACATGAAATTGAAAGTCATATCTAAAAACTGGGTAAATTTTGATCTTCCCGAGATGGAAACCGGACTCCAGCCCATTGAATCTGCTGCAAAATCGTATCCTCCAGACAAAGTAAGGTTTTCCAAAATCACAATTTTTCGAACACCGGTAATAGTATCTCTTCTGGACGGAACTTTCATTTCAATATTATTGGAAATTGAAAATCTTGTAATCGCCTGATCATTAGATGACACATTTCCGTACATCGCATTGCTGAAATAGGAATATTCTTCATAAACCCCTTTGATGGTATTGAAATACCTGCCATAAGTGTTTCCACTTAAATTCGGACGATACACAAAACTGGCATCTGGCGTCACAACATGACGTATTGCTTTAATAAAGCCTCGTTTAAAGCCATAAGTGAAAAATATTTTGGTATTCACTGAAGTTTGTGCTGAAACATCGTGAAGTGCATAAAAACCTTTCTGATAAACGTTTGTGATAACGGGTGAAATGTAGGTATCGTTCGTATCTGTAGAAAACTCTTTTGTTACTGATTGTAAATACCATTTTTCAGTAATGTTAACTGAAGTATTCCAGTTGATCGACTTTCCAATTTTAACCGGAATCTGAATCGGAATGTTATGTTTGATTCCGGTTTCCATATTATTCCAGGTTTCCTCTTTTAAAAACATGGAATCTACCCCGGATAAATGATTTCCCATTTGGGATGACCATTTAACTGAAATATTTTCATACCATTTGGGCGTTCCCACTCTTTTTTTCTTTCTAAAAGGATAGATCTGATTGATTGACATACTCAAATCAGGTAATCCCAAATTCACATTTTGATTTTGAGTGTTTTGAGAATAAGAAGCACTCGCATCTAAGAAGAAAAACCCTTTAATATTAGTCGTAATACTTACTGATGAATTGTATTGATTCGATAAATAATCGTTCACATTCGACAAAGTATTTTTATTATACGTATTACTAATCAGCTTAATATGAGCAGAGAATGTGAAATTTGGATTCATTTTAGGATCCTGTTGGTGATTCCACTCCACTTTAAAGTCATTTTTCCGATTAAAAAGTGGGGTTCCTCTCTCCCCTTCCAGTGTTTGCGCAAAACTGATAAATGCATCTCCCCTATATTTGTACCGAAACACATAATTGGATTTCCCTTTGATCGCCCAACTTCCACGTGTATAGATATCAGCGAGAAGTGTTAAGTCAAAATTGTCGCTAATTCCTAAATAATATCCAATATTTTCAAAATAGAAACCGCGTGTACCGGATATCCCGAATGTGGGCATCACCAAGCCGGAAGCTCTCCCTTTTTGCATTGGAAAATAGCCAAACGGGATCGCTAAAAAAGTGGGGATGTCACCAAAACTAAGATAGGCAACACCTGTAACAATTTTATCATTCTGAATCGCTTTTGCTTTATTGAATTTTATCTGGTAGTGTGGACAATCAAGGTCACAAGTGGTATATTGTCCATTCGCAATAAAAGAGGTTTTTTCGTCAATTTTCTTTACATATTTACCATGAATATACCCTTCCCCTTCAGAGGTGATCACTTTGGTAATCTTCCCTTTTTTAGTTGTAAAGTTGTATTTAATCTCCTGAGCCCTATATTTGGATTCCGCTTGTGTAAAAATGGGAGCACCATGAACATGTCCGCTATCTGTTGCAATTCCGGAAGCGTACAATTCATTTTTTCCAAAATTGATTTCAATATAATCCGCTTCCAGATTCATATCGTCATATCCTGTTTTGGCATTTTGAAACAAAACTGCTGTTTTATCCTTAAAATCGAAATAAATAGAGTCATTACATTGATAAGAAACACTATTTTCGAGTGCGTCTTTAGAGATTTTTTTGGGACTTTTCGGAGTTTTTGGAAGAGAATCGATCAAAACAGCCGCAACAGTATCCGGTTTTATGGAAAGTGAAACTGAATCTGTATGTTGTTGAATTATTGAATTATTTTCATCCTGAGCATAAGTTTGAAATCCGAAAATACTGAAAATAAAGAGTATAATAATCCTCCAAAGATATAAACATTGAAATAGGTATAATTTTCTTTTCAAGTATGACGTTATTATAGTACTTATATATATTTTTGTATTTACAAACCTTCAAAAATACGCAAAAATTTCATGATATGAACAGAAAAAATGTGATTTTAGTATTAACGCTTCTCACTTTTTTAAACCTCATTGGGTTTTCACAAGTTTCCGACAAGGTGAACAAAATAGTTATAGATGCCGGTCATGGTGGAACAATGCCGGGATGTGTAGGTAAAAAGTCTAAGGAAAAGGACGTTACATTAGCTGTTGCTCTCAAGTTTGGGAAATTAATCGAAAAAAATTGTCCTGATGTGAAAGTGATTTACACCCGTAAAACTGATGCCACTGTTGAAGTGTATAAAAGGGCAGTGATTGCTAACGAAAATAAAGCGGATCTGTTCATCTCCATCCATTGCAATGCCAGTGAAAGCAAAACTGCACATGGGATTGAAACTTTTGTAATGGGACTTGAAAAGTCTTCCGCCAGCATTGCGATTGCTAAAAAAGAGAATGCTGACATTTTGAATGAAAAAGACTATAAAAACAACTATGGTGGTTTTGATCCCAACTCAAGTGAAGCGAGTGTTGTTTTTTCGCTCTATTCAACAGCGTATTTAAAGAACTCTGCCATTTTTGCGTCCAAAGTACAAAATAACCTGTTGAGAAACACAGGATTATCTGATCGTCGTGTACAACAAGCGGGTTTTTGGGTTTTGTATAAAGTGGCTATGCCGAGTATTTTAGTGGAATTGGGATTTTTATCACATCCTAAAGAGGAAGATTTTCTTATCAAAGAGAGTACTCAAGATATTATGGCAATTTCTCTTTATAATTCTTTTATTGAATACAAAAATCAGGTGGAAGGGACACACCTTCCTTTATTACCTGTTCCTGAAATTCCACAAAAAGAAGAAGATAAACCTAAAAATGAGAAACCAGAAATCAATAAAAAAGATTCTGTGGTAGTCATTAAAGATACTATTCAGCTACCTAAAAAAGAGACTCCGATCACAAAACCGGTTGTTGAGGTAAAAAAAGACACGGTTATTACTACTCCTAAAGATACTGTAGTTCCTAAAACCGGAAATCCAAATAATACTGGCAACCAAGGTAATACTGTAATTGACAGGACCATTTATTTCCGAGTCCAATTTATGGCTACTCCGGAGAATATCAGTGTGGAGAGTTCCAAATTCAAAGGGATTCCGGATGTCAAGAAATACTTTGAAAAAAACTTATGGAAATATACGGCGGGAAATGTTACGAAATGGGAAGAAGCACAGGCGATCCTGAAAAATATCAAGAAACAGTATCCGGATGCCTTCATCATTGCATTTAAAAATGGGGAGAAAATTCCTATTTCTGATGCTCGACCAAAATAAAACCCAAGATTTTTGATCTAAACTACGTTTATATTAATGGAAACCAAACTGAAACAAGAAAAGGATTTCACGCAATTGATTGCTGATTGTATCTCTGAGAAGAGGGAGGCGCAACATAAGTTGTTCAAAACCTTTTACAGTAAAATGTTTCATGTTTGTTACCGCTACGCCTCATCGTACGAGGAAGCTCAGGATATGCTCAATGAAGGGTTTTTGAAAATATTTTCAAATCTCGACAAATACAAAAATGAAGGTTCTTTCGAAGCTTGGATGAAAAGGGTTATGGCTAATGCAGCATTGGATTATCAAAGGAAATTCAAAACCAACATTGATACGGTTGAATACGATTCAGTAGAGAGTAGTTCGATGATTCAATTTGATGAAAACAATGCGATCAGTAAAATCTCCAGTGATGAGTTGATGTTGTTGATTCAAAAGCTCCCTTTCATGAGTAGGTCTGTCTTTAACTTATATGTTTTTGAAGACTACTCCCATGCAGAGATTGCTGAAATTTTACAAATGAAGGAAGGCACCTCCCACTGGCATTTGAATTTTGCCAGAACCAAACTAAAACAACTCATATTACAACAAATCAACCCCAAAAAATAGAATGGATCAATTTGACGAACTGATAAAAGAGAAAGCTGAAAAGAAGGTTTTTAAATACAAACCTCTTTTTTGGATTTTGTTTGCTAAAAGTGCTGGAATCTCAGCATTTTCAGCAGTACAGATCATCTCTACCGTTTTAATTGTTGGTGGATTAGCAGGTAGCGGAACCTATTTAGGAATTCACAGTTACAATAAATCCAAAATTAAAAAAACCACCAGACAGACCGAGCAGATCCAACCCAAACAAGATCCTATCATTGCAACAGATACTTTACTGATAGATACTGTTTCCTCTCAACCGGAGATTGAAAAGCCAATCGATAAACATCACAACACAGCTCCCAAAAGCGCACCAACAGTGATTTCTGAACCAATAAAGCCGGTTGTTTCACCAAAACGGGATACAGTTCCCAAAAAGCAAACTCCCCGAAACCCCTACGAAGGTATGCGGATCATGACGATCAACCCGGACACGATTAAGAGTAATTATTAGACAGCAGTCAGCGGACATTCAGCTACCAGGTTAACCAAGAGATTATACCAGCCGATGAGCACTTATTGTATTCAGTTTTGATTGCTATGATCAGATTTTTTATATTTGATTTAACTCAAAAGCATATTCGTAACTGATTTCGCTTTTTCCTTTTTCGTTTTTCTTCCATGCTTCCTCTAAATGACTTAACTCAATCATGTTATGCGTACTTGTAGACTTGAATGCACTTGCCACTTTTTCTAATGTTTCTAATTCTTTAGAAGAGAATAATTCTGCATTAAAAGATCTGTTTTCTCTTATTTTGAATTTTTCACCTGTATAACCTGTTGGAAATTCAGTTGTGTCAATATCTATCTCTTTATTGTTGGCTAAATATTCAAAAATACTTTGAAAATTATTAGGAACAGGCCCCATGTCAATTGCTTTATACCGCATCCCACTGATTGAAAAACAACTTTGTTTGAACATTAAAAAATCTGCATAAAATAGGAGCTTATTCATTTTGGTTTTATATGGTTCCAATTTTTCAGAAAAGAAAACGATCATTTCAGTAAATTTTTCAAAGTTGGGATTCCTATATCCTGAATAGATATCTGCTAAATGATTGCCCATTAAATAACCCTTGAAATTTAAATCAAAAATATTTCGTTTTCTTTCTTCTAGCAACAGCTGAGCTTTTTGGATGTATTTTTCTTTAATTTTTTCATCTAATGTTCCACATAATTCAACCATATCAATAAAGAATTTTGGGTCGTCCATCATCTGAATTAATTTGGCATTAGCGATACTGGGCATTTCTCCAGCTTCATATTGTCGGTAACTATTTATCCCAAATCCTAGAATTTCTGACATTTTGACGGCAGATGAATTATATCGCTCTCTAATTCTTGTAATTTCATCCGGAAATGGAATGTTGAATTTATCACGGTATTGGTTATATACCTGATTCATATTTACTTCATCCAGAGATGTAGTTGTGAACTGTTCTCCACTATCCTCGCATAAATAATAATGAAAAACAATTTCAAATGTTTCTTTTCTGAAATCCATTGACCTACGTTCTTTGGTCAGTTTCATTTCTTTACCGGTTATTGGACTTTTCATATTGTTTTATTTTAAAGGATATTGCATTTTTTGTTGAGCTAAGTGAAAAGAAATACAGATGACACTATTACCTAATTTTCCCATTGTTATTTTAATGTACACTTCTTTTTTTTTAACAGTTTTTCCAAACACCCACATATCTGTACCTCCATAGAGTTTTTCAAAAATCGGACCTTCGCAATAATCTTCGGATTCCAATGTCTCTAAAATTTCTTTTCGTTCAATAGGTCGTATTTCTAGTTCAATAAGTGTCTGAGCATTTTTACCTCTATCATCACGAAAAAGCACATCCCAAATCTTCATTTTTTCTTTGAAGTCTTTTAAAAAGGATTTTACTTCTGTTTCCGAGCTCATTCAGAAATGATTTTAATGCTGCAAAGATACTATTATTTATTTGAAAATGCAACGATAAAGTTGAAATAATAAAAAATTAATTAAATAAAAACAATTATAAAGTGTTTTGTTAATAAGGTTTTGATAAATCAATAATAAAGAAGTTTTTAAAACGTTTTATATCCTTAAAAACCAAAGTTAAATAAAATATGAGCCCATGAAAAGATCTGCTAAAATATTGATTTTCCTTTTTTGGATTCCTTTTTCTTTATTGAGTCAAACCAATGAAGGATATCCTGAATTAAAAAAGTACAGCAACTTTGGATTTACTTTTGGAGGAGTTCTATTTGACAAAGCAAAAATTGAATTTGAGGAAGGATCATATCCAATTTCTTCATTTGCTGTACCAAGTTATAGTTTTGGATTTAATTACCATTTGCCAATTTTCGGCAAATGGTCTATTCAAACTGGACTTTTGTTTGCCAATGAGGCTGCCTTAAACATAAAATATAAATTTTTAGATGAAGATATTCAATTTTTAGAATATAATGAAGAGGTTAAATCAATTTCTTATGCATTAATAACTCCTTCTATTCCATTGTCAGTCCAATATAAAAGTAAAATTGGAAATAAATCATATCTTGATTTAAAATTGGGAATGAAAATGATGTTATTACTTCCTTCAGGTGCTGGTTTAACAAACTTAATGTCAACTGATACTGGTTACTGTCCAAATTTTAGAATTGAAGTGATTTCACCCGTTGATTATTTCATAGTTAGCAGTTTGATAACAAGTATTGGCTATACTATTGATTTAAATAAAGTACTAATTGGATTTGAACTTTCCAGAACCATTAATTTTCAAAATACATTTTCCGGTAGATTTCGTTTTTATAATCTCTTAATCAATCCTGATGCTTATGGATATTATAATTTGTCCGGAAATTATTGGGCATTGAATATTAATATAAATTTTCTGAAAACAAAATATTGGAAAAAAGGAAAAAATGTAATACTTAATTGATAAATAAGTAATATTTACAGTAATGTATTTCTTGTTTTTTAAATTATATACAAAACCAACACTATTTAATTAGTGAATAAAGAATAATGAATAATGAATAATGAATAATGAATAATGAATATTGAGCACATTGAGCACACGAGCACATGTGCACATGAGCACATGAACACTGTGAACCATCGTTTAACACTGTGAAACACTGTTTAATAATTATTTATGTTATCTGTAAAAGATTTTTGATTTCGTTTATAAATGTATTGAAATTAAAATTTGTAGCCAATAGAAAATGAAAAGAAATCATGAAACTCATATTCTGTTTTAAATTTACTCAAATCAATCTCATCACCAATTATAAAATGAATCCCAAAACCAAATTTCTGTGTGATAAAAAAATGTTGATTGATCATTATTTTCAGCCCAATTCCTATAGTATTTTCTACCCATAGAAAGGGCCCAAAATATTCAATATATCTTCTGTATAAATATGGATCCACAACATCAGAAAAATTATTCATTGTATCTATAGAATAAGGGGAATACATACTTGATCTTGTCGTCGAATATTTCATTTGCAAATCATAAAATAAAAAAGGTTTAAATTGTCCAAGTTTGTTAAAAACATATTGATTATAATACAGATTAAAATTAAGAAAATGTAATGGTTTTGTGGCAAATAATCTTTTATAATAAATATTTGACTGATCATCCGGTTGTTTAATCGAGTTGATATTACAACCTAATCCTATGCCAAACTCCATTGTTTTAATCTCTTTTGAATAAGCCAGGGTTATGTTTTTTCCTGCTCCGGTAGAGTAATAGTTTAGACTAACATTTTGAGCATTCACACTTAAAAAAAAGAAGGCAAAATAAATAAAAGTAAAATTTTTCATAGGAATTTATTCAAAGGATTTTTATAATTTCTTCTTTTAAATAACTGAAAAGGGTACTCATATATTGTATCTGAAATCATTATCTTTAAATAAAATTATTCTCAGCGACCTCAGCGAGAAATAATGAATAATGAATAATGAATAGTGAAAAATGAAAAATGAAAAATAAAAAATAAAGAGTAATTAATGAGCATTCGAGCATTCGAGCATTCGAGCATTCGAGCACAAAAAAAAGGTGTGTCGCAATTTGGACACACTTTTTTAATACTTTGTATAATTACTTGTCTTATAGTGTAGTGGCGGGAACGAGAGTTGAACTCGTGACCTCCGGGTTATGAATCCGACGCTCTAACCAACTGAGCTACCCCGCCTTTTTCGAGGGTGCAAAAATACAAAAAAATCTTTTACATTCCGCTATTTCCTAAAACAAAAATCAAACTCATTTATTGTATTGATTTCCTGAATATTAGATATACTATCTGTATTGCAATCTGTTTATAAAGAATATATTCCTCTTCCCGTTTTTGCCGTAAAGTGGGTTTTTAATCACCTGATACCCCGTTACCAGAAAATTGTTTCCATACCATCTTTCAACCCTTACCTGTCCACTCGCTTCAATGATATCTTTGGCATGTGCCGTACCTAATTTTTCAGTCATTAATGGCTCGATAACAGTGTAACTATTTACTAACGTGGATGTTATCGTACTGTTGTTGGGATAGTATATGTATCCGTTGTTTTGTTCATCTAAATATAAACCCACTTTGGAATTGAGGGTTTGGGTTAACATGTCATTGATAGGCATATAGTTGTCCCACAACAAGTTTCCTTCCTTATCAAATGTCGTGATATAAGCATTTAAAAACCGGTACCCTTCAAATGTGGAGACAGGTGTGGAAACATAATAACTTCCGGGAGCGTAATAGTTGGTTGTGGAGTATTCAGGATAATACACTTCCGTCACAAAACCATATTGATGATTGTTGGTGTATAAATCTCCTATCACAAGATTCAGATTGAGTGCATTGGATTGTGCTTTGATCAGTTCTTTGGTGTCTTTTGTTTTTAAAGAAGTGTAATTGAAAAAATTGGGATACCCCATTTTTCCGTTTTTATATGTTAATGTATAAACACCAGAGTGTAAATTGGAAGGTTTTTTTTCGGTTGCATTATTGTAAGTTCCAATGATTACATAGGAAGCGGAGTCGGTTTTGGCCATTCGGGCAGATTTAAACTGATACGAATCGTATTCCGGAAATTTGGTATAAGTTCCATTTTGTCCTGAAAAATTAGATTCAAATAATAAAAACCCTTTATTTAATCTTTCAATCGGCTTATTGTAATTATTAATGGTTATGAATATTTTCTGTAGGGAAGTATCAATAATAAAGGACTCCGTATAACTATTACTCAACAATTCTTTATGACTTATTTTATTGGTTTGCGCATCATAAAAGCAGATGGCATTATTTTCCTCTTCCGAACTAAAGAGAAATAGTTGGGAACCTACAGCACTCATCTGTTGAACCGTGTTAAGTTCCGGAAAAATCTCTAATGGATTGAATGAAAGGTTTTGAGGAGGGCTCACTTGTAAATTTTCCTGAATCAGAAACCATCTGGGGGTTGTTTTTCTGGTGTTTGATGTTTGAAAAAGGAGATAAAAACCGGAGCCGGAGAAATGAGAAGATGCTAATAATAAGCTACTCAATAATTTAACATTAAATTGTTTTATTTTTAAGAGATTGGTATCGTAAAGGGTAAAATTCCATAAAGCAGTATCCTGATGGATCAGTTTTTCGCGGGTAATTACAACAATACCATATTGACCAACAGGTAGATAGCTATAATCGTACCAATCTTTATCTGACTCCAGCTCCAGACGTATCGGATTATTGTTTTCTGTCTGGGAGTTTGAAATCAATGGTAAAAGTGTGTATAACAATAAGATACCCACTTTTACCCAATTGTTTATATGTTTGATATTACATACCACCGTCGCAAACTAAAACTTGTCCTGTCATATAATCTGATAAATCAGATGCTAAGAAAACAGCAGTGTTAGCGATGTCAGTAGGTTTTCCGGTTCTTCTCAAGGAGATGGTTTTCATGTAAGCATCTTTCACTTCCTGAGGAAGTACATGGGTCATTTCAGTTTCAATGAAACCGGGAGCAATCACATTACATCTGATGTTGCGGCTTCCTAATTCACGAGCTACAGATTTGCTTAATCCAATGATCGCTGCTTTAGAAGCAGAGTAGTTGATTTGTCCTGCATTTCCGGTAATTCCAACGATAGAACCCATATTGATAATGGAGCCAAAACGTTGTTTTAACATAATAGATTGAATCGCTTTGGTATGGTTAAATATCGATTTAACATTAACATTCATCACCATATCCCAATCGGTTTCGGTCATGCGCATTAATAAGGTGTCTCTAGTGATTCCGGCATTATTTACCAAAACATCAATCTTTCCAAAAGCTTCCATTGCTTGTTTTACTGCAGCTTCAGTTTGGTCTAATTTGGAAACATCATAAGCGAGGAATAATCCTTTTACTCCTAGATTTTCAATCTCTTTCATCAATTCAATTGAACTTTCAGTTTCTTTCAAATCTGTAACAATAAGATCTGCACCGTGTTGTGCAAAAGTTAAAGCGATCTGTTTTCCGATTCCTCGTCCGGCTCCTGTAATCATAGCCGTTTTTCCTGTTAATAGTTTGTTCATAATTATTAATTTTGGTTTTTTACTTTGTATCAGTAAATAGTATTTGTCGTGTTGTTGAAGCTAATCCCATCCAGGCTCCCAGACACTTATCGTTAGTTTCTGATGTGATATTGGAGTATATCTGAGGGGGATTCGTAAATGGGTTAACTCCAAAATACATGGTTGTTCCGGCACTAGAGAGAAACCGAAATGATGGATAGTCAATTTTGGCAGTTTTGATATAAATGGTATCTCCCGGTTGATAAAAAGGTCTTTTATATGCAAAATCTTCATCCGGTGATAAATTGGTAGGTTTATAAAAATCTGAAGTACCAAATCTTAAAACATCGGCTGTATAAGGGATTCCCGAAAAGGCTACATCATCCAAAGCAATAGGGAAAGAGGTGAGCCAAACCCGGTCTTTGTATTTAGCATTGGCTACTTTAACCTTAAACATGTAATAATCCTTTTGTCCTGCAGGATCTGTAAATTTTAACTTCAAAGTTTTAATGCTATCGATTGGAATTCCCTGAAAATAGTCTAAGTAAAGTGAATCAATAGTCATAGTGTCAGCTATGGTTGTGATGGCACTGTATTTTTTGGAGTTCCAGTCAATTTTCAACGTATAGGAAGTATTGAGTTTTCCTTTCATTGTATTAGATGTATAATACCAATATAAAGGTGCTTCATCATTTTGAACCAAATGTAAGGTGTCGGTTTCTCCATCTCCGGAAGTAACGGTTACCAAAGCGTCTTTTATAATAACATCCTCATAAAGTGTTGTTAGATTGATTGTTGATAGGTAAGGAACGCTTTTATAGAGACTCACTTTTGGTGCTTCATCAGGTTCAATCCATCCTTCAACCACTAATTCATTTTTATATTCGGGTAATGAAACATCAATCTCTGTTTCACAAGAAACAAAAAGGATCAAGATTGCAAAAAACCAATATTTTTTTAACTGTTTCATTATTTAATTTTAAAATTCCAGGTTATGGAAGGAATAATTGGGAAAAGGCTCACTTTGTAGGCTTTGGTAGTTAGTTCAGAAGGGGTATATTCTTTGGTACTGAAATAGATATAGAATGGGTTTTTCCTGTTATAAACGTTATAAACGGAGAAATTGATACCTGATTCGAAATTTTTTCTTTTCCAGAACTGCCAGTTAATCGAAAAATCTAACCGATGGTATGCAGGCATTCTATAGGCATTTCTATCACTAAATTCTGTCATCATGTGACCATTATAGAAATAATATCCTACAGGAATGGTCATTGTATTTCCCGAAGCGTATATCCAGACTACAGATACCGTTAGTATTTTAGGTAAAATATCATAATTCAGATTGATAGAAACATCGTGTCTGCGGTCATATTTTGCATAAAACCAGTTGCCATTATTCAGATCATCAAATTGTCGTTGGGTATAAGAGAGTGTGTATCCAATAAATCCATGAAATTTTCCTTGTGATTTATTCAAAAAAACTTCCACACCATAAGATCTGCCTCTGCCGAATGTGTACATCTGATCCTGATTTCCCATTAAAGACGCAAAAGCAAGATTATCCTTATATTCGGCCAGATTATTCATAATTTTATAATACCCGTCAATGTAGGTTTCATAGGTATTATCTTTGAAATTTTTAAAGATTCCCAAAGAAAAATGGTGTCCTTGCTGCGGTTTAATGATGTCAGTTGATGGGATCCAAACATCGGTTGGAAGCGTAATGGAAGCAAGTGAAATTTGATGAAGTGGCTGATAATTAATAGTATAGGAAGCTTTTATGGATGTGTTTTTATCTAAAGTTATCCTTGCAGAAATACGGGGTTCCAGATAGTTGTATTGTTTAATTACTTGCCCTTTTTTATATACAATGGAATCCACAATATATCCTTCCTCATCAAGCACAAACCGGGTAAATGATCCAATATGTTGAAAAATCGTAAAACGCAAACCAGCATTGATAGACAACCATTTCGTAACATCATATTGATCAGTAACATAGAATGATAAATCATTGGCATAATAAGGAGGAGCATCAGGAAGTTTAATGGCATTTTGGTTATTGTCGGAATCAAATTTTGTAGGATAAAAACTATGATAAATATAGTGTACTCCTGCTTTTATAACATGCTTAGGATTTGGTATATACGAAAGTTCGGTTTTTAAGGTATAGTCACGAATTCCTGAATTGATGGAAAACTTAGTTTGATCTTGTTGCATAAGGGTTTCAAACTCATAATTGCTGTAGATGGCAGTCGTATGTAAGAACATTTTAGGTGAAACGATCCAGGTCCATCGGGCGGAAAGGGCGCTGTTACTCCATAAAAAGTTAGCACTCATCCCCTGATCTTTGGATTTAAAACCGTAAGTATCATCCCCAAAATAGCCTCCAATAAAGATTCTGTGTTTATCATTTAAAATCACATTCACTTTGGCATTAAGATCGTAAAAATAGAACTTAGTGCCTTTCATAGGAGAAGAATCTTTCAGAAAAGGTTGCACCAGATAATCGATATAGGTTCTTCTTCCGGAAACGATAAAAGAGGCTTTATCTTTTTTGATGGGTCCCTGCACTGTCAATCGGGAAAAAATCAGCCCAACACCACCATCCACTTCATACTTTTTCATATTTCCCTCTTTTTGAGTCACATCGAGAATGGAAGAGAGTCTGCCTCCGTAATTAGCAGGAATTCCTGACTTTAAAATATCCACACTTTTAACGGCATCCGCATTAAAGATGGAGAAAAATCCGAATAGGTGACCCGCATTGTAAATAGGAGCATCATCCAATAAAATCAGGTTTTGGTCTGCATTTCCACCTCGAACATAAAACCCGGAGTTACCTTCTGACCCTGATTGAATGCCGGGAAGCAGCTGTATTGACTTCAAAATATCCACTTCGCCCATTAAAGCCGGTAAGGTTTTGATGGTTTCAATTTTCATTTCCATTTTTCCAACCTGCGCTGTGGAAACATTTTGATCCATTTTCTTTCCCGTTACTTCTATCTCATCAACCTGGATAGCTGCAGGTTCCAATTCTATATTAAGCGTTTGGTTACTAGTGAGTTTTACTATTTTTTCAAACTTTTTGTACCCCATATATTGGACATTCAACAGATAAATACCTTTAGATAAAGAGATTGAAAAAAATCCGGATGAATTGGTATAGTTTCCCTGTATAATGGACTTAGTAGCTGTATCTTTAGCCAATACTACAACCCCGACAATAGTTTCCCCATTATCTTTATCTTTAATGATACCGGAGATCGTAAATTTCTGAGCATTTGCAGTAAATACTGAAACGATTAAAACACAAAATACTAATAATAAATGTTTTATATTCAATAACATTTCGTCAAAATTAGCGGCAAAGATACAAAAAAAACCTGTATAAAGTGCTTTTTTGATTCTTCTGAGGAGTAAAGGTTTCAAAAAAATAGTGTAATTTTGCCAAAAAAAAGTATGAAAAAACATATCCCCAACATCATCACCTGTTCCAATCTGATTACCGGCTGTATTTCGATTGTTTTAGCTATAAAAGGACACATTGATACAGCTGCTTTATTGATCATATTAGCTGCTATTTTTGACTTTGGGGATGGCTTAAGTGCCCGATTACTTCATGCAAAGTCAAAAATTGGGGTTGACTTAGACTCCCTCGCAGATGTCGTTTCTTTTGGAGTTGCCCCTTCTATGATCCTTTTTTCCTGGATGGAGATCAATTTTTACAACCTCGCTCCTGCCCTTCAAATTCCTATCATTGAGAATCTAAAATATTTGGTTTTTCTGGTACCTGCGATATCTGCCGTACGTTTAGCCAAATTCAACCATGACGAAAGACAATCCGAAAATTTCATTGGGTTAGCAACACCTGCCAATGCTCTATTTTTGGGATTTATCCAATATGCCGCCGTTAAAATTCCAATTTTTGCCAACTATTGGGTTATTATTGGGGTTACAATCGTATTTTCTTTACTTTTAGTCTCTAATTTACCCATGTTTTCTTTGAAGTTTAAACATTTTAAGTTTAAAGAAAATTTACCAAGATATATCCTGATTGGACTATCAGCGCTACTTTTGATCATATTTCAATGGGGAGCATTTCCGGTAATCATTTTAACTTATATTTTGATCTCTTTGATCATGGTGATGGTCTCTAAACTACATTGGATATGAAATTGGAATCAATCGCTCTTTTTTGCGGATCTTCTGAAGGGAACGATCCAAAATATGTGTCCCTTGCTGAAGCATTTGGAAAAGCATGTGCTGAAAAAAACTTATCCCTTTACTACGGCGGTGCTGCTTTAGGGCTTATGAAAGCAGCAGCTCACTCCTGCAGAAATGAGGGAGGACGCATTATTGGAATCACTCCCAGCTTTTTCTCTGACGGAACTGTAGTTGACAATAGTTTGCAGGAATTGTATCTTGTTGACACTATGAGTGAACGCAAACAACTTCTGGAACGCTCCGCTGATGCTTTTGTGATTCTTCCCGGTTCTTATGGCACTATGGATGAATTTTTTGAAGTGCTCACCGATGCCCAGTTAGGACTACACCATAAACCGATCGCTATTTTGAATGTATTTGGGTACTATGATCATCTGATTGCACTTATTAAACACTTTGAAACAGAAGGGTTTTTGCGTGATTTTCATCATAAACTAGTGATTATAGCAGATTCTGTTGAACAACTTTTTCAAAAACTGGATCAATACGAGAATCCTAACAATTTTCATTGGTTAGATAAGATAAAAAAATAGTCAAATGTTACAAAAATGGGCAATTTTTATCGGTTTGCTTGGATTTCTTTTGGGTCTTAAGGCTCAAAATGACACCCTTTTAACAGGAAAAATGTCCGAATTTGTAGTGGAAGCGGATCCGATTCCGACTCAAATTTTTGCTATTCAACCGATTCAAAAAATGAGCAAAGAGGAGATGAAGCAGATCTCTACTTTTCAGCTTTCAGATATCATCAAACATTTTGCCGGCACAATTGTTAAGGATTATGGTGGTGTTGGGGGAATTAAAACAGTATCCGTCAGAGGGTTAGGATCACAACATACCGGAGTTTTATTTAATGGAATTCCATTAACAGACTCCCAAACCGGGCAAATTGATATCGGTAAAATGGCGATGGAATATTTAGAATCGGTGTCTTTATCCAACGGATCAACCAACAACATGCTGGCATCTGCCAGAGAGCACGCTTACGGAGCTGTTTTAAATATTGTATCTGAAAATCCGGTATTTCAAAACAACAGAAAATCGGATATCAAAGGGTCATTCTCTTTCGGTTCATTCGGTTTTTTGAATGGTTCTTTGAAAATCAATAACCGATTGTTTACCTCATCCCTGAAAAACTGGAATTGTATCACTTCTTTAGTAGGACACTATACGCAATTCAAAGGAAACTATCCGTTTACTCAATTTTTTGGAGGAGCCAATGATAGTACTTCTCAGGAGATTCGATCCAATTCTGATTTAAGATCATTACAAACGGAAGGATCTATACTGTTCAGTCATAAAACCAAAAAAGAGATCTTTCGGATCCATCTTTTCTATTTTCACTCTGAGCGGGGATTGCCGGGAGCTGCACTTTTTTACAACATAGAATCTGACCAAAGGTTATGGGATGATAATCTTTTTGTACAATCCAGATATTACAAGCTATTCTCTAAGAAATGGAGTTATTTGAATTTATTAAAATACAATCAATCGTATATTCGTTATTTAGATCCATCCTATCTGAATGAGGATGGAAAATTAGAGAATAAATATACTCAAAACGAATGGTATATCTCCAATATTCTACATTATAAAGGTGATTTTATCCAAATATCTTTAGCTAATGATTTGTTTTACAACAATTTATTTTCCAATGCTCCCCAATTTATCGCGCCATCCAGAATATCCTGTTTAACTTCATTATCATCAGAATGGAATTATAAATGGTTGAAAATCAATGTTAACTTATTACATACTCTTGTTTTTAATCATGCAAAATATGGAGAAGCAGCACCCAACAACAATAAGTTATCACCAACGGCAGGAATCTCTATAAAACCTTACTCTAAAAAGGAGTTTTATATCAGAGCATTCTTTAAAAACATTTTCCGTTTACCCACATTTAATGACTTATATTACCGGGAGGTGGGTAATTTGAATTTAAAACCTGAAAACACCTATCAGTACAGTATCGGGATCACCCATTTTTATCGGGAAAAAAATGATAAATACACTATTTCAACCACTTTAGATGGTTATTTCAATATCATTCATGACAAAATCGTAGCGATTCCGTCCAAAAATTTATTTATCTGGACGATGATCAACTATGGAAAGGTGTATGCTTCCGGAATCGATTTTACTTTACAGGGAGACTACAAATGGAGTAAAAAAGTGAAAACAACCTGGATGGGATCCTACAGTTTTCAGAAAGCGATCGACATGACCGATCCGGAATCCAAAACCTACAAAAACCAGCTACCTTACACGCCGCTTCATTCCGGATCAGCAGGATTAGGATTAGTGACCAACTGGTTTGAGATCCATTACAATGCGATTATATCGGGGTATCGTTATGTTTTAGGACAAAACATCCCCCAAAACTGGATTTCAGGTTATGTAGATCACACCATCAGCATTGGTAAAGAGTTCACTATATTCAACGCCAAACAAAATATCAAACGCAAAATTGGGATCAAGCTGGATATCAACAATTTCACTAACACCCAATACCAAATCATCAAAAACTACCCCATGCCGGGCAGAAATTACAGGATCAAGATTCAGTTTCAGTTGTAGTTTTCTCGAATAACTAGGACAGGAGACGGGAGTCAGGAGACGGGTTTTGGGGTTTGGGTTTTGGGTTAAAAAACTAATAACTAAAACCTTATATCTAATATCTATTTGGGCATTCCGGCTTTCCCTCCCACTGGCCATCCCACGCCGTCGGGCTTGTTCCGGGGTCCGCTTCGCTCCCGTACATCGCTGCACTTCGCTTAGCACATTTCAACCATTTCAGAAGAATTACAGCAGCGCTCATTCCAGCTCGTACCGCCTACGGCGCCCTCCACATCCCTAATGCGAAAAACCGCAAGCGGTTTTTTAGTGAAGTGTGAATAGTTTTGCTGAATGGTTAGTTTTTTACTATTTGTAAGTCTGCTCTATTCTTAGATAAACAACAATTACAGAAGGACGTTCAACTTGCCCAATTTACCATTCAAATCGCCCGATTTACCATTCAACTCACTCAACTTACCTTTAAACTCACTCAACTTACCGTTCAACTCTTCCGATTTACCGTTTAAATCGTTCAACTCACCATTCAAATCAGCTGATTTACCGTTCAACTCCTTAAACTTACCATTAAAATCAGCTGATTTACCGTTCAACTCGCCCAACTTACCATTCAACTCGCCCGATTTACCTTTCAACTCAGTTGCAAATGAATAATACTGAAATCTATTAGGGGCGGAGCCCTGAAATTTTCGTAGCAAATGGATATCGCCGAAAACCATTAGGGGCAGAGCCCTGAAATCTTAATTAGTCATAATATTCAAACAAATATTGTTCATTAAAATCAATATTGAATTTTTGAAGAAATAACATATATTCTTCTCTGAATGATCTATTTTTATGATGTTTAGGTTGATTTAAAATATATTTTACTACTTTATCAATATGTGATTTTGAATATGAGAACCCACCAAAACCATCTTGCCAGTGAAATTTTCCGTAAATATATTTTTTTTCGTTTAACCATTTTGAAGAACCTGATTTAACTTGTTCCATTAATTTTGATGGAGATATTGTAGCATGCATTCCAACCATAATATGAACATGGTCAGGATTGCAATATATCGCATAAGTTTTACACTTATTATTTGAAATAATTCCACAGATTATTTTTTCAAGTTCTTCACGAAAGGTTTCCTTAATAAAGTTTTCTCTTCCTTTAACAGAGAATACAAATTGATTGTAAAATTGAGTGTACGTGTTTGCCATAGATCTTTTAGTTTAATTTTTTGATTCAATAATTTCATTCAAAATTACAAAAAGAATTTACCTTTTTAGCATTCAAAAAGCAATTTTATTTTAACAAATTTTGATAAATCAGACGTTATTTATTATTATTTAAGCATTTATTAATTAGTTTTTACAAATCATTTAAATATCAATAAAAAAAATACATCATTTATTACGCTTGATTTTGGAAAAATTTTGATAAATTTCTGCTACGAAGATGTCAGGGCTAACGCCCCTTTTCGTTTTGTCGGGAACATCTCTGCTACGAAGATGTCAGGGCTAAAGCCCCTTTTTGTATTTTCAAGATCATCTCTGCTACGAAGATGTCAGGGCTAACGCCCCTTTTTGTATTTTCAGGGCTAACGCCCCTTTTTGTATTTTCAAGATCATCTCTGCTACGAAGATGTCAGGGCTAACGCCCCTTTTCGTTTGTCGAGAACATCTCTGCTACGAAGATGACAGGGCTAACGCCCCTTTTCGTTTGTCGGGATCAACTCTGCTACGAAGATGACAGGGCTAACGCCCCTTTTTGTTTGTCGGGAACATCTCTGCTACTAAGATGACAGGGCTAACGCCCCTTTTTGTTTTGTCGGGAACATCTCTGCTACGAAGATGTCAGGGCTAACGCCCCTAAAAATAAGGGAAAAATCAATATAAAAAATAAAAAAGAAGGGTTCTGTCCTTCGACTTTCCTCAGCTCCGTGGGAGTGACATCTTCGTAGCAGATGAGTGGAGTGGAATGATTTAGAGGGGCGGAGCCCTGAAATCTTATATTAAAATAAATTCAGTTGTTAAATAATGGAATGCAGAAAAAACGGATGCTTTCGCATCGCACATGAAAAAGATCCGTTTAAATCCGCGTTTGAAAATCGGTGCTATCCGCGTTCCAAATGAGGACTGGTGACTGGAGATTGGGGACAAGGAGAAGGGCGAAAGGCGATGGGCAAAGGGCAAATAGTCTGTAGTCTGTGGTCCGTCGTCTGTGGTCTTTTTAATCCCGCAGGGTTGCATGTCTATAGAAACGAGGTAGTGTTAGTTTATCTTTCATTTTGATGTTTGTAATGTGGAGCAATCCCATAAGGGGTTTAGGGTTTGTTTGTGGCTGCCCTGTTTTAATTGTCAAAAAATAATTCCACGTCTATTTAAATACCATTCGATGTATTCGTTTGTCAATGCTTCAAATTTTATTGTTCCAAGTCTTGAGAAATTTTCTGGCAACATTGCAACTAAAGCACTATTTATTGAAAAATTCAAAATTGAGGGTGAGCTCAAACTATACTTATCGGAAAGATTATACCAAGGTTGTTTGTATGAGTTAGGATATTTTCCTTCGAAACGATAATTGCCTTGCTTTGTTGTAATTTTAACATCAAAATGGTCATTAAAGTCCGTAACCATTACATATCCAGTTGTATCAAAAGCAGTTGATAAATACAAGTTAAATGTGTCTATGTTTTGACAACCCTTAAAAATTATTTCATTTTGTTCTTTAGTTGAGTATGCTTTTTTGAAATGCCAGTCGGTCTTGTGCCATTTTGCGACTTGAATAATATGTTTTTTGTCTGTCAGCTTTTGAAAATCATCATTAGTTATTCCAATATTATCAAAAGTAGGTTTGATGTAATTAATTTCAAATTGATGCAATAAGTTGGAAATGTGAATTTTATCAACTTCAATTTCCTGTTTTAAAATCCTTTCTTTCTTTTTAAAAGTGTGAGATTTATATGTGATTTTGTATTTTGTTTTTTGATATAGATCTAAAATATATTTCTCTTTTGTATTGTTGAAAACAATAATGTATTCATAATATGACCCTGTTGTTGTTCCTTTTTCGTCAAAATGATAGTAACTTAAATTTGAAGTTATCTTGATAGTATCAACAAGATCTCCTTTATAAGTCAACTGTTGTCCAGATGCACTTATGTAAATTGTCAGTCCAAATATGAATATTAATTGTTTCATTATCGTCTTTTTGGATTGCTCATAACGTTTGACGCCAAGCCCCGTGTGGGCTTCGAAGTCAATTGGCTAGAGAGTTTTTGTTTATTTTTTCATTTTTATGTTTGTTAAGTGGAGCTAGCCCATAAGGGGTTTAGGGTTTGTTTGTGGCTGCTATTATTTTCTTGTCTGTCGTTTCTGAATATTCTGTTTCTTTAAAATAATTGTCGTTCCAGTCAATCTGAATGTAGTCAAACTGTGGTGTCAGTGTTGTTTTTATACCCATGCACTTTAAAGTCTTGTCAACGGGCTCTCTATTATAAAAACTAATTATTAAGTCTTTTCCTTCTCCTTTTGCTTTGTCCGCAATACTTTGGAAGATATTGTCTGGGTCAAGGTCAAGAATTAAGCAACTGTGATAAAGCTTTGTTAATTGCACAATATTGTCCCGAAAGTCTTGTCTACAACCTTCAACTATATTTGCATAAAGCCCATGTTCAATAAATGATTTGTCTTTTTGTCTAACCGCAAGCACTGCACATTCCGACATAAAACCAAGCATAGAACTCAATGTCGTCTGTGATTGTCCGACTTCTTGTTCAATTCGCATTCGTGATTGGCTGTCTGCGCTTATATATTTTTCAATTATTTCTGCGATCTTCATTGTCGTCTTAGGTTGCCAATAACGTTTTGACGCTAAGCCCCGTGTGGGCATCGACGACAATTGGCCAGCGAGTGTTAGTTTATTTATTCATTTTTATGTTTGTCACGTGGAGCAGACCCACATGGGGTTTAGCGTTTGTTAGCGGTTCGGTTTTTTTACATTTCTATCATTCCATTATTTAATATCTCTCCAAAATAACAAGCCAAATTTGATGATATTTTATCAAAAACGTTAGGAATATAGTTTGTTATACTTTCAACTGTCAGTTCGTTGTCAATTGGAAAATGATGGTATTTATTAAGGTAATTTTTCATATCTGCTTTTTCTAGCTCACTAAGTTTGTCAAATGGATTTGTCGTTGCGTAGTTGTGAAAGTCGGACAAGTGAATAAATCCACAACCAAATTTATAAACATAATGAACATAGCCAATCAACTCGTTTGCTTTATCCACCATATCTTTATCAGTAACTTGTTTCCACTTGTTATTCTGTGTCAAAACAGTCCATTTTTCACCTGATAAAGTTTGTTGTATTAGTCTTTCTCTTTCATTAATGTCAGAAATTCTTCCCAAATACATAATCCGAATAAAAGAATCTAATTCTGTCCTTAGAGTTTCCATACATTTCCCAATTCGTCTTTTAGCAAAGTCATCTCTCAATGATTCAGAGTTTTCTTTACTTCTATTTTGGATTAATTCTATAAATTGTTGTTTAATGTTTGTCATTGTTTCTTGGTTTTTTAAACTGACAGCTAACGGAATCCGGCTTGGCGTAGTGGGGTCTTTTCAGCACTACACTTCATACGAAGCACACAGTTCAAATTTAGCACAAATTTTCATACGGAGAACGTCCGCCCCCATTACGCCAAACCGTTGTTAGCTGCTGGCGTTCTGTCCACCGTTTTAGTAAACCATTGTCTGTATGTCGTCCAAGTGTCGGGTTGTGCGTTCGGGTATTTTTTCTTTTTCAGAAGGGCAGGAAAATTTTTTTATTCAATTTTTTTTAGGGAAACAAGCACACTCTTTTTGCAGCTTTGGCTTGTGTGTCGGCTTGTAGCGGCTGCAAAATGTGTGTGCTTGTGTGCGTTGGCTTTTTACTTCGCTAATTGTAATATTCTGTATGCTCCTCTTGCAACAATTATAAAAACGATTGCTCCAATAATCAGGTCGGGATAACCTGAATTAAGCCAATTAACCAAAAGTCCTGCAACGATAACACCCGAATTAATAATTACGTCATTGGAAGTGAAAATCATACTTGCTTGCATATGAGCCTCTTTGCTTTTACCTTTTTGTAATAAGTAAAGACAAATCACATTAGCGATAAGAGCCAAAACAGAAACGATAATCATTGTTTGAAAATCAGGCATTTTCTCAACTCCTATAAATCGTCTGACTACTTCTACAAAACCGATTACAGCAAGAAGTATTTGAAAATATCCTGCAAATTTTGCGATATTGTTTTTTCTCGTTATTGTTCCACCTACCGCAAATAATGCCAATCCGTAAACA
>JAGDMF010000044.1 GCA_017860455.1 Bacteroidota bacterium
ATCTCATTTGTTTCACACGAAACAAATGCAAATGCCATAAAGGCAATCAAATATACTATTTTTTTCATTTTTATAAAAATAAATTGTTAATTAATCCGAGAACTCTTTTTTGAAATTTACTGTTTATAAATCTAAAGACCTGAATACCAGTCATGACTTTATAAACATAAGCATAGCATTTTAGATATTTGTTTATTCTTATCTTTGTAGTCTCCTATCTTTTTTAGTGAGTGAGTGGGCGGAAGTCGGTTAAGTTGCTGGAAACAATGCTATAACCGGCTCCGCTTTTTTGTGTTTAATCATTTTTTTTCACAATATCCGGAAATGACTTGTTTAATCTATGTGATAATGTAATTGCTACTTATGGTATCAGTAAATTTCCTGTCTTATCTTACATTCTACGAGCAATCCTTCTAATATATTTCAACCCACTGCGGCATCATTAGATACCGCAGTGTGAGCTGAAACGGGCTTGCAAATTTATAATTCAAATTGACCTTTATAGGTTGCTCTACCGTTTGTCATTAGCTTTATTGTATAATTTCCCTCCGCTGCCGCACGATGTATCGCGTGGCAACAAGGCTCAAATCAACACAAAGTCCAATAAACCTTTCTCTCCTGCATGATCAATTCATTCAACCACTGCAAAACTTACAAAATATCTCCTTCAGGATTTTTGAATTTATATTTTCTATTCATGGTAACTTTTACTCTTTTAAATCACTGTCTTCTTATCTGACTTGCCCCGCGATACATCGTGTGGCAGCAGGGTGAGATCTTAGTTTCAAGAAAGATAGCTTATGAAAAAGTTGGAAACTTGTTGAAGGTTACTTTTCTTTCTCGAAAACACTGTCTAAGTTCTGTAAAGTAATAGTTCTTTTACTTTTTCCATAATATCTTCTTTTGAGCAACCTTTCCATTGATAATTAGATGTACAATATACATCCCTTTTTTCAAACCATGTAATGGGATTTGTAATGTTGGTTGGTTAGAGTGTATTGTTTTCACAAACCCTGAGGTATCACTCAAAATTTGAATATCAAATTCTCCTTCATAAGGTTTAGTTGTAGAAGAATTTGTACTATTCAGTAAAAGGCTGGAATTTTGGCTATTTTCGATTGTTGTAGTTACTGACGCAGTAACAACATCAGAAGCTGGATTGGCGTATAGGATTAGGTTATCGATTGGTAAACCCGGTGGATCAATAGGCGTTGGGTTATTGCATGTATTTATAGTTAAATATACAGTAACCACTGAACTTTCTCCACAGGAATTTACTGCCTTCACTGTAAATTGACCCAAACCTTTCTGTAGTGGATTAACTAATACATTATTGCCGTTTTGCACCAACTCGAAATTGGAAGGATACATTGTTTTTTGGAGTATCCAGTCATTTGCATCCGGAGAGTTAGTTGGTTCAGCAAAAAACAATTGAAGACTTGTTGTTTTTTGCCCTATACAAAGCGTATAACTTGATGATGAAGTTGTAGATACAACATCATGATTAGATATCCAAGGACGTACTGGAACTCCTACGCTTACTGACTGAGTTAATAAAATACTATTATTGCATCCTATGGAAATGATCGCATTTATATTACATTTTCCATTCGCAATTTTAGTGAAGTTTGCAGAAACATTACCCTGACCTGAGGTGAGATTCAAAACACTTGCATCACTGCTACTCCATACTACAGAGGCTCCTGGAGGCAAATTATGTATTGTACTTGTTTCTTGGTTACATATTTGAGATGATGCAGCGATGAAAATTCGATGTGGTAGGACTTGAACTGTATCCTTCAATATTATTGGTGTTGAGCAACCTTTCATTAAAATGTTGGCACTTAAAATTACAGTTCCTGTTTGAGAGAATGAAATCTTATAATCAGAACTCTGATTATCAATAACACAAATTCCGTTGCCCAACCAAGAAATAGACTGTATTTCGGCAACTATCGGTTCGTATTGATAAATTGGATTGTTTGTTGAATTGACTGTCGGATTGAGAACTCCCTGATAATTTGTACAATCGTACCAAGAAGATACTTCTCCCTCTTTTTTCAATCGTACACGAACTCTACCATCAGTTAGAGAGCAAAAACCTGGCGTAACATTTACACTATTCAAATTCAATCCTTCAAGCGTATTACCTTGCCCGTTAATTTGCCAACCAGCAGGAGTACTCCATTCGTAAGTTATGCCACTAAAAAGGGTTGTGCTGAAAGTTTTTGCTGTTTTATCACCGAAAGTAATTGACGTAGGAAATGCTGTAAAATTGAACCCTCTGTCTAAAGCGTTTGATTTTATGTCACTCCCTGCTGTTTTTAATGCATTCAGCGCACGAACTTTTATTTCGCCAGCGGTCACATAATCTGGAGTGATAGTTATTGATTTCTGATTTGCTCCCAAAACAAAGGTTGAACCTAACTGACCAGCAGCCTTCCAGTTAGGTGGTAGAGTCCACTCATAATATTCAGCTGGTATATTTACCCAACCAGTTATTATATTATACGGCATATAAAGATTTGTATAGGTAGCTTCTGTTATGATTTGTGCGGTTATATTCTGCTTACTGCCGATTGGAGGATTGTTTGATATCGCAATTGTTGGAGTTTGACCTTTTAATGAAGCTATTCTATACGAGAACCGAATAGGACTAATTGGGTTCAAAGTGTCACCAAAATAAGGACTTTTTTCTTTGATAAAAATATTACAAGTATCCACAATATCGTTCCATTGAACTGAGAACTGAATATTTTCGTTAACATCAAATTGGGTTGAAGTATCTCCTGATTTCTTACCATTAGTGATTACTATTTTAAACTTTCCAACACCACTACCTTGGATATTGCTATTGGTTTTAACCGTATAATAATACGTTTTTTGCGGATATACGTATTTTGTTCCTTTGTCGTCTTTATATACAAACGAAGAGTCATTTATTACAAGCCAGCACTGCTGTCCCATTAAAATCTAAAAAAGTTCTTTGAAATATTTGAAATTTAGTTAGTTACAGAGGTTTTTCGATTAAACGGATTTCAATTTGCATTTT
>JAGDMF010000008.1 GCA_017860455.1 Bacteroidota bacterium
TATGCAACAAATCACGATCAGTGATACACAAAATCCAACGATCACCTGTCCAACGTTAGCAGCATCTTACAGCAACACCACAGGCGTATGTGGTTATGTAGTATCAGGCACAGGCTTTAATGCAACGGCAAGTGACAACTGTTCAGTAATTAGCTTAACCCATAACTATGGAGGCTTTGGTAACAATACGACATTAAATGGAGCTACCTTCCCAGTAGGAACCACAGTAGTAACATGGACAGCCGTAGATGCAAACGGAAGAACTTCCACATGCAGCAATACACTCAGGCACCAACATTTGTGAACTGTCCAAGTGGCCAAACATTCACTATTGGTTCAGATGCGAACTGTAGTACAGGTGCGATCTGGAGTGTTCCGGTAGCGACCGACCGGTAGCTACTGATAATTGTGGTACCGTAACGGTAACCCAAACCGCAGGACCAAGCTTAGGCACACAATTAGTTCCAGGGTCTTATACCATCACCTATAGAGCAACCGATGCAACAGGTAACTACACAACAACCCATTGTTAGCAGTAGATAACTGTCCAAACTATATCCTAAGACATAGCATCAATGCAGGTGCTTATGTAACAGGTGTAGTACCAACAGGAACAGTGTTCAATGCAGGTGTAAATACTATCACATACAGATTAACCGATGGTGTAGACTCAGTAACATGTAGCTTTACAGTTACCGTAATCGATGCACAGGCACCGGTAATCAACTGTCCAGCATACTCATACATTAGTCATTCCTAATGCTACTGATAATTGCTCTACAACATTACAAGTTTCATACTCTGTATTAAATCCTGATAACACCATGAGTTCCATTTATAATGCTTCTCAATTAGAGTATGCATTTGAAGTAGGAAATAGTCAGGTTAGATGGATATTTACAGATGAATCAGGAAATAGTAGTTATTGTTATCAATTGGTTACTGTTGTCAATAATGCATCAGTAACATCAGAAGTTTTGACGGATAATCAATGTAATGCAAATCCAGGTGTTGGAAGTGTTCTTTTGACTGCTAATCAAGCGGGTGTGATCACTGTCAATGGAGTTTCTCAAAATGTGATAGCTCCATTATATCAAACAACCTTTACCGGTTTAGGAGCAGGTTATTATACTGCAACATTCACATCTAATAGTACCGGATGTTCAGCACAAACTTCATTTAATATTTCAAATCAAAATAGTAATCTTACTGCTTCAGTTGCAGTGAGTGATCCATTATGTTATGGTGAAACAGTTACTGCAACAATCACTGCTTATAACGGAACAGCACCTTATACATTTACTTTGAATAATCAAACTTCAAATAATTCAGGTATATTCACGGGTTTATCAGCAGGAGATTACAATGTTCTTGTTGTGGATCAAAATGGATGTAACTATTATCTTGCATTTGATATTGATGAACCAACAACTCTTGTTGCAGATCTATTATCTGTAGATCATGTTTCTTGTAATAATGGTTCAAATGGAGTAATAACTCTTAATGTTACCGGCGGTGTTACTCCTTATACTTATGTATGGAGTCATTCCGGTACATTAAATGCACCAATCGCAACCGGTCTTGAAGCAGGAAGTTATTTTGTAACTATAACTGATTATAACGGATGTTCTGTTGTTAAAAATATCAATGTTAATGAACCATCTAATCCAATTGTAATTTCAAATTATGTTCCTACAGATGCATCATGTAATGGATCTTCCACAGGAGCATTAGATATTACTGTAACAGGTGGTACAGCTCCATACTATTATTCATGGTCTAACGGCTTATCAACACAGGATATCTCTTCATTGAGTGCTGGTGTTTATACTGTTACGATCACTGATGCCAATGGATGTTCTTATGTTTCAGCTAATTTCATAATTGAAGAACCAGCACCAATAGTTGTATTTGCATCCAATATTGTTAATACACAATGTAATGCTGCAGTTGGTTCAGTTTTATTGACATCAAGTGAAGCAGGTACATTCACAATTAATGGTATTTCACATGTTGCAGATGCTAATCATCAATCAACATTTACTCATTTAAGTGCGGGATATTATACTGCAGTATTTGTATCATCTGTTACCGGATGTCAAACATCAACCAACTTCAATATTATTAATTCTAACAGTAATTTGAATGCAACAGTTCAAGTTAATGATATTACTTGTAACGGTTCAACAACAACTGCCACTGTAAATGCTACCGGTGGATCACTTCCATACTCATTTACATTAAATGGAACAACAACTAATAGTACCGGAATATTTGCAAATCTTGCAGCCGGTTCTTATAATGTTTATGTTTCAGATGCTAATGGTTGTAGTTACTTTGTTGCATTTGATGTTGTCCAACCAACACCATTGATTGCCAATAGTGCTTGTCCAGCATGCATTATCCCTGTTTCTTGTTATGGATTATCCAATGGAAGTGCAACCGTTCATGGAGTAGGTGGAACACCACCATATAACTATTCATGGAGTCATAATAATGCATGGAATAGTGCGACAGCCATTAACTTGATTGCCGGTGTTTATACTGTAACTATTACAGATCATAACAACTGTACTGCAACGACTTCAGTTACCATTACTCAACCTGCTGCACCACTTTCAGTTGTTAATCCAGCTGTTGTTGTTAATGCTTCATGTTACGGAACTTCTACAGGACGTATTGATATCACTGTAAATGGCGGTACTCAACCTTATACTTATGTATGGTCCAATGGCGCTTCTAATCAGGATTTAATCAACATTCCTGCCGGAAATTACAGAGTGACAATTACAGATGCTAATAATTGTACAATAATTAGTCCTACTTATATTGTAACACAACCTACACAAGTTGTTTTAACAGCTTCCGGTATTGTGAATACATTATGTAACTCCAGTTTGGGTTCAGTTGTGTTAACTTCAAGTGATAATAGTCAAATCACATTAAATGGGGTTACACATCCATCAGGATCTACATTTACCGGTTTATCGGCAGGTTATTATACTGCATATACAAATGGAACTTGCCCTGTTTCAACCTCATTCAATATTTTGAATCAAAACAGTACACTTGCTGCTAATTTGAATGTTGTCAATCCGTTATGTTATAATACATTAGGTTCTGCAACTGTTGTTCCAACAGGTGGATCTGCTCCATATACCTATATTCTAAATGGTGTTGTTGAATCAGATGGTACTTTTGAAAATCTTTCTGAAGGAACTTACAATACTACCATTACCGATGCGAATGGATGTACTTATCACCTAACATTCACGATTGTAGAACCACTTCCACTTTTAGTTGAAACAATAGCTATTCAAAATAGTTCATGTGCTCAATCAAGCGATGGATCAATCTCAGTATTCGCTCATGGTGGAACTTATCCTTATCATTACGAATGGAGTAATGGAATCACAACTAGTGTAGTGTCAGGATTAACAGCAGGTAATTATTTTGTTACTGTTACCGATGCAAATGGATGTACTTCAGTAAATAGTTATGCTGTTGCTGCTCCTGCTGCTTTGGCAACACCTTCAATAGAGATCATTTCACAGCCAAATTGTGGAGATCCTCTTGCTGTGATTTCAATAGATAATTATAATCCTACTTACTCTTATATTATTCAACCTAACATTAATGTTACTATAAATGTAGCTAATGGTCAGTTTACAGCTCCTGAAGGAAACTATACTATTTATGCAACCAATGGAACATGTAACTCTGCTATCTATTCATTTGTTGTGGATGAACAACCAAATACTCCAAATACTCCGATCATTGGTTTGATTCAACAACCTTCCTGCTCTTCTGCTTTAGGACAATTTACTGTTCTAAATTACAATACTCAAAATACATATTCCATCACACCTTATGTTACAGTTACAATGATTGAAGATGGTGTATATACTGTTCCTGCAGGTACTTATCAGATCATTGTTCATAATAGTGATGGATGTGCATCTATCTCTGAACCATTTACAATCAACACTCAACCTGCTATTCCGGAACCAGCTGTACTTTCTTTACCATCAGCTCCTACATGTGCTCATCCTTATGGAGTTCTACAGATTTTGAACTTTAATAATGATTTGGATTATATCATTGCTCCAAGTACTGGCGTAACTTTAGATCTTCTAGGTAATGTTACAGCTCCTCCGGGAACTTATACTATTTATTCAACAAACGGTATTTGCTCCTCTTTATTAACTCCATTTACTGTTGCAACAAATCCAAATAATCCGGATGCTCCATTAGCAGAAGATATTATCCAGCCTTCTTGTACAAATCCTTATGGATCATTCATTATTCCAAATTATAACTCCAGCTTTATCTATAGTATTACTCCGGATGGAGGTTCAATATCTGATCAAGGTGTATTTACAGGATTACCAGGAACCTATTTGATTACATGTCAAAATGGATTAAACTGTATTTCTCTTCCTTTAATTATCACTATTAATCCTCAGCCTGCTACACCTCAAATACCTTTAGTTTCAACGATTACTCATCCAACATGTACATCACCTTTAGGATATTTCACGATTACTAACTACAACAATAGTTTGAGCTATATATTCACACCTTCTACTGGTGTTACAATGGATGCTTTAGGAAATGTACATGCACCTGCAGGTACTTATTCCATCATTGCATCTAATGGAATTTGTTCATCTAATCCTATAGAAATAACAATTAATAATAATCCTTCTACACCAGCTACTCCAATTCTGACATTAGTACAACAACCAACTTGTGCTAACAATATGGGTTCATTTGCAATTTCCAACTATAATTCTTCTAATACATACAATATTGTTCCAAATACAAATGTTGTTATTTCTCCAACAGGAGTTGTTACAGCACCAGCAGGTCAATATGTTGTAACTGCTATTAACACTACATTATGTTCATCAGCACCGGCAACCTTTACAATTAATCCTCAGCCAAATACTCCTGCCATTGCAACCATCTCTACCATAACTCATCCAAGTTGTGCTGATGCATACGGACATTTTACAATTACAAATTATAACAATGGATTAACTTACATATTCACTCCAAATGTGAATGTAACACTAGATGCACTTGGACATGTAGCATTACCATCAGGAACCTATCAGTTGGTAGTTTCTAATGGTGTTTGTCAATCAAATGCTTTAGTTGTTAATGTAAATAGTGCTCCAAATGCTCCTGCTATTCCAACAATAAGTACCATCGTTCATCCAACTTGTACACAAGCTAATGGTAGTTTTACAATTTCAAATTATAACTCATCATTAACTTATAACATCATACCAAATACCAATGTTTCTATCAGTAGTACTGGTGTTGTTACAGCACCAGCCGGTTCTTATGTTGTTACCGTTTCAAATAGTTTTGGATGCTTTGCTCAGTCTTCTATCATAACATTGAATACTCAACCAGCTATACCACAGGTTCCTGTACTTTCTTCCATAACTCAACCAACTTGTAATCTTCCTTATGGTTATATTCACATTACCAATTATGATCAGCTATTGAGCTACAACTTCACTCCAAGTATTGGAATTTCTATGGATGCTCTTGGAAATATCACAGCATTACCGGGAACTTATACCCTAAATGTAGATAATGGTATTTGTACATCTGCTTCTGTTATGTTTACAGTGAATGCAAATCCAACTACTCCTGCTACACCGGCTATTGGTTCATTACTTCAACCTTCCTGTACTCAACCGCTTGGATCATTTATAATTACAAACTATAACGAATCCAATTCTTATACCATAACTCCTTCATCAGGAACCAGTATCAATAATCAGGGCGTTGTAACAGCACCGGCAGGAACTTATTTAATTACTTCTACTAACTCACAAGGATGTGTTTCCTTACCTGTAACTGTAGTTATTAATGCTCAACCTAACGTTCCTGCAACACCGCTTGTTAGTGCCGTTGTACAACCAACATGTACTAATCCAATGGGATACTTTAACATCACTAACTATAATAATGCTTATACTTATACTGTTACTCCATCTCAAAATGTGGTGATTGATGCATTGGGTCATGTTTCTGCACTTTCCGGAACATATACCATTGTGGCTAATAATGGAACATGCTTATCTGCAACAAGCTCAGTGACTATTAATGCTCAACCGGCTACTCCTGTAGCACCAATTGTGACTAATGTAGTTCAACCTACATGTAGTTCACCTTTGGGAGCATTTACAATCTCTAATTATAATGCAGGATTAATTTACACATTCACTCCAAGTGTTGGTGTAGTGATGACTTCTGCTGGTCACTTTACAGCACCTATAGGAACCTATCAGGTTAGTGTTGCTAATACTTCAGGATGTCATTCAAATAGTACAGCCATTACTATTGATCCACAACCGGTTACTCCAGCTGCTCCAATTTTAAGTGCCATAACTCAACCAACATGTAGTAATCCAAATGGAACACTAACTATTCTAAATTATAATAATGCTTACACTTACTATTTTGTTCCTAATACCGGAGTTACATTAGATGCACTTGGACATATTTCAGCACCAGCCGGTACCTATACCGTTGTTGCAACTAATGAATTATGTACATCAACAGAAACCTCATTTGTGATTCAAAATGCTCCTATAGCTCCTACATTATTAGTTTATGCTACTCAAAATACACAATGTAACGCATCTGTTGGTTCTATAATTTTACAAACCAATGAACCTGCAACAATAACTGTTAATGGCGTTTCTCACACAGTAACTGAGGCTCCATATCAGGTAACCTTTACAGGATTGTCAGCAGGATACTATACTGCAGTTGTTGTTTCTACAGCATCCGGATGTTCAAGTTCAATCAATTTCAATATTTCGAATTTGAATAGTAATCTATATGCAGATGTTACTGTTTCTAACCCATTATGTAATGGTTCAACAGGAACTGCAACCGTTAATGTTCTAGGTGGTGCAACTCCTTATACATTTAATTTGAATGGAACTACAATCAACGGTACAGGAGTATTTAACAACCTAACTCCGGGATACTATCAGGTTATTGTAACAGATCAAATCGGATGTACTTATGCTGTTCATTTTACAGTTACTCAACCTACACAATTGATTGCAACATTGGCATGTCCAAGTTGTATTGTAGATGCTTCCTGTTATGGAGCAACTGATGGAAGAGCAACTGTTAATGTGACTGGTGGAACTACTCCTTATACTTATTCATGGAGTCATAACACAACATTAAATAGTGCAACCGCATTGAATTTAAGTGCCGGTTTATACACCGTTACTGTTACTGATGCCAATGGTTGTACTGCAGTGACTTCAGTTACAATTAACCAGCCAACTGCACCTCTTGATATTACTACTGTAGCTCCTGTTATAACTCCTGTTTCATGTAATGGTGAAGCTAATGGTTCTATCGATATTTCTGTATCAGGTGGAACAGCACCTTATCAATATGCATGGTCTAATGGAAGTGCAACTCAGGATATTGCTAACTTGACTGCAGGATGGTACTTTGTTACTATTACTGACGCTCATGGTTGTCAAATCTTCGGTGGTCCATTCGTGGTTTCTGAACCTGAAGAAGTTACATTAACAGTATCTGGTACAACACCATCATACTGTAATTCCTCAATTGGTTCAGTTACTTTGGTTTCTAACAGTGCCGGAACAATCACGGTTAATGGAATTACCCATACTGTTATTGCTCCTGATTATACAACAACATTTACAGGTCTAAATGCCGGATACTATACCGCAATATTTAGCAGTACATCAGGTTGTATGACCATGAATAGCTTCAATATTAGTAATGTTAACAGCAACTTACTTGCTCAGGTAACAGTTAATAATCCGGGATGTTATGGTAACAATGGTTCTGCAAATATTACAGTATCTGGTGGTATTGCACCTTACCTATATTCCATCAATGGAACTACACCTCAAACCGAATCACAATTCAACAATTTAACCCCAGGTTATTATCACGTTGATGTTGTTGATGCCGTAGGATGTAGCTTTGGTTTGAACTTCACAGTAACTCAACCAACTCAGTTGTTATCTACAGTGGTTGTTAGTTCAAATGAAACATGTTATGGTGCCAATAATGGTACTGCAACCATTGCTGCAATAGGTGGAACTGCTCCTTATACTTACTTATGGCCTTCAACTGCGAATAACCAAACAACTGCATCAGCTGCAGGATTAGCTCCGGGATTGTATCAGGTTACTATTACAGATATTAATAACTGTTCTACAACACAATCTGTTACTATTTTAGCTGCTCCTCAAACAACAGTGAATGCTGGTAACGATACCATTATCTGTGAATCAGTAAATGGATATCAAATGGTGGGAGCATCTGCTCAAAACTATACAGCAATCCATTGGACCACTTCCGGAACAGGATCATTTAGTAACGTATTCGCTATTAATCCTATCTATTATCCAAGTGCTCAGGATATTCAAACAGGCTCTGTTACTTTAACATTGACAGCAGCAAAACCATATCCATGTGCACCTATAACAGATCAAATGGTTCTTACTATTAGCAAACAAGCAACTGTTGCACTTGCTAATCAAACCATTTGTGTTGGAAATACCATTACTTTAAATCCAACTGTTCTTAATGCTCAATCTTATTCCTGGACAACAACCGGAAACGGAACATTTAGTGATCCTACTATTCAAAATCCTGTTTATACTCCTGGCTCTACAGATATAGCCAATGGAACAGTGAATGTAACACTTGTGACTACATCAGTTGCTCCTTGTACCAATAGTTCAGCTACCATGACCCTAACCATCAATCCTGTTATTACAGCTAATGCCGGAACAGATCAGGTGGTTTATGGTGTGACTACAGCTACACTTGCAGCAAACAATGCAACTCCAAATGTGGGTACCTGGACTTTAATAAGTGGACCAAACGTTCCAAATATTGTGAATCCACATCTTTACAATACTCAAATTACCGGAATGATTGAAGGGGTTTATACCTTCCAATGGAGTGTCAATAACAACAATTGCGGTTCTTCAACGGATCAAGTGGTGATTACAGTTCATACTGCAGCAGATTTAGGGATTACAAAAGTGGCTTCTAATGCAAATCCATGTGCAGGTCAACAAGTAACCTATACCCTTACCGTTTCTAATAACGGCCCATTGGCTGCACAAAATGTAGTGGTTACCGATCAGCTTCCTGTTGGTTTAACATTGAATAATGTGACTCCAACTCAGGGTTCATGGACTGCTCCATTATGGAATATTGGAAATGTTGCTGTTGGTCAAACGGTTACTCTAACTATGTTGGCAACTGTGAATCCAAATGTTTCTGTGGGTTCTCAGATTGCAAATACAGCTACTGTTACCTCTTCAACTCCTGATTTAGTGACAACAAACAATACAGCTACCTCAACAATCACAATCTGTACTACTGCTGATTTGGCGATTGTTAAAACTGTAAATCAATCGAGTGTTCAGGCAGGTAATCAGGTTACCTACACATTGACAGTTACAAATAACGGTCCATCCATGGCTGCAAATGCAACTGCTACAGATGTGTTACCTGCAGGATTAACCCTTGTATCAGCAACTCCATCAGTGGGAACCTGGACAGCTCCAACCTGGAACATTGGCAATCTAAATCCGGGAGCTGTTGTTACCATGACCATTGTTGCTAACACTGCTGCAACTCTGCCAGCCGGAACGATTACAAACACTGCAACCGTTACTTCAACAACTACTGATCCAATTCTAACCAATAATAGTTCATCTATTGGTGTTGGCATTACAGTAGCTGCTGATCTTCAAGTGATTAAAACAGCTTCAAGAAATCCGGTTACTGCTGGTGATACAATGACTTATTACATTACCGTAATCAATCATGGTGGTTCTAATGCTTCCAATGTAGTTCTTAATGATATTTTGCCTCCTTACTTGACGGTAATAACGGCTACTCCATCCGTTGGAACATGGACAGCTCCATTATGGACTATCGGAACAATGCAAGCGGGTACTTCTCAAGTTCTTACTATTAAAGTAAGAGTGAACGGTACAACACCTCATGGAACTGCAATTGTGAATACTGCAACCGTTTCCAGTACAACTCCGGATCCAAATCCAAATAACAATACAGGTACCAATACCGTATTTGTTGAAACCTGGGCTGATCTTGAAGTGGTGAAAACTGCAAATCATGATACCGTTTCTGCCGGTGAACAGATCACTTATACCATTACAGTTTATAATCATGGATTTAGTAATGCTTCCAATATCATTGTTAATGATCAAATCCCTGCCGGTTGCACTGTTGTTTCAACTTCGATGACAGCTGGTTCCTGGTTTATTCCTAACTGGAATATCGGATCTATTGCAGCTGGTGGTCAGGAAACATTAACCTTGGTTGTTTTGGTTCCATCCGGAACAGATAATGGAACAAATATTGTAAACGTGGCAACTGTCGCTTCTACAACTCCTGATCCAAATACAGAAAATAATACTTCATCTGTTACAGTTGAAATTGAAAATGTTGCGGATCTTGTTGTTACAAAAATTAGTTTGGAAGACATCATCAATCCTGGTGACACCATCACCTATATGATCTCCATCACTAATAACGGACCTGCAGATGCTTATGATATTGTTCTTACAGAATTGATGCCTTCTGAACTCGAATTCGTAAGCGCAATGCCATCAACCGGAACATGGTTGCTCCCAACATGGAGTATTCCTGTAATCCAAAATGGAAATACCGCAACGATGATGTTAAAGGCAATTCTTTCACCAACAGTTGATCCAAATACAACAGTTGTGAACAGAGTTACCTTGAATGCGACAACTCCTGACCCTGATGAAGATACCAATGAAGATGAAGACGATATTGTTTCCTCTTATGCGGATCTCGCAGTTACGAAAGTGGCTAATATGGACACCGTTATGGCTAACGATCTGGTAGTTTATACCATCACGGCAACCAATAATGGTGTTACAACTGCAACAAATGCTATAGTCAAAGATTTGTTACCGCCTGATCTGGAATTTGTTTCCGCGACAGAATCACCTCAATTCCTCAATGATACCATTGTTTGGGTGATTGGTGAGCTTAATGTGGGTCAAACCGTAACTTTCAATGTTACTGCAAGAGTGAAAAGAAGTGCTGCTCCTTACTCAACTGTTATCAATACAGTTAATATTTCCAGTGATTTGGATGATTCTGATCTAAGCAACAATACTGCAACTTCCTCCATCTTTGTGGATGTTTTACTCACTCCATTTATACCGGATGGTATCTCTCCAAATGGTGATGGAATCAATGAAGCATTGGTAATCAGAGGATTGGAAAATTATCCAAATAATAAATTGACCATTTTCAACAGATGGGGAGTGATCGTATTTGAAGGTACTCCTTATGCTAATGATTTTGATGGAACTTCTGATAGAGGTATTACTGTGGGTGGTAATAAATTACCTTCCGGTACCTATTTCTATATTCTCGATTTAGGCGTTAAAGATATGGATCCAATTAGAGGATATTTCTACTTAGCCAGATAGTTTACTAGTAATTAACCGATTAAAAAATTAAAAAATTATATACAATGAAAAGGTTCATAATACTTATAGGCTTAATGGCAGGTTTGCTTGCCTTTGGACAACAAGATCCTATGTTTACCCACTATATGTACAATACCCTCTCTGTTAACCCTGCTTATGCAGGGAGCAGAGAGGCTCTTACTGTTACACTTCTTCATAGAAACCAATGGGTCTCTTTCCCCGGTGCTCCCAAAACTACTACACTCTCACTCCATACCCCAATCTTCAATGAAAATGTGGGTGTTGGTCTCTCTGTCTGCGATGATAAAATTGGAGATACCCGTTTCACTTCTTTCTATGCTGATTTTGCTTTTGGGGTTAAGTTAACCAAAAAAAGCAAACTTACCTTTGGACTTAAAGCAGGAACAGATCTCTTTAGCGCTGATCTTTCAGCCTTAGACCTCGATGACCCAAATGACCCTGCTTTCCAATATGCATTTAGCAATAAAGTGCTCCCCAATTTTGGTTTCGGAATGTACTACACTTACAATAATAAATTTTATGCCGGCCTCTCAATCCCCCGATTGTTGGAACATAAATTTGTAGGTGAAAATACCCTCATCTCTTCCGGAATTTTGAAAGGACACTACTATTTTATTACCGGTGGTGTCGTGAAAATGGGTCGGTTTGTTGATTTTAAACCTTCAGCATTAGTTAAAATGACGGTTGGAGCTCCTGTTCAACTTGATGTTACTGCTTTATTTGAATTCTACAAAAGATTTAATATTGGGGTAATGTACCGTACCGGTGATGGTATCGGCGCCCTTGTGGGAATCTATTTGTATGAAAGACTTCTTCTTGGCTACTCCTACGACTACTCCTTCACCAATACAACCATGAAGTACAATCAGGGAAGCCATGAGATTATGCTTAGATATGATTTCATATTCAGCAATCAACATAGAATCAAATCACCAAGATATTTTTAATCCATTTAATCACCCAATTAAAAGTATAAAAAAATGAAAATACGTAGAATAATTACTGCTTTGATATTAATCCTTGTGACTTGCAATGCAATGTCTCAAGACCATAAAGTGAAAATGGGGAATAAATATTTTGATCAATTTGACTATGCCATGTCTGTAAAATATTATGAACCGGTCAAAGATAAATCGATTGAGGTTTTAAGAAATTTAGCTCATTCCTATTACATGATAGGCGATTGGGAAAATGCCAGAACAACCTACGAACAGATCTATACCCTTCCTCAAAAAACATTTGATGATGTTTGGAACTATTTCCTTGTTCTTCAACAATTAACCCAATACGATAAAGCGATCTCCTTACTTCCTGAACTTACCAAATTGAATCCTAATGATATTCGGGTGAATTTGTATTTGAAAGCCGGAGATTACTATAAAAACCTACTTTCAGCTACCCCTAGGTATGAGTTGAAAAATCTGAAGATGAACTCTACCCATCAGGAGTTTTCTACTGCTATTATGGGAGATAAGGTGGTGTATGCCACTTCAAAAAATAAGTATCACCTTTTCAAAAGAGTGTGGGTGGGTAACCATAAAGGTTATTTGAATCTTTTTGTATCTAAAATACCTGAAGATAAAGAGTTTAAATCCGGAAAACCATTGACTCGTGAAGCAAATAAGAAATATCATGATGGTCCCGTTACGTTCAATGAAGCAGGTAATTTTATGGTTTTGACCAGAAACAATTACAAAAGCAAAAGTTCTGACGGTACCAGAAATTTACAACTTTTCTCCAGTGAATTAGTGGATGGTGAGTGGTCAAAACCCATTGCATTCCCTTACAATAATGCGGAATATTCAATTGGACAAGCTGCATTAACTCCCGATGGAAAATATATGTTCTTTGTTTCTGATATGCCCGGTGGAGTAGGAGGGACTGACCTTTATGTTGTGGAAAGAAAATCTGATGGTAACTGGGGTCCGATCGTTAATTTAAAAGAACTCAATACTGAAGGAAATGAGATGTTTCCTGTTTATCATGCGGATGGCGTTCTTTACTTCTCTTCTAACGGATATCCCGGATTGGGAGGTTTAGATGTTTTTGTAGTACCTGTTTCCGGTGAACAATACAATATTTTTGGAAAACCTGAAAATATGGGAACCCCAATTAACGGCACTTACGATGACTTTGCCCTTACTTTTGATAAAAACCAAAAATTTGGTTACTTAACCTCTAACAGAGCAGAAGGTCAGGGGGATGATGATATCTATTATGTGAATGTGCTTCAACCTAAAAAGTTCAAAAAAATAATTCGTGGAGTTACTAAAACACCTGAAAATGTGATTGTTCCTAATGCTGAAGTATCCTTAACCCTTAACGGTAAACCGGTAGCTAAAACAGTAAGTGATGATCAGGGTAAGTTTGAATTTGTAGTTTCTCAACAAACCACTTTTGATTTGAAAGGGATCAAACCTCAGTATAGTGATGGATTAAATACCGCCAATACCGATGTTCCTGACGAGATTGTGTATTCAGATTTGGTTTTAGATCAAATAAAACCGTTTGGAGTTAAATTTGTCGTGAAAGACAAAGCAACTGATAAAGAGATTCCAAATGCGATGATTCACCTTAAAGACAACATCACTTTTGAAGAAGATCAAAACCCAACCGATAATGCGGGTGCTTATTTAAAAGATTTACCTAAGGCTAAATTAAATGATAATATCAGCTATTATCTCACTACTTCTCATCCTGACTATGTAACCAATACCCAAAATTACTATCAAAAATTGCTTAAATCGGGGATTTATGAATATATTATCTATTTGGAACCACTTAAACAAACCCTTGTTTTAGGCGAAGATTTAGGAAAAAGATTCAATCTCAATCCAATCTATTTCGATTTGGATAAATCGGATATCAGACCCGATGCAGCCATTGAGTTGGATAAGATTGTTCAGATCATGAATGCATATCCTGATATTGTGATTGAGTTGGGATCTCACACTGACTGTCGTGCTCCTTATGAATATAATATGGCTCTTTCAGAAAGGCGTGCCAAAGCATCAGCTGATTATATCAAACAAAGAATCACCAATCCAAAACGGATTTACGGTAAAGGATACGGCGAAACCCGTTTAGTAAATTACTGTGAATGTGAAGGCGATTACACCGCGATCTGTACAGAAGAACAACATCAGATGAATCGTAGAACTGAATTCAGAGTCGTAGCCATTGGTGACAAAAAAGTGAAAATTACTGCTAATGAAACACCAAAAACAAATGCAGGTTTACCTCTCATCCCTAAAGGAAGATCGTTTGATGAAAAAGGTACTTATTACAGGGTACAAATATTGAATTCCCCAAAACTTTTTGAATTAAAACCTGAAAATTTCAATGGATTTGATGGAATAGCCTACTATTTTTACAACAACAGATACCAATATACAGTAGGTAAAAGTGCCAACAAAGAGGAGATGATTAAGCTTCAACAGCAATTGTTAAAGTTCTATCCCGAAGCATTTTTAGTCAAATTTATCGACGGAATCAAACAAAAATAACACTACAAGGCTGCTCACAAGGCAGCCTTTTTCGATTGCTCGATTAAGAAGGACTGGTGACGGGAGTCAGGTGACGGGAGAAGTTCGAAGTTAAACGTTCGAAGTTCGACGAAAATCGCTATATTGTTCGTCTGCTGTCCGCCGACCGCCGTCTGCCGTCTTTTCTTCATTTTTCATTATTCATTCGTCTGCTGTCCGCCGACCGCCGTCTGCCGTCTTTACTTCATTTTTCATTTTTCATTTATAATTAGCTTATTAACACATTTTCTCATTAGCTTATTAATCAGGGCGTGCCGGCTTTCCCAGCCCACAATCCTACCCACGCCGTCGGGCTTGTTCCGGGGTCCGCTTCGCTTCCGTGCTTCGCACCGGCTTCGCCGCCCTCCAAAACCGCTATCGCGGTTTTTTTGGGTTTTGGCACAATATTTAAAAACATTTTTTTTGTTACACAGTGTCCCACAGTGTACTAATGTGTACCACAGTGTTTTGATTTTAAAAATTCGCACATTTTAACACTGTGATACCCCGTTTAACACCGTGAAACACTGAGAAATAAAATATTTCCTGACTTGTCCCTGTTAGTGCGGTAAAAATACTGTTTTTTTTGAAATAGGTGTTGATTATTAGATAATTAGCACCGCACTAAATTTATAGGGTACAAGTCAGGAACAAAGTTTTTAAAGGATTTCAATGAAGCAAATCACTATTATTTCTAAGATAAATCGTTTTATAAAATCCTTTAGTGGACAGTTTATCTGTCATTTTTAATAATTCTAGATAAACAATCAATAAATATTAAAATATTTAATTGAGAATATAATATTCCGGATAATTGAATAAAACTTTTTTTTGAATTTCCATAATGAATATATATCCGAAAAAACGGAAAATCCTTCGCCATGATTCTTTTATAGCTAAAATCACTAAATTCATCAAAATAAAGTTCTACTTCAGGTAATACTATTTTCCCAACAATATTATTGTTTTTTATTTTAATTTTCTTTTTATAAAGATCAATTTCAAAGTCGTTATTATAATTCCTTAAACGTATTAAAAGCAAAATGAAAATTGTTACTGATATGACTATTATATAAGCGATATAATTGTGATTTGATGCAAAAATGCTAACTAAAACAAAATATAAATAAATTAAAATACCAATGATTGTTAAAATATTAAAACGTGGTGGACATATACAAATTTTATGATCAGAAATATCAAGTTTATAACTAGGATATCCAACTTTTGCAATTTGTTCCAGTTTCTCTATCAAAATTTGGGTATCTATGACATTATCCGGAACATATTCCATGTGTTCTTTACTGTATTCAATATTAGCGACTTCCTCATTGTACTTTTTAAAAAAATTTAAAGACATTTTTAATAGAATTTAATAGTTTATTGAATTTGTATCATCTGTATAATACACTTTTATAATTTCCAAAAATACAAATTCTTTTCATATAAATTGGGAAAAAGTATATTTTCACATCAATTAAAGCAATGTGCTGGTCTGAAGTTATACTAATTAAACCAAGAAAGAAGGTAAAAATGAGCCGACTGCAGTCTGCCGTCCCTTTTCCCCAGTCTCCAGTCTCCAGTCCCCAGTCCTATAATGGAACGCGGATGCCACGGATTTTCAAACGCGGATTTAAACGGATTATAAAGTCGGCAGACGGCGGACGGCAGTCTGCTGTCCCTTTTTCCCCTGTCCCCAGTCTCCAGTCTTCTCAACCCGTAGGGTTCCATGTGAATAACCGTATGCAAGCTTGCGCAGCTTACGGAAGAATGAAGCCTCCAGTCCCCTTGTCCCCTGTCCCTTTCCCCTTGTCCCTTAATTAGAAAACTGATTCTCCCGACGCCCATTACAACTTTCCCGATTGGTATTACATAATTGCAGGAGGTTATTTTATAATTGCAGGAGGTTATTTTATAATTGCAGGAGGTTATTTTATAATTGCAGGAAGTTATTTCAAAATTGCAGGAGGCTATTTTATAATTGCAGGAGGTTATTTTAACTTTCCCGGTGGCTATTACAACATTCCCGGTGGCAATTATAAACTTTCGGGAAGCTATTCCATAATTGCAGGAGGTTATTTTATAATTGCAGGAAGTTATTTTATAGTTGCAGAAGGTTATTTCAAAATTTACTGCCGTCTGCCGTCTGCCGTCTGCCGTCCATTCCCCTTTCTCCTTTCCCCTTCCCCCTTTCCCTTTCGCCCTTCGCCTTTCGCCTTTTGAGCACATTCAAAACATTTTGCTATATTTGCAAACGAAATAACTAACACCCTTAAAGTTTTCAAAAGGTGCACAAATCTTCCAGAATAGGATGAATAGATACACTTGTTAAGGTTTTAAGGTGCATATATATAAACGAGTTAGGTGCAATTTTAGGAAAAAACAGACTACACGATTGACATGAGAGATACAAATGAAAAGATGATAGAATTATTAGAAGTTTCTAAAAACAATGAGATTTATTCATCTTTGATTAAGCATAGAATAAGTGGAGAAGATTTGAAAATTAGATTTAGTATCGACTACGTTGACTACGGATATTTAAGAAATATTTTAGATTTCAGACCTTTTGAAAACACTGGATTTGCAAATTATCAGTATTTTTTTGCTTTGAGTTATCGAAAAGATTCAGAGAATACTAATTTGGCACACATGAAAATAAGAGTCGAACAAGAAGATAAGCATAAACAATATGAATTTAAGATTTCAAAGAAATATGTTTCAAACATACTTTGGTTTAATTCTTTGACTGATAAAACAGACGTTGAAAAAATGATTGAAAAATAAAAAACAGCACCTAACAAGCGGTAAGCAGTAACAGGCAGATAGGTCGGCACAAACAGAAAATGCCTTCACGTTAGCCTGCTACTACTACCGCCAGCCGTTAGGTGCCATTTGAAATCAGAATAAAAAACATATAAAATTAAAAAATAATAAAATGAAAAAAATGATTAAAAACCTTTTGAGCCCTTTTACACCTCAGTTTATACAGAATATGTTGAAAAAAAGGGTTGACAAAAAACAGTTAAGGAAGTGGAATGAAAATGGTTGTCCTGTTCCTCCGCCTCACATTATCAAGCAGATGACCATACAAGAGTATCAAAAACAAACTCAATATAAAGTGTTAGTAGAAACGGGTACCTATATGGGGGATATGGTTGAAGCGCAAAAGAGAATATTTAGAGCTATTTTTTCCATTGAATTAGGAATCGATTTGTTTAATAAAGCAACAAAAAGATTCAAGAACGATAAAAATGTTACTATTGTTCAAGGGGATAGTGGAAAAATACTCCCCAAAATAGTATTAACACTAAACGAACCTGCCATATTCTGGTTAGATGGTCATTATTCAGCCGGGATCACGGCTAAAGGAGAGAAAGATTGCCCCATATTTGAGGAATTGGATGCCATATTTGACAGCCAGAAAAATAATCACATTTTACTCATTGACGATGCAAGATGTTTTAACGGTGAAGGAGATTACCCCACCATTAATCAATTGACAGATTATATAAAAAATAAAAATGAAAAATATCATGTTGAAGTTAAACACGATATTATTCGATATGTAATCAAATAGTAGTAAAATAAAGCGATGTACAAGTCTGCCGACCGCCGTCTGCCGACTGCCGTCTGCCGACCGCCGTCTGCCGACTGCCGTCTGCCGACTGCCGACCGCCGTCTGCCGACTGCCGTCTGCCGTCTGCCGACTGCCGACCGCCGTCCGCAATCTGCCGTCCTTTCCCCCTTCCCCTTTCCCCAGTCTAATTAGCACAATGTTTTTTTGCCCTTTCAAAATATTGTAATATATTTGCAAATCAATACTAATATAAAAAATACCGTTTTTCATCCAAATATTGAGAACTTACCGTAATATAAAGTTAAAATAGTAAGGATTATAAGCAACTTCCGTCAATGCAAAAAATGAAAACAATAATAACAATAATCCTTCTGGCAATTTTGACAGCATGTTCCTACGAAAAAAAGGATTTGGAACAAACCAACGCTGTTGAAAATGTTGTAATAACTTCTACATCTACTTCGTCAATAAAACCTGTTTTAACAGGAAATGATTTGGTGGACAAAATGAATGAAATTAAAAATATACCATATAGAACTTTTCCATATAACTTGCAAGAAATTGACTCAATTACATGGAACTGTGGTGACTCATTGTATTGGGAAATTGTACAACTTGGACAAGACGCAATTCCATATTTGATAACTAAGGTTCAAGACAGCACTATGACAGACATTCAAATCCCATGTAGAGACATTAATCTGACTGTCGGGACAATTGCTTTTATCACTCTTAACGATATTATATCTATACCAAATGCTATTGTTTTTGAATGTCAATACGATGTTTTAATGTTAAACTGTGATTTTGAATTTCCGGTGGGACTACTTGAATACGTAAATACAAATCCACAAGAAGTACATGAAAAACTATTGAAGTGGTATGAAAAGTACGGAAAGACAATAAAAAAGAAAAAGCTTAAAAAGTCTGAGCAAAATGATTGTAAAAAAAAATATGGAATTAACTATGAATTTTCAATAAATTATAAATGGTAACAAGACAAAAATTTTCAATATTCAAAAGACTCAAAAGTTTTGAACATGCTTTTAATGGATTGCTAATTTTGATAAAAGAGGAGCACAATGCTAGAATACATTTATTCGCTACGATTTGTGTTATCTTTGCTGGAGTCTTATTTAAAATATCTTTGAATGAATGGATTGCAATTATTTTTTCAATTGGACTTGTATTTTGTCTTGAGATCATAAACTCTTCGATTGAAAATATAGCTGACTTTATATATCCGGAAAAGCATGAAAAGATAAAAAAAATTAAGGATTTATCAGCTTCTGGTGTGTTAATGAGTGCCATAACAGCAATGATAATTGGATTGATCATTTTTATTCCTAAAATAATCAAATTATGCTAAAAATAGTAAAAGATACAAAAAGATTAAACGAAACACATCGCTATTAAAAAATCACCATAAGAGATTAACTTTCACCATGTTTCGATGTATTGCAACCATTGAACGGAGCTTCCGACTAATAATTGATCATTAACCTTTTGCCTTGTCCTTGGTTCTTTGCCCTTCGCCTTTTGCCTTTCGCCTTTTGCCCTTTTTTTTATATATTTGCAAACGAAATAATATACACCCTTAAAGTTTTCTTAAGGTGCACAAATCTTCCAGAATGGGATGATTAGATACACTTGTTAAGGTTTTAAGGTGCATAAATATAAACGAGTTAGGTGCAATTTTAAAAATCGCTTTTTATGAAGAAAATTCTAATTTTCATTTTTGTGATTATTTTTTGTAATATAAATGCTCAAAATGTGACTACATCATTAAGAGAAGAAATATTGAATGGGAAAATAAAAATCATCAAACAAAAAATATATATGGAAGATAAAGTAGATACTATGCTTTATATTTTCAATGATTTAGGATTATTAATAGAGGAAATTCAATTTAGAGTACACACTTTTTACTTTTATAACTCTAACAATCAAAAAATAAAATCAATTTCTAATTATTTGGAATATGGAGGTATTGAATCTCATACAAATGAATATTTTTATGAAGATGGAACTTTAATTAAGCATATTCTAAAATATCCTCCCTCTACGGACACAATTACCCGATTTTTTGATTACTTTGTCACATATTATAAATATGATTTTAATAATCAATTGATTGAAGTTAGGAAATTTAATAAACACAAAAAAAATAAAACTGAAACTTTCTCAGAACATTATAAATATCAATATGATTCTTGTGGAAACAAAACAATTGAAGAAAAATTTGATTCAAATGGGAATAAATTAGAGATAATTGAGAAAAAATACATGAATAACATACTATTGGAAACAAATACATGGATGAAATTTGAAGGAGAAGATTTATATCTTAAAACTATTTATTTATATGATGATAATGGAAATCTTGAAAGTCAAATTGAAATTGTTTATATGTATGGTAGTAAAACAGATATTGTTACTCAATCAACTACAAGTTATTTTTATGATGATCAACAAAGATTGATAAAAGTTATTGAACCTTGGCATCCAAATAATAAAATCACGACTTATAGCGATTTTGACATAAATGACAATTGGTTGCAAAAAATTATTATTGACAACAACGGAAAAGTTAAAAAATATACACGTGAAATAGAATACTTCAATGAATAAAAAAACTGCTACTAACCAACGCTAAACCCCTTAAGGCCTTACTCCACGTGACAAACATAAAAATAAAAAATAAACTAACACTCGCTGGACAATTGACGTCGATGCCCTCATGGGGCTTAGCGTCGGGCTTTATGCACCATATAATTGAATTACAGTGAACTTAAATCATTCTAATTTCATAAAAATTGTGTATTTTTGTGAGTGATTTTTAACAATTACATAATGTACAAAACTATAGACATTGATCGCAAAAATTTGACCTTAATGGGTGTAAAATTTTCTGACTTAAAAACATTGGAAAATACAGCTAATGCTATTGGGACAAATATGTTTGAAGGTTTTGAACCAACAAGAGAATTAATTCAACTTTATGTTGATTGGAAGACCGGAGTCATCACGGAATCTGAATTATTATCAACGTTATATACCATTTATGGAAAATAACTATCATTATTTAGATACAGAACTAAAATACACAAACAAAAATGGCTTACTTTATAATCTGGCTAACATAGAAGATGAAAAAATTCTATTAGTATTTGAAAGTTTAAAAGTTTCTAAAAGGATTGAAGAGTTAAATGAAAAACCAATAAAGATAAAGAATTCAGATTCTTTGCCAAAAATTCATTATTATTTATTTCAAGATGTTTATGAATGGGCTGGCCAAGTCAGAGTTGTTAACATAAGCAAAAATGGGAAACCATTTTTCAATAAAGAGAGATTTCATATTGCATTTAAATATCTTGATACATTAATTTTTGAATATCGTAAAATTAGAAAGACAAATAAAGCTGAATTAGCTAAGAAATTAGCTGTAATATTGGAAAACATAAACTATCTTCATCCGTTTAGAGAAGGAAATGGACGAACTCAAAGAGAATTTTTGAGAATTTTAGCATTAGAAAAAGGATTACATTTAAATTTAAATCCGCCTGATAATAAAAATGTTTATGAAAGGTATATGCAAGGTACAATTAAAAGTGATATTGGGATATTATCAGAGTTAATTTTAGAATTAATTGAAAAATAACGGTGCCTAACAAACGCTAAACCCCTTATGGGCCTACTCCACGTGACAAACGATAAACAAAAATAAATAAACTAACACTCGCTGGCCAATTGACGTCGAATGCCCACACGGGGCTTAGTGTTAGGCCTTAGCGAACATTATAAAACAACAACAATTCACAAGTTATGAAATTAGAAGATCTTGGGTATAACGAGAAATTACAAAAATTAAGAGTCGAAAATAACCTTTCAGACTTTGAAATTGGAAGAGTGATCGCGGAACATAAGGAAAGATATATTGTAAAAACCGAAAACGGAGAATATGATGCCGAAATAACTGGTAATTTGCGATTTTCAGCAAATAGCCGCATAGATTTTCCTGCAGTTGGCGATTGGGTTGCTTTGACAACCTATGATTCAGATTTTGCCGTAATCCATAAAATAGTTCCGAGACTATCCTTAATTACAAGACAAGCCGTTGGTCATTATGGAGAGATACAAATAATTGCTGCAAATATTGATTATGCATTTCTAATTCAAGCCGTTGACCGGGATTTTAATGTCAATAGACTTGAAAGATACCTGACTATATGTTATTCATCTAAAGTAAAACCAATAATTGTATTAACGAAAACTGATTTAATTAATGAACAAAAGCGTACTGAAATTATTGACAGTATTAAACAACGGATAAAAGAGATTGAAATTATTTCAATTAGTAACAAAACTCAGGATGGATACGAAGCACTGAAAAGGAGTATTGTAAAAGGGAAGACCTATTGTATGCTTGGTTCTTCAGGTGTGGGTAAGTCAACACTATTGAACAATCTCTCCGGGGAAGCTGTAATGAGAACCGACACAATTAGCCAAAGTACCAATAAAGGAAGACACATAACAAGTCACAGGGAATTAATTGTTCTTGAAAGTGGTGGAATTCTTATTGACAATCCGGGCATGAGAGAAGTTGGGATTGCGGATACATCAGACGGATTAGAAACAACTTTTGATATCATTATCCGTCTTTCTCTAAATTGTAAATTTAAAGATTGTACTCATACGCACGAAATCGGGTGTTCGGTAATTGAAGCAGTTGAAAAAGGGGAAATTGATAAAAAATCCTATGAAAACTATCTGAAAATGGAACGGGAAAAAGCCCATTTTGAATCAACCATTGAAGAGAAACGAAAAAAAGATAAAGAGTTTGGGAAATTTATTAAAAACTACAAAAAAGATATCAAGAAAAATAAATACTGATTTCTTATGAGTATTCGAGCACATGAGCACATGAGCATTCGAGCATTCGAGTATTCGAGCATTCGAGCACATGAGCACACGATTTTGCCCTTTCAAAACATTATGGAATTTTTGCAAACTAAAATAATATTAAAATACACAGATACACTCATTATAATCACCCAAATATGAAAAATGGAGTATTTATTTTATTTATATCATTGATATCCTTTATTTTAAAAGGACAAGAAAACGAAAAGTATTTTGTTTTCAATAATGATACCCTGCAAATATTACCACTCAAATACAGTACCAAAAACGCTTCAAATAGTGATCATAGGTTATTTGACTCTATTCCTAATGGCATTTATATTGATATAATTGATAGTAATAGTTTTGATATAATAAATATTGAAGATATGTCTTTAAATGGACCTTATCAATATTATGAAAATTATGAACTGGTTGAATCAGGCTACTATAAATATGGTTATAAATCCGGAATATGGAAGAAATACAGAAAAGATAAAGTAGTCGCAATTTATTATTACAAAAACAGTTATCCCACGGAAAGTGAGACTTACTATGAAAATGGAAGTAAAAAATATAGATCAATATTAATTGAAGAAGGTGAAAAATACAGAATAATCTTAACTACAAAATGGTATCCTAATGGAAACAAAGAAGAACAAGGGTTAATCAAAATTGATTCTAAATGCAATTCATGCGTTGATTGTTGTAAATATAAATCTTGGACATATTGGCATGAAAACGGTAATGTAAAATCCATTGGAGAATATTTCAAAACTAAAGAAAATGGCACCTGGGTTTTTTATGATTCAACCGGTTTTATATTTGAAACAATTGAATATAAAAAAGGTAATGTAAAAAGTTTAACAAAATATTACTCAGAGCTAAGAGAGAATCAATATATTGACGTAATAGAAGTATATAACAAGGAGAATAAACTTAAATCAAAAATAATTGAATATTATACTGAAGATTTCTTGTTTATTGAAATTTATAACAGAAAAGGGAAATTAGTAAAAAGAAAAAAAGAAAGTCTATATTCTTCAAAAACTCATTTCACTATATAAGCAACTCGTTCACCTCACCAGATTTCACGGATTATAAAGACAGCAGACAGCGGACGGCAGACGGCGGACGGCGGACGGCAGACATGTGAAATGGTTGAATAGTAGCAAAATACAAAACTGATAGCTCTTCGCCCTTTCTCCAGTCTCCAGTCCCCTGTCCTTTAATGGAACGCGAATGCCACTGATTTTCAAACGCGGATTTAAACGAATTATAAAGTCTGCAGACTGCAGTCTGCAGACTGCAGTCTGCTGTCTTATGAGCACACGAACACCCGATTAAAAGCTACTTCCTATTGTTGTATTGTTGTCTACTAAAATTTCATTTTCAATTTCAGCAGTTACCGGAATCGCTAGGGAGGTGTACATCGCCGGATTGAGTTGTGATGATGTCAACGGTAAATAGTAAAATTTTACTCTTACTTTATTGCAATTTGCATTTAGCTCTACAACATCTGATACTCCTCCGCCTGTGGATACATCACCTAAAGCAATAGTTCCTAATTCCTGATTATCCTGATACATGATTAAGGCCGCACTGTATAATGTACCGTCTAATCCTGGTACGTCACTTTCAATTGTGTGTTCGTTTTTTACATAAGCTGTTGTTTTGGGATCACTACATGATACTACAACTCCACAAATTGCTGCCAGTAAAATAACCATCATTTTTTTCATAATTCTTTCTTTTTTGAGTTAATAATTAGATCTATTTTTTTTTATTTTTTTTAAACAATAACGCCACTTCCGAAACATAACCTCTTTTCCCGGTCGTAAATTACCCCAAATTGTCCCGCTGCTATTCCGGAAACTTTCTCTTTGGATTCAATCCGGTAAATATCCCCGATCCTTTTTAGAATTCCGGGTGTGAAATCGGGCGTGTGCCGGATCTTGAACTGAATCTCCTGCTCTTCAAAATCGCCCCAATTGGGATCTGTAATAAACTGAAATCCGGATAAATTGATCACATCACCATATTGTGTGGCAGGATCATACCCACAGGAAACAAATAAAATATTCTCTTCAATATTTTTTTGGATCACAAACCATGGTCCTCCACTTAATCTTAATCCTTTTCTCTGGCCAATAGTGTGAAACCAATACCCATCATGTTCTCCTAATATTTTCCCGGTTTCAAATTCAATAATTTTACCTTTTTTAACGCCTAAATATCTTTTAATAAAATCGTTATATTGAATTTTACCTAAAAAACAGATCCCCTGACTATCTTTACGGGTAGCGCTGGGTAAGTTTTCAGAAGTTGCAATTTGCCGTACTTCACTTTTTAAAAGATGTCCAATCGGAAACATCAGTTTGGATAATTGCAGGGAGTTGATCTGGGCAAGAAAGTAGGTTTGATCTTTTACCCGGTCTTTGGCAGTGGATAAATAGAGTTGCTCCTCAATATTTGTAGTGGTGGCATAATGACCACTTGCAATTTTGTCAAATTCTTTGCCCCATTTTTGCTCAAAATACCCAAATTTGATCCATCGGTTGCACATCATATCCGGATTTGGAGTGAGTCCCCGTTTGACACTTTCAATCGTATAGGCGACCACATTATCCCAGTACTCTTCATGTAAACTAACCTCCTCCATCTTGAGGCCATATTTTTTTGCTAAAAATTGAACCACAAACAGATCATCTTCGGTGGTGCACTGAATATTGCCGGCTTCATCTTCCATCCCGATTTTAATGTAAAATAGGGTAGGGTTGTAGCCCATCTCCTTGAGATTATAGACAATAACAGAGCTGTCAACTCCACCTGAAACCAATGCTGCTATCTCCATTTTATTTTTCCTCCGTTTCAGATATTAATTCAGGTTCAAAAAGGATCGACTGGATGAGGTTTTCATATACATGAATTCCATTTTCCAAACTTTCAATCGGAATCCGTTCATTTACATTATGAATAGAACTCATCAGGTCTGCATCTAAAAATATGGGTAAAATCCCAAAAGTGGGAATCCCTTTAGCTCTGAAGTAGTTATTATCATCTGATGCAGGGACAATCAAACTGATCACTTCAGCATCCTTATAAACTTTTTTTAATGCCCGTTTCAATTTATAAAAATATTGATCAGGGATAGAACTGGGTGCAGGAATACTTTCACTGATAATTCTGATTTTTATGGAATCGTTCATTAACCAGACTCTCATTTTCTTTAAAAACGCATCTGTATTCACATCGGGTAGCAACCTGCAATCTAATATCGCTTTGGTTTGATTTGGAATCACATTCGGAGCCCCGGGAGTTGTGTATAAACTGGTGATGGTGATGGTATTACTTAAAACAGAGTAAATCGCATCATTTTGTTTCAATTTATAACCCACAAAAGGGGAGAAGAACTTAATATGTTTGTAAGCAAAACCTCTTAGTCCACCTTCAATTGTACCCACTTCTTTAAACATTCTTTCAGCTGCATCACAGTAAATAAGAGGTCTGATTCTGTTAATGGCTACTACTCTTTCCAACGCATTGATTTTTTGCTGAATGGAGTAATTTAGTGGTGGCACAGATCCGTGTCCGGAAGATTTTACATTTAATGTTAACTCTAACCACAATGTTCTTTTGGATGCTACACAAATGCCATATACATGTCTTTTGGGATCTTTAGCGAGCAGTCCGTCAAATCCGGATCCCCCTTCACCGTAAACCACAACCGGATTTAAAATTTCCAGAAATTGATTTGTTACCACCAAAGCTCCTGTTTCTCCACCGGTTTCTTCATTGGAGACGGCCAGAATTGTGATATTATAGGGTAGATCATGTTGTTTTGCTTTTTCAACAAATTGGGCTAATGCCATCAATTGCATCACACCCATCCCTTTATTATCTAATGAACCTCTGCCCCAAACACAACCTTCAGCTATGATTCCGGAAAAAGGTGGGTATTTGTTGTAATGATCCTCCTGAACATCCACAACATCAATGTGAGTCAATAATACAATGTTGGGTTTTCGGGAGGAAAGCGGGTAAAGAGATGCCGTAAAATTGTAGGAGTCTGTTAATTCAGTCAAAACCTGCACAAATAATCCCATCTCTTTCGCTTTTTGAGCTAAAAATTCACCGGCACTTTTTTCAGTACCGGTAATGGAAGGTATTTGAACATATTCACTTAATAATAATGCGGAAGGAGGTATTGTGTCAATTGTATTGGATTTGCCAATGCCTGTAAATAAAGATAAAATTGTTAACGAAATACATGTTAAAAACTTACGAATAAACATACTACAATATTTTATCTTTATAAAATCAAGCTACAAAGATACAAAAAAAAATCCCTGTACTCCATTTTGAGTACAGGGATTTTTTCAGTTCCTGCTTCCACCTTCGAAAACCGGTTCTTTTTCGGTTTCAATCGGCGCCCGCCGCTTATAGTTGTTAAATTTATATCCGATATTTAAAACAATAACAGGATACTCATTTTTCATTGTAAATGTGGATTTTAGTTGCGGAGTGTCTGTTATGATCGTATAATTGGCAGTATGGAAAAGATCTCGTCCAGTTAAACTTATCGTTAGTTTTTGATTGAAAAAGTCTTTTGCTAAAGATAGGTTAACACCATACATTTGCTTTTCACTCCCCTGAGAGGTTACTTTTGGTGAGTTGTAAAATCCAACTAATTGTACTCTGAAGTTTTTCCAAAATCTGAATGTAGTATTTAAAACCCAGTCGGAATTGATACTTCTGTTGGTTTGAATCACATTTCCATACGTTTGAGTGACATTGTAACTGTATAAACTACCACTTGCAGAGAGGGAAACCCACTTGGCCAACCTGTAGTTACCGCTCATTTCGATACCGTAAGCATATTGTTTGTTCAGATTTTCAACTCTGATTAAAATGATTCCACTGGTATCTATTGTCATCTCCTGAGAAAACGCATTATTGGTTTGTCGATAAAAACTTTCAATAGCAAAATACCCTTTTGCCAATGGTTTCATCAAATTAATTTCATAAGAATCAGATAATTGAGGCATCAAATAGGGGTTTCCTACCTGAGAGATATATTTGTCAGAGTATAAAGGGTAGGGGAATAGGTTCCATTCTCTCGGACGATCGATCCTTCTGCTGTAACTGAACTGCATTTGATAATTGTTTTTTAAAGGTAAGGTGATGTGTAGAGTTGGAAATAAATAGAGTTTGTTAACAGAGAACGATTCATTTTGATTTACAATATTTAATTCTCTTCCATAATATTCACCTCTTAACCCGGCTAAAAGCTGAATCTTTTTCCATTGTGCACTAAAAGTTCCGTAGATAGCCTGAATGTTCTGACTGAATTTCATGTCATGATTAATGGCATGATTCAAATCCCATTCCTGCGTATCAAAATCCTGAAAAACCAAACTGTATCCAGAGTTAGCACACTTCAGATTTCCAAGATATCCAAATTCTAAACTATAAATTTTATTTAGAGGTAAAGTATAATCGATTTTAAGTTGTATTGCTTTGGTGTTATCATCTCTTTCGGAAATGTGATGTATTCCATCTGTTATTGAAATAAAATCGGGTTCGGTAATCAAATCGTTTACATCAGTAATGTTGTGCCCATCCCATAAAGCAAATACCAAAGATGTTTTTAAACTTTGCCCTAATGTATCTAATTGAATAAAATCCACGAGACTAAAATTTTGGTAAAATCCACCAATATCGAGTAATGATTTGGTTAAAGAGTAATTTTGTATCGGATTTGAACTAAATGTTTCTTTAGTATACGTAGGAATATTCATATTCATACCCCAGTATCCACAGCTATATTCGGCACTTAGCGTATGAAAATTGGAGATATTCCAATCGAATCCACCTTGTATTGAATAGGGTGTTACTCTTTGTACACGTTGTTCCGTTTGTGATGTAAAACGGGAACTATCACCATAATTTAATTCAGATTCCATCGTGTTATAGGGATATGAACCATTATATGCACCATTTCCACTTAAGTAAATATTGAATTTCTCATTTTTATAATTGAGATTAAAGTCACCGGCATAATTATGATATGTTCCTACGGAGCCATTCATCAGGGCACTAAAACTTTTTAAACTGTTTTTTTTCATGATTATATTGATGATCCCGGTAGTTCCATCAGGATCATATTTGGCTGATGGATTGGTGATGATTTCAATATCCTGAACACTATTGGCAGGAATCTGCTTTAAAGCATCATTGCCCGTTAAAGCAGTAGGTTTTCCATTGATTAACACAATGAAATTTGTGCTTCCCCTAAGAGAGACATCCCCCTCAATATCAACCTGAATCGAGGGGGTGTTCTCTAATAGATTGACAACACTACCCCCTTTAGAATCCAATTTAGCATCAGCATGAATCACTTTCTTATCCATTTTGTATTCAATAGCCGGCTTTTCTTGTGAAATTTCTACTCCCGCCAGAGAGAAAGATGCTTCTTCCAAAATAATTGTCCCGCAATCAAATAATTGCTTTTTTTCAGTAATCTCAATGGGGGAGATCACCTTTTTGTTGAACCCCATGTAGTTGGCTACTAAATAGTAGGTTCCTTTTGGAAGTTTCCCGATCCTAAAGCTTCCGTCAACTTTTGTGACAGCGCCTGTTATTAATGTAGAATCAGGAAAGGAGTAAATAGAAATACTCACATATTCTATCGAATTATTCCCTTTTTGAGAGACAATCTTCCCTTGAATGGATCCTTTGGGTACTTCAAAGTCACCATTTTCCGTTGAACAATTTCCTGTAAAAGGAAGAATAAGTAAATAGAGTACAATACTAATTAAAATTGGTTTCATAAAGGTAGTTTTTATAGTGTGTCAATTATTTTTCAATCATCATTTTATGAATTTTCTTTTGTTTCCCGGTTTCAAGAATACACAAATAGATCCCATTGGTTAACTGGTTATTTTGAAATTCAAACTGGTATTTTCCAACTTCTTGATATCCAAATTCATGTTTTTCAATCACTTTCCCCATTACATCAGTTATCGTAATGCTCACTTCACTCCCTTGTGAAATTTGATATTCAATCATCGTTTGAGTTTGAAATGGATTAGGATAATTAGTAACTGAAATATTGTTTTGAGTACCATTTTGATCATCAACTCCTTGAGGATTAGGTTTTAAATTGTAAATAAAGTAAGCTCCGGGTACATGCAAACGTCGTGTGGTAGTAAAATATACTTCGTCATTGTCAGTGATGGAAATACCTTCAGGATATTTTATTCTCGAATCAACAATGGCAGTTAATAAGGATAACCCCGGAGTTAAATAGTAAATCGCATTATCTTCAATTCCGGTCATGAATAATCTTCCATGATGATCAAATTCCATCCCATCTGATGGAAGAGTGGAACAAACAAACTCTACTCCTGCTTCAACTGATGTTTGATCTAAAGTAGTATCTGTTAATAGATCTGTTGAGATTCTATATAGACCAAAACTTGTTAAAGGCTTATAATATAGATAGTTGCCATTTTGAGTTAAAGCAATTCCATTCACATTTCCTTTACAAATAAATATTTGACTGCTTACACATAATGGCATCTCGTCTCCAATTACAGATGGATGATTAGATAATAATTTTCTCATGATTCCGGTTGAAAGATCAACAACTATAATGGATCCTTGCCCAGATTCACTGATATAAGCATAGTTTCTTTCCGTGTCAATTCTAACATCATTCAAATAACAGCTATCATTTACCACTGTACTATTAAAAGGGATGATTTGAAGAATGGAATCTGTAGAAACATCCACTTTGATTAATTTGGCACATCCACATAAACAATTCCCCAATATTGAACCCGAATCTAAAATCCATAAATAGCCATTTCTGTCAATATAAATAGCATTAACACTAACAAATTGATTGGAACCACTACAACTCAAATTCCAGTTGTTCCACTCATTGTTGGGGTAAGGAACCTCTGCTCCATTTACAACTTCTGCAACTGAAAACGGAATATTTCCCTCTCTTGGATAACAAACAAAAACCCGCTCTTCGGATGTTACTGCTACACCTGTCCATCTGGTTGTTGATTGTTGTACAATTCCTAAATAATAGTTTTGTTCAAGAGCAAAACTACTCTTCATTATTGTCAAAGCAATAATGGTAGTTAATAATAACTTAACTGTTTTCATAACAAATTCTCCTTTGATTTAAAGGTTGAAAAAATAAAATATGGTGTTTTATAACAATGTTTTACAATGTTAAACTGTGTTTTTCTAAGAAAGAATGGATAGTTTTAGACTATTTTTTCCAAAGTTTTCTAACGTTTAGATAGTCTATATAATATAAAATTTTTACTGAAATACTATTGGTTTTAGGCATATCAAATGTGTCTTCAATATTTCTGAAAAAGTTTAATTCACTTAAAGCAGCATCAGATTCAATGGCATTTTTGTAAATAATAGAGATGGTACTGCCAGGTGCAAACTGCCAGGAATAGATAAAATCTATAAAAAAAACATTATAACTGAAGTTTCTGTCTGATTGATACGTTGTATTGAGTTCAATGCCACCATCTTCCAATAAAGTGTAGTAATCATGATATTGACCTGTGTACCAGTAATGTCTTCCAACTAAACTTAAACTCATATCGTTTTTAATCAAATATTGTACCGATAAATTATTTTCGTAAGTAATCAATTGGCGTCCACCGAATATGATCTCATCCGGACTAATTACTTCAACAAAACCAATATTGTAAGTGTTGTTAAAATAATTAAAGGAGTAACTCATTTTGAAATTATTTTTAATTCTGTAACTGATCATAGGTGTGATTCCATAAGCAGCTCCGTCAAAAACTTCTGAGAAGTCCCCGTAACTGAGTTCAATGGCATAAGAAAATGGTTTACGCTCATCTGATGAGTAGGAAGTGGAGATGTTATAATTTTTATATTTTCTGAAAACTCTACCTGGAACCCTGGGTTCATAATAATCGTACGCTATAAATAGCATACCGTATAAATTGAGATTGTAATAGGCGTAATTGTTCAGAAGAAAAGTAAAATTAGCATTCATTGAATTGCCAACACATTTGAAAGTTTCAGGATTTAAAACATGGGTATAAGTAATGGAATGGTAAGATTCTCTAAATAATTTATTGGGTTTATAAGTATCATAAGAAAAATAGATTTTTTCCGACTGCTTGTTTCCTATCACATAATATCCCATATCTCTTGAATCATAAGTTTTGCCGATATAGGTATGAGATATTCCAAATTGGAAATTACCGGATGCTTTTCTAAAACCGGCAAAATATCGATGCCCTATGGAGCTATTGTATTGATTACTTGTTGAATCTGATCCTGTAAGTATTTGACTTATCGCATAATTCCCATCAATAGCATAAACACTGTTTTTATTCATTAAAGTGAAACCGGTTCCGGTTACATTTGCCGTTCTATGAGTTGTTGGTTTTATTACATTGGTGTTGATGAGGTAAACAGAAGAATTGTTTTTAAGCAATTGATCAAATACGATCACATTGTAGTTGGCATAAGGTTCTGTTAGCACTTTTCGTTCATTACCTAGAGAATCTTCAATAATCGCATAAGTGTTGTCTGTAATCGCATTAAACACCCCAATTCCTAAGCCATTGTTGTTTCTTCCGGTTAGTTTAACTGCATTGATTAACCTTACGGTAGATGGGTTTTCAGTAATTGTTTCCCCATTTTGAATATTCCCGTAAACATTGGAATATTGATCAGGCGTTTTTCCGATTCTTCTCGAATAAAAGAGTTGGTTTTTATTGAACAATTCAGTACCTTCTTTGAAAAATGGTCGGTTTTCATTAAAAACCACCTCGTCATATCCTAAAGTTTTAATTTTATTATCGGATTGTACCTGGCTAAAATCGGGCATCAAGGTTAAATCTATTGTGAATTTCTCATCCAATCCATACTTTAAATCTGCTCCGAAATTATAGGAGAAAGCATTTTCGTAATGAATACTCTGATCACTATTTTGAAAAGGTTCGCTTTTATAGTATAAATTCACAAATGGACTGACTGACAATCGAATAGGTGGTTTAATATCCTGAAGACCTTTTAAAGTACCCCACAAAGCACGGGGACTGGAATTGTTTTTGGGAATCAATGCCCACTGATCTGTTTCATTATGTCGTTTGATTTCCCTCACAATCTGAAATCCCCAATCCTGAATGGAAGTGCTGGGAAAACGGATTGCTGAGTAAGGAATACTCATCTCTACAACCCATCCATTTTCGCCAATTTTAGTTGCACTATGCCAAACCGCATCATAAGTTGGATCTGAATCCCGATAATCAAATTGAACACCTGAGGCTGAGATTCCAAATACGTAAGCATCTTGTCTTTTATAGGTATCAAATCCAATATAGAGCATATCACTGATAATCTCATGGTTATCCCGGGATCCTAATTGGGCATAAATACTATCGGGAGCAGAATCGTATAAAATAGCCCCAATATAAATGGCGAAATTATCATAAGTGATCTTAATCTCAGCTTTTTGGGATGGATCTGCCCCAAAAATGGGAAATTGTTGTTTAAAATCAGTAATGGATTTCAGATTAATCCAACAAGGATCGTCTAAAACTCCATCTATTCTGGGAGCTATTTCTGTGCGGGATGCTACAAACTCTTGGGTTATGTTTTGTGAGTGTAAAGTTAAAATAGTAAAAAAAGAAATAATAATTACGATTGTAGCTTTTCGGATTCCCATAAAAAACGGATTTAAAGTTTGTATTTATGTTTGATTTGTTTGTAATAATTTCTTGAAATCGGATAAACAGTATCTATGCCCTGCATCGCAATATCCGCCGTTCCGGCAATATTAGGGGTGATTTTTTTGATAAAATCAAAATTAATAATCGTAGAACGGTGAATTCTGCAAAAATGTTGATCCGGTAAACGGTTTTCCCATTCACTGATGCTATTGGAGGTCAAATATTCTGATCCATCAAAGGTGTAAATATAGGTGTATTCCCTTGATGCACAAATCGAAACGATGGTGTCCAGTTTGATGAAATGGAGTGACTTCTTCAGTGTTACCAAAATCCGGTCATTGTAATTGAGCTTTAACGGAATTTCAACGCCATTCACCACATCATTTTGTTGCAATTTTTCAATGGCACTTTTCAGTCTTCTGTCAGATACCGGTTTCATGATGTAATCGAGTGCATTCACATCAAATGCCCGAATCGCATATTCATCATAAGCAGTCACAAAGATGATTTTACCTTCGTAATCAATTTTTTGCAACAGATCAAATCCTGTACCGTCACCCAGCTGGATATCCAGAAACAACAAAGAGGGGTTCAACTCTTTGATTTTGGTAATCCCTTCCTGAACAGAACCGGCACTTCCCAAAATGTTGATTTGTGGGAAATCTGCCAATTTGTTTTTTAGCGTGAATCTTGCTAAAGATTCATCATCAATAATTAAAGCATCAAAATTATTCATCGTAAGGAATTTTAAATTCGACACTTACTAACTCGTCATTGTGAGCAATATTAAAATTGCAATGATCAGAATAAGCATTTTTTAACCTTTCTTTTGTATTTTGAATTCCGGTTCCCTGTTCCGCTTTGTCGATCCAGGTACCATTATTTTTTATCGATATTTTTAACATGTCTCCCTCTTTTTCCGCCTCAATTAATACATGTGTAATCTCATTGTGATTACTTCTCATTCCGTATTTCACTGCATTTTCAATCAATGGCTGGGTAAGAAATGATAATATTTTGGCATTTCCAATCTCATCGGGAAAATCAATTGTGTAATGTAATTTTTCTGAAAACCGGATCTTTTCGATAAACAGATATTTTTCCATAATCTCAAATTCCTCTTTTAAAGGGATAAAGATATCATTATTATGTTTTAATGAGTATCTTAAAAATTCAGAGAGTTCAGTCAACATTAAATCTGCCTTCTTAACATCAGTATACATCAAACTTTGTATTGAATTCAATGAATTAAATAAAAAGTGAGGATTAAGCTGGTACCGTAGCATTTTCAATTGCGCTTTTACGGTTTGCAATTGTAAATTTTTCGATTTTTGGATCTCATTTTGCAACTCTTGCCAGTAGCGAATCACAAAATATAAAATACTCCAAACAAAAGGCAGCCAGGCACTTAGAAAAATGGCGCCGAAATAACGGATATTACGAACTCTTTCTATCCAGGGAGGAACACTTTTGAAAAGAAGGGGCTCCACCATCATTAATAGTTCCCTCATAATGAAAGAACAAAAAATGGAGATTACAGAAATGAGTAAAATGTAAAGTAGGGGAGATTTTCTTAAATTATAAAAGTAACGGTAAACATATCGTAATCCCATTGTTTCTGCAAAAAAGATAGCAAATGCAATTATAAGATATGGTATAGCATTCTTCGTTTTGGCAAAAAAATCAAGAGAAGTCATCACTTCATTTACAATATAGATGCTCCAGCCAAACAGTTGGTAGTGCCAAAAATTGAGTTGAAAATTCTTAATAAAAGCCCTGGCATTCATAAAGCGTTTTTTTTTGCAAATATACTATAAAGCGATCAGATCTTTATGATCAACTTCAAAAATTATGGAACAAGAAAGTGCTTCAATATACACCTGAATTTTATGGTTATTTTTGGTTTCTAAAACCTCACCGGAAAATCCTTTCAATGCTCCATTTGCTATTTTGACTTTTTGTCCATGTTGTAATGGATGGCATGAAATATCAAAAAGATATTGTTCCTGAACCAACACTTTAATCAGGTCAATCTGTTCCGGTGGAATCACAGCTGCTTTTCCACAAAAACAAATATAGGAGATCACAGAGGGAACATCCAATACTTTTTGGTACTCTTTTGCACTTACACAAACGAATAGATATGGCCTAAATAGGGGTTCCTCAATCCATCTTTTACGATCTGACCACTGGTGTAATACCCTTTTCTTGGGTAAGTAAACTTCGATGTTTTTTTCAAGTAATTCATTTTCTATAGTTTTTTCATGATTCATACGAGTGTAAATGGCATGCCATTGATACTTCATGTTGTTTCCTTCATTATAAAGCTTCGCCATATCAGTCACATTTTTGACAGTTACACATTTTTAACAGTGCAAAGATGTAACAGATTTATAACCTGTACAAATTAAATTTGCGAATGGAGGAGTTGATATACCAATAGAGGTTTTTGGCTACGAATGTACATTTAACATTTAACATTTAACAAATAACATTTAACATTTAACAAATAACAAATAACAATTATTCATTTTTCATTTTTCATTATTCATTTTGCATTTTTCATTTTTCATTATTCATTTTTCATTTTTCATTATTCATTATTCATTTGCTAATTCCCCTTTCGCCCTTTTTATCGAGTATAGAATAAAAAAATACAAAAAAAGTTAAAAAATACGAGTGAGGAAGAATAATTGTTGTATATTTGCAAAAAATTCATCTATGAAAGAATATTTTGAATCAATTCGGAAATTTAATTTTTGGAATCAACAAATTCCAAATTTAGGTTTTATTCGCACGGATTATACGGATAAAATAATGAGTTACGTAGGGAACAAACTTGTAAAAGTACTTGTAGGTCAGCGTCGTTCGGGTAAAAGCTATTTATTAAGACAAATTGCTAATCAACTAATAACCAATGGAGTTGATCCCAAAAATATTTTTTATATCAATAAAGAGTTCATAGAACTAGATTTTGTTAAAACTTACAAAGATTTAGAAAACTTACTTATTTATTATAAAGATGAATTGAATCCAATAGGTAAAAAGTATCTGTTTATTGATGAAATTCAAAATATAGAAGGGTGGGAGCGGTTTGTGAACTCACATGCTCAGGATTTTGTTGAACAATATGAAATATTTATTAGTGGCTCTAATTCAAAATTGTTATCCGGAGAATTATCGACTTTATTGTCAGGTAGATATGTTCAATTTGAAATTTTTACCTTTAGTTTTCAAGAATATTTTCAATTTTTGAATATTGAGAATTCGAAACAATCTTATATTGAGTATCTTGAGACCGGGGGATTGCCGGAATTGTTTTCTTTACCCAATCATGAAACAAAAAGAAATTATATTTCTGCTCTGAAAGATTCAGTTCTATTAAGAGATATTATACAAAGATACAATATAAAAGATCCTAAATTATTAGAAGATTTATTTATCTTTTTAGTAAATAATGCTTCCAATTTAATCTCAATTAATTCAATTATAAATTACTATAAGGGATTGAATAAAAAAACTACCTATGATACCCTATCAAATTATATCCATTATATCGAAGAAACATTTTTAATACACAAAGCGGAACGTTATAATATTCGAGGGAAAGATCTTATTGCAGGAAACTGTAAGTATTATATCAATGATTTAGCCTATAAAAATTTACTTTATCCGGGAGTTGGTTACGGAATTGGGTATAAACTTGAAAATATTATTTTTTTAGAACTAAGAAGAGCAGGTTTTGAGGTTTATGTTGGTGTAGAGAAAGGAAAAGAAGTTGATTTCGTTGCCATAAAAGGGGATAGAAAGATCTATTTTCAAGTTGCCTATTTGATTCCGGATGAATCAACTATGGAAAGAGAATATAACTCGTTGGAAACTATCAAAGATCATTATGAAAAGTATCTGGTTTCACTGGATGATTTTCAATTTTCATCCAGAAATGGCATACAACATATACAAGCCTGGAATTTGAAGTTTTAGGATTCCTTTCGCCTTATAGAACCCTGATGAAACAGATGGAACAGATGAAAACAGATTTTTTCTGTATCACTAAGTCTCTCAATGTTTTCAAAAATGCTCGAATGCTCGAATGCTCGTGTACTCGTGTGCTCGATTGTTAAGCTTTTTAAAAGTTGAAAGGTTGAACGCTTCGCTGTTTAAAGGTTGTAAGGTTGAAATATAATTAAAACTTAAAGTTCAAAAAACACTGTGATACACCTTCTAACCCAGTGAAACACTGTGTAACTAATTTTTATTTATTTCATGGAATGCAAAAAAGCGAAAGGCAAAGGGCAAAGGTCTTAATTCGTTTATAATTCGTGAATTCGTGGCATTCTTATTAAAGTTGAAAGGTTGAACGATTGCTCGTGTGCTCGAATGCTCATGTGCTCAATGTGCTCAATTTTTCATTTTTCATTTTTCATTTTTCATTTTTCATTTTTCATTATTCATTTGCTAATTCACTAATTTGCTCATTTGCTAATTTTTTTTAGCCTTCTTATAGAGTATGGAAGAAAATTTGTTGTATATTTGCAAAAAATTTAAAATGTAAACTAAAGGTAATAAAAAACAAAACGAATAGTTCACAAAAAAATGAAAACAGGTAATTTAATTTTTAATTTATATAGTAATTCTCGAACTGTTTATAAGTTTATTGATATTGCAATGTTGCTTGGAGAAACTAATTATAATTCACTTAAGATGAAATTAAATTATTACGTAAAAACAGGTAGATTACTTAATCCACGCAGGGGAATATATTCAAAGAAAAAATATAATGAGGAGGAGTTAGCCTGTCGTGTTTTTACACCTGCTTATATATCTTTAGAATATGTATTGCAAAAAGCAGGTGTGGTTTTTCAATACAACAGTAATATAACGGTGGTTTCCTATTTAACCAGAGATATTGAAATTGATCAAAAGATCTATTGTTTTAGAAAAATTAAAAACGAAATACTCGCTTCCCCACTTGGAATTATTCAAACCGAACAAGCTTATGCTATTGCATCAGTAGAACGTGCATTTTTAGATTTACTTTACTTAAATGGAGAGATCTATTTTGACAATTTAAGACCAATAAATAGAGATAAAGTTGAAGAACTTCTTCCTTTATATAATTCGAAAACATTAGTCAAACGAGCAAAAAAAATATTGGACAATGAACATTAATAAACATAAATTTTTTATGCTTCAAATTCTGAAAGATATTTTTTCAGATATAGAACTTTCTAATTATCTAGGGTTTAAAGGTGGTACAGCATTGATGTTTTTTCATAAATTACCCCGTTTTTCCGTAGATCTGGATTTTGATTTATTGGATTCTGAAAAAGAAGATTTAGTGTTTTTTAAGTTAAGAAACATACTTCAAAAATATGGATCTATTGATGATGAAGCTAAAAAATTCTTCGGGTTAATTCTTGTTTTGGATTATAGCAAAGGGGAAAGAAAACTAAAAATGGAAGTATCAAACAGACCATTCGACAATCACTATGAATTACTTAATTATAATGGTATTAACATGCGCGTTTTAAGTATTTCAGACATGTTTGCTCATAAACTTTGTGCAATGCTAGACAGGAGAGAGATTGCCAATCGGGATATTTTTGATTGTTGGTTTTTTTTAGAAAATAGAACTCCTATAAACAAAACGATTGTTGAATCAAGAATGAATACTTCTTTAGAAGAATATATTCAACAATGTATTACATATTTGGAAAATCAGCCTAATAAAAGTTTATTAAACGGATTAGGTGAACTCATGGATGAAAAAATGAAATCATTTGTTCGAAATAAACTTAAAAACGAACTCATTATACTATTAAAAGTTTTCAAAGAATTTCCAATTATTGTGAAATAAGGATAACATTCATGTGCTCGAATGCTCGAATGCTCGAATGTTCGATTGCTCAATTTTTCATTATTCATTATTCATTATTCATTATTCATTTTTCATTTTTCATTATTCATTTGCTAATTCACTAATTTGCTCATTTGCTAATTCTAATTCCTTTTACCTGTTTTTAATCTTCTTTCTTTAAAATTGCCTCAATATCTTTGGTGAATCCTTTATAAAAACCGCAAGAGCTCCAAATCACTTGTTTGGTTTTCATGTCAATAAGATATAATTCAGGGTATCCTCTGCAATCACTCATCTCTTTGGATAAGATAGTGTCCAATGAGGAATCATAAGAACAGACGATGTCAGATTTTATGTTAAAAGTATTTATTATTCTTTTAATTTTTGCAGTGTCTTTATCGATCACATTTAAACTGACAAATTTGATTAAAGATTTGTCAAACAAACTATCGATTGTTCCTAACTCTTTCATAGCCATGATACATGGAGCACAGCCGACATACCAAAGATCCAAAAACAGATATGAAGATTGAATACTATCTGAGTACAGTGTGTCGCCTGTTAAAAGTGGAAATTTCCAGGAAGGCATATATTTTAATGAATCTTTTTCAGGTAAAACAGAATTATTCTCTATCCATTTTGTTTCTTTGGAAGAAACTATTTGAATGATAGAATCACAAATTGTCTCTCTTAATAATGAATCCTTTTTTTCTTGTGTTCTTAATTCCTGTTGATTATATTTTTTTCTAAGTTCATCCATTCTGAAAGTAATGGTGTCTAAAATGACAGGATTTATATAATCATAGAATTGAAAATCAATGATTTGAACTGTTCCATATAGTCTTTCTATATTTTCAAAAATACCGGAGTATTCAAGGTTTACCCAATAATGGGTTTTATAATCAAATTCCCACTCAGTGATTATATCGGTTAAAGTTTCCTCATTAGGAGATGTTAAAAGATATCTCAAATTTTTTACATCCATTTTTGGGGTTATTTTTAAAATTGTATCCTTCTCCCATGAATGGGCAGTTTCTGAAGTGATTTTAAAAAAAGCGAAATTTGTAAATGGATCTGTTGTTGGATCAAAATCCTCTTCAAAAGAACGGTACTTTACATAATCTTCTTTATTGAAGTTCATTAAAAGCATCGTTCCTGATTTACAAAACAAGTATCTATGATCAGGGTTTTCCTTAATTAAAAAATATTTATAATCATTAGGAGTATAAATAAAATAGCCTGTTTCTGTATGAGAATCAGTTGTGTCGTTATCAGTTTTATATACACATTTTAATTTAACATAACCGGATTGTATTTTCTCATTTTTTTCAACTATTTTCAGAAGTTTAGCCGGAACCTGTGCCTGGATTGAATTCAATAGATGAAAAACAAGTATCATTGAGATCCCCATTATACGAAATGTTTTTTTATTACTCATAATGTGTTTTATTAAATTTTCAACATTTACATTACTCTTTTTGCGATGCAAATATAAAAAATAAATAAATACAAAACAAATAATTTTTTGCCCTTAAGAAGAACCAAAATAACTTCTGCGTAAATCTGCGAAATTTGCGGGCAAAAATTTATAGAAATCACCCGCAGATCACGCTGATTTCCGCAGAAACTAACCATTTACTCGAATGCTCGAATGCTCGAATGCTCGAATGCTCGAATGCTCGAATGCTCGAATGCTCATGTGCTCATTATTCATTATTCATTATTCATTATTCATTATTCATTCTTCATTTGCTAATACACTAATTTGCTCATTTGTTAATTCCCCTTTCGCCCTTCCCCTAATTAGCTTATTATCACATTATCACATTAGCTTATTATTTCTCCATCGCCAATTTTTTCAATTCGGTTGGCATCTTTTCAATGGCATACCGTAATGATGTGCGGGGCATGATCGCTTTTTTCTCTATTACATATTGGAATACTTCTTCCTGATGCGCCTGACTGGCCGCTTTTAACATCCATCCATACCCTTTTTGTACCAAATCATCAGGATCAAGAAGTAAAATATCTGCAATCTTGAAGATATGTTCTAAAAATAACCCTTTTCTTGCCGGAATAATCAATGTTACGGCTGCAGCTCTTTTTACCCATCTATTGTCCGCATCAGTAAAATGGATCAGATCATCTATTAGCTCCGGAAATTGCTCAACCAATGTTCCAACTGTGTGATTACATAATGTGTCACAACTGGCCCAATTGTTGATATATTCGTTGATCCATTTTTGAAAAATAAGAAAGTCATCTTTAGTATATTGGTTAGCTAATTGATAGGACCAATCACTTGCTACAAACGATTCTTCCAAATTCTCGGATTGAAATAATTGCTCACAATACTCCAGAATTCTCGGTTTTGGTTCATTCATAATCTCTTTGAATAATTGATCCGCTATTTTGTTGACCTTTGGAATGGTAACACCATAAAAATCAATTTTTTCTTTAAAAAAATGTTGCCCTGTCTCTAATGTTTTGGAGTCGATGTTTTTCCTGAGTTCCTCTCTGACTTTAAGGATTATTTTTTCCATTATTTTTGTTTTAAAAAACAAAAATAAAAAAAACTGTCCGATTAGGGACAGTTTTAAAAAAAAAGTGAGGTTTTTTAAAATTATTGTAATTTGAAGTTGATCGGTAATGTATAGTTCATATTAACTTTTTCACCTTTATTTTCAGCAGGAGTCCATTTAGGCATCATTTTAACAACGCGAATGGCTTCATTGTCTAACAATGGATCTACACCTTTGACTACTTTCACATCTTCTATACTACCATCTTTGGTAATCGTGAATTCAATAATTACTACTCCGGAAATACCTTTTTTTCTGCTTTCATCAGGATATTTGATGTTTTCACCTAAGAAAATAGGTAATTGTTCATTTCCACCTTGAAAAACAGCAGGTTTCTCAACTTCAGTAAATTTGTGATTTTTTTTAGGAAGGGTGTCGTTCACAATATCAGATGATACGATAATCGAATTGTTATTACTCTTCGATAAAATAATACTTTCTGCATTACTATTTTGGATTGAAAATAGTACGACTAATCCCACAATAATGGGGATGGTGAGCAACAACTTATATTGAGTTGCTACTCTTGATGGATTTTGTGCCATTTTTTTCATTCGTTTAATTATTAAGGGTTTATTAAAATTGTTGGTTATATTGAATCGGATTCCAGAAGTATGACATAAGAGCAGTAAATAGGTTTTTATTTCAGTTTTGTTTCTTTGTATAATGTTATCTACAATAAATTCATGTTGTTCCTTTATGCTTTTCTTTCCTAAATGGAAAAATGGATTGAACCAAAAAAGAATTGTTGCTGTTTCAAAGAGTAATACATCTATGGTGTGAAATTGTTTAATATGTATCGATTCATGCAACAAAATGGTATCCAATTCTTCGGAATCTTTAAATTGGGCATTCAAATAGATGGTATTCCAAAAAGAAAATGGAGCAATCTCTTGATTGGTAAGTTTAAATTGATACCCATTTTTAGATCCATTTTTTGCAGAATTTTTGATTTTTTGGAGTTGAATCAACCCCCAAAAAAATCTACTTGATAGCAAAAACACACCCATTAAATAAATGAACAAAATGAGATTCTGAACAGAAATATGATTATTTGCTGTTAAGGGTGTTCCTCCAACCAAAATCGGTTGCAAAAATTCCCTAAATGTTGTTGTTTGCAACCCGCTTTGAATTGGAATTTGAATGAAAGGTATGGTAAGAGAGAGAAACAAAGTGATCAATAAATAGGCGCGATTAATGGCGAAATGGGTCTCTTTTTCCATGAATAATTTATAAAATCCATAGAAAAATCCACTAGAAACCATCACTTGAATGGCATAATTGACAGTATTATTCATGGCTTTTTTTCTTTTGAATAGATTGTTCTATAAAATATTTCATCTCTTCCAACTCTTGAACAGATAGTTGCTCTTCATCAGCAAAAAATGAAACTAATGTCTTGTATGAATTATCAAAATAATTACCTACAAAATGATTGAGATAAATCTTAGTGTATTCCTCTTTCGTAATCTTAGGGATATACTTGTGCGTATTTCCATAGATTTCATTATAAACTATTCCCTTTTTTACCAAAATTCTAACGATCGTGGAAACGGTATTGTAGGCAGGTTTTGGTTCCGGAAATTGATCCACTACATCTTTTACAAATCCTCCATTCAGTTGCCAGAGTATCTGCATAATCTCCTCTTCCGCTTTGGTTAATTGATGACTTTTAAACTTTTTAAATTTCATGTTCTTATTTTTTTATATATAACTAAAAACTTAGTTGAATTATTGTGCAAAGTAACAACTAATTTTTTAGTTATGCAACTAATATTTTAGTTAAAAATTATTAAAAATTCTAACAATCAGAAAATCAATAAGATAAAATTTATAAAGAAGAAATAAAAGTTTGAAAATTGTCGCAATCAGGGTTTAAGTCCTTTGATAACAATACCTAAAAGTTCATCAAAATGGGGAGCGTATTCTTCATATTTGTTTTGAACAAAAAACTGGATTTCAGAACTTTTGAGTATCAGAATGAAAACATCGATAGCCACATCAAAATTGAGGCTACTATCGATAGAACCTTCCTCAATTCCTTTGTTTATGATAACCTTCATTTTTTCTTGTTCCCAAAGTGTTAAATCGGTGCGAATGTCATCAAGAAATTCAAAGCGATCGTTTAGATCAGCTTTTAATGTTTCATGATAATTATAGGATTTGGATAATATCTCCATTCTGGTATTAAGATAAAGTATAAGGAGTTCAGAAGCGTTAAGTTGAGGGAGTTGAATAATTTTATTCAATTCGAATTTTAAAATATATATTTCCTGGGAAACTACCTCTTTGAAAAGATCTTCTTTACTTTCAAAATGATAATAGAGTGAGCCTTTTGCTTTTCTTGCTACTTTAGCAATTTCATCCATGGATGTTTTATAAAAACCGTATCGACCAAAGAGTTTGGAGGCAACACTAACAATGACTTCTTTTGTTTTTGGAGACATAAAATTGAATTTTTATACTGAAATAGTTTTTCAGTGCAAAAATAATCAATCTTTTAACAATTGAAACTGGATTTAAGAATAATTAAGAAAATATTAAAAATTAGTTTCCAACGTCAGACATGTACTTAATTCTCATGATACGAATCTCTTCGATTGTGAACTCATCTTCTCCCAGTTCTCTAAGGCATGCCTCACAGCAATCGGTTTCTGCTTCGGCAAAGTAGTCGAGAATCTCATCCTGATGATAAGGTTCCACATTCTCTTCAATATAATAATTGATGTCCAATTTAGTTCCGGAAGCCACAATACTTTCAATTTCGGTGAGTAATTCATCAAAATCAAGTCCTTTAGCCAGAGCGATATCTTCAAAACTAAGTTTTCTATCAATGGCTTGAATAATAAACACTTTGATGGCTGATTTTTTGACTACCGATTTAACGATATAGTCCTGAGGTCTCTCAATTTCATTTTCATCAACATATTTTTTAATCAGATCAGCGAAAGGTTTTCCGTATTTTTGAGCTTTACCGGTACCCACGCCACTGATATTGGTCATTTCATCAATAGTAGTAGGGTATTGGATGCACATATCCTCGAGAGAAGGATCTTGGAAAATAACAAAAGGAGGTAAATTTTCTTTTTGTGAGATGGTTTTTCTCAAATCTTTCAAAAGGGCAAATAGAGCCTTATCTATAGCTTCACCTTTGTTGATGATAATATCATCTGAAATTTCATCGTCATCTTCGGATCCTTTTTTATCCGGTTTTTGAACATTAACAGAATAGGGGTGATCCATATATTTTTCACCCTTAGGAGTTAATTTTAACAATCCATAATTTTCAATATCTTTATAGATCAATTCTTCAAAGATAGCGGCACGGATTACGCTGCCCCAGAATTTCTCATCATAATCTTCCCCTTCACCAAACATTTTAAGTTTATTATGTTTAAACTTAACAACGTTAGTAGATTTGTTACCGGTTAAGATATCAATGATATGAGTATCTTGAAATTGTTGTTTTACAGTTTGAATGACCTCTATGGCCAATTGGATTTGTTCTGATGCGTTCATTTTTGGTTTTGGATGTAAACAAATATCACAACATTGACAATTTTCTTGTTCATAATTTTCTCCGAAATAGTGGAGTAGATGTTTTCTTCTACAATTTGTAGATTCAGCGTAAGATGCGGTTTCAGCAACCAATTGTTTTACAATTTCCTGTTCTGCAACCGATTTTTTGGTTGAAAATTTTTCGAGTTTGTAAAGGTCTTTGATGTCATAAAATGCAAGACATAGGCCTTCACCATCATCGCGACCGGCCCGACCTGTTTCCTGATAATAACCTTCCAGACTTTTAGGCATATCATAATGGATCACAAATCGCACATCAGGTTTATCAATTCCCATTCCAAAAGCGATGGTAGCCACAATAATTTCACAATTTTCCATCAAAAATGCATCCTGATGAGCAATTCTTGTATGGGAGTCTAAACCGGCATGATAAGGTAGCGCTCTGATTTTGTTGGCTTGAAGAAATTCAGCCAGTTCTTCCACTTTCTTTCTGCTTAAACAATAGATAATCCCTGATTTGTTAGGGTGTTGTTTGACAAATTTAACAATCTCTTTATCAATATCTTTTGTTTTTTCTTTTATTTCGTAATATAAATTTGCTCTATTGAAAGAGGAGATATAAATATCAGCTTTTTCAATATGTAAATTTTTCTGAATATCGCTTTGAACTTTAGGTGTCGCTGTTGCAGTTAATGCGATGATAGGTACTTTTTTATCAATGATATCAATGATAGCTCTGATTCTTCTGTATTCTGGACGAAAATCGTGGCCCCATTCTGAAATACAATGGGCTTCATCAATAGCAAAGAAAGAGATGTGAATATCTTTAAAAAACTCAATATTTTCCTCTTTGGTGAGCGTTTCTGGGGCAACATACAAGAGTTTTGTTTTCCCATTCAATAAGTCTTCTTTTACTGCTTTAATTTCAGTTTTACTTAAAGAAGAGTTCATAAAATGCGCGATTCCCAGTTCTGTACCAAAATTTCTGATGGCATCAACCTGATTTTTCATCAAAGCGATTAAGGGTGAAATAATAATGGCTGTTCCTTCTGCTAATAATGCAGGAAGTTGATAACACATTGACTTTCCTCCACCCGTAGGCATAATGACAAAGCAATCCTTTCCTTTCAACAAGGACTTGATCACTTTTAATTGATCCCCTTTAAAATTATTGAATCCAAAAAACTTTTTGAGCATCTTTTGGATCTCTTTGTCAGAGATGTTCTGCATATCTTATTAAAATATCATCATTAATTTTAAAAAATATTTCTTTTTTCTAATCTACTACAGTTTCGTTAAACAAAAGTACAAAAATTCAAATATCAATTACGAACTTTACCCATTTTTTTTATCATTATTTTATAACTAACTGAAAATGAGTAAGAAAAAATTACCAAGTCTTGTTTTTTAATAAATAATGGATCACATAATCCTTTACAGAAGTCTCTAAAGGCCTAAAAGGTTTCTTTAATCCTGCAGCTCTGGCTTTTCCCATTTCTGCTTCAGTAAAATATTGATATTTGTCACGAATATCAACAGGAATATCAATAAATTCAATATTTGGTGCACTTTTCATAGCTTTGAATGTAGCATTTGCCAATGCAATAAAAGGTCTGGCAAAACCGGTCCCTAAGTTATAAATTCCACTTGCCGGTTTATAGTTCATATACCAAAACAATACATTAACAACATCCTTTACATAAATAAAATCTCTGATTTGTTCCCCATGATTATAATCGGGTCGGTGAGATTTAAACAATTTTGCCTTTCCGGTTACATTAATTTGGTTAAATGAATGAAAAACCACAGATGCCATTCTTCCTTTATGATACTCATTAGGTCCAAAAACATTGAAAAATTTAAAACCTGCCCAAAATGGGGGTGTTATAGTTTGTTTGAGGACCCATTTATCAAACTCATTTTTAGACTTTCCATAAGGATTTAAAGGTATAAGTTGTTGAATCAAGGAATGATCATCAGAGTACCCAAAAGCACCATCTCCATAAGTCGCAGCTGATGAGGCATATATGAATGGAATCCCATTTTTAGCTGCAAAACTCCACAATTTTTGAGAATATTCAATGTTCAACTCCTCAAAAATGGCATAATTAAATTCGGTTGTGTCAGTCCGGGCTCCTAAATGGATGATAAAATCAATGTGACTCTTGTTTTGTTCAGCCCATTGAAAAAAATGCATACGCTCAATTTTATCAATATACTTTTTATTGATCCAATTGGAGATTTTTGCTTCTTTAGTAAAGTCATCCACAAGAATGAGGTTTTCCATTCCCATGTTGTTTAGTTTTTGAGTCATACAGCTGCCAATAAAACCCGCAGCTCCGGTAATTACTATCATGTGAGTAGTTTTTAGTGGTTATTAAGAATGCAAATATACAAAATAATATAAATACTAAATAGATTAAATTTCAATTTATAATTCATGAAAATGAATTTGTTAAAGAATTTTCTGAAGTTTAGTTAATAAATTATTTGTAGATATTAAATCTTGGTTCACCTTTAGAAAGATCCTGTTAATCGAATAAAAAATTTTTCTTATTTATTTCAATATATTTTTGTTCCAAAATCTTTTAAAAATGAAACGAACAACCCAATTAACTATTTTTTTACTTGTGCTATTAAGCACATTTTTGAATCCAATTTATGGCCAATCCTGGGGAGATTATACTTTAATTGCTTCTCAAGGTTCAACTACTACAAAATTAGTAACATTAACAGGTACCGTTTATAAAACATGGACATTAACGGGAGCTAATGGATACAGTTCATTTTTAACACCTGATCGATGTATCATCAGAATTGTGGGTGGAAGTGGTGCTGGTGCAGGTAGTAAAATTGAAAAAGTGAATTGGGATGGACAAGTAGTATGGAGCTTTTCAGTTGGGGCTCACCATGATATTTGTTATATGCCAAATGGACATGTTTTAGCTGCAGTTTTGACCACAGCAACCTCTTCAGAATTAAGTCAATATGGTTTTACAGGCGTAACTTCTAGTTTGAAATATGACAAAATTGTTGAAATAGATGGAGTGAATGGACAGATTGTATGGGAATGGCGGTTTATTGACCATACCGTGCAAAATAACAACAGTAGTTTAGCTAATTATGGTGATCCTTCAAGTACACCTAATAAGTTTAATGTTGCAGTACAAGGCTCTCAGGGGTATTCCGACTGGCAACATTTGAATGGAATTGATTACAATCCTGCCAGAGATCAGATTGTATTCAGTTGTAAACATTTAAAAGAGATTTATGTAATTGATCATAGTACCACTACAGCCGAAGCGAAAACAGGTTCAGGTGGTTTAAGCGGAAAAGGGGGTGATTTCCTTTATAGATGGGGAAATCCTACCAATTATGGAAAAACCGGTTCAACATTTGGCGTTATTCATGATGCTGCTTGGTGTTTGGGAGAAACCTATCAGGCTCAACGTGAAGATCCATCAGCATCTAACTATCACCCTTTTGCTCAAATGATTTCCGTGTGGAGTAATACAAATGTTAGTGGAATGTGTATCATCCCTCCATACATAGATAGTAGCTATAACTTTAGCTATACTTCCGGATCTTCTTATTTGCCAACAACTTATTATAAAAAAGTAACGCTTACAGGAAACTCTACAAATATGGGTGGAAATCAAATGTTGCCTAATGGGAATATGTTATTGTTCGCCGGAGCTGGTGCCAGCACAGTTTATGAAAAAGATAGTACAGGTGGCGCAATATGGAGTAATAATTCAGCAAATGGTTGTTCCAAAGTTACACGCTATTCTGCTGCTTACGTAAATGGCGATTATGCAACCATTTGTGCGAATACTCCTATTGGAATTATTGATACTACTCATTCTAATAATAATCAAGGAATTGCAGATATAATAAAACCAAATATTACTTTTAAAAATCCGGTTTCTGTTGGAGAAATCCTAAAAATTAATCAGTTAGAAGAGAATAGTTCCAGTTTGATTCAACTGTTTGATATGAATGGTCGTTTGCTTTATTCAACTATTAATACAGCCGAATTTATAGTACCTGACTGTGAAACAGGTTTATATATTCTTAAAATTAACAACTTTGGATATAAACTATTGATCCAAAACAATTAAACCCCATATTATGAAAAAATTAATTCTTGTATTGTTATGTTTTTTGGGTTTTTTAGGTATAAAAGCCCAGGAGACCGTCAGTGTCACTTTTGCTACCGATTTTACTGAAACCAATATCCAACTTTTAGTAGGAGATCAGAACATGGACTCTGTTATCTCTCTAGTGGCTCAGAGAGGTTTGTATATCGTCTACGGAAAACACAGTTCATTTGGTGCTGGAACTTTAGTTCCTTTATCAAGAGTTTCCAATACTTATACATATAGAACACCTTCCATTTCTTTGGATAAAAATACGTTGTATGAATTCTATTTCCAAATAGGTACTGATGGCTATTTTGCGGAAGGAAATGTGGAAGATATTGCCCGGTTAGCTCCGGGATTTTATAGATTTGTATATACCAATACAACGGCCACATCCATTGACTATCCTGCTTTAACTTTCAATGGAAATGGACCTGCCGGACATAAAGTGATCCGTGTAAAAGTGAATATGTCTTCAACTACACCTGCAACAAACGGTGTTTTTGTGAAATCAGGGAATACAATTGTGCCACTTTATGACACCAATTTGGATACTTATGATGATGATAATCAAGTTGTTTATGAAGGATTGTTGTATGCACCTGCCAACTCAGATATCACCTACACTTTTTATAATGGAACTCAACCAACATATAATTTGATTGACAATAACACTTATACTGTTGATGCTTCAACTGATGTGGATGTTGCACCGGTTGTTTATTCCACCGAAACAATTTATGAAGCTGTTAACCACAATTTATATGATCCCAATTATATCCAAAGAATTGAGATCACGTTTACCGATCCATCCTGGCAAGATAGTTTGATCGCTAATAAACCTCTTGACTTGTACATGCCAGCTACTGTAAAAGTGAACGGTGTTGTTTTAGATAGTGTCGGAGTTAAATACAAAGGGAACAGTTCTTATAGCCCTGGAAGAGTGAAAAATCCATTTAATCTTTCTTTAGATGAATTCAAATCTTCAAATTCATATCAGGGTTTCACTTCTATCAAATTGGCCAATGTTTACGGTGATCCATCATTTATCAGAGAAGTTCTTTCCTATGAGATCGCTGGAAAATATTTGTATGCACCCAAAGCTAATTTTGCTCAAATTTATATAAATGGGAATTATATTGGCCTCTATTCCAACACGGAAACAGTAAATAAATCATTCTGTAAAAGAACGTATGGTTCTAAGAATAATACATTTATGAGTTGTTCTCCGGCATTGGAACCTACCATTGCAACCAAAAGCAATTTAGAATATATATCTGCCAATTATACCGACTATGAATCAGCGTATGAATTAAAATCATCTTCCGGATGGGACAATTTTATTGCACTTTGTGATACGGTTACCAATTATTCCGATAGTGTTCAGAAAATACTTGATCTGGATAAATTTATCTGGATGTGTGCTTTTGATAACGTATTGTGTAATATCGATAGCTATATTGGTGTTTACAGTCAGAATTATTATTTATACAGAAGCGTGGAAGGTAGATTTATGGCGATTCCATGGGATTATAATCTATCTTTTGGGGCATTTAATAACATTGGATTTCAGGATCGTTTAAAAGCAATCAGTACAACTGAAAGGCAACAATTAACTTTGAATATTCATAGTACTGATGAGTATTGGCCCATGTTAGTCAACATTTATAATAATCCCCGTTGGCTTAAAATGTACTTAGCACATGCCAAAACCATCTATACTGAAAATTTTGAAAATGATACCTATTTAACCTCTGCTGCTTTTTGGCAAAACAAAGCTTTACAAAGTGTTGGAGCGGATAATAATAAGTTTTATAGCCTGGTGGATTTTAATAATAGTATGACTTCTGACTACGCAGTGAATGGGTATAGTGTAAATGGAATTCAAACATTTATGAATGCGAGAGCCGATTATTTAGGTTCAACGCCTGAGTTTTCCAATTCACAACCAGTTTTACATGATGCAGCCAGAATCTATGACAATGGGGCTCGCTTTACTGTTCAAGCAGATGATGCTGATCATGTATTTTTATTCTACCGCATTAAAAGTGAAGAACATAGATCATATACCATGGTTGAAATGACATTATCGGGAGATGAATATGGAATTACATTACCCATTTTTATAGATACTTTGGATTATTACTATTACGCAGAAAATAGCAATATTGGTGCATTTTTACCTGCCCGTGCTTCTAAAGAGTTCTATAGAGTGCCCATCAATGAATCAATGGGAATTAATGATCCATCAATCAGTAATAATAGGGTTTTTTATTCTAAAAATACCCAATCTATACAATTTATATTAGCTGAACCTTCCGAAATAGTGAATATTTATTCCATGGGAGGTCAGTTGTTAAAAAGCTTGACACCAACAGATTTACATTTTGATGTATCAACCGAGACAATCGCTCCTCAAATGGTAATCGTCCAAATAACTCAGAACAAAAATGTTAAAACTAAAAAAATTGTGATACTCTGATGAAAATTATTAGGTTAATAATTCTATTTGTCGCTTTGAGTTTATCGCTTACCTCCTGCCTAACCGAAGAGGGGGAAGGGGGAAGCGGTACAATTCAAGGTTATTTGTTTAACATTAAACATAATGATGACAATTTTGCTTTAACTGCTGATACTGCTTATGCTGTTAAAACTGACGTTTATATTATTTATGGTGATCACATCTATTTTGATGATGATATTGAAACCGATTATAATGGATTTTATCAATTCAAATATTTAACCCCTGGAAACTATACTATTTTTGCGTATTCAACAGATGCAATGGGGGTTAAAACAGCAGTAACACAAACAGTAAATATATCAAGAGGAAATACTACAGAAGTGTCAGATCTGTATGTTCACTCTGGTCAAGCTAATGGAACCTCAATCATAACAGGAACTGTTTGGGCTAACTATGTAGATGGATCCGGAAATATTCTGGAATCTGGATGGGCTTATGAACATCGGGTTTATCTTCAAAAAACAGGGGATATTTATCCGATTGATGATGCCAGAGTTGGGCAGAATGGCGTTTTTGCATTCCAGAAAGTGATTCCGGGGTCCTACGAAGTTTATACTACTACTATCAATGAAAACGATGTTCCAACTGTTTTAAAACAAAATATTTTAATCTCAAATTCAGGTCAAATCTATGCATTGCCAACACAATTTATAGTAACAATCAATCCATAATATGAAAAAAAATATTGTATTTATCATATTGATCCTTGTGTTTTTAGAGGTCTCAACTGAAGGATTTTCTCAAACTGAAAAAGTTAAAAAACCAACCAAAAAAAACCTGACTGTTAAAGAATGGAATACCAATAGTGATACTAAAACCAAGTTTTTGGATCATGTGAGCATTTTTAATGATTTAGGATTGAAAATTGAAGAAATTGAATATGCTAACTATGGAATAAAATCAAAAATTGTGTATGAATACGATACCAATAAAAGATGTATTCAACAAACTGAATATGATGGCAGAGAACGGGTTGTTGAAATCAAAAAATTTGAATATAATGTCGATGGAACCAAGAAAAAACAATCAACATATAATCCTAAAGGTAAATTAATTTCTGAAAAAGAATTTGAATACATTTACAAGTAATGAAGAGTTTTGAATCGATTATTCAACTTATGCAACCAATCTCTTTATCAGAAATGAATAAAGTGAAGTTGATGAATAGAATAGATACCAAATATATTACTGATATAGAAACTTTTTCAAAACTGATGGAATTGATTCAACAAAAATATTATGTACAGGAACATTTAGGAAACAGGATTGCCAAATATAGAACTCTTTATTTTGATACACCAAATTTACAGTTTTATATGCAGCATCACAATGGTAAATCAGCTAGAAATAAAGTTAGGGTAAGACAATATTGTGATAGTGGTCAGTTTTTTTGTGAAATCAAGAAAAAATCAAACAAAGGCAGAACCGTAAAGAAGAGAATTGAAGTTGGCTCCAATGATTTCATTGACTTATCATACAATCCAAATATTAAAACACTCATTGAAAAAGAGTTGTTGATTGATTGTACAGAATTATTCCCTAACTTAGAAAATAGGTTTTTTAGAATTACATTTGTTAATTTTGAAAAGACAGAGCGTTTAACTGTTGATTTTGAAGTGTCATTTATCAACCACCAAAACCATTTAGAAAATAAGTTACAAAACTTAGTAATTATTGAATTGAAGCAAGAAGGAAGATCACATTCTGATTTCAAGCAAATGATATATGATTTACCGGTTTTTGAAAAATCATTTAGTAAATATTGTATTGGAGTTGTAGTTACAGATCCTTCCATTAAAGCTAATCGTTTTAAAAGTAAAATCCATTTTTTAAAAAATAAATTACAAACTAACTTTAAATAAACACGTTATGTTTTTTTTACAAGACACATTTAATCCGGACGTACCTCACCAGTTTGATGCGTCCAGTTATAGTGAAATTGGATCTATGAAAGATCTTTTCGGAATACCTTTGTGGCAAGCAGATAGTTTTTGGCAATTGCTGTTAAGATTTACATTTAATTTTATCGTATGCTTTGTCATTATTCAGTTTTTCTATTATAAAAAAAGCAAAAGAAGAGATTATTACTTTACTTTCCTGCTTTTTACAGTGACCATATTTTTATTAGTGTATCTTTTGGACAATGTTAAAATGCAAATTGGTTTTGCATTGGGATTGTTTGCTATTTTTGGAATGATCCGCTATAGAACGGAAACGGTACCGATCAGAGAAATGACCTATTTATTTATAACAATCGGAATATCAGTTATTAATGGCTTGGCTTTAACGGTTAGTTATGCGGAATTAGTAGTGACAAATTTCATTTTTATCGCTATTATATGGACTTTTGAAAGTAGTAAACTGATTAAACATAGAGCTACAAAAATCATTTTATATGATAAAATAGATTTGATAAAAGTGGGTAAAGAAAAAGAATTATTAGCCGATTTAGAGGAGAGAACCGGATTAGAGATTATTAAATTTGAAATTGGAAATATTGATTTTTTAAAAGATGCTGCTTTTATTAAAATATATTATGATCAATCAGCTAAGGAAATGTCAACAATGAACGAAAATCAAAGATTAAAAGATAATAATTTTCAGAATGATTAAAATAAGGATTTTAAGCATATTTCTTCTTGTTTCTAGTATTGGACTTCATGCTCAATCATGGAATTTTGGCTCTATTGCAGGAGCAGAAGGAGAACATGCTTTTCATTCCGGAATTAAAATATTTATAGAAGAAGAGTTACGTTGGACCTGCTCATCATTTCAGTTAGATCGTTCCAAAACTACGTTGGGGTTTGATTATAAACTTTGGGGCAAATCATTAAAAATCGGGGGCAATATCGATTATATTTTCAAAAAAAAGTGGGACTATTTTGAAAATCGGTATAGAGTCCAATGTAACCTCTCTTTTTCTCACAAAAACGGACAGTTTCATTTTCAAAATAGGGTAGGTGTATTGGCTTCCTTTTACGATGAAAATAGAGGAGATTATTCCCTAAATCCTGAAATATATTTACGAGAAAAAGTAAAAATGGAATATGCAGTTTTTCATAAACCTATTAAATTTGGATTTAATTTTGAATTTTTTCTGAGACTCAATAATAGGCAGGATAACATCATTGATGAATTGCGATCAGAACTCTTTTTAGACTACAGATTTTCGAAAATTCATGCCATTACACTATTTGTAAGGTTAGACAATGAAGTACAGGTAGCAGAACCAGAAAATATTATATTTTTAGGTGTAGTTTACCATTATAAAAATAATTAATTACTTTTGCCATAAGAATAGGATCATGAAAACAAGAAAAAAAATTCCTAGGTATGTGTTTGAATATTCCATATACGGAGTGATTTGGTTTTTACTATTTGCCGGTCAGGTTTTTGAAGGTATAAACAATTTACATTCAGATTCATCGGATTCCTCTATTTTAAAATCATTTATTTTTTTATTTCCATTTTTTGTGTTTTTTTTGATCCATGATTTCTCGTTAAGCTATTTTGAGATCAAAAAGAAAAAAAGATGGATTTATATCTTAATTACTGCTCTTGCAACCATCTTGATGATGTTTCATCATGAATTTGTTTCGCCTGAGTTTAAAAAATATGATAAATTTAAGAAATTTGATTCTATTGAAAAAATGGAACATCACCCATTTGAAAATGGGGAACATCGCTTTGAAAATGGAGATCATCGGTTTGAAAATGGAGATCATCGGTTTGATGATAAACATAATTTTAATAAACCTCCTAAAGGCCCCAGACCGTTCAAATTTTTTCCACCGATTGCCAATACTTTATTTGTACTATTAATTATTGTTTTTAACAGAGGTTTAAAAATGCAATTTCGATTTTTAGCCAATGAGAAAAGGTTTATGGAATTGGAAAATGAGAATATTCAAATAGAATTAAATTATTTAAAACACCAGATCAATCCACACTTTTTTATGAATACGCTCAATAGTATTCATGCATTAGTTAGAAGTAATCCTGAAAAAGCGGAAGATGCCATTGTTGGATTCTCTAAGATTATGAGGTATCTTTTGTATGAATCTAATCTTGAAAAAGTATCTCTTGAAAAAGAATTGATTTTAATTCGTAACTATTTAGATTTAATGAGATTATTGCTTACAGATCATGTAAAAATCAATGTTGAATTACCTTGGATCTATCCTTCTGTTACAATTCCTCCTCTCATTTATATCACATTTCTGGAAAACGCATTTAAACACGGAATTAGTTATTCCAAAGAGTCTTATATCAATTTTAAAGTTACCTATGATGAACGTTTTATATATAGTGTCATCCAGAATAGTAATCATCATCAAAAAACAGAATCAGGATCCGGTATTGGACTTGAAAATGTAAAAAAGAGATTAGAACTGATTTATGGATCAAGTTTTAAAATGAAAATTTCTGAGAATCAAAATGATTTTAAAGTTGAACTAAAAATACCTATTTCACAATGATCAAATGTATTACTTTAGATGATGCTCCGCTTGCATTAGCTCAATTGAACGATTTTGTGTCAAGAGTTCCATTTTTGGAATTGGTTGGGTCTTCAACCAATGCTTTTGATGCCATGGAATTGATGGCAAAAAATAAAGTGGATCTCATTTATACCGATATCAATATGCCTGATCTTAATGGTTTGGATTTTGTGAAAACTCTTTCCTACAAACCGATGATCATTTTCTCAACAGCATATTCCGAATATGCCATTGAAGGATTTAAAGTGGAAGCTGTTGATTATCTTTTGAAACCTTATAGTTTTAATGAATTTTTAAAATCAGCTAATAAAGCTTTGGAATTATTTGAATTTAAAAACCAATCCGATTCAGGAGTTAAAAAGGAGAAACTAACCCATCTTTTCATTAAAGCAGATTTAAAAATTGTAAATATTGCGCTTGAAAAATTGGAGTTCATTCAATCGCAGGGAGATTATGCCAAATTTTTTGTGGAAGGTTCCAAATCATATATGAGCCTGATGAGTATGAAATCACTGGAAGAAATGCTTATCAACACAAATATTATCAGAGTACACCGTTCCTACTTTGTCAATATAAAAAAGATCAACTATATTGCTAATCAAACTATTTATATTGGAACAAATCAAATTCCTCTAGGCGATTCATATAAAACAACATTTTTGGAATGCATCAGGCAAAATGGTCTTTAAAATGTTCCTTTGATTTAAGAATGATTCAATTTTTTTAAAACAATATGGTGATCAGCAGAGTTGTATATGAAAGGGATATGTTCTATGGTTACGTCACTTTTATCTAATCCAAACGCTCTTTCATCTCTTAATCCCAGCTTATTTAAAAAGAAATATCCATTGAGTAGTACTCCTTTTTTTAATGAAAATTCATTCTCAACAGATAAATATTTTTCTAAAACTACAAATTTATAATCTGGTTCATTGCTGTATTTTGTTGATCCATTCGGGATGAGGTGCATGTTTAATTCTTCATTTGAAATGAGTTCATTCATTATTTTTTTGAAATAAAGTTCTGTTCGGGGTCTCACTCTAAATCCCACATTTATATTAATTTTAATCACTTTATCTTCCAGAAGTTCAGAAACATCATACGTTAAAGTGTATGGATTCTGGGTTCTGTTTATGTGAACAAACCAATAGATATCTGCCCTTTTGGGATGTTTTGAAAGAATAGAATTGATAATTTTTTCTTCTATTTCATTTCGGGTGTTCGCTTTTGTTAAATAGATGAGATGAGTCGCAAATTTTGGAATCGATTGATCATCACTGAGTTCTTTAATTAACTTTACATATTTTCCTAAATCAACGAATTTAGTATATCTATTGATAATTTTTCTGGAGTAAAACCAGACATACATGGTAGAAAAAATAAACAATTCAAAAAATAAGAACATCCATCTTTCCTTAATTTTCACTACATTAGCAATAAAAAATGAAACTTCAACGGTTGAAAATAGGAGTAAAATCAAAACAATAAAGATGGGATGCCATTTTAGTTTATATACCAAAAAATAGGTTAATAATATGGTTGTCATCATCATGGCAATTGAAATGGAAAACCCGTAAGCTGCTTCCATGTGGGTTGATGTTCTGAAATAAAGAACCATTAATATACAACCGATCCAAATAATATTATTAACACTTGGAATATAGATTTGACCTTTTTTATTTGAAGGCTGCCTTACAGAAACCCGAGGCCAGAAATTTAAATTCATGGCTTCATTTACCAACGTATAACTGCCACTAATTAATGCCTGAGAAGCAATTATAGTTGCCATAGTAGCAATTAAAATGGATGGAATTAAAAACCATTGAGGTACAATTTCAAAAAATGGATTTTGATCCAAAAGATAATCACCTCTATGATGCAATAACCAGGCTGCTTGTCCCATGTAATTAACTACCAAACAAGTTTTTACAAAAATCCAGGTTATTCTGATGTTTTGTTTTCCACAGTGACCTAAATCAGAATAGAGGGCTTCAGCTCCTGTAGTAGCTAAAAATACCGCTCCTAATATCCAGAATCCTTTTGGGTATTGAGTCAGTAATTGTATAGCATAAGTGGGATTCAATGCTTTAAGGACTGTTTGATCATACCAAATTTGGGAAAATCCTAATATAAAAAGCATTAAAAACCAAATCACCATAATAGGCCCGAATGCAGCTCCCACTTTTTGAGTTCCAAATCTTTGAAATATAAAAAGTAAGGATAAAATCAGAATCACAATGGGGACAGTTTTAATATGAGCAAAACTGGGTATATTTTGTAATCCTTCAATCGCTGATGCTACAGAAATGGGTGGTGTAATGATTCCATCTGCTAATAAAGCTGTAGCTCCAAGAATGGTTGGAATTACTAATTTTTTACCGTATTTCTGCACCAATGCATAAAGTGAAAATATACCGCCTTCACCTTCATTGTCTGCCTTTAGGGTTAACCAGATGTACTTTATCGTTGTTTGTAAAAAAAGTGTCCAGAATACACAGGAAACACCCCCTAAAACAATAATATCACTGATTACATTTTTTCCAACTATTGCTTTTAATACATAAAGGGGACTTGTCCCAATATCCCCATAAATAATTCCTAATGCAACTACTAATGAGACAACACTCACTTTTTTCTTCCATTCTGCTTTTTCCTTCGACATATCATAATAAATTTGGTCGCAAAAGTAAATTTATAGATATAAAGAAAAAAATAAAAAAAGGATTTAAAATATAAAGAAAAAATAAAGATTATATAAATCGATAACCAACCCTGCTTTCAGTTACAATGTAAATGGGATGGTCAGGGTTATCTTCAATTTTTTTTCGCAACTGGGCAATATAAACTCTGAGGTACTGCGTTTCATTTTGAAAACCTACTCCCCATATTTCGTGTAAAATATGTTGATGAGTCAATACTTTTCCTTCATTTTTGAAAAAAAGTGCCATTAATCCATATTCAGTTGTAGTTAACTTTAAAACCTCCCCATTTTTTTTGATTGTTCTGGCAATAAAATCAATTTGTAACTCTCTGCAGGTGATCACTTTTTGATTATCTTCATGGTTGTTTCTACGTATTGAAGATCTGATCCTGGCTAATAATTCCCCGGTTTTAAATGGTTTTACCAAATAATCGGAGGCACCGTTATCTAATGCCTGTATGATATCTTCTTCACTGTTTTGAACCGATAAAATAATAATGGATTTGGTAAACCAAAAACGTAGTTCTTTTAAAACAGAATGCCCTGATATGTCTGGCAAGCCTAAATCAAGAATGATAAGGTCAGGAGAATGATTGGCAGCCAGTAATATTCCCTCTTTCCCGGATGTTGCCAATGTTACTTTAAAATCATTGTTTTCTAAAATGATCCTTAAAAGTTTCCCGATTTGTGGTTCATCATCAATAATTAATACTTCGTATTTATTCATTATTTAACTGATTTATGTATGAAGTTTCGCATGGTATTCTAACTATAAACTGGCACCCTTTAGGTAAATTTTCAACGGTTACCGTTCCATTATGTGCACTAACAAATCCTTTTACTATCGAAAGACCTAAGCCGGTTCCCCCCGATTTTGATCCGGTAACTCTGTAAAATTTTTTAAAAACATGATCCAATTCATCTTTAGGTATTCCGGGACCATTATCTGATACAATTATTTTACAATGAGAATCATGAACTGAAAACTTTATAGTAATGGTGGTTCCTTCAGGAGTATAAATGATCGCATTATGAACCAAATTATAGAGCACCTGTTCGATCAACCCCTCGTCAATTTTACACAAAGGGAGTTCGTCAGAAGGCTTATATATGATCGAATGTTCATTTTTTAAAGGTTCTAATTTTTGAATAACGGTAAAGATCAACTCATTAATATCACTCCAAATGAATTTTAATTTTAAAAAACCTGACTCTAATCGATTCATATTTAATAAGTTCTCAACTTGTCTGTTCAGCCGAATACTGGCCGTGTTGATTTCAGAGAGGAGTTCTTTTTGAACATCTGCAGAAAGTTTGTCTTCTTGTTCCATCATGGTATCAACGGAAGCCATAATAGTAGAAATAGGTGTTTTTAACTCATGAGACAAACAATTAATCAATGTGTTATATAATTTTATCGATTTTAATTTTTCCTCTTTTTCTCTTGCCTTGATCTCCTCTTTTCTGATTTTAAACGTAAAACCTGCATTTACTACAGCTATGGCAAAATAAACAAAAAACATCAAAATATCCTCTGCACTGTTGATGTGGAATGTAAATAAGGGTGGAATAAAAAAAAAGTTCCAGATTAATGCGCTTAAGGTTGCGGTCAGTAAAACCGGTAAAATATCAAAAGTAAGCGCAATGAAGGAAACCATCACCAAAAAAATCAATGCTACTGTTTTGTTTCCAATATATTCATTTAATAAAAAACAGGTAGTTGAAATCAGAAATACCAATAAGATACTGATCAGATATTGTTTCCATTTCGGATGATGAATGTTCTTAAAAAATGCCATACTTTTTTTTGCAAAAATATGTTTTTTAATTCGATTTAAAAAAACTTATAAAATTTTTATAAAATAAGGATTTTTATTTATTTATTTTTTATTTCTTTCTAAACACTTTTGCAGAGTAAATTTTTTGCATTATGATTATTGCTTTGCTGATTTCTATTCTGATTTTAATTTATTTATTCTATACCTTAGAACATCCTGAAAAATTTTAATTATGTTATATAATAATTTGTTTCAAATAGTTGTATTAATTACATTGTTAGTAATTGTTTGTCCAATTTTGGGATATTATATCTTCTCAATTTTTTCAAAAGAGGAAAATTCAATAAAAAATATCAATAAATATTGGCACCCCTTGTTTATATTTTCAAAAATTGAACTATTGATTTATAAGATTTGCAAAGTTGACAAATTGCAAAATATGGATTGGAAAAAGTATCTTTTTTCTGTTTTAATTTTCAATTTTTTTGGTTTTGTTTTACTGTTTATTTTACAAATGATCCAAAAATGGCTGCCCCTCAATCCTCAAAACTTAGGAAATGTACCCATTGATTTGGCTTTTAATACCGCAGTAAGTTTTGTTACAAACACCAATTGGCAAAATTATGCCGGTGAAACAACTATGAGCTATTTAGTTCAGATGGTTGGTTTGACAGTTCAGAATTTTTTAAGTGCGGGAACCGGTATAGTAGTGGTTATTGCATTAATCAGAGGAATTGCAAACAAAGAAAGTAATCTTTTGGGTAATTTTTGGGTTGATATTACTCGTTCTGTTGTTTATATTTTAATTCCTTTAAGTATTGTTATTTCAATTTTATTGATTTCACAAGGAGTTGTACAAACATTACAACCGTACCAAAATATTGAAACTATTGAAGGAGTGAATCAAACCATACCTTTAGGACCGGCTGCATCACAAGTAGCAATAAAAATGGTAGGTACCAACGGAGGAGGTTATTTCAATGCGAATAGTTCACATCCGTTTGAAAATCCAACACCATTTTCTAATTTTATTGAAATGTTTTCGTTATTACTGATTCCAATGGCACTACCTTTCACATTTGGTAGATTTGTTGGATCAAAAAAACAGGGAAGAACACTTTTCTTTACCATGTTCGGATTATTACTGATAGGCTTTATTATCATGTTGTTTTCTGAAAATTATCTACATCCGATTTTACAGCAATCAGGAATAATGGAAGGCAAAGAAACCCGTTTTGGAATAGTAAATAGCGTATTTTTTGCAAATATAACTACAGCTGTTTCTTGTGGTGCCGTCAATTGCGCTCATAGTAGTTTAACACCTATTTCAGGATTGATTTTAATGTTAAATATGATGTTAGGAGAAATAGTATTTGGAGGTGTTGGTGCCGGACTATACGGTATGTTAATTTTTGTATTGCTAACTGTTTTCATTTCCGGATTAATGGTCGGTAGAACTCCTGAATATCTGGGAAAGAAAATTGAATCAAAAGAGATTAAAATGGCCATATTAGCAGTAATAATTCCAAACATGGTGATTCTTATATTTACAGCCTTAGCTTTATGTGTTCCCTCAGCATATTCACAAGTTTCATCTGGTGGACCACACAGTTTTAGTGAAATACTTTACGCATTTACCTCTTCTGCAGCTAATAATGGTAGTGCATTTGCCGGATTAAATGGAAACACCCCTTTTTTTAATATTTTTCTTGGGTTAAGTATGATTATTGGAAGATTTGGTGTAATAATTCCTGTTTTAATTATAGCAGGGTCACTTTCAAACAAAAAGATAATACCAAAATCACTGGGCACTTTCAGAACTGACACCCCTTTGTTTGCATTTATTTTAATAGCAGTAATTCTAATTATCGGAGCTTTAACTTACTTTCCTGCTTTATCTTTAGGCCCAATTTTAGAACATTTATTAATGAAGTCCGGAATTATATTTTAATGAATATGACAAAAAATAGATCAATAATAGATAAAAAAATTATTAAAGCTTCCATAATTGAAGCTTTTAAAAAGTTGCATCCAAAAACGCAAATCAAAAACCCTGTTATGTTTGTTGTTTATATGGGATCAATTTTTACTAGTACCATTTTTATAAAAGATATTTTGAGTGGCTCATTTGATGGGTTTAATTTTCAAATTATTATCTGGTTGTGGTTTACGATTATTTTTGCCAATTTTGCGGAAGCTCTTGCTGAGGGAAGAGGAAAAGCACAGGCTGATAGTTTGAGAAAATTGAAATCTAATACCTATGCCCGGTTATTTGTAAATGGATCAGAAAAAAAAGTGCTCTCTTCAGAGTTGAAAATCGGCGATCTTGTTATTTGTGAATCTAATGATATTATCCCTATTGATGGAGAAGTGATTGAAGGAATTGCAACAGTTGATGAATCTGCAATAACCGGAGAATCAGCTCCAGTAATTAGAGAAAGTGGAGGAGACCGAAGTGCTGTTACTGGTGGAACCACTGTTTTAAGTGATAAAATAATTGTAAAAATTACTGCTGAACAAGGGGATACATTTTTAGATAGAATGATTCATCTAGTAGAAGGAGCTAAACGGAAAAAAACACCAAATGAAATTGCTTTAAGTATTTTACTTTCCGGATTAACCATCATTTTATTATTAGCCGTTGCAACTTTATATGTTTTTGCAATCTATAGTAAAAATATCTCAGGAGATCAATTTGATGTCACATTAACCGTCTTAATTTCGCTATTAGTTTGTTTAATTCCAACTACAATTGGAGGATTATTAAGTGCCATTGGAATTAGTGGTATGGATCGATTGGTTACTCATAATGTCATTGCTAAAAGTGGCAGAGCTGTAGAAGCAGCCGGTGATATTGACGTTTTATTATTAGATAAAACCGGAACCATCACTTTAGGAAATAGAATGGCAACTCAATTTATTCCTTTAGATGGAGTTACTGAAAATTATCTTGCTGAAAGATCTCAATTGGCGTCACTTTCTGATGATACTCCTGAAGGTAGATCAATTGTGGTATTAGCTAAAGAAAAATTTAATTTCAGAGGGAGAGATTTATCCCATTTCCAAATTGTAAATATCCCATTTTCTGCTCAAACTCGGATGAGTGGGATCGATATAAATTTCGATAAAGATATAACTACATCATTAAGAAAAGGAGCTGCTTTTTCAATGAAACAGTATATTCTTGATCATGGATTTGATTTCTCTGAATCTCTGGAAAAAAATATTAAACAATTAGCATTAGAAGGAGCAACTCCTCTTATTGTAACTGAAAATGGAAAACCATTAGGAATTGTTAAGTTAAAAGATATCGTAAAGGGTGGAATTAAAGAAAGATTTGATCAACTTAGAAAAATTGGAATCAAAACAGTAATGATTACAGGTGACAACCCTTTAACTGCTTCCGCTATTGCAGCAGAGGCAGGGGTTGATGATTTTATTGCTGAAGCGAAACCTGAAGATAAACTAAACAAAATTAGAGAAGAACAATCTGAAGGTAAATTAGTTGCCATGATAGGTGATGGGACAAATGATGCTCCTGCTTTAGCTCAAGCCGATGTGGGTGTTGCCATGAATACAGGAACTCAGGCTGCCCGCGAAGCCGGGAATATGTTAGATCTGGATAGTAATCCAACCAAATTGATTGAAATTGTTGAAATTGGCAAACAGTTGCTAATGACCAGAGGAGCCTTAACCACTTTTAGTATTGCTAATGATATCGCAAAATATTTTGCTATTATTCCTGCTATCTTTTCAACTTTGTACTCTTTAGGCGCTATAAATGGACCATTAAGTAAACTTAATATAATGTCTCTTCATTCTCCACAAAGCGCTATTTTGAGTTCCGTAATTTTTAATGCCCTGATCATTGTTATTCTGATACCGATTGCACTGAAAGGAGTAAAATTCATTCCATCATCGACATCTAAAGTGTTAGTGAGAAATCTACTTATTTTTGGATTAGGTGGATTGGTGCTACCCTTTATCGGGATTAAATTGATAGATATCATTGTTAATTTTTTAAATTTGGTTTAAAATGAAAGCAAACATAATTGTTTCATTAAAAGTATTATTGGCTTTTACAGTTCTGTTAGGTATTATTTATCCTTTAGCAATTACCGGATTTGCACAACTGTTTTTCCCTTATGAGGCAAATGGAAGTATTATTAAAATCAATAATAAACCGACAGGTTCTGAGCTTTTAGGTCAAAATTTTCAAAGTGATTCCCTTTTTTGGGGGAGACCATCATTTTCAAATTATAATCCCTTAAAATCCGGAGCCAGTAACTTTAGCGTCAATAGTAATTCGATTGCAATTTTACAAAAAAAACAGGCTGATAGATTGAAAATGAAAATAAATAACAAATCTAACGATTTACTCTATTATTCCGCTAGTGGACTGGATCCACATATATCTTATCATAGTGCTATGATTCAAGCTGATAGAATTGCAAAAGTAAGAAATATGGATATAAAAGAAGTTTATAAAATTATAAATAAACATAATGAAAAAAAACAGTTTCTCTTTTTAGGGGAAGAAAGAATAAATGTTCTTCTTTTAAACCTCGATTTAATAAAAATTGAAAATGAAAAATCAAAATGATGAGTTTAGACCAAACCCTGATGAAATTTTGAAAAAAATTAATAAAGAAAAAGCAAAAATTCAAAAGGGAAAACTGAAAGTATTTTTCGGTATGTGTGCAGGAGTTGGTAAAACTTTTGCTATGTTGGAATTTGCTCATTTATTAAAAAATGAAGGGAAAAATGTTGTTATCGGAATCGTTGAAACTCATGGCAGATCGGAAACAGAACAATTATTGAATGGTTTGATATGTTATCCTCTTAAAAAAGTAGAATATAAAGGAATCACCTTACAAGAATTGGATTTAGATGGAATTATTGCCTTGAAACCCGATTTTGTTTTAGTTGATGAATTAGCACATAATAATGCTCCCGGTAGCAGACACCTCAAAAGATATCAGGATATTGTTGAGTTGCTGGAAAATGGAATTAATGTTTTAACAACTGTCAATGTTCAACACTTAGAAAGCAGAGTGAACACCATTCAGGATATCACGGGTATTAAAATAAACGAAACTATTCCTGATAGTATTATTGAAAATGCAGATGAGATCGAATTAATTGATATTTCGCCAGATGACCTACTTAAACGATTGTCTGAAGGGAAAGTTTATATTCCACAAAATGCTATTATCGCAAAAAACAATTTTTTCAAAAAAGGAAATCTACATGCTCTAAGAGAACTTTCATTAAGATTGACAGCTGAAAGAGTTGATATGGATGTTGTAGATTATAAAAATTCTAATCAAATTACATCTTCATGGAGAACCAAAGATAAACTTATGGTTGCTGTAAATGCGGATATTAATTCAGAAAAATTGATTAGAATTACAAGAAGAATGGCTTATAGCCTTGATGCAAAATGGTATGCAATCAATATAAGTTCCCAATCTAATTTGAATGAATCAGAAAGAAAATCTTTACAAAACAATCTTGAACTTGCCGTTGAATTAGGAGCAAAAATTATTCATATTATTGATGATGACGTTGTTAATGGAATTTTGAGAGCCGCTTATGATTATAATATTACTCAAATTATCCTCGGTAAAACAAATGAAAATCCCTTAAAACTGATATTAAAAGGGGGTAGCCTTACTGATAAATTAATTGCAAAACAATCAAATATAGATTTTCATATCGTTAACCTTCAAAGAAAAAAAAGAGATAAATCGCTCTTTCAATTACTCCAGGAAAAGAAATTTTCTTATAAAGAGTATTTGATCTCTTTATGTTTTGTCCTTTTTTTTAGTGGAATCTCTTTTGCATTGAATAGTTTTATCGGATATCAAAGTGTTGGACTGATTTATTTACTCGGGGTAACGATGACATCATTATTCCTTGGTAGAGGAGCAATACTTTTATCTGCAATTGTGAGCGTTCTTGTTTGGGACTACTTTTTTATTCCACCTCTTTATGAATTTTCAATCCATAGTTTTCATGATTATATAACACTATTTACCAATCTTACTGTTGGGATCATTTTAAGTTTTAAAATCTCAACTCTTAGAAAAATTCAGAAGAATTTACAAAGTAATCAAAAACATATTTCAACTCTCTATTTTTATCTGGACTCTATGAATAAAGCAAATTCAATTAAAGACGTTGCATATAAGTCTGCATTTGTTTTTAAAAAATATTTTGAAATTGATTGTATCTTTTATTTGAAAGATAAAATTCAAGATAGTTTAGATAAAAGAGTTTTTGGAAATCAACTGTTATTTGATGAAAAAGAATTTGCCATAGCATCTTGGACTTTTTTAAATAAACAAAAATCAGGCAGGTTCTCTAAAACTTTACCTAATGCAAATCTACAGTATTATCCTTTAACAATACAAGGTCAAACAATTGGTGTAGCAGGATTGAAATATTTAAAAAATATCAAACCCGATCACGAAACAACGATATTAATTGATTCTTTAATGAATCAATTAGCCAATACTCTTTTGAGAGAAATCAATATTGATAAAGACAAAAAATAAAAAATGTTATGGAAAAACAAATCAGTGAATTAATCCAAAAACTGGAAAACAACAAAAAGTTGGTTGAGAATATTATCATCGAAGAACCGATAAAAGAAGATAATTACAGTTTGTTGCTACATTCGGGTAAAATTATTGCCTTTGACTATTGTATTACCGAATTAAAGAAAATATTAGATAGGAAAAAATAACTCATATTTGATCGGATCATCTAAATATTATATTAAGTAATGATTCACAATTAAGGGATATGGAAAAACAAAATATTTTGATAGTTGACGATGAAGAGATTATTCGTAAAGTTTTGGGAATATGTTTAAAAGGGAATAATTATAATGTTATAACAGCTGCAAATGCTAAAGAAGCTAAATCGATAGCATTGCTTTATCCCCCGGAATTAATTATTCTTGATCTGGGTTTGCCGGATGATGATGGACAAAACCTGTTGATTGAATTGAAAAAATGGTTTTTAGGTGCGGTAATCATTTTATCTGTTAAAAATAATGAGGAAGAAATCATAAAAGCTATTGATAACGGAGCTTGCGATTATATTACAAAACCTTTTAGAACCGGTGAATTATTAGCCAGAATCAGAACAGCTTTAAAAAGTGATTTTAAAGAGAATAATCTTCCCAAATTGAAATTTAATAATTTAGAAATCGATATCGAAAACCATTTTGTATCTCTTTCAGGTAAACGAGTTAAATTAACCGCAACCGAATTTGAATTATTATCTTTATTAGCCAGAAATGAAGGGAGAGTTTTGACACATCAATTTATCTTAAAACAGATATGGGGCGTTAATTATTCTAATCAATTACAATATTTAAGAGTATATATAGGTTTCCTCAGAAGAAAAATTGAAACAGATCAATTTCATCCCCAATTCATAGTTACTGAACCTGGAATAGGTTATCGATTTAATCCAATTACGTAACAAGTATCGTTTTTTGAATTTAATTTGAATATATCATTTTTTATAAACATTGTAAAACTTCTTTTTTTCGTACTTTTGCAAAAATTGATAGCTTTATGGTTTTTGATGACCCTTTTCATCCTTTTACTGATCCTGAGTTTGAAAAACAGGCACTGGCCCTTTTTAAGTACCAATTTGAAAATAATGACGTGTATCATTCATTCTGCACAGGGGTTAAAATTACTCCGGATAAAGTAAAATCGATCCATCAAATCCCATTTCTTCCCATCTCATTTTTTAAAACACATGAGGTTAAAACCACCCCATTTATTCCTGAAATAGTCTTCAGAAGTAGCGGTACTACAGGTTCCGAAACTTCACGACATTTCATTAAATCTCTCTCATTATACCAAAAAGCATATTATTCCTCATTTCAGTTTTTTTATGGAGATCCATATTCTTACACGTTCTTGGCTCTCTTACCCAATTATTTGGAAAGGGACGATTCTTCCCTGATCTATATGATGACCGACCTGGTTCAAAATAGCGCTTCTGAGGATAGCGGATTTTATCTGTATAATCATGAGGATTTATACCAAAAGTTGATCAAACTGAAAGAAAATGGTCAAAAAACGATCCTTTTTGGGGTAACATTTGCTCTATTGGATTTTGTAGAACATTTTTCTATAGATTTTCCTGATTTAATTGTGTTTGAAACGGGTGGCATGAAAGGACGTCGCAAAGAGATGGTAAAAGAGGAAGTTCATACTATTTTAACTCAAAAACTGGGGGTTCCAAAAATTCATTCAGAATATGGAATGTGTGAATTGCTTTCTCAAGCATATAGCTCAGGAGATAATCTTTTTAATACACCTCCGTGGATGAAACTTCTCCTGAGAGATGAAAAAGAACCGATTCCCAGTCTCATTGACTCTTCTTTCAAATATACAGAACCAACAACTGGAGCTATTCAGGTGATTGATTTTGCAAACCTCTATTCCTGTGCATTTATAGCAACAGAAGATTTGGGACGCAGACATCCAAACGGGGCAATTGAAATTATCGGACGCCTGGACAGCGCCCGGTTAAGAGGTTGTAATCTAATGGTTATTTGACACTACTGCCTGGTTTTACCGGCTTGTCAGGGTGAATCAAAGAGAGTTTTCCATCTACATTTTCAGCTAACAGTACCATACCATGTGATAATACACCTTTGATCTCTTTAGGGGCTAAGTTAATCAACATCAACACTTGCTTTCCAATCAAATCCTCCGTTTCATAATTTTCAGCAATGCCGGAAATAATTGTTCTTGTGTCAACACCGGTATTCACTTTCAACTTCATCAACTTTTTGGTTTTAGCCACTTTTTCAGCTTCCAGAACGGTGCAAATCCTCAAATCCATTTTTGCAAATTCATCGTAGCTGATATCCTCCTGAGCAGGTTCTACCGGTACTTGATTGATCATGTTAGCAGCTTTAGCATCTAACAATTTTTGAACTTGTTGCTGAATCACATCATCCTCAATTTTCTCAAATAAATATTCCGGCTGCAGGATCAAATCACCAGCTTTTAATAAATCGATTCTACCCCCTTGATTCCATGGGAAAGAATTCATATTTAACATTTTTCGAAGTTTTTCAGAGGTAAATGGTAAAAATGGTTCCCCTAAAACAGCTAATGAAGCACATATTTGTAAGGAAATGTGAAGTATTTTCTTAACTTCTTCCGGGTTCTCTTTAATTTTTTTCCAGGGTTCTGTATCGGTCAGATATTTATTCCCTAAACGAGCCAGATTCATTAACTCGCCTAATGCTTCTCTAAATCTGTATTTTTCAATGGATGAACCTATGATGGTTGGGAATTCTGCAATTCTGATGAGAATCTCTTTCTCTTCAGCTGTAAAATCACCTATCGGAGGGACTACGCCGTTAAAATATTTATGAGTTAAAACAACAGTTCTATTAACAAAATTACCATAAATGGCTAGTAACTCATTGTTATTTTTGGATTGGAAATCGTTCCAGGTAAAGTCTGCATCTTTCGTTTCAGGGGTGATTGAAGTCAATGTGTATCTTAAAACATCTTGTTTTCCTTCAAAATCTCTTAAATATTCATGCAACCAAACCGCCCAGTTTCTGGATGTTGAAATTTTATCATTTTCTAAATTCAGAAATTCATTAGCCGGAACATTCTCCGGTAAAATGTAAGATCCTTCCGCTTTTAACATCGCAGGAAATATGATGCAATGGAATACAATATTGTCTTTTCCAATAAAATGAACCAGACGGGTATCTTCATCTTTCCACCATTTTTCATAGGATTGATTATGAGCCAAACACCACTCTTTAGTCGCAGAAATGTATCCAATAGGAGCATCAAACCATACATAAAGTACTTTTCCTTCAGCACCGTCAACAGGGACTTTCACTCCCCAATCCAAATCACGGGTCACAGCACGAGGTTGTAAACCACTTTCAATCCATGATTTACATTGACCGTAAACATTCACTTTCCAATCGTTTTGATGCCCTTTTAAAATCCACTCTTTTAACCAACCTTCATATTGATCTAAAGGAAGATACCAGTGTTTGGTCTCTTTCAAAATCGGTTCATTGCCACTTAATGTGGATTTAGGATTGATCAGATCAGTTGCATTGAGTGTGGTTCCACAAGCTTCACATTGGTCGCCATAAGCTCTTTCATTATGACAATGAGGACATCCACCGGTAATATAGCGGTCTGCTAAAAATTGCTTAGCTTCCTCGTCATAAAACTGCATGGTTGTTTTTTCAATCAATTTTCCTTCAGATAACAATTTAATGAAAAACTCAGATGCTGTCTGATGATGAATTTCATTTGAAGTTCTGGAATAGATATCAAAAGTGATTCCTAATTCTTCAAAGGAGTCTTTGATGATATTGTGGAATTTATCAACAACTGCCTGAGGTGTTGTCTTCTCATTTCTGGCTTTAATAGTGATAGGAACACCATGTTCATCAGACCCACCAATCATCAACACCTCTTCACCCATCATGCGCATATATCTGCAATAAATGTCTGCGGGAATGTAAACTCCGGCTAAATGGCCAATATGTAACGGACCATTAGCGTAAGGTAAAGCTGTGGTAATCAAGTGTCTTTTTGCCATACAATTGTGTTTTTAAATTGAGGCGCAAAGATACTGAAAATTTAGAAACCACTATTAAAAATGAAGGTTAAATCCTAATGCAACCGGGATCACATCTGCTCCTCTGTTTTGACGGAAGAAAGATATAATACCATATTTTGCGTAAAAAGAGACACTGTTTAACCCAATCTGAAGTTTGGCATCAACAGTAAAAGGATTAATATTCATATTTTTTCCAATCACTTCATACATTTCCCGATTATCATCAGGATTGTATAAAATTTTTGATCTTCCACTAATCTTAACAGCTGCTTCTACTCCGGCTTGAACATAGAAACTGGTTGGTCCCTTTTTCTTTTGCCATTCTAATACAACTGGAACATGGAAATACCAAACGGATAAATAACTTTTTGTGTATTCAATCCCCATTGGAGCACCGGTTTGGATGGTTGTATTACTAATGGGTCTGAATGCAGTGTTTAAATCAGCATTGTATTGGTTATATCTGAATCCTAAACCTGCCCCAAATAAAATGGCATAGTTTTTAGAGGGTTTGGATAATTTAACATCCTTGCTGAACATGGTCCATCCAATTTCATATGAGGAGAATTTTAAAACAGCACCAGGAACAGATCCAATTTGTAAATCACGGGAACTTAAATTGGAAAATCCTAAGAAAAATCCGGAAATATGAGCTTCATATTGTTTGCGTCTTAAGTTTCTTTGGATTCTTTCCGTAAAATCGGGATTTAAAAACCGATCTCCAAAATTGTAATCATAGTCAGGAGACTCAATAGTGTCATTATAAAAAGGATCTTCTACATATTCATCAACAATATAAGGAGGAATGGAATCAGTAGATGTTGAATCAGGAGCATTAATTCCTGGTTCCATTTTTTCTACAAAAACAGAAACATTTTCATTATCTTGAGTAATTACAATTTTATTTCCATTAAAAATGATCGTAGTATCACTTTGTGAATAGGATACCATTACGATGAAACAACTAATTAGTAATAGGGTTATTTTTTTCATAGTATATATTTTTTTGGCAAAAATATAAAAAAAATGGTTTAATGAGATCATAATTCTTCTTGTCTTCATCATATATTCTGGATGAGTTTACTTACTTTTTTCCTTACTTTTGCAAAACGTAACATCCATCAATGAAAAATTCAAATTTTAATAGATTTCCATCTGTAAAACCATCCAAAAATTATCCGGTTTTTGTAAATTGGGTGCCTATTTGTCAAAAAATAGAATCTGAAATTCTTCTTTTAAATCAAAAGAAAAGAATCATTGCTGTTGAATTTTACCAAGGGGTTCTAGTGGAAGAGTTAATCCATCAAATAGCAACAAATATAAAACATAGTCTGATCATAAATACATATCAACTTATATGGAATCCTTCAAAAATTGAGGCTTTAGTGTATCCTGATGTAACTAGTGATCGTATTTTTGGCTATATGACCAGACTCACAATTCAAGATTTTTTTGATCCTGAAAAAGTGTTTCAGGCTCAACAATCTTTAAATCAGATTTCTGAAGGAACAATTCTTATTTTGGGTCCGGGAGCAGCTTCGATTTCTGAAAATCGTTCTCTCTTGATCTATGCAGATATGGCTCGCTGGGAAATTCAAATGAGAATGAGAACCCATGAAATTGATAGCCTAGGACTACATAATCGTTCGGTTGAAGATTGGATGCTTCTTTATAAACAAGGCTTTTTTGTGGATTGGCGTGTGCTCGATAAATGGAAGAAAAAACTATTTCCTGAAATCGATTATTTTTTAGATACAAATGATAGATATAGACCAAAAATGGTATCTGCTGATGCTGTTTTTGATGCATTAAGCCATACTGCTAAACAACCATTTAGTGTTGTTCCTTTTTTCGATCCCGCTCCATGGGGTGGACAATGGATGAAAAATAATTGCAATCTGGATCCAGATCCATCCAATTATGGTTGGTGTTTTAATTGTGTACCGGAAGAAAATAGTCTGTTTATCCAATTGGAGGAAGAAAGAATCGAGATTCCTTCCATTAATTTAGTGTTTTTGCATCCTGTAGAATTGTTGGGAGATAAAGTACATGCTCGTTTCGGGGATCAGTTTCCAATCCGTTTCGATTATTTGGATACGGTGGATGGTGGTAATTTAAGTTTGCAAGTACATCCGCTTACTGAATATATTCAGGAAAAATTTGGAATCCCATATACTCAGGATGAGAGTTATTATATATTTTATGCAAAGGAAAATGCAAAGGTGTTTTTGGGCTTAAAAGAGGCTATTAATCCTGATGAAATGCTTCATGATCTTTATCAGGCTCAACAAAGTGATTTCCATTTTGAAACTGAAAAATATGTACCTGCATGGCCGGTTAAAACCCATGATCATCTGCTGATCCCTGCCGGGACCGTTCATTGCTCCGGAAAAGATTGCATGGTTTTGGAAATTAGTGCCACTCCCTATATTTTTACTTTTAAAATGTGGGATTGGGGACGATTGGGTCTCGATGGAAAACCAAGACCAATCAACATTAATCATGCTGCGCAGGTTATCCAATGGGATAGAGTGGAATCATGGACTAAAAATAACCTAATAAACAGAATTGAAACACTCCAAACGGGTGATGGATGGGTGGAAGAGAAAACAGGTCTTCATGAGCGGGAATTTATTGAAACCAGAAGATTCTGGTTTGCAAAACCGGTGACTGTTGATATGACAGACTCTGTTTATGTGGGTTGTGTAATAGAAGGGGAGGAGATCTCGATTGAAAGCCCCTCCCACGATTTTGAACCTTTTGTGGTTCATTATGCTGAAACTTTTATTATACCCGCACAAGTGAAGCATTTTACGATGAAACCGTCCCATCATCTAACCCAAAACCCTTGTGCTGTAATTTTAGCCTTTGTTAGGTAATCTATAAAATGATAATATAGTAAGATAACCGGTTGTCAGATGGATAAAATCCTTCAATAATCACTTTACCTTTATAATTTTCAAGATTTTGTAAGGTGGGTAAATCAATATCCTCTTCTCCTCCAATACTGGTAATCACATACCCGTTTTTGATTCCGGCTCTGAATAAAGGTGAATTTCCAGATTTTTCAATCACATAACCAGCATTAACTCCATAAAGATTTTTCTCTTTTTCAGTCAATTCTCTAAATTCTGTATTTAAAACAGTTATTAATGGTTTAATTTCAGGTTTTATAATACTTGTATTCCCTTTTTCATTGAGTAATAGGATATCTGTTGAGTAGGTTACTCCCTCTCTTTCATACACTACATGCATCTTTTCGTTTGGAGAAGATTGTGCCATAATCTCATTTAATTCAGGTAAAGTATTGATTGTCCTGTTATTTAAAGTTAAAATAATATCACCATCCTTAAGACCGGCTTTAAAAGCTGCCCCATCTTTTATCACTGTAGCAATGTACAATCCTTTCACTTTCTTTACCCCTATATTTTCAGCTAATTTAGCATCAACTTCTGCAATATTAACCCCCAAATAAGCTTTTTGAGTGATTCCGTAATTGATGAGGTCATTAGTGATTTTTTTTACAATATTGGAAGGAATTGCAAAGGAATAACCGGCATAAGAACCAGTATTAGAAGCTATTGCTGTATTAATCCCGATCAGTTTACCATCCAAATCTACTAAAGCACCTCCACTATTTCCTCTATTTACGGCAGCATCGGTCTGAATGTAAAACTCTAATGGTGATTCTGTCATGTTTTTGCCTAAAATATTTAAGTTTCTCGCTTTCGCACTAATAATACCTGCAGTCACAGTAGACGTTAAATTAAAAGGATTCCCTACAGCTAATACCCATTGCCCAATTTTGGTTTCATCACTGTTGCCAAAATCAATAGTGGGTAAATCTACTTCTTTAATTCTGATTACTGCCAAATCTGCCGCAGGATCAGTACCAACCAACTCTGCAGGATACGACCTTCTGTCATTTAAAATTACTTCTATGGTTTCTGCATCCTGAACCACATGATTGTTGGTAATGATATAACCATCAGCTCTGATGATCACTCCTGAACCGGATGCCTGAATTTTTCTGTTTGTTGGCTGTGGAGCTAAAAACCAAAAGAAATCAGAGTAAAAACTATTAGGCTCTGAAAATTCACACTGGATATGCACCACTGCATTTACCGTGTGTTCTGCTGCTTTTGTAAAATCAAAACCGGGTGTTTGAGCGTTTAACCCGAGTGAAATGAACAAGACTGAGATTACGATTGCCAAATTTTTCATCATTTTTTTCATACTACATTTATTTTGGTGTTTGTTTAAGTAATATAACTAAACGTTGTTTTTGATTTTTTATTTTTTTTATTTATTTCTTTAGACAATCAAAATTATTCAAAAGTTTAATCCTTTGATTGGTATTAGCAGGAGATCTGAATCCAATAAATTAATGAATTAAAGACTGAATGGTTTTAAGTAATTCTTCCTTGTTAATAGGTTTTGATAAAAAGGCATTAGAACCTGACTTTATAGACAATTCATTTTCATGACGAAAAGCAAATGCCGTTTGTGTAATAATGATTACCTCTTTATTGTGTTTTCTAATTTCAGCAACAGCTTCATTGCCAGTCATTTCAGGCATCTGTGAATCCATAAGTATCAAGTTAATGCCCGGATTTTCTTTAAAAATGGAGACAGCTTCTAATCCGTTGTTGGCAATATGAATTTTTTCTGAATAGTCCTGCAACATTAATCCTAAAATTTGTTGTGAAACAAAATCATCATCAGCTATTAAAATATTCAATTTACCTATCTCTTTGTTGCTGTTTTTTGTATAATCAGATTCATGATGAATAGAACTCTTTTTTTTCTGATGATAATAGGGGGTCGTAAAATAGAAAGTAGTTCCTTTCCCCACTTCACTTTCTACCCAGATTTTACCTTGTAACATTTCAATATACGCTTTCGCAATGGATAAACCCAATCCTGCCCCCTGATATATGTGCCTGTCTTGTATTTCAATCTGAACAAATCGATCAAAAATAGCTTTTTGTTTACTTGTTTCAATTCCAATTCCTGTATCCTTAACAAAAAATTCAATAAAATCACCTTTCAATTGATATCCGATATCTATGTTCCCCGAATGAGTGTATTTTACGCTATTTTTAACTAAATTCATTAGAATTGCAAATAACTTTTCCCGATCGCTAAGAATGTAAGCTTCTGTTGTTGGTAATCCTAAATGATAGGCCATTTTCAATCCCTTACTTTCAATTTCAGGTTTGAAAAAATGATAAACAAAGTCCACTTGTTCATTGATATTGGTTTCTGACATATATAAATCCATTAACCCTGATTCTATTTTGGATATATCCATGATGTCATTGATGATATTTAACATCCGATTTCCACTCTTTTCTATCAATTCAATATATTGATCCTGAACTTTTTTGCTTAATCCCTCTTTTTTTAAGATACTTGCAAATCCTAATATCCCATTCATGGGAGTTCTGATTTCATGACTCATATTTGCCAAAAATGAAGACTTTAACCGATCACTCTCCTCCGCTTTGTTTTTCGCTTTGATCAGCTCCATTTCATTGTTTTTAATAAGATCTATGTTTCGGACATTGACAATGATAGCATTGATATGAGGGTTTGATAGAAAATTTTGAGCTTTTGATTCATACCAAATATACCCACCTTGTTTCAATTTATGTCGATACTGAACTTTAATGATTTTATCAGGATTTTTTAAAAGTTCATCTAATGTTTCATATAACAAGTTGGCATCATCCGGATGAATAACATTAATAACAGGTCCCAATAACTCTTCCATTGAAAATCCTGTTTCAGCAATTGAAATATCACTCACATAAAATTGTTCCCCTTTTTCATTGACCAAAACAAAAGCATCATTTGAGTTTTTGATCATCAGTTTGAGCTTTTCTTCACTCGCTTCAGCACGTTGTTTCTCAAGCAAAAGCTTTTCTTCATTAATTCTCTTTTCAAATATATTGACAATCATTTGAGCGAAAATCTTGAAAATTTGTAACTCTCTGTCACTAAAGTTATGCTTATATACACCCATATCAAAACCCAGTAACCCCATACAAAGGCCCTGATTCATCAATGGAATGGCAATTAAACTATCAATATTCTGAATCTTCATGGTTTCTATTAACCATTCATTTTCGGTCAGCTCCGGATTAGAAATGTGAATGATCTCACCCTGCTGCTGTAAATGAATATATGAAAATACCAGATCTAAAGGAATATTTTTAAACTCATCAATAAAAGGTAGAATACCAATATTACACCATTCATAATTATAAGTTCCTATTTGTTTTTCATAGTTATACTCACAGATATAAACGCGATCAACCTGAACAAATAAACCAATCTTTTCTAAGGCAGCATTTATCTCTATTTCAATATTTTGAATAGGTAGGTTGATAAATTTCAATGATAACTCAATCAGTAAATTGGTGAGATCATTATGATGTTGCATTAATGCATTGTCATTATTCATAAAACTAATACCCTTTTTTATATATTTTGAGTTGCAAAGGTAACTATTTTTTTAGATAGTAAATGGTTGATTTATGATGTATGGAAAATAAAAAAGACCTCTCTTTGAAAGGCCTTTTCTTTGGTAGCGGGAGCAGGACTCGAACCTACGACCTCCGGGTTATGAGCCCGACGAGCTACCACTGCTCTATCCCGCACTATTGTTCTGCAAATATACGATTTTTTTTAATCAAATAAATACATTATAATTTTTTTTTGTATTTTTGTAAACTCTTAAATCTGGTATCCATTTTAGAATTTTTTATGAAAAAAATACGCATTATTATTCTTATCAATTTTCTATTATTCTTTCAATTTTCTTTATTTTCACAAGATCATCAGTCAAAAAATAGTTATTTAACATCTGATTCTTTAGATCAGAATATTCTGAAATCAAATTGTCAAAAAATAGATTCCATCATAAAATTTGCTTTGGCTCAACAAGGAAAAAGGTATAAATACGGGACTTTTGGTCCTAACACTTTTGATTGTTCGGGATTGATGTACTATACTTTTAATCATTTTAATATTCCGATCGGAAGAAGCTCAAGGGATCAATATTTGAATGGAGTAAAAATAGATATTAAAGATATAAAACCGGGAGATCTAGTGTTTTTTTATAGGGGCAAGAGATCCCGAAATTATATTGGTCATGTAGGTTTAGTAATTGATGTGGATACATTAAAAAATTTCACTTTTGTACATGCCTCTACCCCAAAAACAGGCGTTAGAATTGATCATTCTGATCGTCCTGGTTATGCAAACACTTTTGTTGGTGCCAGAAGAATTGTAGCGTGTTCTGAATATACCCATTCATTTCCTGTTTTAAAACAGAGTGATCAAAATGAAATTAAATCAACCCCTACATCCGGAACTGAAAATACAACACCAAAATCTACTTCAAAACAAAAAAAATATACTGTAAAACAAGGAGATACGCTTTATGGAATTAGCAAAAAATATAAAATTCCGATTGAAAAGATTCAAAAAGCAAATAAATTAAAAACGGATAAAATTTTCCCCGGACAAAAATTGATTATAAAGTCTTAAAATCGGTTATAAAAACAGCAACCAGTAAATAAAACCTGCCGGTAAAGCAAATAAAAAGGAATCAAAACGATCTAAAATTCCCCCATGTCCCGGCATAATTTTCCCACTATCTTTCACACTTGCGTTTCGTTTAAACATCGATTGTACCAAATCTCCATAGGTGCCAAATACAATTACAACAAGAGCAAAACCCATCCATTCTAAAGTGGTATTAAAAACAGCACCATCAAACCATGCTATTTTAGAAAACAATGACGATAATCCTGTAGTTGTTATTAGAGACAACAAAAATCCTTCCCATGTTTTTTTAGGAGATATTCGTTCAAAAAGCTTTCTTTTCCCAAATAAAATTCCATAACAATAAGCAAATGAATCACTTGCCCATACAATTATAAATATGGCAAACACGACGCAAGGCTCATAACTTTTCCAGAAAGTTCCTATTGCTAAAGGGAGAACAATCCAGAAAAAAGGGAAATAACTTACGGTTATGTTGACTAAACTTCTTTTTTTATTTCGGTATAATTCAATGATAGAAGTTACTAATGTAGGTAAAATAAATAAAAATGAAAATCCTATTAAAAATTGTTTTAAGTTAAATAATAGGATCCCTTTGTCAATTAAATATAAAAAACCAAACAAAAAAAGAGCTAAGAAAAAAGGAATAAAATTTTGAGGAAAACCTCTACTTCTCAAAGCTATTTTTCTATATTCAATAATTCCACCTATGGAGATGAGTAAAAAAAGAATATACATATATTCGATAGGTAATACAAAACTACCCAGCACTAATGAAATGAAAACTAGGCCGGTAACACTCCGAATAATTAGAGATTTCATTCGTTATGAATTAGAAACAAAATAATTTGAGGGTTAGCAGGGGTGTTTTCATCCTGATCTTTTTTAATGGAAGGGGTAATAACTTCAAAAAACTCAAATGGTTTTCCGTTATAAACAGATTCCATCACTTTTAATCCTGTTTGCAGATCCCCAACAATTCTATTGGTGAAACTAATAGCAATCAAATCAGAACCTAAATTGAGAATGGAAGGGTATAATGAATATTTTTGAGAAAAAATCAAACTACCGGATCTTGAAATTAATAAATCGGAATACACTATCAGAGCATCTACAGGTTTATCTGTTTCAATATAATCTGTATAATGAATCTTTCCATCTTCAAGTATCCGATTTAAAGATTTATTGGTATTTAATAAGGTTCCGTACCTCTTTTTTTCTAAAATGAACATTAACTTTTCAGCAAAGTCACTTTTTGTACATCGAATATATACGCCACCTGCTTTTCTGTAGTTATTTATGAAATCATTAGTAAGATCTTCAGTGGGTGTAAAAAAGGGAGTACTGGTATCAATATTTGAAGGGGTGTTGCTCCTTTTTACAGTTAATGCATTTCTGATATTTTTTCTAATTTTTTCTTTAGAAACAACAACAGTCGAATCAAAACTATTTCTATTAGGTGACATATTGATACTGTTTAAGTTACTTATACAGATTGAGTTGGATCAATTTCAGCTTGATCTGTTGTAAGGGGTCTCTTACCGAAAATTCTTTCTAAATCCTCTGCAAAGATAACCTCTTTTTCCAATAAATATTCAGCTAATTCAACCAATTTTTCTTTATTGGTACTCAAAACATTTTTAGCTCTTTCGTAGGCTTCTGAAATTAAAATCCTAACTTCTTCATCAATATCCTGAGCTGTTTTTTCACTATAAGGTTTGGTAAACGCGTACTCAGATTGCCCGGAGGAATCGTAATAACTAATATTTCCCAATTTTTTATTTAATCCATAATAAACAACCATGGAATATGCTTGTTTGGTAACTTTTTCCAAATCACTTAGGGCACCGGTTGAAATTTTTCCAAAAATAAGATCTTCAGCAGCTCTTCCTCCCAAAGTTGCAGAAATCTCATCCATCATCTGCTCAGTAGTAGTTAAATGTCTTTCTTCAGGTAAATACCAGGCTGCTCCTAAAGCTCTTCCACGGGGAACAATAGTCACTTTTACTAAAGGGGAAGCATGTTCCAGCAACCAACCCACAACAGCATGTCCCGATTCATGATAGGCAATCACTTTTTTCTCTTGTGCAGTGATTAAATGGCCTCTTTTTTCAAGACCACCGACAATTCTATCAATAGCTGCCAAAAAGTCCTCTTTTTCTATGCAAGTTTTGTTCTTTCGTGCAGAAATTAAAGCGGCTTCGTTACATAAATTGGCAATATCTGCACCGGAGAAACCGGGTGTTTGTTTAGAAAAGAAATCTAAATCAACATCAGTTCCTAATTTCAAATTTCGGATATGAACTTCAAAAATCTCTTTTCTTTCATTTTGATTAGGGAGTTCAATCTGAATTTGTCGGTCAAACCTTCCGGCTCTCAATAAAGCGCGGTCTAAAATATCAGCTCTGTTTGTAGCTGCTAAAATGATGATACCGGCATTGGTAGTGAATCCATCCATCTCCGTAAGGAGTTGGTTTAAAGTGCTCTCTCTCTCATCATTACTCCCTGATATAGCATTTTTCCCTCTTGCTCTACCTATCGCATCAATTTCATCAATAAAAATGATACATGGGGCTTTTTCTTTGGCTGTTTTAAATAAATCACGAACTCTGGAGGCACCAACACCAACAAACATCTCCACAAAATCAGATCCTGATAATGAGAAAAATGGAACCTTCGCTTCGCCGGCAACAGCTTTCGCTAATAACGTTTTTCCGGTTCCAGGAGGACCTACTAATAATGCTCCTTTAGGTATTTTACCACCTAAAACGGTGTATTTCTTTGGATTTTTTAAAAAGTCAACAATCTCTTCCACTTCATATTTAGCACCCTCTAATCCTGCTACATCTTTAAATGATACAGGCTGTTGCGTTTTTCCATCAAATAATTGAGCTTTAGATTTTCCTATGTTAAAAAGTCCACCACCTGAACCACCACCCCGCATGTTTCTCATCGAAACAATAAAGAAAATAAAAACTCCAACCATTAAAACCATCCAGATTAAATCAAATCCCCATCCCTTTGAAGTGTCTTGTCTAATATCAAAATCATAACTTTGTTCAACATCAGTTCTTTTTAAAGTGCTGTCATTTAATAAAATAGACTCAATTTCTCTCTCTTTAATTTTTTCTAAATTATCATTAAAAACCTTGAAATCTGAAATCATATAATAAAAATGGGGCCCTTTCAAATTCTTATCTCTGAACTTTTTATAGGTGGTATCCGTTTTTATAGAACTCTCTTTTAAATAGATATCGATCCTGTCATCTTTTCTGGTGTATTTTATGGATTGAATATCCTTTTTAATAACCAATTCATTAAATTTGGTGTCAAAAATCTCTTTTTGATTCATTCCAAAATTTCCAAATTGTAAATAAATAATAAAACCAAAACTTATGATCAAATAGATCCATAAATAGTTGAATTTTGGTTTCTTATTGGAATTGAGAAGGTTAGGTTTTTTGTCTCCGGGTTGATTTGTATTATCTGCCATTAATCAGTCATTTAAAATTGTTGCATGGGAGCATCACTCCATAGTTTTTCGATGTTGTAGTATGCTCTGGTCTCTTCCTGAAATATATGAACAATAATATTGAAATAATCAACTAATATCCATTCTCCATTTGCTTTGCCTTCAACAAATGATGGAATGATCCGAGCGTTCTTTTTTACGTTTTCTCTTAAAAAATCACTTAAGGTTTCTACATGCGTTTTCGAAGTTCCACTGCATATAATAAAGCTGTCGAAAAATACATGATTGATCTTTTTTAAATCAATCTGTACAATGTCAACGCCTTTTTTTTCTATAAGTGATTGAATAATAAGATCTTCTAAATTACCTTCAAAAGGTATCTCCACAGGTTTTTCTTTTCTTGGTCTTGCCATTTTAATATTTTTTTCCTTTGGCAAAGGTAATAAAAAAATCCGTACTTTTTCGGTATCTTTGTACCCTTAATTTTAAACCTATAAAAATGAGAAAAATTTTATTAATCAGCTGTTTGATACTGTGCGGAATCTCATCTGTTTGGGCGCAATTATGCTTTCCCGGGACTCCAAAATCTTTTAAAACGGAAGGCCTTTCTTTATATGTTCCAACTATAGAAATGCCATCTATTGACAACCAAAAACTCTTAAATGAAGATGCTTTACTTTCTGATAAAGGAACCCCACTTAGAGTTGGTGTTAATCATAATGTTACCCTTAACATGAATAATTCAGGTCGTTGGGATGTTCTCCCAAATGGTGATCGTGTGTGGAGATTATCTGTAAAATCTGAAGGTGCTGCTTCTCTTCATTTCAATATGAATCAATTTAAAATTCCTGCAGGTGCGGAAGTGTTTATTTATTCACCAGATCATCAGTATGTTGCAGGATTATATGACCAAAGATCTGTTCTTCCTAATGGTGAATTTTTTCCACAGGATATTCCCGGTGATGAGATGATCCTTGAATATTATCAACCTGTTTCTGTTTTGGGAACTCCGGAAATCTCCATTTATCAGGTGGGACACTTATATAGACAAACTACTCTTTCAAAAGGATACCATGGTGATGCTGTCGGAGATTGTCATATTAATGTGATTTGTGAAGAAGTTAACCCTTGGAGAGATCAGGCTAACTCTGTTGTCTTAATCAAAATTACACAAGGTACTGATATTTACGTTTGCTCTGGTGCAATGATCAATAATACTCGTCAGGATAATACTCCTTACGTTTTTACTGCGGAACATTGCTATGATCCTGCTGTTACAGCATGGCGATTTGTATTCCAATATCAAACAAATACCTGTGATGGAACTGCCGGTTCCTACAATAAATATGCGATAGGCGCAAATGTCGTTGCCCGTAATGAAGGTTCTGATTTTATGCTTCTTCAGATTACCGGAACTATTAATGAAACTTATAAACCTACCATTTTCTTGGCAGGGTGGGATAGAAGTACCAATACTCCAACGGTTGGTGCAGCTATTCATCATCCAGGTGGCGATTATAAAAAATTTAGCCTTCCAAGAAATGTTACCCCCGGAAACGGTAATTATACCAAATTTTGGAAAGTGGGCTGGCTCCTTGATCCTAACAACAAAGGTACTACTGAGCCCGGTTCTTCAGGATCTCCACTGTTTAATGGTCAAGGTTACATTGTAGGTTCACTTTGTTGTGGAACTTCCAGTTGTACCTATATTGATCAAACCAACGTTGGCCCAAGTGGATATGACCATTACGGCAAATTGGCAGTTTCATGGACTAGCAACAATACAACGAACACTTCACAAAAATTACAACCTTGGCTCGATCAGGATAATTGGGGAAATACTGCTCTTGCAGGTAGATATTGGAATAATTCAGTTTCTGTGAACTCCACACCTGAAATTCCATCTTTTAAAATTTCACCCAATCCTTCTAACGGTGAAGTTACTTTCTCAGAATTAGTGCTTGATAAAATAGCTCCTTGCAAGGTCTATGACGCTCTCGGAAAATTGGTTTTCTCTAGTGAAATTGACCCATTCTCTTCTTTATCAATCAATCTTTCATCCCTTCAAAACGGAGTGTATTTCGTAGAAATTGTTTCAAACAATCAAATATTGAGATCTAAATTGATGATTGCCAAATAAAATAGGAATCTTCAATTTGAAAGCTGTTTTATCATGGAAAAGAATATCGTATTATCAACAGCTTATTTACCTCCTGTGGATTTTTTCAAATCTACAGGAGGTTTCAGTTTATGTCTTATTGATCCTACAGAATTGTATAAAAAACAATCCTATAGAAATAGAACCTATATATACTCTCCCAATGGAATACAACCTCTGATTATTCCCATTCTGAGACCATATAATATAACCATCCAGGATGTTAAAATCGATTATAAAATGGAATGGCAAAGAAATCATTGGCGCGCAATTCAGACTGCTTATAATAATAGCCCCTTTTTTGAGTTTTATCAGGATTATTTCGCCCCTTTTTTCCATCAGAAAACGCCTTTTCTATACGATTTTAATTTCGAACTGATTCAGTTGTGTCACAAACTTTTAAGAAATGATGTTACAACCTATATCTCAACTAAACCAAGTGAATCTTTTGAAATTAAAAATAACGAAATTTTACATCCCAAAAAATCTTCCGTTTATCGATACAAACCCTATAATCAGGTTTTTAATGATAAATTTGGTTTTATTCCAAACCTCTCAATTTTGGACTTGCTCTTTAATGTAGGTCCCGATTCATATTCTTATATCATGAGTAATTTTTACACAAATGAATAAAAAACAAGCATTTAAGATAGCCACTTTTCTTCTATTAACAATCCTCTTTTTCTCAATGCCGGCATTTATCAATGAGGTACCGGTTCAGAATTTCGGTCCGATAACCAAAATACTAATACCAATACTGCACCATTTTTTTGGGCCAAATACGGATTTAATTGTTTTTTTTCAATTTGTAAATATTGCTTTTATTTGGCTTATTATTTTGGAAATCACCAGATTTTTAAAATTGACAGTTGGATGGAGAGCAGCTCTATTCGGAGTATTATTGTTAGCCCTATGCCCTAGATTTATTGGTGCATCTATTCAAAATTTGGTAGATATTCCATTTGCTTTCTTTTATCTTTTTTCAGTAACACAAATTTATTCATTTTGCCGTGAAATTCCAAGAATTAAATTTAAAAGACTTATTTTTTTAGCACTAGGAACACTTGTAACTTCATTTATTCATCCTGCAGGTTTTGTTTTGGTAATTTATTTAGTTGTATTTGTTGCTATTGCTGTAATTTTTAAATACAATTCTAGATGGAATAAAACTTTTAATAAAAACTATACAATTGTACGTATATCGATTTATTCAACGCTATTGATTTTGGCAATTTTTGTAACTTCTTGGATTTCTGTTCATTACTTTTATAATCAAACACTATTAAATCCTTTTCAAGCTCTGAAAATGCTGAATTGGGGAGATATGAATCAAAATGAAATTTTTGAATCTAAATTATTAAATTCTAATCAGTTACCCCACTATTATTTGGTTAAATACCTGTTTATTTCTATTCCTATTGTAATCTTAATAGGAATCTTTTTGTTGATTGCCTTTTTCAAAAAAATGAAAAATGAACTCAATCCTCATATTCATTTTGTTATTATTGGATCCTTAATTTTCCCTTTAATATTTACTTTTTTTGCCAAAATGAACCATCAGGGTTTTTGGGCAGTATACTATTTTACTGTCCCACTGCTTGTTGTCACAGCCATTATTGGAACTGAATCTCTATTAAGAAAAATTGATGACAGATATGTGAATACAGTGATTTCAATGGCTCTTTTTTTGTTAATTCTTCCACCATTTAGACATGTGCTTATCACGGCTCCTGCTACTTCATTGTATTTTAATGAGTTTGCAGGTGGAGTAAGTACCTCTTATGGAAAATATACACTTGATTTAAATTCCCATTATCCTGAAATCGCCTCCAAATGGTTGATTAAAAATATATATAGTCATAATGTAAGAGATTTTAAAGATAACGATACGATTTTAGTTTTAACAGATGCCAAAATTGATTGTTCCTCATTTTTTAAAAAGAATAAATACCTTAAGGTTAAACATGGAACCTATAAACAATTTTCGGAAGGATTAGGAGAATACTATATCTCATTTGGAAATAATGTAGATCCAGCTGTATTAAAAGCCGGACTATGGCCTCCAAAAAATAGCTTTTATACGATTAAAGTTGATGATGCCCCAATTGTTGCATTCATAAAAAAAGAAGTCAAGTAACCCGATTGCTCGAATGCTCGATTGCTCGAATCGTAAAGGGTTTAATGGTTTAAGGGTTTAATGGTTTAAAGGTTTGAAGGTTTAAAAGGTATATGAATAATTCAACCTTCAACCCTTCTACAGCGCAGCGTTAAACCTTTCAACTTTCAAAAGCACAGCGTTAAACCTTTCAACTTTCAACAGCGCAACGTTCAACTTTCAACACAAAAAAAGAGATCCATTTCTGGACCTCTTTTGCAGGGGAAGAGAGATTCGAACTCCCACCGATAGTTTTGGAGACTACTGTTCTACCCTTAAACTATTCCCCTAAAAAAACAGGATCAAAAGATCCTGTTTTAAATATTTTCTTAGTCTAAAATTTTAGTAACCTGACCAGCACCTACAGTTCTACCACCTTCACGGATAGCGAAACGTAAGTTAAGGTTGATTGCGATAGCAGATAATAATTTAACAGTGATTGTTAAGTTATCTCCTGGCATTACCATTTCAACTCCGTCTGGAAGGAATACTTCTCCGGTAACGTCAGTTGTACGGAAATAGAATTGAGGGCGATATTTGTTATGGAATGGAGTGTGACGTCCACCTTCTTCTTTTTTCAAGATAACTACTTCAGCTTCAAATTCTTTATGAGGTTTGATTGATCCTGGTTTAGCAATAACCATACCACGACGAATCTCATCTTTATCAACACCACGAAGTAATAAACCTACGTTATCACCAGCTTCACCTCTGTCCAAAATTTTACGGAACATTTCTACTCCGGTAACAACTGATTTAAGTTTTTCAGCACCCATACCTAAAATTTCAACTGGATCACCTGTGTTGATAACACCAGTTTCAATTCTACCTGTAGCAACTGTTCCACGTCCTGTAATAGAAAATACGTCTTCAACAGGCATTAAGAATTCTTTATCACTATCACGTTTTGGAAGTGGAATGAATGAGTCAACTGCATCCATTAATTCCATGATTTTGTCAACCCATTTAGGTTCATTATTCAATCCACCTAAAGCAGAACCTTGAATAACTGGAGTGTTATCACCATCAAATCCGTAGAATGATAATAGATCACGAATTTCCATTTCAACAAGTTCTAATAACTCCTCATCATCAACCATGTCAACTTTGTTCATGAAAACAACCAATTTTGGCACACCTACCTGGCGAGCTAAAAGGATATGTTCTCTTGTTTGTGGCATAGGACCATCTGTAGCAGCTACAACCAAAATAGCTCCGTCCATTTGAGCAGCACCTGTTACCATGTTTTTAATGTAGTCAGCGTGTCCCGGACAATCTACGTGTGCATAGTGACGATTTGCCGTTTGATACTCAACATGTGCAGTATTAATGGTAATACCACGTTCTTTTTCTTCAGGTGCATTGTCAATAGAGTCAAAACTTCTAACTTCTGATAACCCTTTAGCTGCTAATACGGTAGTGATTGCTGCTGTTAAGGTTGTTTTACCGTGGTCAATGTGACCAATAGTTCCAACATTTACGTGAGGTTTGGAACGATCAAATTTTTCTTTTGCCATTTTTTTATTGATTAAGGGTTGTTAATTTTTCCTTTGTTTTTTTTGTATTGTATTGTTGTTTTATTTTCAAACTTGAGCCATTGACGAGAGTTGAACTCGTGACCCCTTCCTTACCAAGGAAGTACTCTACCACTGAGCTACAACGGCTTTTTTCATATAAAGAACATCTCAAAAAATTGTTTTTTTTTGAGTTTGCAAAGATACACCTTTTTTTTATATTAATTTTCCTTTCTGTAAAATTTTTATTAAAATCAGTAAATGTCAGAAATGTAAATAGTTAAACTATTTTTTAAGGCATTTTTGGACACTTTCTTCCCAGGGAGCAATCTCAATATTTAAAAACTTTTTCAATTTTTCTTTGCTGAACAACGAATTTTTTGGTCTTTTGGCATTTGTTGGGTAATCCTTCTCTGATATTGGTGTTATTTTACATTTTTCTCCCGAAATTTGATTTATCAATAATGCAAAAGCATACCAATTACATACTCCGGAATTTGAAAAATGAAAAATTTCAGGTTTTAAAACCTGATCACGCTTTTCGATACATTTCATCACCACTTCTGCAAGGTCTCCCGCATAAGTCGGAGTACCGGTCTGATCAGATACAACCTGAATCTCCTCTTTCTCTTTGGTTAGCTTTAATATTGTTTTTAGAAAATTTTTACCATATTCAGAATATAACCAAGATGTCCTAATTATTATGGAGGGAATTGAGGATTCCAAAATTTTTGCTTCACCTTCCCATTTTGATTTACCATATACTGAAATTGGATTTGGAATCATCTCTTCAGTGTATGCCCCATTATATGTTCCATCAAAAATATAATCTGTGGATATATGAACTAAAAAAATGGATAGTCTTTTACAGACTTCAACTATATTAGATACACCTTCCGAATTAATCAAATGGGCAAGTTCAACCTCCTTTTCAGCCAGATCGACCTGAGTATAAGCCGCAGCATTGATAATGACATCAACGTTATGTCTCGAACAAAAATCATAAATAGTATCAATATTACTGATATCCATCTCTTCAATATCTGTAAAAAGAAACTGAAAAGATTCTGAATATTGAGTAGCAATATCTTGTAAACAACAACCCAACTGACCGTTAGCTCCGGTTATTAATATCGTTTTCATTATAAAGATTAATCAAAAACCTTAAGGTCTTCCAATACTAAAATATGTGATTCCACCTTTTGACATTTCAATAGGGTCATAAATGTTTCTTCCATCAAAAACGATAGGTGTTTTCATTAATTGTTTAATTTTTTTAGGATCTAAAGTACGAAATTCACCCCATTCAGTTACAAGTAATAACGCATCAGAGTCCACGATAACTTCATCACTGCTTTTACAATATGTGATCACATGTCCAATTTTTCTTTCAGTTTCTTCCATCGCAGCTGGGTCATAAGCTTTTACAATACAACCACTATTTAATAACTGGTCAATAATCACTAGTGATGGAGCTTCTCTCATGTCATCTGTATTTGGTTTAAAGGATAATCCTAACAAACCAATTGTTTTACCCTTAATATTTCCTTCAAAATATTGGTTTACTTTATTGAACAAAACCATTTTTTGTTTATCATTCACATATTCAACCGCTTTAAGAACCTCTAAGGAATAGTTGTTTTGATCACCTGTTTTGATTAAAGCTTTAACATCTTTAGGAAAACAAGAACCACCATAGCCAATCCCGGCATATAAAAATTTATTTCCAATTCTGGAATCACTACCAATCCCTTTTCTCACCATATTCACATCAGCCCCCATGATTTCACATAAATTGGCAATATCATTCATAAAACTAATACGGGTTGCCAACATGGCATTGGCTGCATATTTAATCATTTCAGCAGATGGTATGTCGGTAAAAATTACAGGATGACCATTCAAAACAAAAGGTTTATAAATTTTTTCAAAAAGGGACATGGCTTTCTCTGATTCAACTCCAACTACAATCCGATCAGGTCTCATGAAATCATTGATGGCATCTCCTTCCTTTAAAAATTCAGGATTGGAAGCTACATCAAATGGAATTTCCAATCCTCTCTTTTGAAGCTCAACATTGATCGCTTCTTTAACCAGTTTAGCTGTTCCAACAGGTACGGTGCTTTTTGTTATAACTAAAACGTAATCAGACATATAGCGACCAACAGTTCTGGCAACATCTAAAACATATTGTAAATCTGCACTCCCATCTTCATCGGGAGGGGTTCCAACAGCAGAGAATATAATCTGAACCTCATTCAAAATGGGAATAATATCTGTTGTAAATGTTAATTTACCTTTTTGAATGGTTCGTTCTAAAATATCTTCTAATCCGGGTTCAAAAATGGGTGAAACTCCTTGTTTTAATTTAGAGATTTTATTTTCATCAATATCAACGCAAATAACATCAAAACCAACGTCAGCTAAACATGCGCCTGTTACTAAACCAACGTATCCTGTACCTACTACTGCAATTTTCATATTCAAATTTTTTACTTTTTTTTCGCTACAAAAATACACTTTTTTTTTTCTGATCTCATTTTTTTTTACATTTATTCTCTTAATTCCTATTTCCCCTAAGATTTTTGATAAAAAATATTTTTTTTATTCTCTTTTTATTTTTTCTTTAAAAAATTGTAACTTAATCACTTATGTTTCGTATTTTAGCTTTAGATAAACGAATTGAAAAAACATTTTTTATTAACAAGTTATGATTGATAAAATGCATAAATTTTTTTTAAAAATGCGTACTATATATAAAAAAATAATGTATCTTTGCACGTTGAATAGTGTCGAAATGGGTTTTAAACCCTTTTCACGTTATTTTGTGTATGAATAAACTCTTGAAAAAGACTAATAAACTGATTTGGAAAAAATTAATAATAATCAATAAATTCAAAAACTTATGAAAAAACTTGTACTCTTATGCTTCCTTAGCATCGTAGCAATGTTAAATAGCACGACATTCGCTCAAGATTGTTGTTTTTGGGTAGAAAAAAATGGGGCTTTAATCCCCGAAGAAACCTACTCATTGAATACTCCGGTTTATCAAAACACGGATTATTACTACATCCACTTCAACAATACTTGTGGATTGGACTCCCTTACAACCAAAGTTTCTATCGGATGGGAAATCTTTCGCAATGGTCAACTTTTGGACAATGGAACTAATTTAACTTCATTAGCACAATATGCTGATGTAACCTTTGAAGTAAATGTTCCCGGTTTTAATCCTTCATGGATTGGAGTGCCAGTTAGATCAGGTTTAGGTGATCAATATTCACTTGCTAATTTGAATAATCCTGTTTATACCGATTTTCCAGGAGCTATTGCCAATCAAGGTATGAATGGTGCAGGTTATCTAACACACTTACCTAATGCTCAAAATTATAACTTTTTCTATCTTCACTATTTGCAATATGCATCCAGAAATAATGCAATACGCATGAAAGTGAAATGGTTGCAATATGGTGTTTATGACATCAAATTCACTTTATATAGCAGAAGCTGCGGAACAGAAATTGAAACTCCTTATAACTCCAACAACCAACACACCTATTATGGTGGTCACCAATCTACAGTAACCGGAATCATCGCACAATACGCTTTAACTCCAATGCCAAGAGGTTCTCATTATGCATCTATATGCTCAGGTGAATCATTTACATTCGGTGTTAACCCTAATGGAGCTCCATACTCAACACCTACAATTTTAAATACATTGTCATTTAATAATGTTGCAACTTGGAATCCAAATTCTCCACAAACCAATTTTGGAGCAATTACTACTATGTATATAGTACCTTCCTATACTCAACCAACTCCATGTTTTGGACCTAAAGTTGCCAGAATCGATACTCTATATCTTACAGTAAATCCAATTCCAACTGTTCCAAATGCTAATAATCGCGAAATTTGCGGCGTGGGAGAAGTTACTTTAGCAGTTACAAATGTTTTGGAAGGTGTTACTTATAATTGGTATTCAGATGCAAGTTTAACAAATTTAGTGGCTACAGGAGCAACTGCTACAGTTTCTGTACTTAATCCATCTAATGTTACAACAGTTTATAATTATTATGTAACAGCTTCATCACCCACATGTACAAGTGCTCCAAAAATGGTGACTGTTACCTCAAACCCAATACCTGAACTTTCTTTAATTACATATAACGAGTCAACTTGCCCTGTTAACCATACAGAAGCAGTTGGTGTAAATGTTTTAACAGGCTCTTATACAGGTGCTTTAACTTACACTTGGACAGGTGCAACAGGTACTACAGCTAATGCTAATGTAAATATCAATACAACCTGTGAACAAAATTATCCTTATACTGTTCTTGTTAGAGATGCTAAAATGTGTTCCAATACTATTTCCGGAACTATTTTGGCTACTGATTTAGTTGCTCCAACTGTGTATCCAATGTCAATGGTTATGCCAACCACTATCGGATGTAATTTAGATGCCGTTCCTGAAGCATTAACTTTAGAAGAGTTAATTTCTGCAGGTTTTATTTTCTCTGACAATTGTACAAATCCATTAAATGGAACCCAATTTACTGTTCAGGTTTCTAGAGTTGAAACAGAATTAGGTTGTACTAATACATTAAAAAGGTATTATATATTATATGATAACTGTGGAAATCCAAGTCCGGAATTCTATTTAGAGTATAATGTTATCGACAATGTAGCTCCTACATTCACACCAAATTTGAACACTTATGTAGCTGTTCCTGGTCCTGATTGTTCATATATTGTTACAGCTGAAATGTTAGAACAAATTGGTGCTGCTTTTGAAGCTACTGATAATTGTTCTCAAGTTGCTATTACTTATTCAGTTGAACCTAACCAAGTCTTAACTTCAACTACCATGGTTGATGTTACTTTTACTGACGCATGTGGTAACTATAGTTCTTCTTATATTACTATCACCATGCCAAATGTATTAACAAGTGCTTATACAGTTACTCCTTCAACTGCAGATGCTTGCTACGGTAATGCATTTACTTTCAATGTTACAGCAGATTACGGAGTTGAACCTTATACAATCACATGGAGTAATCCAGCTTTAGAAGGTTTCAATCCTTCAGTTACACCAGTATTAACAAACGAATTTGTAGATGAAACTTTCACCTATATGTACACTGTAACTGACGCAAACGGTTGTTCTACATCAAATACAATTACTGTTTTAGTTCACGGAAAACCTGTATTTACAGTTTCTGATGATGTTGCTATTTGCTTAGGCCAATCAACAACTTTACTTGCTAATTATGATATCACTCCAGGCGGTGGTGATGGTGAAATGCCAACTGATCCAATCAATACTTTCCTTTGGTCAACAGGTGCAACAACTGCTTCTATTTTAGTAAATCCAACTGTTACAACCACTTATACTGTTACAGTAACCAGCCCTTATGGTTGTACTAACACAGAAACAGTAACAGTAACCGTTAATCCATTGCCAGAATTCACTGCAGTTAAAACAGCAGACAACACATTCTGTGTGGGTTATAATGGTTCTATCGATATTTTACCAAATGATGGATCTTATAATTATTTTATTGGATCTACTCCAATTACATTACCTTATATTAACTTAATGCCAGGTAATTATACAATAACAGCTCAAAATCCAACAACTCTTTGTACAGCTACAGCTTCTCCAATTACAATTTTAAATGTTCCTGTTTTACCAGAAGCTACTTTGACTGTATCTCCAATTACAACCAATTGTTTATATGAACCAATTAATGTAACATTAACTGCAACATCAACACAACCTGATGGTGCAATCTATACCATGTATGTAAATGGTACTCCACTTGAAAATTTACAAGGAGTTGCATCTTATACATTTACAGCAGCCGGTACTTATACTTTTACTGCAACTACAACAAATCCTATAACCGGATGTGTTTCTACAGTTGCTAGTCTAGTGGTTACTATATATCCATTACCTGTTGATCCTGCTTTAACAGCTAATTATACAGAGATTTGTTTAGGTGAAACTGTAACTTTAACAGCTACACCTATGATGACCGGTTATACATATCAATTTGGTGCATTAACACCATCTCCAATGAATTATATGTTGGTAACTCCTGAATTAATCGGTGAAAACACCTATTCAGTTTTAATTTCTTCAGATCATGGATGTACTGCAACTGCTGCAGCTACTATCATCGTTAATCCACTTCCTGTAGTTGAATCTATTACTGCAAGTTATACTTGCCCGGGTTTAGTAAACCCAATTACTCCAGTGGTTTCTGGCGGTACTGCACCTTATACCCTTAACTGGGATGGAAATGTTGTTGTAGATGGTTCAAATGTAACTCTACAAAATGTTACTTGTGGTGGTGAAAATCTTATTCACCTTAACGTAGTTGATTCAAAAGGTTGTACTACTCATGGTTCGGTAACTATTACCATAAATGATACTGTTGCTCCTGCAATTGTATTTGAAGGAACAATTAGCCCAGAATTAACAGTTGATTGTGCATCAATTCCTACACAACGTCCACAAGACGTAAATGTATCTGATAACTGTACTGTTGAAACAGCAATCATTATTTCAATGTTACCTGAAGTGATTGTTCCAGGAAACTGTGCTAATAATTACGATATCCAAAGAACATGGAGAGCTCAGGATGCTTGCGGTAATTTTAGCATCATTACTCAGTTAATCCATGTAGTGGATGTTACAGCTCCACTTTTAACTTCAGTTCCTGCTAGTGTTGAAGTTTCTTGTGATAATATCCCAACAATTGATGTAAACAGTCCTTATTTGATCGCATCTGATAATTGCTCAGGTACTATCACTTATTCATATACATCTACAGTTGTTCCAGGTAGTACACCTAATACTTATGTAAACACCTTAACATGGGTTGCTACAGATGTTTGCGGAAATGTATCTTTACCAATGACACAAACAATTACCGTAACTGATGAGATTGCTCCGGTTTTAGTAACTTCAGTTTTACCTGAAAACTTAACATTATCTTGCAGCGATGTTATTCCAACTCCTGCTGTGATTGAATATTCTGATAATTGTGAAGGATTACCAACCGTTCATTTTACAGAAGTTTCTACTAAAGGAACAAATCCAGATAGTGCCAATTATTATAACTATACAATTACAAGAACCTGGTATGCTTCTGATGCAGCCGGTAATTCAACAACCCCAATTACACAAGTAATTACAGTTCAAGATTTAGTGGGACCAGTAATTGAGGAATCAACAATTCCTACCAATTTAACTCTTGCATGTAGCGATCCAATTCCTACACCTGCAAATATCATTATTACTGATAATTGTGATGCAAGTTTGAATGTTGTGTTTACTGAAGTATCTACTAAAGGAACTGATCCAAATGCAGCCAATTATTATACTTATACAATTACAAGAACCTGGACAGCTAACGATGCTTCAGGTTTCACTACACCAACTATTACTCAAGTAATTACAGTTCAAGATTTAGTTGCTCCTGCTGTTGTTGAAAATACAGTTCCAGCAAATCTTACTATTAATTGTCCTGAAACAGTACCTGCACCTGCAGAAGTTTTATTCTCTGATAATTGTGATCAAGATTTGACTATTACTTATAATCAAATTTCAACACAAGGTACTGATAACACATTACCAAGTTATTATAACTATACAGTAACCAGAACATGGTTTGCAACTGATGCTTCAGGTTTAATTTCTCCAACTATTACTCAAGTAATAACTGTTCAAGATATTACTGCTCCAGCAGTTGTTACATCTACAATACCTGCTAATGTGACGTTAAATTGTCAGGATGTAATTCCAGCACCTGCTACTGTTCAATTTACTGAATCTTGTGATCAAAACTTTACAATTACCTATAATCAAGTTTCTACTCAAGGAACAACTCCAAATACAGCTGCTTATTATAACTATACAATTACCAGAACATGGATTGCTCGCGATGCTTCTAACAACATAGCTCCAACTATTACCCAAGTTATCACTGTTCAAGATATTACAGCTCCTGTTGTTGTTGAAAGTACATTACCATCTAATTTAACCCTTACTTGTTACGATGTGGTTCCATTAATGCCAAATGTATTGTTCACTGATAACTGTTCTACTCCAACAATTAACTCAACTCAGGTATCAACTTTTGTAAATAATCCTGAAAATGCAAATTATTACAATTATGTAATCACAAGAACATGGAGTGCTACAGATGCTTCAGGAAATGTTTCTTCAACAGTAACTCAAGTTATTACTATTGTTGACACTAATGCTCCAACTGTAGTTCCTGCTTCAGTTCCTACAGATGCAACTGTTTCATGCAGTAATATTCCTGATGCTCCAACCGTATTATTTACCGATGCTTGTGATGCAACTCCAATAATTACTTATAATCAAGTTTCAACTCAGGGAGCAAATCCTGCTTTAGCAAACTATTATAATTATACTTTAACCAGAACCTGGTTTGCTACTGACGCTACAGGTCATGTTTCTCCAACTGTTACACAAGTGATCACAGTTCAGGATATCGTTGCTCCTGTAATTGTTGAGTCTTCAATTCCTACAAATATTACAATCAATTGTCAAGATGTAGTACCTGCTGTTCCAACAGTATTATTCACAGACAATTGTGATATGAATCCAGTGATCGTTCCAAGTGTTGTAACAACCCGTGGATCCAATCCAGCTGCACCTTCATATTATAACTATACTATTACCAGAACCTGGGTAGCTACCGATGCTTCTGCTAATGTTTCCAATACTGTTACTCAAGTGATTACTGTTCAAGATGTAACGGTTCCTACATTTACATTCGTTCCAGCTAATACAACCATTTATACAAATGCAACTTGTGAATATAATGCTCTTCCTGCAGTAACAGGTGGAACAGCAACTGCAACTGATAATTGTTACTTCCCAGCTGTAACCTATACAGATGAAGTGATCGCTGGTGCTAATGCAGGTCAATGGACAATCAATAGAACATGGAAAGCTCAAGACGTTACCGGAAACTTTGTAACTGCTTTACAAGTGATTACAGTAACTGATAATATTAATCCAACATTTACTTTTGTTCCTGCTAACCAATCTGTATGTAGAAATTATGATGGTACTTATGAAAACCTAATCACAACTGCATTAATGGGAGTTGCTCTAGGACATGACAACTGTACTACTAATCCAGCTATAACTTATTCTGATAATATTACAAACGTAGGTAATGAAACCACAGATGGTTATATTACCAGAACATGGACTGTAACAGATGCTGTTGGTCACGCTGTAACAGCAACTCAAACAATTACTGTTCTTCACCGTCCAACTGTTACAATTACAGGACCAAACACCATTTGTCAAAATACAACTATTATTTTAACTGGTAATGGTGCTGATGGTTATGTATGGAATACAACAGCTGAAACACCATCAATTAATGTAACTAACGCCGGAACTTATTCAGTTATTGGAACATTAACAAATGGATGTTCAAACAGTGCTGAAATTACTGTAACTCAATTTGAAGTTCCAACTTTATCCTCAACAGTAAATGATCAAATTTGTGTAGGTGAAACTGTAACATTAAATGCTCAAGCTGTAAATAATGATCTACAATTAGTTAATGGAAATTGGAGTGTTCAAATGTTCTCCGGATCTACTAACATTACAACTAATTATACTAATGTTGTGGGTGCTTTAACTCATACTTCTGTACCAGTATTTAATGATACATACTTCCAGTTAATATTTACTGATGGTAATGGATGTTCTTACAACCACACTACAGCTACTACAATTGTAACTGATGCTCCAAGATTGAGATTATACACTGATCAAGCTGCTGCTCCTAATAATATCTTAAATGTAACTACAGGTCAAGATGCAAAATTCTATATCAAAGTGGAAGCATGTGCTGATTTAACACGTCGTGCTCAAATTCAATTCCAAGTTTATAAAGATGGTCAACTAGTAGCAAGTTTAGGACAATATTTAACCGACCAATATATGAGTGTAAGCTATTTCACAGCTCAAAATGGAATTACTAGTCCTAACCCTAATAATACTTATTTCAATCCAATTGCTAACGGAACATTCCCTTATGCTAATACAGCTCAGTTTGCACCTTGGAATGGATTCTTTGTAAGTTGGACAACCAATGCTTACAACTGGTTCTATATGCATTTCTTTAAAGAAAGATTCATCACTGTTGATATCAATGCATTCTCACAACCTGGTCAATATACTATTACCTATAATTTAGTTGGTGCTGATGCAAGTTGTAATATTACAGACAACTCAACCAATTATACTGCTGGTTATTCTTATGGTGGTAGTGGATTCCAATTCTGTAATAATACTACAGTAATGGCTTCAAACACAATGGTAATCAATGTAACCGGAAATGCAATTCCTGATCAACCACAACAACCACTTCCAACACCTTCTAATGATATCAATGTTAATGTTTATCCTAATCCATCTAATGGTGAAAATATTAAGTTGACTTTTGACAATATTCAAGGTGAAACTTCATTAAGAATTTCTACTATAAACGGTAAAGTTCTATATGAAACTTCAACAGATGTTAAAATTAACAAAAATACATTTGAATTACCTGATATGAATTTAGCTCCTGGAGTTTATTTCATTCAAGTAGTAAACAACAATGCTGTATTAACTAAGAAGATGATTATTCAAAAATAGTTAACCCAACATAACATTAAAGGCTGCTTCGGCAGCCTTTTTTTTTGGGCATTCCCCTTTGGCTGCGCTCAAGCCAATTCCCAGCAAATAGAAAACGAAACACGTCGCTCGCCAAAGGGTCGGTCTCCGCCTGTACTCATGTGCTCAAAAATCTAAAATCTAATATGTTAGAAGGTAATGCCTGTTATTTGTTAAATGTTACTTGTTACATGTTACTTGTTACTTTATTTGGGTACCTGGCCTTCGCCCTAAAGCGGAGGACAATTTTCCAGCGGAGCACTAAATTGGGTATTCTATTAAATTATTGGTAAAAAATTATCTAAATTATTTATTTTTAACAATATACAAAACTTTGTGATTTTGCTTCGACCCTTCAACAATCTTTTATCAGAATAGTCAATTGAGGACCCCCAATTTCAAATCCAATCACCCATTTGGAAATCCAAAATTACATCAAAACAAAAATTTATACCCAAAAAAATTACAAAATCGCACTTTTAATCTTCCAGGTTTGATTTAACCCCACACTTATTCTACCATTTTATTGTTCAAATGGCTTTTTAATTGATTTCTAAAGTTTATCTATTCTACACAAACAATTTGCAATGTTTGTAATCCTCTTTTCCATTTGGTATTGAGATCGATTTTTCAATCAATGCAGAGGATGGATCCAGTCTGTACTTGATCTGATATGAAATCATATACCAATACAGATAGTTCTGCAAATAACTGGAGGATACCCCCTGAAATCGATCCATAAACGAAATGAGCTTGATATATGTGCTTCCAATCGTATCAGTATGATAGTATTTGTTGCTTCCTTTTACTTTTTGATCCTTTTTGCTGATGAAGTAACTGATCTTTCGCTTTCCTGCAAATTGCCGGAACATCGGATGATCACTCAGACACAGTTTCTTTGTTTTGTTGAGCTTTTTTTTTAATTGGTTCTTTAGTTCTTCATCCGATAATGGACCTTGTTGAACAATTGTAATTTCAAAATGATCGGCTCTATCTCCAATAGCAACTAAGGATAGAGGAATATATCCTCCCTTTTGGATTGTCTCTGCTTT
>JAGDMF010000038.1 GCA_017860455.1 Bacteroidota bacterium
CTCTTCTGCATACCATAATATATGTCGCAGATTTGCTTCCCAGACAACCAGAATTACAATATCAGGTTTTTCATTTTCTATAATAAATTCGTTCCTCTTGTATTCCCAGTTGTCAAAGATCTTTGTTGTTTCTCTAAATCGTTCAGATATAAAAGGAAACAAATAATTGGAAAAAGAATCGGTAATCATCAATAATTTTGGTAGCTTTGATCCTTTAATCCCTTTGTGTAGTTCATAGTCCTGACGATAGGGAAATCCTGGAGATACTTCATAACCAACAGCAGGAAGATCAACTGCAGAATACCCTTTGTAGGGATCATATTCATAAAGAGAGTCTGTATAACGCTCTGTTTGAGCCAACATAAGGGTTAAATTTCCACTTAAATTACCAACTCTTACAATTTCTTTAAAATCTGTAAACGGAATTTCAGTAATTTGTGGAAAATCTTTTTGTATGGTTTTGAGAATATGATTTGTGGAAAATAATCCGGCTCTGTAATTCCAATGATTATCATTTTTAAAATATACATTTCCACCCTTTTTGGCTTCCCATAATGTGTTGTGTAAGTCAATTACCTTTATAGTGCTGTTTTTGTTTAAATACTCTTGTAATGTTTGAGCCCAGGTTTTATTTGTCTTCCTTAATACAGATTCGGGTATATATTCAGGATATATGGAAGCTTTTATGGGAGCAATAACAAAATAAAATTGGATTCCTTTTTTTTGTAAAAATTGTTGTCTATATTCCAACTCTTTCTTAAACTTCTCTAGTTCTTCCTGAGTGAGTGGATGTGACCCAACATAAGAATCATTCTCCTCGCTTCCCATAAATAACCAATCGTATTTCCCAATAAATACCTGATCCGGATGTGGAGATTTTCTAAAAATCCCTAAATGAAATTCATAATAATCCTTGATTAAACGTTGTCGTATCGTAAAATTAGAACTAAAATAAGGTTCATAAAGGGCAGGAAAACTATCAATGGCATGTTCCAATAATTTTGGTTTGGGCAATGGCGCTTTGTTTTCCGTATTTTTAGTATCCTGAATCAAATGAAATGAATCGTTTATCAATGGGAATGAGATCATGGCCCCAAAAACAAAAAGTAAAATCAGATTTCTAATTTTTTTATGATTCATTTTTTAGAGGGAGTTTGATTGTTAGGTTTTGAAAAGTGTTCAAACATATTTCTCAGATTAGATTCAAGAACCATTAGAATAACAATATCCGGTTTTTCAGCAGTTACAATGTTTTCGTTTAATTTGTATTGCCAGGAATCAAAGATTTTAACGGACCTGCTAAATGATTCTGAGATATATGGGAATAGATTCCCTCCAAATGAGTCCGAAATAATTAAAATCTTTGGAAATTCAGAACCTTCAATTTCTCTATCTGATTCAAATTCCCAGGGATACGGAAATCCTTTAACAACAGGGTATTCCCTTTTTGATACCTCTTTTGCTTTAAAACCCTTTTCCGGTGTTAATTCATATAAAGTATCTGTAAATAATGTTGTATTGGATAACATTCCAGCTAAATTACCGGTATTGATCACTTTTTTATTAATGGTCATCGTTTCTAATGGCCATTCCTGTAAGTTCGGAAAATCTTTTTTTAGCGACTGAATGATGATATTGGATGCCAAAAATGCACCTTGTTTATTCCAGTGATTATCAATTTTGTAATACAATAATCCCAGATTTTTCCATTGATTCAATTTATACAAATCAATAGTTTTTACAGAAGAGTTTTTATTTAAATAGGAGATGAGTTGTCTCCCTCCAGATTCAGGATTGGATATTAGATATTTTTTTGGAAAAAACTCAGGATAAATAGAGGATTTTACTGGTGCAATAACAAAATAAAACTGACAATTGAGGTTTTGTAAATAGTTTTGACGATACTCCAATTCTTCAGTCAAAAGAATTAATTCTTCTTGTGTCAATCTGTTTTTACCGGTATATACATCTGTTTCTTTTCCTCCGAGAAAAAGCCATTTATCTTTACCTAAAACAACCTGATCAGGATTGGGTGTCATTTGAAATAAAAAGAGATGAAAATCCACATATTTCTTTACTAATCTTTGACGAATAGAAAAATGATCATTGAAAAAATTTTCAAATTGTAAAGGATATTGGTCAATCTCTTTTATGATTAATGTGGGCTTTTTCGTTGGTTCTTTGTTTTCAGAATTTGCAATATCAGGGATTATATTAGTAAATTGATTGATAATGGGAAAAATTAAAGTAAGTAGAAAAATTACAGTTAATAAAATAAACCGGAACCTGAGATGTTTCATTTTCTTAAAATCTGTAGTAAATAAAAGGGTTGTAAGTGCCGGAGATTAAATACATGGTAGATAAATACAGTATCAGGATATAAAAAATCACTGAAACGAAATGAAATCCATAAGCAAAGGTTTGCGCTGCTATTTTTGTTGAGTTCAGGATTTTGTTAATGTATCGGGATACTAATTGATATGCTCCAAATGATCCCAAAACGGCAATGCCAAAGGTTAAGTAAAACTCAATATCCAGATAACTTCTGAATAGAATCATTTGTTCAGAAGTGGTTTTAAAGTCAAACATGGCTTTCCAGTAATCGACGGCATAACCTAAAGAATCGGCACGAAACAGAACCCAGGCAAACATCACCACTAAAAGCGTATAAAAATTTGCAATGGGTTTCCATGTTTTGTCCAGGAGTTTACCCAACCACAATCTTTCAATCACCATAAAAAATCCATGAAATAATCCCCAAACTACAAATGACCAACTCGATCCGTGCCAGAAACCTGTGAGAAAAAATACAATGAGTAAATTGATATAGGTTCTGGAAATCGTTATTTTATTGCCACCCAGTGGAATATACACATAATCTCTAAAGAAAGAAGAAAGAGAAATATGCCACCTACGCCAAAATTCTTTTACAGACTTTGCAATATAGGGGAAATTAAAATTCTCCATAAATTCAAAACCAAACATGCGTCCTAATCCGATGGCCATATCGGAATAACCTGCAAAATCACAGTAGATTTGAAGAGTGTAGCAAATAATACCAAGCCAGGCCAATGGAGCACTTAAATCCATCGGATTAGTGGCAAAAATCTGGTCAGCAATTTTGGCAAAGGTATTCGCAAGAAGCACTTTTTTACCCAATCCGATCAGAAACCTTTCAATCCCATAAGAAAATTTTTCAAGGGTATGGGTTCTTCCTCTTAATTGCTGATCTACATCACTATACCTGATAATGGGGCCGGCAATAAGCTGTGAAAACATGGTAATATAGAGTGATAAATCGAAAAAGTTTCGTTGAGCAACTGCTTTATTTCGATATATATCAACTAAATAGGAAAGCGAATGAAACGTATAAAAAGAGATTCCAATGGGAAGAATAATGTGTGTTTGTGGAATGAGTGGAATATGGATCCAATCCAGTAACTGATTCAAATTCAGAACCAGAAAATTGGTGTATTTGAATACAGCGAGTATGGCAATATTAGTAGAAACTCCTAAGATAAGGGGTAGTTTTCCTTTTCCTGAAGTTTTTTGTTTTTGAATCCATAATCCAAAAATATAATTGAGAAGAATCGATCCGACAAGAATAAAAGTAAAAGTAACGCCTCCCCAGGCAAAGAAAACTAAACTGGCTGCAAGGAGCCAGTAGTTTTTTAGCTTAGGGATCATTAAATAGTATCCCAATAAAGTAATCGGGAGAAATAAATACAAAAATAAAGGAGAACTAAATAGCATCTGATTTTAGTAAATGTAAGATAATAATTATTTGATTTTTTTAGCTATTGTTTCCTCTAACTTTCCTTTTGCTTTTAATTTGATATATTTCTCAATGTCACTATTTTTTTCCATAACATCTTTATTTTTTTCGTAAAAATCGATCATGGCATTGATCCCAATTAAACTACCTCTTAGTATATCTTTATGATTATCTTCAGTTTCAAGGACATCTTTAGCCCAAGCAGCCATAAAGATGATCATAAGATTTCCATCATCGCCAAATTTAACAACATCAGTATTCATTTGAACGGTTACAGTTTCAGTAACGGTAAGCCATTCCATAAAAAATGCGGTAGCCGATTTTCTTTTTTTTACATCCTGATCTAACGGAGTTTCTAATAACCAATTCACACATTTTTTAAAATCCTCCTTATACTTGGTACAATCCTCCTCAGTTTTAATTTTGTATTTTTTGGGTACCTGAAATTCCTCTTCCTGAGCAGTAATTCCCACAAATAGGGAAATAAAAACGAAAAATGCAATAAATTTTTTCATAAAGGCTGTGTTTTGATTTATAAAATGTGTTTAAAATATTTCTGCAAAGTTATAAAATATTTTGAATTATGCTATTCATTATTAAAAAAAGTTATTGATAGATTTTTATAAATAGGAATGGTTAGTTGAAAATTTTTTAGTATCTTTGCCCACCTCTAGAAAATACTTTATAATTATTTATATAACTTAAAATCAAAATTTTATGAAAAGAAACGTGATTATTATTGGAGCGGCAGGAAGAGATTTCCACAACTTCAATACGTATTTCAGACACAACGCTAATTATAACGTTGTTGCTTTTACAGCTGAACAAATCCCCGGAATTGACGGAAGACCTTATCCAAAAGAATTGGCAGGTGAAGATCTTTATCCAAGTGGTATTCCTATTTTTAAAGAATCTGAACTTCCTGAATTAATCAAAAAATTCAACGTTGACGAGTGTGTTTTTGCATATAGTGATAAACCTTATGCTTATGTTATGGGAATCAGTGCTATCGTTAATGCTGCAGGTGCAAACTTCGTATTAATGGGACCAAACGACACCATGATCAAATCTACAAAACCTGTTATCGCAGTTGGTGCAACTCGTACAGGTTGTGGAAAATCTCAAACTTCAAGAAGAATTATTGAGTATTTGGTAGGAATGGGATTAAAAGTGGTTGCTGTTCGTCACCCAATGCCTTATGATCCAGATTTGAACAAACAAAAAGTTCAAAGATTTGCTACAGTTGAAGATCTTAAAAAACACAACTGTACCATCGAAGAAATGGAAGAGTATGAACCACACGTAGTTACAAAAAGAAACGTAATCTATGCAGGTGTTGATTATGAAGCTATCCTTCGCGCTGCTGAAAACGATCCAGATGGTTGTGATATCGTTCTTTGGGATGGTGGTAACAATGACTTCTCTTTTTATACTCCAGACTTATACGTAGGTGTTGCTGACCCATTGCGTCCAGGTGCTGAAGTTAGCTACTATCCAGGTGAAGTAGTTGCCAGAATGGCTGACGTTATCGTTATTAACAAAATTGACTCTGCTTCTTTAGCTGATATCAATACTGTTAGAGCTAACCTTGCTAAAATTAATCCAAAAGCGATCCAAATCGACGCTGCTTCTATCTTAACCGTTGATAAACCAGAATTAATCAAAGGTAAAAGAGTATTAGTTGTTGAAGATGGTCCAACTTTAACTCATGGTGAAATGAAAATCGGTGCAGGTACCGTTGCTGCTATGAAATATGGTGCTACTGAACTTATCGATCCAAGACCTTACACTGTTGGTTCTTTAACTACAACTTTCGAACATTATCCAAACATTGGAACATTACTTCCAGCTATGGGATATGGTGAAGCTCAAATGAAAGACCTTGAACAAACTATTGCTAACACTCCTTGTGATGCAGTTGTTATTGGTACTCCTATTGACCTTCCACGTTTCGTAAACATCAAACAACCTGTTGTTAAAATCGGTTACGAACTTCAAGAAATTGGAACTCCAACTTTAGAAACTGTTCTTTTAGATTTTGTTAAAAAACACAATCTTAAAAAATAAGTAGAATCTAAAGATTTTTTATAAAAAAAAGCATCCTTTTGGGGTGCTTTTTTTTTATTGACGAAAGACGAAAGACGAAAGACGAATGAATAATGAATAATGAATAATGAATAATGAAAAATGAAAAATGAAAAATGAAAAATGAATAATGAATAATGAATAATGAATAATTAGCAAATTAGCACATGAGCATTCGAGCATTCGAGCATTCGAGCATTCGAGCATTCGAGCATTCGAGCATTCGAGCATTCGAGCAATCGAGCATTCGAGCATTCGAGCAATCGAGCAATCGAGCAATCGAGCAATCGAGCAATCGAGCAATCGAGCATTCGAGCATTCGAGCATTCGAGCATTCGAGCATTCGAGCAATCCGGTTTTATTTATACATTTGCAGACTCATTCAGGGAGGGAGTAGATGAAAAAGAAAATAGGATAGATGTAATCAATATTTTTTTTAAAATTCCCTGAAATTTATAATCTAAAATATCTTACTATTAAATTATTGTAATTGAAAAACGAAATAAAATGAAAAGTAAAGCTCTTTTAATTCTTCTCTTAATCTGTAATTTGGGTCTATTTGCACAACGGAAATCTTATATTAGAAATGATGTTGATACGAGTAGCGTAGTATTTAAAGAGATATACCATTTTTGGGAAAATTATCAGAATGATCTTTTTAAAAAGCTAATTTTGGGTGATACTACTATCAATACAAACAAGTATTGGGCTGATAGTGAAATTCAGGCATATAAATCCCCGGATTTAATTTTAAATTCACCAAGTATTTATTACTTATTACCGGAATATTTAATCGGAATAGAGAAAAGAAACGATACATTATATGAGATCAATTCAGTTTATTTTTCAAACTATTCTAAAAATCCTGAAATTGTTATTGGATTTTCCATTTTTGTTGTTCAAACTTTACAAGGTTATAAATTGTACAATGCTTTTACGATAAATAAATCGGAATTCCATCAAAAAAAATTAAAATGGCTTCAAATTTATTATCCTGATCATTATAGTTTTAATAATGATAATGCTAATAAGTTATTGGATCGTGCTCAAAAATTGGCCAGTGAATGGGGGCTAAATGACATAAGTCCGATTCAATACTATTTATTTCCCACTTATACTGATATGTTAGCATCTTTAGGAATAAGCATTGGAATGGATGATTTTGTGTCAATTAACGAAGTTAGAAAGAGAGGTTTTGCATTGAATGATTCCAGAACTATTTTTTATACACAAAATGGTGAAGAATTGCTTCATGAAATCATTCATATTTTGATTTATGATTTGAGGGGAAAAAATCAAAATTCACAATTTGACGAAGGTGTTTGTTCCTATTTTGGAGAGCATCTGGAAAAACCGTATAAATTTCATGCAGAAAGACTCAAAAATTTCTTACAGAAGAATCCACAAATTGATTTAGGAATAAGCCTTATTGGGGCGTATTTGGATGACCATCAACAATATTCACACGATCCAAAATGGAAAGAGAATTCTTCTGGTGAGATCAGTTGGTTTGTGGATGACACAACCAATTATATGTATATCATAATGGCAACAATATGTGACATAGCCTATAAAAAAGGGGGAATGCCACTTGTAAAGAAAATGATCATTGAAGCACAGTATGGTGACCAAATGTATGATGTCATTGAAAAAAATCTCGGAATAAAACGAAGTGAGATCAATGCCTATTTGCGAAATTATCTCTAAAGACGAAGGACAAATGAATAATGAAAAATGAAAAATGAAAAATGAAAAATGAAGAATGAAAAATTGAGCACACGAGCAATTGAGCACATGAGCATTTGAGCACACGAGCATTCGAGCACATGAGCACATGAGCACATTAGCACATTAGCTTATTAGCTTATTAGCTTGGGCATTCCGGCTCGCAGGCTCGCCGTCGGTCTCCGGCCCATACTCCTCGTTTCGCTGCAAGGGTCTGATCGGCCGGGCAGTAGCTCCTCCGTCGCTCTGCCCGATCCGTCATCCCCTAAGCAGTGCTGACTGCCGTCTGCCGACTTTTCCCCTTGTCCCTTTTTTCATTAGCACATTTTTTTCTTGATTATTTAAAACATTTAATTATATTTGCACCCGAATTTTATCACACTCGAATTTCTAATAATTTCACTAGTCCTTCAGACAAACTTTAAAAAAGCTATTTTTGTAATTATTTAAAACAAAAATGCAATAAAATATACGGTTATCCAACCTATAATGGGAGATAAATGTAATGAAGTGAGGAAAGAGTTACGGTTATAAACATGTTAGCAGCAAGCGTAAAAAGACCGTGCAACCCTGACAGTAACGGACAGACAAACAAGAGAAGCGTATACCATTTTGACAGATAAACAAAGACATACAGACCATATTACAAACGGACAAGAACTAAGCCGACACACCTTGCCGACCCTTCTGTATTTTTTCTTTTCCCCACCGCACATTTTTTTATTCAATTTTTTGCCACCGCACAATGGCACATTGGCTTTTGCCCCGACACACAAAAGCCCACGCTTCGGCAAAATCCAAAGAGCCATTTTTCCCAACGCTTTTTTAACTTTGCATTTATAAACATCTATATAGAGAACACTATGCTATCAACAGAGAAAACATTATCAGAAGTAATAGAAATACTAAGACAACGTGGTTATACAGAAGACTTTAACTTGTTGGAAGAAAACATATCTTACAAAAAAGGAGGCGAAAAAGTTGATTTGAACGACATCGTTATTGACAAAATATATCGTTTTACAGGACAAAACGACTTGGAAGACGAAGCTATTTTATACGCAATGACAAATCAGAAAGACGGAGCTAAAGGCGTATTTGTCAATGGGTATGGAACTTACACAGACTCAGGAGCAAACGCTGTTGTTTTAGCCCCCTGAAAATTCAGACTGGATTATAGATAAAAACTATAATTTTACAGTATGAAAAAAAGAACATTTACAAAAGAAGAAAAGTTAAAGATTTTGAATGAAGTTGAATCGGAAGGTTTGAATTTAACTCTTTCAAAATATGGCATTTATCCAGCTAGTTATTATTCCTGGAAAGAGAAGTTTGATCAAATGGGCGATTCCGGATTTGATCATGGAATGAAAAAAGAACACATAAAAAGAATTCGCCAGTTAGAAAAAGAAAATGCTATGTTAAAAAAAATCGTAGCAGAGAAAGAGTTGGAAGGTCAGCTTCAACAAGAACTTTTAAAAAAAAAGTTTCTCTTGGAGAAAAAAAAGAAATAGTGAAGTCTTTCATCGTTAAAGGATTACATAGGGATAAGGCCCTTTCTATTGCAGAAATGACAAAGCATCAGCTCTATTATCAACCCAAAAAGAAGCGAACGCCTCGTAGATCCACTTTTACCTTAAAAGTGGATCCAGGAGGCGTTGAGGCTGTCTCAAATGAAGAAATACAAGGTTTAATAAAGCATTTACAAACATTACCTGAGTTTGATTATGGATATGACAAATTTTCCACTCATCTTAATTTAGAAGGGTACATTATCAATCATAAGAAAGTATATCGTTTAATGAAAGAGAAGGTTCTTTTGAAAGAAAAACCAGTAAAACAAGAAAAAACTTACGTAAAATTTAGAAAAGTACTTCCTACCAGACCTTTAGAAATATTGGAAATGGATATTAAATTTGTATGGGTCGAGGAACACAGAAGACATGTTTATATTTTAACCGTAATTGATACATTTAATAGATTTTGCTTAAATAGAAAAGAGGGCTACCAAATTAAAAATGAAGATGTTAAACAAATGTGGGAAGAGATTATTGAACAATATTTACAACCTTATGATTGTTTAAACCAACCTATCAGGATTGAATTACGTAATGACAATGACAAGAGATTTAGTGCAAAAAAACTCCAAAATTTTTTTGCACTAAATCGAATCGGTCAAGTGTTTATTCATCCATATACACCTCAAGAAAATGGACATATAGAAAGCTTTCATTCAATACTTTCAAGACATTTAGATCGATATGTTTTCTGGTAATTGGACGAACTAAAAACAAATTTAGATCTATTCTATGAGTATTACAATGAAAGAAGGCTCCATTCTTCCATTGCAAACTTATCTCCATCAATATTTTGGTCATGTTGGAATAACGGTTGGGTAGAAAGAACGGTAAATTTAAAAAAAATGAGAAACAAATTTAAGTTATTAATCCCTTATTATGAGATTAAAACTAGGTTATTAGAACAAGAAAAATTAGAAAAAAATGAAAACTTTCTTGAATGTATTTCAAATTAAAAAAAAATGTATATTTGCAGTCACAAATTAAATATAACCCTGTCCGAAAAACAGGGGGTTGAACCACTGTTATCAGTAAGATAACTGTTAATGAAAATGAAAATGATAATGACGATTGGACAATCAAATAATGAATTATACTAACTTTGCAGCGTGAAATATTTCTCCTTCATATTAGCCCTTTATGTTTTGTTGCTGACAGCAGTACCAAATTTGGTGGAGGACAAATGTTTTCAGGAGCAAACAACCGAACAATCACAAGACAATCAAAATGACAAAGATTGCAGCGATTGTTGTTCACCATTTATGAGTTGCAATACCTGTTTAGGTTTCACTTTTCCAATAGCAAATTTTTCAATACACTCTATCCTCACTTATTCAGACAAAAAAGTTTCTATTTACAAGGAAAATACAACGTCTGACTTTTTCTCTTCCATTTGGAAACCGCCCAAAATTAGTTAATGTTTCCGTGCCTTCGGCACAATAACAAATTGCGGTGCTACGCACCGCCAATTCTTATTTTTCAAACATTAATAATCATTTAGGCAATGAAGTTTAAAATCATTTTGCTACTAATGGTAGCATTCAACATAAATACCGTATTCGGACAGAATACATTTAAAGCGGTCATAAAAGACAGCGAAACAAAAGAACCGTTAATCGGTGCTACAGCTATTTTATCAGGAACGGCAACAGGAGCAACCGCAGACATTGACGGGTTAATAACTTTAATCAACATTCCGAACGGAAAGCAAATAATTGAATTTCGTTATATCGGTTATGAAATACGAAAAGACACGTTTGATTTTCCGTTGACAACATCAAACCTGATAGAGATTTTTCTCAAATCAAATGCAGACGAATTGGACGAAATTGTGATTTCATCTACCCGAAGTTCCAGAACCATAAAGGACATTCCGACAAGAATTGAATTTATTGCAGGGGAAGAATTAGAAGAAAAAGGAAATATGAAAGCAGGCGATATTCGTATGCTTTTAAGTGAAAGCACAGGCATACAAACGCAGCAAACTTCCGCA